>CAJUPU010000010.1 GCA_910588495.1 uncultured Oscillospiraceae bacterium | reverse complement strand
AGAAGCGCTGAGCGGGCGGCTGTGAGGGAGCTTGGAGCGGAGCGAGGATGAAAAACCAAGAATTGCGAAGCAGATCTGTTTTTCATCCGAGTCGAAGCGAAAGCGACCGAGCGCCCAGCCGTCTGCGAAGCGTGACAACGAAGAAGCGCTGAGCGGGCGGCTGTGAGGGAGCTTGGAGCGGAGCGAGGATGAAAAACCAAGAATTGCGAAGCAGATCTGTTTTTCATCCGAGTCGAAGCGAAAGCGACCGAGCGCCCAGCCGTCTGCGAAGCGTGACAACGGAGAAGCGCCGAGCGGGCACCTGCAAGGCATGACAACTGGGGCCCCCGCCGAAGCCCGGCGAAGCGGGTCCGGTGGGGAGAGGAGGGGCAGCGGAATGAGCGATTTTCCGCCGTAGGCGGAAATGAGCGATATGCAGCCTGCCCCGACGACAGCGGACTGTACATCCGCGTTAGGAGTTGATTTTATGACTAGGAAGCAAAAAAAGACGCTGATCCGCATCCTCATCGCGGCGGTGCTGCTGATCGTGGTGAGCCTCCTCCCGGATCAGATCTATCCGGGAGACCGCTGGGTGATCGATCTCACCGGAGAATGGGCCCCGCCCGCTGATTGGGTGGAGACAGGCTATACAGCATACGTCTATGGCGGGCTCGGGCTCAAATTCCTGATGTATCTTGTGCCCTACCTCATCATCGGCTGGGACATCCTGTGGAAGGCCGTCCGCAACATCGGCCACGGCCAGGTCTTTGACGAGAATTTCCTCATGTGCGTGGCCACCGTCGGCGCGCTTGTGCTGGGGGAGTACGCCGAGGCGGTGGGGGTCATGCTGTTCTACCAGGTGGGCGAGCTGTTCCAGAGCGTGGCAGTGGGCAGGTCCCGGCAGTCCATCGCCCAGCTCATGGACATCCGGCCCGACAGCGCCAACGTGGAGCGGGACGGCCAGATCCTGGAGGTGGACCCGGAGGAGGTGGCGGTGGGCGAGACCATCGTGATCCGCCCCGGCGAGAAGGTCCCCCTGGACGGCGTGGTGCTGGAGGGCGCTTCCGCGTTGAACACCGCCGCCCTCACCGGCGAGTCCGCCCCCCGGGACGTGGCGGAGGGGGGCGAGCTGCTGTCCGGCTGCGTCAACCTCACCGGGCTTTTGAAGGCCCGGGTCACCAAGGAGTTCGGCCAGTCCACCGTGGCCAAGATCCTGGACCTGGTGGAGAACGCCGCCTCCAAAAAGGCCAAAGCGGAGAACTTCATCACCCGCTTCGCCCGGTACTACACCCCCGCCGTGGTGTTCGCCGCCCTGGCCCTGGCGGTGGTCCCCTCCCTGGTCACAGGGGAGTGGGGCGTCTGGGTCCACCGGGCCCTCACCTTCCTGGTGATCTCCTGCCCCTGCGCCCTGGTGATCTCCATCCCCCTGTCCTTCTTCGGGGGCATCGGCGGGGCCTCCGCCCAGGGGATCCTGGTGAAGGGGGGCAGCTATCTGGAGCTGCTGGCCAAGACGGAGACGGTGGTGTTCGACAAGACGGGCACCCTCACCCAGGGGGAGTTCCAGGTGTCCGCCCTGCTCCCCGCCCCCGGCGTTGCCGAGGGGGAGCTGCTGGAGTGCGCCGCCCTGGCGGAGCGCCACTCATCCCACCCCATCGCCCAGTCCCTGCGCCGGGCCCTGGGCAGGGAGATCGACCCCGGCCGGGTGACCGGCGTGGAGGAGATCCCCGGCCACGGCGTGTCCGCCCTGGTGGACGGCAGGCGGGTGCTGGCGGGCAGCGAAAAGCTGATGAGGCGGGAGCACATCGACTTCCAGCCCTGCGACCGGGTGGGCACGGTGGTCCACGTGGCCCGGGAGGGGCGGTATCTGGGCTGCGCCGTGATCGCCGACCGGGTGAAGCCCACCGCCCCCGCCGCCATCCGGGCGCTGAAGAGCCGGGGCATCCGCACCGTCATGCTCACCGGAGACAGCCAGGCCGTGGGCGAGGCGGTGGCGGAGGAGCTGGGGCTGGACGAGGTCCACGCCCAGCTGCTCCCCGCGGACAAGGTGGACCGGCTGGAGGCCCTTTTGGAGCGCAAGAGCGCCAAGGGCGTGCTGGCCTATGTGGGGGACGGGGTGAACGACGCCCCGGTGCTCTCCCGGGCGGACGTGGGCATCGCCATGGGGGCCATGGGCTCCGACGCCGCCATCGAGGCCGCCGACGTGGTGCTCATGGACGACGACCCCGCCAAGCTGGCCCGGGCCATGGACATCGCCCGCAAGTGCCTGTGGATCGTGAAGGAGAACATCGTGTTCGCCCTGGGGGTGAAGGCCCTGTTCCTGCTGCTGGGGGCGCTGGGAATGACCTCCATGTGGGGGGCGGTGTTCGCCGACGTGGGGGTGGCCGTGATCGCCATCTTGAACGCCACCAGAATGCTGAAAACCAAGGCGTCCGGGCCGTCGTGAGCGGCGCGGGTCCTGCCCGGGCCGGGGCGAAGCTGCGCGCCGCGGACAGGCGGGGCGGGGCCACATCGCGGAAAAGTTTCTCCTCGTATCAGAAATACACAAAGCCCCCCCGCCTGGGGGGGCTTTTTTGGCCTTTCTGGTGATTGACAGTGGGGGCGTGGGCAACATATAATGTACAATACGCTAAAGCAATAAAATTCCAGTCGGACCCCGCGTCCGCCAGAGGGGCGGGGACATTCAAGGAGGAAGAGATATGGGAACTCAGCGCGTCTACAACTTCTCCGCCGGTCCGTCCATGCTGCCCCTGGAGGTGCTGGAGCGGGCGGGGAGCGAGATCGCCAACTACCAGGGCTCCGGCATGTCCGTGATGGAGATGAGCCACCGCTCCAAGGTGTTCCAGAAGATCTTCGATGACACCAAGGCCAGCTTCATCCGGCTGTTCCGGGTGCCCGACAACTATAAGGTGCTGTTTTTGCAGGGCGGGGCCTCCGGCCAGTTCTCCATGGTCCCGCTGAACCTGATCGGCAAAACGGGGAAGGCGGACTACGCCGTCACGGGCAATTTCTCCAGCATCGCCTACAAAGAGGCCAAAAAATACGGCGAGATCGGCCTTGCCGCCACCAGCGAGGACAAAAACCACACCTATATCCCCGCCCAGGATCAGCTGAAGCTGGACCCCCAGGCCAGCTACTTCTACTACTGCGCCAACAATACGATCTACGGCACCGAATGGCAGTACGTGCCCGACACCGGCGATGTGCCCATCGTGTGCGACATGTCCTCCGACTTCCTGTCCCGGCCGGTGGATGTGAGCAAGTACGGGATCATCTTCGGCGGCGCCCAGAAGAACCTGGCCCCGGCGGGGCTGACCATCGCCGTCGTCCGGGAGGATCTGGCGGGCCACGAGCTGCCCTATACCCCGCTGATGATGAACTACAAGACCATGATCGACAAGGACTCCATGTACAACACCCCCCCCTGCTGGTGCATCTACATGCTGGGGCTGGTGCTGGAGTGGCTGGACTCCAAAGGCGGCGTGGAAGGCATGGAGAAGATCAAGCACGGGAAAGCGCAGCTCCTTTACAGCGTGCTGGACGATTCCCGGCTGTTCACCTGCCCCGCCCTGCCCGGCTCCCGGTCGGACATGAACGTCACCTTCCGCTCGGTGAGCGAGGAGCTGGACGCCAAGTTCGTCAAGGAGGCCGCCGCCGCCGGGTTCACCAACCTGAAGGGCCACCGGAACGTGGGCGGTATGCGGGCCTCCATCTACAACGCCATGCCCGTGGAGGGCGTGGAGAAGCTGGCGGACTTTATCAAGGAATTCGACAAAAACAACTGAACCGCCCGTAAGGCCGATTTGCGGGGAGCATTCGACCAACTATTGTTTTTATGAGGTGAACACCATGTTCAATATCAAGACCATGAACAAGATCGCGGCGGTGGGCCTGGAGCGCCTGCCCGCCGAGAGCTATGCCGTCGGCGACGGCGTGGATCGCGAGGACGCCATCCTGGTCCGCTCCGCCAAGCTCCAAGACTATGAGTTCCCCAAGAGCCTGTGGGCCATCGCCCGGGCCGGGGCGGGGGTGAACAATATCCCCATCGAGCGCTGCTCCGAAAACGGCATCGTGGTGTTCAACACCCCCGGGGCCAACGCCAACGCCGTGAAGGAGCTGGTGCTGTGCGCCATGCTGCTGGCCTCCCGGGACATCATCGGCGGGGCCCAGTGGGTGAAGGAGCAGGCCCGCACCCCCGGCGTGGACCTGGCCGCCGCAGTGGAGAAGGGCAAGTCCGCCTTCGTGGGTCCCGAGGTGTACCGCAAGACCCTGGGCGTGGTGGGTCTGGGGGCCATCGGCGCGCTGGTGGCCAACATCGGCCTGTCCCTGGGCATGGACGTGTACGGGTACGACCCCTATCTGTCGGTGGACGCCGCCCTCCGGCTGGACCGGCACATCAAGGTAGTGAAGGAGCTGGACGCCCTGTTCGCCAACTCCGACTACATCACCCTCCACCTGCCCTATATGGAGGCCACGAAGGACACCGTCAACGCCGCCGCCATCGCCAAGATGAAGGACGGGGTGCGGATCGTCAACATGGCCCGGGGCGGGCTGGTGAACAACGCCGACATGATCGCCGCGCTGAAGTCCGGCAAGGCGGCCCGGTACGTCACCGACTTCCCCGACAACGAGATCGCGCTGGCCGAGGGCGTGGTGGCGATCCCCCACCTGGGGGCCTCCACCCCGGAGAGCGAGGACAACTGCGCCGTCATGGCGGCCAACGAGCTGCGGGACTACCTGGAGAACGGCAACATCAAGAACTCCGTCAACTTCCCCAACGTGATCATGGAGCGCTCCGGCGTCCAGCGGCTGTGCGTGATCCACCGCAACGTCCCCGCGGTGATCGCCCAGATCACCACCCAGCTGTCCAAGGACGGGGTCAATGTGGAGAACATGACCAACAAGTCCAAGGGGGAGTACGCCTACACCATGGTGGACGCGGGCTCCAAGGTGGACGCCAAGGCCATCGAGGACATCAGCAGGGTGCCCGGCGTCATCCGGATGCGGGTCATCTGAGCAGGAAGAAACTGCCGCCCCTCTTTCCCGGAGGGGCGGCAGTTTCTTCCTCTTGTAATTCCCTAGAGGGTCTGGTAAGATAGGAAAGAAGTGACAAAAACCGCCCTTCAGGCGGGAGAGAAAAGGAGAGACCCATGAGAAAACGATGGATATCCGCGCTGCTGGCGCTGGTGCTGACCGCCGTCCTGCTGCCCGCCCCGGCCCAGGCCGCGGCGGCGGACGCCTCCGCCGGGAGCCGCCTCACCGGCGCGGACCGGGAGGTGTACGACTACCTGAAGGCGGAGATCGTCAAGGTGGCCCAGGGCGCCAGGACCAGCACCGAGTTCCGCATCCCCGACCTGAACAGCCTGAGCTGGAGCCTGAAGGAGCTGGACGCGGCGGGGGACGGCCGGTCGGACGTGCTGGCCAAGCTGGAAAAGCGGTTCAGCCAGTCCCTCCACATCAGGCGGGTGTACGGCTGCCTGGCCGCCGACCTGCCCTTCGACCTGTTCTGGAAGGGGAACCAGTACTCCTGGGACTTCGCCCAGACCAGACAGGGCGACCGGGCGTTCATCCGGAACCTGACGATCCGCTTCCAGGTGTCCCAGGACTACCGGGGGAGCGGCGAGCACCGCGTCGATCCCGCCAAGATCGCCGCCGCCGGACGGGCGGCGGACAACGCCCGGGCCATCGTGGCCAAGCACGCGGACAAGTCCGACTACGGCAAGCTGACGGCCTACCGGGAGGAGATCTGCGCCCTGACGGCCTATGACATGGGGGCGCTGGACGGCGCGGTGCCCTACGGCGACCCCTGGCAGGCCGTGGCGGTGTTCGACGGCGACAAGGACACCAACGTGGTGTGCGAGGGCTACGCCAAAGCGTTCAAGTACCTGTGCGACCTGTCCGACTTTGGCGGGGACGTGGCCTGCTATCTGGTCAGCGGCACCATGGGCGGCGGCGACCACATGTGGAACGTGGTCCGCATGGAGGACGGGCGGTACTACCTGGCCGACCTGACCAACTGCGATACGGGGATGATCGGCGCGGAGGACAAGCTGTTTTTGGCCGGGGCGTCCGGTTCGGAGCGGACCTGGACGGTGGACCGGAAGGGCATCCGGGTGTCCTACACCTACGACGAGGGCGAGAAGGGGCTGTACACCGAGGGCTGGCCCGCCCTCAGCGCCGGTGACTACGTGGAGCCCGATCCCGGCTCCACGGCGGTGGGTCCCGCCGTCAGCGGCTCCTCTCCCTTCCGGGACGTGTTGCCGGAGGCGTACTACGCCCAGGCGGTGGACTGGGCGGTGGAGGAGGAGATCACCAACGGCACCTCCGCCGATTCCTTCTCCCCCGGCCGGACCTGCACCCACGCCGAGATCCTCACCTTCCTGTGGCGGGCGGCGGGCGAACCGGCGTCCTACGGCGACGCCTCTCTGGCCCTGGGCGGGGAGTACTACGCTCCGGCGGTCCGCTGGGCCCAGGAGCTGGACATGCTGGAGCCCGGTTTCGACCCCCAGGCCGGGTGCGCCCGGTCGGACGCGGTGCGCTATCTCTGGTGCGCCTTCGACCGGCCGGACAGCGGGGCGGAGCGCTTTGACGATGTGCCCGACAGCGCCCCCTATGCCCAGGCGGTGGGCTGGGCGGTGGCGGAGGAGATCACCAACGGCACCTCGGCCGATTCCTTCTCCCCCCAGCAGCTGTGCGACCGGGGGCAGATCGTCACCTTCTTGTACCGGGCGTACCAGTGACGTGCAAGGTTGCACCGAGGGCGTATTTCTGAGAAAAGATCCCCCAGCGGGGGATCTTTTCTTGCATTGGAGCGGGCAACGCCGGGGGCGTTATCCCTCCCCGTTGGGAGGGATAAAAGATGCAACAGACAAATAAGTACAAGCTGAACCTGATCGAAAAGGACGACACCTTTTCCCCGGACCCCTTGAACGACAACATGGAGAAGGTGGAGGGGGCGCTGAAGGCTGAGACCGGCGCCCGGCAAGCCGCAGACGCCGCCGAGGCTCAGGCCCGGGCCGATGCCGACGCCGCCGAGGCCCGGGCCCGGGCCGATGCCGACGCTGCCCTGGACCGGAGGATCCAGACGATCGAGGCCCACAAGATCGTGTTTGGCAGCGCCGGTAATGGGAGCACCACGGCAAACCTGGGCTTCACCCCCCTTCTGCTCTATGTGACCAACGGCAGCGGGGGGCACCTCTTGATCCACAAGGATTACCACCCTTACAGCGGCCTGTACATCGTGGAGGGCGGGTTCCACCACGATGGGGCCTACGCCTCCTGCGGCTATGTTGCCTTTGTCTGAGCGCTGGAAAAGCCCCCCGGGAAATTCCCGGGGGGCTTTTTTAGAGCCTTTGCGTGTTCTGACTGCCCGTCAGATCAGGAGTTGGCCTGATCCCAGCAGACGTAGATGGTGGTGACCACCAGCGGGTTCGCAGGATCCACCACGGCGGCGACCTTCAAGATACGCCCGGTGACGGGGCTGATGGAGCCGGCCTCGTTCAGGGTAGCCAGGTCGGTGATGCCCGGCCAGATCTCGCCGGACTTGTTCTTGAGCGCGTCAGTGATGTTGGCCCCAGTGTTCGCCCTGGCGCCCTCGTTCAGGTTGACCACCTTGGCGTCGGCCACCCGGAACAGCTTGGCGGTATTGGCGGTGTCGCCGGTACTGTCAACGAACTGGACAAAGGTGGCGGTCTGGGCGTCGCGGGTCACGGCGGAGTAACGCACGCCGCTGGCAGCGTTCTGGATCGACATGGTGTACTGGTTGGCGGTACCCACGGCGGTCGGATCGGCGTTGGCGGTCACATAGGTGCCCGCGGTCCACACGCCAGCAGCGCTGTAGTTACCGGCGGTGTAGATGGGCTCACCGTCGTTGGCCTTCTCGCCGGTGTCCTTCAGATTCAGGAAGGTGTCCTTGGTCAGCTGAGTGGTCTCCGGCTTGCCGTTAACGCCAGCAGCAGCAACATCGGCGGCAGTCACGCTGGGATCGTTGGTCAGCCACACCTGCTTCAGCTCGCCGTCCTCATACAGGTCGTACTTCCAGGCGTCGGTGCCCCAGCTGTTGATCATGCTGTAGTTGGGGTTGCCCACGTAGTACAGGCCGGAACCGCCGCTCCAGGACACCGCCTCCTTGGGCAGGATGATGGTGTCGATCTTCATGGCGGTGTCGCCGCTCTGAGCGTAGGTGTAGGGGCTCTCGGTGTAGTAGGTCATCAGGTTGGCGGCCACGGGGCCCCAAGCGCCGTTCAGCTTGATGGTGGTGGGATTGTGGGCCGCATCGTTAGCGCCGTTCATCTTGATGAACACGTGGGCGGCGTTGCCACGCAGCTCGCTGATGCCGTTGTAGACCTCAGCCTTCACGCTGTCGGTGCCGAAGCCCTCCACCAGGATGAACTTGGTGGCCTCGGTGAAGTACTTGTTGCTGTTGTTGGCCTGGCCCGTCACGCCCGCGGCAGCCCGGTCGCGGCTGTTGATGGTCTCGCGGGCGCCCAGGATGACGTCCTCCCGAGTGATGTCGATCTCCCGGATGTCGAAAGCGGGATTGTCGGTGGTGCCGTCATTGGCCTGATAACCCGCGTACTTGATGCCCAGGCGGGCCATGTTGGCCAGATGCTCGTTGCGGTCGGTGTTGGAATCGAGGATGATGCTGTCCACAACGCCGCTGTTCACGGTGAAGCCGGTGTACAGGCCCTCGCCCAGACCGTTGTTCTGGCCGCCGCTGGTGGAATCACGGAAGGGGATGCCCAGCAGAGCGGTGCTGGTGATGTTGTCCAGGCTCATGCTGTCCAGACCGGCATAACCAGCGCTGGGATGGATCAGGGCGGGGGCATTGGTCTTGGCCGCCCAGAACTTGCTGACGGGCACGGTCTCGATCTCGCCGTTCAGGTTCACGCCGGTCAGGTAGTAGTTGAAGGTGCTGGTGCTGGTCTTCTGGTCATAGTCCAGATAGGTGCCGTACAGGAAGCTGGCGCCGAAGGAGCGCTCAGCGCCCAGGTACTTGCCCTCATAGTCGGTGTAGAACTTGTAAGTGGTGTTGGCGTAGCCCTCCACCCACTTGTTCAGAACGGGGTCGTTAGCGGCGCCACTGTCAAAGACCCAGCCCTGGGGGATGGCGCTGATGGGGGCCTGGGTGGCGCTGACTGCGGGAGCGGCGGTGCCGTCCGCCGGGTTCTTGACCACCACGGTGTCATAGAACTTGGAGCGCTGCAGCACGGTGCCGTCCTCCAGGGTGACGGTGCCGGCGGCACGGTTGTAGGCAACGACCTTGCCCTCCTTGGTGGCGGTCACCTTGTTCAGCAGGAAGTAAGAGCTCTCCAGCTCGTCGGCGTCACCGTTGTTGATAGCGGTGGCCTCGTTGGCGGAGACATTGCGGCGGGTGGTGCCGGTGATGTGGATGCCCATCTCGTAGTCGCCCAGGGCGCTGGCGGAGTTGCCCACCAGGGCGTCCTTGGCCAGCACGCCGGTGATCACGCCGGTATTCGCCACAGGAACGGCCTTCAGGTTGTCGTCATGCCAAGGCGTCGTGGCTGCGGTGCCCTTGACGCCCTCAATGAAGTTAGAGCCGGTGGCGGGAGCCTCGGGATTGACAGCCCAGTTGTACACGGGCACACCGATGGTGGGCACGCGGTTGACAGCATTGGACTCGGTGATCTGAGAGGACTCGATGTTCAGAGCGATGACCGCGTCCACGGTGTTGTCCTTGTTGTTGGAGATGATCTTATACAGACCCACGGGGCTGAAATAAGCCTCGTCATACGTGCCAGTGTTGTAGCCGTTGACGGCCACGCCGTTGCCGATGCCCAGGCTGACCTCATCGTCATCCGTGTTATCATAGCTGCCGCCATAAATATTGGCGGGAGTATCCACGTTGCCGAACTTGCCGAAGGAGTTGCTGAACACGGCGGTCTTGCTGCCGGCCACCTTCAGCTCAGTGCCGCCGATGGCGTCGGACAGGTCGATGGTGCCATCAGTGTTCGGGTTGGTCAGAGCGGTGTTGTCGGCGTAGACAACGTCGGTCTTGGCCTTGTCGAAGTAGGCGTAGGTGGGACGGCCCTTGGTGTTGTCGAAGCTGCTGCCGCGGCCGTCGAACCAGATCTTCACCTTGTGGCCGAACAGGTCGATGCCGGTCTCCAGGTTGAAGATGTCGTTGTCACCCAGGATGGCGTCATTAGCATTAGTGCCGCTGGCCACCGCGATGGTGCCCGCAGTGCTCACGTCATACTTGTCCTCCCAGGTGAAGGGGGTGTAGGCGATGCCGGGATTGATGGGGCTGCCGTCAATGTGTGCCTTCTGAATGCCGGCCCAGCCCAGGCGGGTGTTCTTCTCGCCGGTCTGCTGGTTGCCGATGACCACGCCGTCGTTGGCATAGGTCAGGCCGAAGTTCAGCCAGCCCAGAGAGCTGTAAGCGGAATAGTTATCGGTGCCCGTGTCAGTGGTGTGGTCGCCGGACTGATAGCCGAAGGCGGGGGTGTAGACCACCCGGGTCTTCTGAGCGGCCTGGAACAGGATGCTGGCCACCACGTCCCGGCGGGAGGCCAGGTGCAGGGTGTTGCCGTAGTGGGTGGTCTTGACGTCGTCCAGCAGGCCCCGCTGGGTGGCGGTGGCGGACACGTTCACGATCCACTGGGCGCCGGTGAACTCGTTGTTCTTGTCGTAGCCCATGGCGCGCAGGATCATGGCCAGCGTCTCATACCCGGTGACGGAGTCATAGGGGTTGAAGGTGGTGGCGGTGGTGCCCTTGATGTAGCCCGCGTTCCAGCAGTAGCCGACGTAACCCGCGAACCAGTCGTCAGCGCCCACGTCGGTGAACGGATGAGTGGTGGTGTACAGGTCCATCTTCTCGGTGCCGGTGTCGCCGGTGGCCAGGCGGTAGATCAGGGCCGCCACCTCGGCGCGGGTGATGTTGTCGCCGGGGCGGAAGCCGCCCTCGTCGCCCTGGAAGACCTTCATGCCGGTCAGCACGTCGGCGGCCTCAACGAACGCTTCCGTGATCTGGTCGGCGTCGCCGAAGGTCTTGACGGGGTTGGCGGCGCTGGCGGACAGCATGAGGCTGAACGCCATGACCATCGCCATGACCAGCGCGAGGAACTTCTTCAAGTTTCTCATTGGATTGTTTCCTCCTTGTGTTATTTTGCCGTTTTTTCGCAACTTTTCGAAGGAGGTGCAGAGGATGAGCCATCCTCTCATAACCGGGGCGGGCAAAAGAAACGGGCGGGCTCCGAAGAGCCCGCCCAAACAAGGCGAGAAAAGCTTTGTCACTGGCCCTGGCCGGGGTCGCGGGCCACGTCCAGGATCATCTGGGCGCAGCGCTCGATGCCCACCAGGCTGGCGTCCAGGGAGAGGTGGTAGTTCTGGCTCATCCCCCACTCCCGGTCGGCGTAGTGCTTGTAATAGGCCCGGCGGCGCTTATCCTTCTCCTCCAGCCGCTTCTCGGGGGCCAAGTCGGACTCGCCGTACAGCCGCACCACCCGGTCCGCCCGGTGGGGGATGGGGGCGTGGATGAACACGTTGAGCACATCGGCGCGCTCCCGCAGGATGTAGTCGGCGCAGCGCCCCACGATGACGCAGGGCCCCTTGTCCGCCAGTTCCAGGATCACCCGGCACTGGATGACCCAGAGAAAGTCGGCGGTGGACAGGCCGTTCATGTGCTGCCGGGGGCCGCTGCCGCCCCCGGCGAAGGCGTAGGACAGCAGGGACTGCCAGGGAGAGGCGTACTCCCCCTCCTGCTCGATGAACTTCTCATCGAAGCCGGTCTCCACTGCCACCTGCTTCACCAGCTCCTTGTCGTAGTAGGGCACGTCCAGCAGCTCGGCCACCCGGCGGCCCACGGACCGGCCGCCGGAACCGAACTCCCGGCTGATGGTGACGATCTGTTTGCTCATATGGGACCCTCCTTCTCACAGCTGACTTCCAGCCAGATGATATCCTCCGGGGGCGCGCCGTGACAGCACACCGCCCCCCGCCAGCCCGCCCCGGCGTAGCTTTTGCACGGACAGTCCGAAGGGACGGCCGCCCGCTGGGGCGGATACAGGGGCGCGTCCTCCCGCTTGCACCAGCTCTCCTTCAAGGTCCAGAGGCGGTAAAAGTCCTCCCAGGTGCCGTCGTACCGGGCCAGCTCCTCCCGGCTGAGCAGCCGCTGGGGCAGGCGCGCCCGCCGGGGACGGACCACCTCGATATCCACCCCCACGGAGGCGGCGGACAGGGCGCACAGGGCCAGCCCGCCGCTGTGGGACAGGGAGAACCACCGGTCCTCCCGCCCTGGAAAGAGGGGCTTGCCCCGGGGGGAGCGGTCCACCGGGGGCAGGAAGGGCCAGCCCCAGTGGAGCCTGACCGCCGCCTCCAGCAGCGGCCAGGCCAGCCGCCGCCCGTCCGTCCCGGCGGCGCCGTAGATGGCAGTCATGGCGCATCCCCTCCGCTTCTTTGTGTATATTATACAATGAGTCCGTCCGGATTTCAAGCCTTTCCATAAAAAACGCCCCGCGGGCCGGAGCGCGTCCGGTCCGCGGGGCGTTTGGCGGGTCCTGTGTCCCGGCGGGACAGGTCCTCAGCGGGCGAAGCCCGTCCCGGTGAAGGGGGCCCAGTCCAGCCGGACGTACCAGCCCTGGCCGTGGCGGCAGACGGGGCAGACCTGGGGGGCGATGGTGGACTTGACGATCTCCCCGCAGTTGAGGCACATCCAGGCGGTCTCCTGCTTCTCGGTGAACAGCCCGCCCTGCTCCAGCCAGTCGGCCAGGGCGCCGAAGCGGTCGCCGTGGACCTTCTCGATCTGGGCGATCAGCTCGAACTGCCCGCCGATCAGGTCGAAGCCCTCGCTGTGGGCGGTCTTGGCGAATTCGGCGTAGTCGTGTTCGAACTCCTGGTACTCGTTGTGGCGGGCGGCCTTGAGCAGGTCCAGGGTCTTGTCCGACAGGTCGATGGGGTAGTTGCCGTCGATGGCGATGTTCTGCCCGGCGGAGGGCAGCAGCAGGTCGTAGAACACCTTGGCGTGGGCCCGCTCCTGGTCGGCGGTGAACTCGAATACCCGGGCCACCGACTCCAGCTGCTCCTTTCGGGCGGCTTCGGCGGCGATGGTGTAGCGGTTGCGGGCCTGGCTCTCCCCGGCGAAGGAGCGCATCAGATTTTCCCGGGTCTGGCTCTTCATGAAGTCCACATTGCCCTTGTGATAGTTTTGGTAAGCGTTTTGCATGGTCGTTCCCTCCAATGCAGTGATGGGAACAGTATGCCCCGTTTTGCGAAAAATTTTCATGCGGGTATGGATGTCACCCCGCCGGCCAGGGGGGAATACACTGGGATGATGACGAACAAGGCCCGAAAGGCCGGACAGGAGGAATTTCATGCTGCGGGCGAAAAACATTTGGGTGGCGGGGGGCGACCCCCGGCAGGCGGCGCTGGCCGAGCTGCTGGCCGACGACGGCCACGCGGTACATACCTATGCTTTGGAGCAGGGAGAGGGGACGGCCTGCGAGCCGTCCATGGCGGGGGCGGACCGGGCGGACTGCGTGGTGCTCCCCCTGCCCGCGGTGGGGCCGGACGGACGGCTCAACGCCCCCCTGGCGGCGGGAGGGCACGAGCTGGCCGAGATCCTGGACGCCCTGCGCCCCGGCCAGCTGGTGTGCGCCGGGATGGCGGGGGAGGAGCTGGAGCGGATGGCGGCGGAGCGGGGGCTGGTCCTCCGGGACTACTTCGCCCGGGAGGAGCTGGCGGTGATGAATGCGGTGCCCACCGCCGAAGGAGCCATCCAGATCGCCATGGAGGAACTGCCCATCACCCTCCACGACGCCCGGGTGCTGGTGGTGGGCTTTGGGCGGCTGGGCCGGGCGCTGGCCCCCCGGCTGCGGGGGCTGGGGGCCCGGGTGTGGGTGTCCGCCCGGCGGTATGAGCAGCGCGCCGCCGCCGAGAGCATGGGCCTGGGCAGCGAGGGGCTGGACCATCTCCCCGACTGGCTGTGCAGCTACGACCTGGTGTTCAACACGGTGCCCGCCCCGGTGCTGGGGGTGGAGGAGCTGGCCGCCCTCAAGGAGCGGGCGCTGGTGATCGACCTGGCGTCCCGGCCCGGCGGGGTGGACATGGACGCCGCCGCCGCCCTGGGGGTGCGGGTGATCTGGGCGCTGTCCCTGCCGGGGAAGGTGGCCCCCGTCACCTCGGGGCGGTACATCAAAGACACCATCTATCATATCATGGAGGGATCGGACCTGTGAACGATAAAGACTTGCGCGTGGGCTTCGCCTTCTGCGGATCCTTCTGCACCATGTCCAAGGCGCTGGCCGCCCTGGAACAGACCGCCGCCCGGTTCGGGCCGGTGACCCCCATCGTGTCCGAAATGGTGGCGTCCACCGACACCCGCTTCGGCGCGGCCCACGACTTCATGCGGGAGATGGAGCGGATCTGCGCGCGGCGGGTGGTCTCCACCGTGGCCGGGGCGGAGCCCATCGGCCCCAAGGGGCTGCTGGACGTGCTGGCGATCTGTCCCTGCACCGGCAACACCCTGGCCAAGCTGGCCCACGGGGTGACGGACACCGCCGTCACCATGGCCGCCAAGGCCCACCTGCGCAACGGGCGGCCCCTGGTGCTGGCCCTGGCCACCAACGACGGCCTGTCCGGGTCCGCCCCCAACCTGGGGATGATGCTCAACCGCAGGCACGTATTTTTCGTCCCCTTCGGCCAGGACGACTGCCGGGAAAAACCCGCCTCCCTGGTGGCGGACTTCTCTCTGGTGCCCGGCGCCATCCGGGCCGCTGTGAAGGGAGAGCAGCTCCAGCCCTTGCTGCTGGGAGCCGGATGATTTTTCTCCTTGCAATCAGGGCGGAAAAAGGATATAATCATAGGGAACCGTAAAATACGGAGATCCAACCCATAAAGGAAGTGAGACGCGTCGTGTCAGGCGATCCATTCAGTCGAAGTCGTATCCAGACCACACGGCGCACCCGCTGAGTCAGCTCCTCCTGCCTCCCCGTGCGCCTGCCGCCTGTTGACGCCGCCGTCAACGGGACGATTTTACATGGGCCGCGGCGGGGGCGTTTTTTGCTCCCTTCGCCGCGCCGGGAAAGGTGTGAGCGCTTATGATGACCATCCACAAGACGGTGGACGGCAGGATGACCCAGCTCAGCTCCGTCACCGACGGCTGCTGGGTGAACCTCATCAACCCCAGTGAGGACGAGCTGAAAACGGTGGCCGCCACCTTGGCGGTGGAGCCCACCTTCCTCCGGGCGGCTCTGGACGAGGAGGAGACCTCCCGGATCGACAAGGAGGACGGCTCCACCCTGATCATCGTGGACACCCCCGCCATGGAGCAGGATGAGACCGGGGTGGTGTACTCCACCCTGCCCATGGGGATCATCGTGACGGAC
This sequence comes from uncultured Oscillospiraceae bacterium, assembly GCA_910588495.1. Taxonomy (GTDB): domain Bacteria; phylum Bacillota; class Clostridia; order Oscillospirales; family Oscillospiraceae; genus Enterenecus. The sequence goes on along the minus strand of CAJUPU010000010.1, from coordinate 70,211 downwards.
CGGCACATCATCACCGTGTGTTTGAAAGAGACCTCGGTGGTCCGGGACCTCCAGGCCGGCTCGGTGCGGGACGTGCGCACCGAGCAGCGCACCCGGTTCATCCTGAACATCCTGCTGCTGGTGGCCAAGCGGTATTTGAATTACCTCAAGCAGATCGACAAGACCTACAATCATATGGAGCGCCAGCTCTACAAGTCCCAGCGCAACAAGGAGCTGATCCAGCTGCTGGACCTGGAGAAGTCCCTGGTCTACTTCAACACCTCCTTGAAGGCCAACGAGGTGACCCTGGAGAAGATCCTCCGGGGGCGGATCGTCACCCTGTACGAGGAGGATCACGACCTGCTGGAGGACGTGCTGATCGAGGTGCGCCAGGCCATCGAGATGGCCCAGATCTACTCCGACATCATCTCGGGGATGATGGACGCCTTCGCCTCGGTGATCTCCAACAACCTGAACGTGATCATGAAGCTGCTGGCCTCCGTCACCATCCTGATGACGGTGCCCAACATCGTGTTCAGCTTCTACGGCATGAACGTGGGCGTGCTGCCCTTTGCCGGGAGCTTCTGGCCCCCGCTGGGCATCTCCATCGCCATCATCGCGGTGGCTGGGATCATCTTGAAGAGGAAGGACCTGCTGTAATCAATAGAAAGCTCCCCCGGGCCTGGGCCCGGGGGAGCGTTTTGCTGTCTGAGCGGATCTAGCGCCAATGCCGCTGGATGAAGTCGGCGGTTTTTTTGCCGCAGAAAACCGCCAGCGGGGCGAACACGAAAAGGCAGAGGAACAGATAGGCCACAAACAGGAGATTAGTGGCGATGATGGGGAGGTCAAAGTGGAATCCCACAAAGCGGTGGATTTCCAGAAAGATTTTGACGGCTAACAGCCAATATCCGACGGACAGTATGTTTCTTAGAACGCTATATTTTGTCATTCTATAATTAAATAATCATCGATGTTTGGGTAAGTTCCATTGGTGCGCATAGAATAATTGTCAAGAATATAATCTAAATTTTCAAATACCATGTCACCTGAAACAGCTTCTGCCTCAACTGTCAACACTAATTTGACAGTGTCACCCACTGCATAACGACTCCGTAAATCACCATTGAACTGCCAAAATATGTCACCAGCGTCACATGCAAAAATTAGCTCAGTCATATTTTCTTCTTCGCTATAGTTAATAGCGGCGATTTGGTCTGAAAATACAATTTGATCGCCAACGGAATAGTCTCTTAAATCATTCACAAACAAGCCATATGTTGTATCGTAGAATTGGTTAGACAGTTGAGTGGCATTCAATGGTTTATTAGAGTTTAGAGTATAGGTTCGCGTACTTAACCACTGGTTACTTGGCTTAATAAATTGTTTGTTGAGATCAGGTATATATTGCACATCTGCACCATTTAACTTAAAAGAATCTTCAGGCGGAAGGTTCATGCCTGATGTACCGCGTGTATCAGGGGTATAGACCCAGCATCTTAAATAACAATCAAATTTTGTGTTTTCTTTATCGTCTATGAAGTGAACTTGATACGCACCTCTTGGGTCAGTAGCAGACGGGAAGAAAGATTTGATTTGGTTATGTTCTACATGCCCCCCCCATAGCCCATTTCCATCATAGACATAACCTCCATTGTTAGGATATTCAGCTATTAGAGTAAGGGTTTTGGTCCAGCTCCCAAAAGATGTATATACAAATGCTAACATTCCAGAATTTTGTTCTTCCAAGTAGGCAAATTGTTCTAAAGCTAGAACTTCGTTGGCAGCATCGCCAAATTTGTGGAAACCACTATGTTTTTCGCACCAGTCAGAGCCGTAACTTGTGCTGCCCTCGCTTTCTTTAATTAATGCTTGTCCAGCCAGACGGACTATCCATTTTGCAATCTTGAATTTGTCTAACCACGAGAGCTTGTACTGGTCATTCTGAGTAGGAATTAGTGTTTCCACATCTGAAGTTATATCAAAAGAAGGAGCACTAATGGCTTGAACAGGAAATTGATAAAGAGAAAATGATTACAATGGCTAAAACTAGTGAAATGACTTTTTTCATTTTCACCACATCTCCTTAAAAATATATGCAATAATTTCATGGATGCACATGTAAAACGTAATAGGAGGTGATTTCCAAAACAAGGCTAAGATGCCGATGATATGATTTAGTACATTATTTTCCTCTCCTTTCAAAGATTTTTGGGGCTCGTTTGAAAATTGTCAACATACCCAAATGGCGGCTCTTTTTCCGCCATGCTTTACCAATTTCCCTTGGAATGCACCAAGTATTCCTGCGTCAAATTGGCTCCGCCTAGCGAAAAAATCTCTTGCCGTTGGGCATATTTCAATTTTCAAACAGTGCCTAGGTATTTCTAATATTATCATAATGTGAAGAAATATGCAACTATTATTTTCCAGAACAATAGTTAGTTGGATAAAAAACAAGGGATAATGATAGAGTGCTGGGTGTGGGCCACGGATGACCCATACCCAGCACTCCGCACTGTCACTCCAATTCAAACTGTCCCGTATAGAGCTGGTAGTACCGCCCCTTTTCCTCCATGAGCTGGGCGTGGCTGCCCTTCTCCATGATCTCGCCGTGCTCGATGACCACGATGCAGTCGGCGTTGCGCACGGTGGACAGCCGGTGGGCGATGACGAACACCGTCCGGCCCTCCATGAGGGTGTCCATACCCCGCTGGATGTACTGCTCGGTGCGGGTGTCGATGGAAGAGGTGGCCTCGTCCAGCACTAGGATGGGCGGGTCCTTGACGGCGGCCCGGGCGATGGCCAGAAGCTGCCGCTGGCCCTGGGACAGGTTGGATCCGTCCCCGGTGATGTGGGTCTGGTAGCCCTCGGGCAGGCGGCGGATGAAGCCGTCGGCGTTGGCGGTCTTGGCGGCGCGGACGCACTCCTCGTCGGAGGCGTCCAGCCGGCCGTAGCGGATGTTGTCCATCACCGTGCCGGTGAACAGGTGGGTGTCCTGGAGGACCGCCCCCTGGCTCAGGCGGAGGGAGTCCTTTTGGATGTCCCGCACGTCGATGCCGTCGCAGGTGATCAGCCCCCCCTGGATCTCATAGAAGCGGTTGATCAGGTTGGTGACGGTGGTCTTGCCCGCCCCGGTGGACCCCACGAAGGCGATCTTCTGCCCCGGGTCGGCGTAGACGGACATCTGCTTCAGCACCGGCTTGCCCTCCACATAGGAGAAGTCCACCTGACTGAGCCGCACCGCCCCCCGCAGCTCGGTGTAGCACGATTCCTCGCCGGGGACGTTGCGCACCGCCCCCCGGATCAGGTGCAGGCCCATCTGTCCGTCGGGGCCGGGGTATTTCCAGGCCCAGCCGTGGCCCGCCATCTCCTCCAGGGAGAGGGGGGTGAGGGAGCCGTCCTCCTCCAGGCGCACCCAGAGGCCGCTCTTGGAGTCCTGGCCGGGGGGGAGCAGCTTGAGCGTCCCGTCCTCCTCGTCCGCCTGGCCCAATTCCAGCAGCTGCTCATCAGGGCCCACCGATACCGGCACCAGGACCAGGCCGCAGTCCCGGGGCACCTTCCAGGCCCAGGAGCGGGGCCGCCCCTGGCCGCTGAACTTGGACAGGGAGCCGTTGGCGTCCTTGTCCACCGGCACCAGGGTCACCTTCCCCCGGTCCACCTCGGGCTGGGCGTCGATCACGGCGAAGATCCGCTCCGCCCCCGCCATGGCGGACAGCATGGCGTTCATCTGCATGGAGATCTGGTTGACGGGCTGGGTCACCTGCCGGTTGTAGTTGAGGTAGATCACCAGGGAGCCCAGGGTGAAGCCGGTGTTCACCCCGGTGCTCATGGCCAGGGCGGCCCCCAGCACGGCGGTGACGGCGTAGCCCACGTTGGTCAGGTTGGAGGCGATGGGCATGATGGCGGAGGAGTAGAACCCCGCCTGGCTGGCCGCCGAGCGATACTCCTCGTTGAGGGCCTGGAAGCGGGCCTTGGCCTGCTCCTCATGGTTGAAGGCCTTGACCACCTTCAGCCCCTCGATCATTTCCTGGATGTTGCCGTTCACCGCCCCCAGGGCGCCCTGCTGCCGGGCGAAATACTTCCGGCTGCGCTTGCCGAACATGGTGAACACCGCCGTCACACACCCCAGCATGGCCAGGGAGCACAAAAACAGCAGGGGGGACAGGGCGATCATCATGGATACCACCCCCACGAAGGTGACCACGCTGGAGATGAGCTGGATCACAGACTGCTCCAGGGCGGTCTGGACATTGTCCGCGTCGTTGGTGAAGCGGCTCATGAGCTCGCCGTGGGTGTGGGCGTCGAAGTAGCTCAGGGGAAGCTCCTGGAGCTTGTCGAACAGGTCCCGGCGCAGGCGGTTGCACCCCTTCTGGGCCAGCTGGGCCATGAGGTTGGCCTGGGCGTAGGAGCAGGCCGCGGCGCACAGGTAGAGCAGGGCCAGCCGGAGGCAGGCAGCGGCCAGCTCGGGCAGCTGGGCCCGGCCGTCGGCCAGGGCCTGGGTGAGCAGGTCGAAGATGGGCTTTTGCATATAGGTGGCCGCCACGCCCAGCAGGGCGGAGGCCACCACGCAGACCAGGGCCGCGATGAGCAGCAGCGGCCGGTCCACGATATACCGCACCGTGCGGGCCAGGGTCTTTCTCAGGTCCTGGGGCTTGGCGTAGCCCCCCCGGGGGGCGCCGGGGCCGTGGTGCCGTTTAGGTCCCGCCATGTTCGTCCCCTCCTTCCTGCTGGGAGTCGTAGATCTCCCGATAGATATGGTTGGCCGCCATCAGCTCGTCGTGGGTGCCGACCCCGGCCACCGTGCCCTCGTCCAGCACCACGATCTTGTCCGCGTGCTGCACCGAGCTGATGCGCTGGGCGATGATGATCACGCTGGTGCCCTTCAGGTTCTCCCGGAAGGACTCCCGGATGCGGCTCTCGGTGGTGGAGTCCACGGCGGAGGTGGAGTCGTCCAAAATGAGCACGGCGGGCCGGCGCACCATGGCCCGGGCGATGCAAAGGCGCTGCTTCTGCCCGCCGGACACGTTGACGCCCCCCTGGTCCAGGCTGGTATCGAAGCCGTCGGGGAAGGACATGATGAAGTCGTAGGCCTGGGCGTCCTTCGCCGCCTGGACCAGCTCCTCCTCCGTGGCGTTCTCATTGCCCCACAGCAGGTTCTCCCGGATGGTGCCGGAGAAGAGCACGTTGTTTTGCAGCACCATGCCGATCCGGCCCCGCAGATCGTCCAGGGGATAGTCCCGTACGTCCAGCCCGTCCACCAGCACCTGGCCCCGGTGCACGTCGTAGAACCGGGGGATCAGGTTGACCAGAGAGGACTTGCCCGTGCCGGTGCCCCCCACGATGGCCACGAACTGGCCGGGCTCCACCGTCAGGTCGATGTGTTTCAGCACGTCCTCCCCCGCCCCCTCGGTCTGGTAGCGGAAGGACACGTCCCGGAACTCCACCTGGCCCCGGGGGGCGGGCAGGCGGGCCTCGCCGCCGTCGGTGATGGCGCTCTGGGCGTCCAGCACCTCGAACACCCGGTGGATGGACGCCTGGGCCCGGGTATACTGGAGGATGGCCATGCCCACGAACATGATGGACATGAGGATCTGCATGATGTAGCCCAGCACGGTCTGGAGATAGCCCACGTCCAGCTCCAGCCCCAGCACCATGTTGCCGCCGAAGTAGAGGGCCAGCACGGTGGCCGAGGCCATGCAGATCATCATGATGGGCTGCATGGCCACCATGCGCAGCACCGCCCGCAGCCCGGCGGCGGTGAAGCCGTCGTTGGCGTCCATGAACTTCTCCCGCTCCCGGTCCTCCCGGACGTAGGACTTCACCACCCGCACGGCGATGAGGTCCTCCTGCACGGTCTCGTTCAGGTGGTCCAGCGCCTTCTGCATCTTTTCGAAGAGGGGCATGCACAGCTTCATCAGCCCCGCCAGGGCGGCCAGCATGACGGGCAGGACCGCCAGCACGATCAGGGCCAGCCGGGGGCTGATGGTCAGGGTGAGCACCACGCTGGCGATCAGCATGGTCAGCGCCCGGATGAGGATGCGCAGGCAGATCATGGCGGTGTTCTGGATGTTGGTCACGTCGTTGGTCATCCGGGTGATCAAAGAGGAGGAGGAGAACCGGTCGATGTCGGCAAAGGAGAAGGAGGCGATCTTGTCGAACTCGGCCCGGCGCAGGTTGGCCCCCAGGCCCTGGGCGGCGGAGGTGGCGCATTTCGCCGCCGCCCCCCCGGCGAAGGTGGCGATGAGGGCCACCAGCACCATCAGGCCGCCGGACTGGAGGATCGCGGGCAGGCTCTCCCCGTAGATGCCCTGGTTGATGATCCGGGCCATGAGCAGGGGGATGGCCAGCTCGCAGCCCGTCTCCAGCACGACCAGGAGGGGGGAGGCGGCGGCGAAGCGCTCATAGCCCTTGAGGTAAGACGCGATGCGTCTGAGCATGGGTCACACGTCCTTTCTAGGGAATGTCGTCCGGCGGGGGCAGGGGACAGCACCCGGACTCCCTGCTGCCGCCGATCTGATAGAGATTGTCCAGCATCCGCCGGTGGAAGCGGCTCACCTGCTCCCGCTCCGCCGGGGTGAAGCCGAAAAACATGGCGTCGTCCACCTGCTGAAAGACCCGCAGTCCGGCGGCCAGCACGTCCCGGCCCTTCCGGGTGATGGAGATGCGGTTGCGGCGGGAGTCCTTCTCGTCGGTGCGGCGGGCCACGTAGCCCTGGCGCTCCAGGCACTTCAGCGAGGCGGCGATGGTGGCCGGGGCACTGTGGAGCCGGTCGGCCAGCTCCTTCTGGGTGGGGGCCTGGTCCGGGCCGTCGGGATACTTGGACAGCTCCACCAGCACATGGGGGGAGCTCACGTTGGCGCCCTGGGCCGACAGTGCGGCCATGCAGGCGTTGTGGCGGGCCCGGAAGAGCTGGTCCAGCAGAAACGCGGATCCGTCCATAGGGGGGCACCTCCTTTTCGTTCGTGGGCGAATCATTAGCGTGCGCATTATTTTACTCCTCTGGGGAGAAATGTCAAGGGGAAGTTTGTGAACGATCCGTAAATTGCGGGGAGGACGGAAAAAGCCAGCCGCGGCGGCGGCTGGCTTTGCTGAGGGCGTTCACTCCGGGGCGTACCACCGCAGCACCTCGGTGGTGCCGGCGCGGCGCAGGGCGGCGCAGGACACCAGCGCGTCCGAGGCCAGAAGGATGAGGGCGGGGGGGCCCAGCCAGGCCGGGATCGGGGCGGCCAGGGCGGACACCAGGGGGTGGACGGCGTACACCAGCGCCAGGGCCAGCGCCGTCCAGCAGGCGGAGAACGCCGGGCACACCAGCCCGCCCAGACTGCCCGGGATCCCGTCGTAGTTCCAGAACTCCACCCCCAGGACGAAGCGGTAGAACGCGCCCAGGGCCAGCTCCGCCCCGGTGGCGGCCAGCCCTCCCGCCAGCGCCACCCACAGCGGGCCGGGGCCCAGCGGCGCCGCCGCCAGGATCAGGCACGCCCCCAGGCCGTATACCGGGCACAGGGGGAGCAGGAGCAGGCACTTGCGGTCCCGCTTCGGGTGGCGGATGGCCCGGGCGAAGGCCACCTCCAGCAAAAATCCGCAGAAGCTGTATATGATGAAATACCAGAGCCAGCGCATACGATCCCCCCGTTTTTTTGTTCTCCTGCTAGGATGGAGGGATGGGCGCGATCCCATGCGCGACAATTTTTGCAAAAGGACCCTTCGTGGATCTGACCAGCGGATTGGGGGAAAAAGACGGGGATCTCTCGACATTTTCCGTTGCCGGGCCGTTCCACATGTGATACAATAAAACGAATTTTTAAGGAGGGGACCGCTGTGCGCCATCTCATCGATTTTGGGGACCTGACCCGGCAGGAGTGGGACCAGCTGTACCGGCGGGCGGAGCGCATCATGGACGCGCCGGAGGACCACCTGGACGTGTGCCGGGGGAAGGTGATGGCGTCGCTGTTCTACGAGCCGTCCACCCGGACCAACTTCTCCTTCCAGACCGCCATGCTCCGGCTGGGGGGGACGGTGTTCGGTTTCGCCGACCCCAACTCCTCCTCCGCGGCCAAGGGCGAGAGCTTGAAGGACACGATCAAAATGGTGTCGGGCTACGCCGACGTGGTGGTCATGCGCACCCCCTGGGAGGGGGCGGCCAAGGCGGCGTCGCTGTACTCCGACGTGCCGGTGGTCAACGCCGGGGACGGCGGGCACATGCACCCCACCCAGACCACGGCGGACCTGACCACCATCACCCGGCTGCGGGGGGCGGTGGACGGGCTGAACGTGGGGCTGTGCGGCGATCTGAAGAACGGCCGGACGGTCCACTCCCTGATCAAGGCCATGGAGAAGTTCCGGAACGTGCGCTTCTTCCTGATCGCCCCCCGGGACCTGGCCGTCCCGGAGTACCTGCGGCAGTTCATGCGGGAGCGGGACATGCCCTTCCTGGAGGTGTCCGGCCTGGAGCCGGTGATCCCCCAGCTGGACGTGCTGTACATGACCCGCATCCAGCGGGAGCGGTTCATCGACCCCCTGGAATACGAGCGCAACAAGGGGGTGTACATCCTCACCCGGTCCAAGCTGGGCCGGGCCAAGGAGGATCTGCTGGTGATGCACCCGCTGCCCCGGGTGGACGAGATCGCGGTGGACGTGGACGACGACCCCCGGGCGGTGTACTTCCAGCAGGCCCGCTACGGCATGTTCGCCCGGATGGCCCTGCTGGCCGACCTGGCCAACCAGCCCCGGAAAACCCCGGACCCGGTGGAGATCGGCCACGGGCCGGTGTGCCGCAACCCCCGGTGCATCACCCAGACGGAGCGCTACCTGCCCCCTCTGGTGAAACAGGCGGGGGGCGTGGACTGCTGCGCGTTCTGCGACGCGCCGCTGTAGATCGGTGAGGTTTTTTCGAGTTTTCCCCAGATGGGGATTGACAAGGCCGGGGTTTTGTGCTATCCTATCGAAGCTGACATTTGCGGATGCGCCCATCTATGCGGGTGTAGTTCAATGGTAGAATCCCAGCCTTCCAAGCTGGTCGCGTGGGTTCGATTCCCATCACCCGCTCCAGCGTTGAGGCAAAGTCCGCCGGTCCCGCTTTTGCCTGCGGCGAAAGCTCCACCTGCTTCCTTGCCTCTCCTTTCCCCACAAAGCCATGGGCGGCTTTGCGGGGGCCCCGTTTGGGGGCGCATATATGCGCCTGTAGCTCAGGTGGATAGAGCAACTGCCTTCTAAGCAGTGGGTCAGGGGTTCGAGTCCCTTCAGGCGTGCCACGGCGGCGAAGCAGGCTCTGCGTCCCCCGCCTCCGAAAGCTCGCTCATTCCGCTGCGCTTCCCTTCCCCACGAAAGCGGAAGGGCGCGTTCGCGGGGCCCCTTCCGGGCGCATGACCGGCAGTCAATTGCATATGGTGGGTATAGCTCAGCTGGCAGAGCACCGGATTGTGGTTCCGGGTGTCGTGGGTTCGAGCCCCATTACCCACCCCATACTGTGGCTGAGGGCCGGAGCGTCCGCTCCGGTCCTCGCCTCACGTTCCACATTGGGGTGTAGCCAAGTGGTAAGGCACGGGACTTTGACTCCCGCATTCGCTGGTTCGAGTCCAGCCATCCCAGCCACGTCGGCACGAACTGCGCTCACTCGCTTCCGCCTGCGGCGAAAGCTCGCCCGCTCCGCTGTGCCTCCTCTCCCCAGGCCGCCTGAAGGACGGCGGCCCGGGGGCCCCAGTTTGGGCGATTCATTTGGTCTGCTGCCGCTCCTCTCCCCACAAAGCCTGGAGGGCGGCTTTGCGGGGAACCCCGTTGGGGGCCATACGACCCAGTAGCTCAGTTGGTAGAGCAACGCCCTTTTAAGGCGAAGGTCCGGGGTTCGAGTCCCCGCTGGGTCACCACGTCGGGGCAAGCTATGTATCGCTTGCCCCGACTTTTTTCAAAAGTCAGGGCGCGCTTGATTCGCTGCCCCTCCTTTCCCTACAAAGCCAAAGGGCGGCTTTGCGGGGGCCCCGGTCTGCCAGGCCGGGAAAAGCGATTTTGCCACATTGAGCCACGCCGGAGCAAGCTCGCTGCCGCTTGCTCCGGCGTTTTTTTGAAGCTCGGGAGGTGAGGCCGTGGAACTGCTCCAAAATATCGTTTCGCTGTACGCCCAGCGCGGGGACTGGTTCGCGGAGCTGCTGCTGGGCCACATCTCCCTGGCCCTCACCGCCATCGCCATGTCCGGCTCCCTGGGGCTGCTGCTGGGGGTGTCGATCGCCCAGTGCCCCCGGCTGGCCCCTCCGGTGATGGGCCTTTGCAACGTGCTTTACACCGTCCCCGCCATCTCCCTGCTGGGCATCCTCATCCCCTTCACCGGCATCGGGGACAGGACCGCCGCGATCGCCCTGACCATCTACGGCGTCATGCCCATGGTGCGCAACACCTATGTGGGCCTCACCTCGGTGGACCCGGACATCCTGGAGGCGGCAAAGGGCATGGGCAGCACCTGGCGGCAGATGCTCTTCCGGGTGAAGCTGCCCATGGCGGCGGGGGTGATCCTGGCGGGGCTGCGCAACACGGTGGTCATGACCATCTCGGTGGCGGGAATCGCCTCCTTCGTGGGGGCGGGGGGCCTGGGGGTGGCGATCTACCGGGGCATCACCATCTACGACCCGGCCATGACGGCGGCGGGAAGCATCCTCATCGCCCTGCTGGCCTTTTTGTGCGACCTGGCCCTGGGGGCGCTGGAGCGCTATTTCAAAAAGAGAGGAAGTCCTTAGACATGAGATCGTGGAAACGAACGCTGACGGCGGCTTTTGCCGCCGCTTTGGCCCTGGGCCTGGCGGGCTGCGGCGGGGAAAGCGCCGCCTCCGCTCCGCCCGAGAGATCCGCCGCTCCTGCGGGCGGGACGGTGCGCATCGCCACCAAGCCCATGACGGAGCAGTATATCCTGGGGGAGATCCTGGGCCTGCTGGTGGAGGACGCGGGCTATGAGGCCCAGATCACCAAGGGCATCGGCGGCGGCACCAGCAACATCCACCCCGCCATGGAGAAGGGGGAGTTCGACCTGTACCCGGAGTACACCTCCAGCGGCTGGGTGATGGTGCTCAAACACGAGGCCGGGAGCGTAGGCGACGATGAGATCCTCGCCCAGCTCCAAAAAGAGTATCAGGAGAACTTCGGCATGACTTGGGTGGGGCTGTACGGCTTCAACAACACCTACACCGTGGCCGTCCGGGGAGAGGTGGCCGACCAGTACGGCCTGAAAAAGACCAGCGATCTGGCCGCCGTGGCGGACAAGCTCACCTTCGGCGGCAACCCGGACTATCTGGAGCGGGCGGACGGCTTCCCGGCGGTGTGCGGCGCCTACGGCCTGAGCTTCGGCAAGGTGGTGGACATCGACATCGGGCTGAAGTATCAGGCCCTGGCCTCCGGTGACATCGACGTGACCAACGCCTACACCACCGACGCCCAGCTGGCCGACCCGGACAACAAGGTGGTGGCCCTGGAGGACGACAAAAATTTGCAGGTCAATTATTTCTGCTCCACCGTGGTCCGGCAGGACGCCCTGGAGAAGTTCCCCGGCCTGGAGCAGGCCCTGCTGAAGCTGGACGGGGCTTTGTCCGACGGGGAGATGGCCGGGCTCAATTACAAGGTGGAGGTGGAGGGCCTGGACGAGAAGGACGTGGCCCGGGACTTCCTCGTTGAGAAGGGATTGCTGGATGGCTGACCCGGTCATCCGCTTCGAGGGGGTGTCCAAGTCCTTCGGGGGGCAGATGGTGCTGAAAGACCTGTCCCTGGAGGCGGCCCCCGGGGAGTTCCTCACCATCATCGGCCGGTCGGGCTGCGGCAAGACCACCGCCCTGCGGCTGGTGAACGGCCTGCTGTCTCCCGACTCCGGCCGGGTGCTGGTCCAGGGGCGGGACGTGGCCCAGACCGACCCGGTGGCCCTGCGCCGGGGCATCGGCTACGCCATCCAGAGCGTGGGGCTGTTCCCCCATATGACGGTGGAGAAGAACATTGCCTACGTCCCGTCCATCTCCGGCCTGCCCGGCTGGACAGGGCGGGAGCGCCGGGAGAAGGCCCAGACCCTGCTGGTGCGGGTGGGGCTGGACCCCCAGCTGGCCGCCCGCTATCCCCGGTCCCTGTCCGGGGGGCAGCGCCAGCGGGTGGGCATCGCCCGGGCGCTGGCGGCGGAGCCGGAGATCCTGCTCATGGACGAGCCCTTCGGCGCGGTGGACGAGATCACCCGGGGACGGCTCCAGGACGAGCTGCTCGCCCTCCACCAGGCCAGCGGCATCACCGTGTTCTTCGTCACCCACGACATCGGCGAGGCGCTGAAGCTGGGCACCCGCACCCTGGTGCTGGAGGCGGGGGAGATCCAGCAGTGCGCCCCGCCCAGCCGGATCCTGGACGCCCCGGCCACCCCCTTCGTGGAGGCGCTGGTGTGCCGCAGCCGGGAATTCCAGATCAGAGCTTGAGAGAACGGCCGGAGGACCGCGTTGGGCGGTCCTCCGGCCGTTTTGGAAAAAACGCGGTCCCCCCCTTGACAGGCTGGTCTACTTGCTGTAAACTAAGGGTAGGCTACAAGCAGTAGACCAACTCTGTCAAAGGAGCGATCGCCATGGCACAGTATCGATTGGGCGAGGTGGAATCCGCCTTCGCCGCCCTGATCTGGGACAACGAGCCCCTGCCCTCCAGCCGCCTGGTGGAGCTGTGCGGGGAGAAGCTGTCCTGGAAGAAATCCACCACCTACACCGTGCTGCGGCGGCTGTGCGCCCGGAGGCTGTTCCAGAACGAGGGCGGGGTGGTGACGGCCCTGATCGGCCGGGAGGAGTTCGCCGGGCGCCAGAGCCGGGAGTTCGTGGACGAGACCTTCGGCGGCTCCCTGCCCAAGTTCCTGGCCGCCTTCACCAGCCGGAAAAAGCTGTCCGCCGAGGAGGTGGAGCAGCTCCGGCGGCTGATCGACGAGAACAGGGGGTAGCGGGATGGAGGACCTGTTTTTCACCGTGGTGGGCATGAGCCTCACCGGGTCCGCCGTCATCCTGTTCGTGTTGCTGGCCCGGCTGGCCCTGCGCAGAGCGCCCAAGATCTCCTCCTACGCCCTGTGGGCGGTGGTGCTGCTGCGCCTGCTGTGCCCCTTTGCCCTGGACAGCGCCTTCAGCCTCCTGCCCTCCGCCCAGATGGTGGCCGCCGCCGGGCGGGGTGGGGGCACGGACCAGGTGATCTGGGTCCAGACCGGCATCCCTGCTGTGGACCGGCCGGTGAACGATTTTCTGGCGGACCACCCCTACCAGCAGGGACAGCCCGCCGTGGTGGGCGGCTCGCTGGAGGAGGGGCTTGCCCCCGCTGTTGACCAGCTGGGCCCCGTGCCCGACTGGCGCACCGTCCCCGCCGCCATCTGGCTGGCCGGGACCGCCGCCCTGCTGGGATACAGCCTGTTCTCTCTGCTACGTCTCCGGCGGAGGCTGGTGGGGTCCGTCCCCCTGGAGGGGGAGAAGCGGGTCCGGCTGGCCGACCACATCCCCTCTCCCTTTGTGCTGGGGGTGTTCCGGCCTGTGATCTACCTGCCCTCCGGCCTGGCCGGGGAGGAGCGGGACTACATCCTCCTCCACGAGCGCACCCACATCCGGCGGTGTGACCACGTCACCCGGGCGCTGGCCTGGCTGGCGGTGTCGGTCCACTGGTTCGACCCATTGGTTTGGCTGGCCTTCCACCTGGCGGGGCGGGACATGGAGATGTCCTGTGACGAGGCGGTGCTGGCGCGGATGGGCCGGGACGTGCGGGCGGACTACTCCACCTCCCTGCTGCGGCTGTCCCAAGGGGGAAGGCTCCCGGCGGGGCCCCTGGCCTTCGGCGGCAGAGGCTTTCAGAGCCGCATCAAAAACGTCCTGAACTACAAAAAGCCCGCCTTCTGGGTGGCGCCGCTGGCCCTCGTGGGAGTGCTGGCGCTGGGGGCGGCCCTGGCCACCGACCCCGACGGCCCGGCGGACAGCCCCGAGCCGGATCTTTCCGGGCCGGGCAGCGGATTGACCTTCTCCTACAGCGAGGACGGCGCCTATGTGGTCATCCACGGCAGCAGGGCGGGGAGCATGTACTGGCATCCGCCGGGCCGGTCGGAGCTGGCCCCCCTGGGGATGCTGTCCTTCGGGGAGCTGGAATTGAGCAACGGCTGGCAGGTCTACGGGGGGGCCGATTGGACCGGCGAGGACCGGAACGCCGTCCGGATGGAGCTGCATTCCACGCAGAGCGGGCCGGTGACCCTGGGCTATACCGTTTTGGCGGACCCACCCCAGACGATCGTCCGGCGGCAGGTGCTGGGGGTGAAGGAGAACGACCCCCACCTGTCCGACCAGGAGGTGGAGGAGCTGGCGGCCTATTTCGCCCGGTGCATCCGAGGGGCGGAGGAGTTCTGCGCCAACGCCCGCCCGGCCCCCGACGACAGCGGGACCGAGCTGACTTTCACCATGGCCCAGGCGAACAACGGTCCCTTCCTTCGGGTGGCGGGCAGGGTGTACGGCCGGGAGCTGAGCCGGGCCATTTGGTCCCCGGAGGGGGCGGACGCCCTGTACGGTCCCCACCCCGGCGGGGAGCTGACCATGGAGTACACGTTTGAGCAGGGCGGGGCCAGCGTGGCCGCCTGGTGGGCGGACAAGGCCCATACCCAGGTGGCCGTGTCCACCCAAATGTCGGTCTATCTCAGCAGCTATATGCCTTGCGGCTGGTGGGAGTTCACCGTGGACCTGTCCGGGGAGCAGGGGCGGGTGGTGTCCATGGAGCTCTGCGGTGGGAAAACCACCCTGCCCGGCCCGGTGAAGATGTACCCCGCGTCCATCACGGACCAGGAGGCGGTGTTCCTGGCCCGGATCGCCGCCAAGACCATGACGGCCGCGGAGGATTTTTACAACAACTACGACGGGCCCATCCCGTCCCCGCCCATGGAGACCGTCCGGTACACCCCGGTATACTCCCCCGGCTCGGGGAACGGCTCCGGCAGCGTGCGCATCGGCGGGCTGGGGGACGGCTACATGGAGTGGAGCTTCAACACCTCCCCCTCCAAGGGCAGCGTGTACTTCACCACCGACCCCGCCTTTTTCTGCCCCCGGCTGGCGGGCAAAGAGGTGGAGGGCAGCTTCATGTGGGGGGACGAGGACCGCCGCACCGTGTCGCTGGTGATGAACGTCAACGACGAGCGGGTGGTAAGCGGCACCGTCAACGGCTTCCTGGTCCATTTCGTGGTGGACCTGGAGGACAAGGCAGTGGTGAAGAAGGACTTTGAGTCCCTGGTGGAGGGGGAGACCCTGGAGCTCACCGGCGAGGAGATGGTCTATGCCGCCCACATCTTCGCGGACCTGTTGTGGGAGGCGGAGGCGTATCATGCCGCCCGGTCCTGACGCGCCCCCTTGACAGCGGCCCCGGTTTCCGGTACAATGGGAAAAACGGCCGGCATGAAGCCGCCTGGGGGCGCAGAAGCGCCCATGACCCCGGCACGTCCCCCGCGATCCGTACTGTGTACCAGGAAGGTACGCGCTTCCCCCCAGGGGAAGGGCGTACCTTTTTGCGCGTCCGGGCCGGGCCGAGACACCTTAGGAGGTAGATCCATGTCAACCGTAAAGAAGATCGCCCTGTGCGCCATCTGCGTGGCCCTGTGCGCGGCGCTCCCCCCCGCCTTCCACATGCTGGGCCCGGTGGCCAGCGTGCTCTCCCCCATGCACATCCCCGTGCTGCTGTGCGGGCTGCTGTGCGGCTGGTCCTACGGCGCGGTGTGCGGCGTGGCCGGGCCGCTGCTGTCCAGCCTGCTCACCGGTATGCCCCCGGCGGCCGCCCTGGTCCACATGCTCCCCGAGCTGTGCGTCTACGGCCTGGTGTGCGGGGCGCTGATGAAGCTGGTCCGCACCGGGAGCGCCGCCGCCGACCTGTACTGCGCCATGGCGCCCGCCATGCTGGTGGGCCGGGTGGCGGGGGGCGCGGCCCGGACGCTGTTCCTGCTGGGCAAGGGGCAGTCCTACACCCTGGCGCTGTGGGCGGGGGCCTATCTGGTGGAGGGCCTGCCGGGCATCCTCCTGCACCTGTTCCTGGTGCCCGCCCTGGCGCTGGCGCTGATGCGGGCGGGGCTTGTGCCGGCCCGTTACCCCGGCCGGGCGGCGCAGAGCGGCGCGGCCTGAAAACGAGATCCGGGAGGGATGGCGGTGGAAGCGGAGCTGCGGGCGGTGCTGGCCGCCCACGGGGCCAGGTATCCGGCCATGGAGCCCCAGGACGGGGTGAAGCTGGTCTATCAAAATGAATTTGGCGGCGGGCACCTGGTGACGGATCCGGAGCGGAGCCTGGAGCGGCTGCGCGCGGAGCACGCCGCCGTCCCCCGGGACCCCGCCGCCCCCCTGGCGGAGGACATCGGCAATGGCCTGGTGCGGATCGCGCTGGGGGCGGTGGACGAAGGGGAGTACCCCCTGGAGGCGCTGGACCGGGACTTCCGGCGCTCGGCGGCCCTGCGCCGGGGCGGGATGGACGCCTTCCTGCGCAAGCTGGAGCTCCTGCGCCGGATGGCGGAGGAGGGGGCCTTCGGCTTCTCCGCCCAGGCCCTGGAGGACTACCTGGGGCCCTACATCCGCGCGGGCTGTCCCCCCGCGTCCCACAGCCAGGGCTACCGGAGGGCCTACCGCCCCGCCTACCGGGTGGCGCTGGGGTCCGTCTGCCTGCCCCTGCTGGTCCGGGCGGCGGAGGGAGCGGCCGCCCGGCGGGGCCGGGCCGTCGTGGCCCTGGACGGGCGGTGCGCCTCGGGCAAGACCACCCTGTCGGCCCGGCTGGCCCGGGAGCGGGGGTGGAGCGTGGTCCATCTGGACCACTTCTTCCTCCGGCCGGAGCAGCGCACCCCCCAGCGGCTGGAGCGGCCCGGCGGCAACGTGGACCATGAGCGCTTCCTGGAGGAAGTGCTGCTCCCCCTGGAGCGGGGAGAGGCCCCGGTGTACCGGCCCTTCGACTGCCGCGCCCAGGCCCTGGGGGCGCCGGTGGCGGTGGGGCCCGGCCCGGTGGTGCTGGTGGAGGGGTCCTATTCCTGCCATCCGGCCCTGTGGGAGCACTACGACCTGCGGGCCTTCCTCACGGTGGACCCGGAGACCCAGATGGAGCGCCTCCTGGCCCGGGAGGGGGAGGAGCAGGCCCGGGTGTTCCGGGAGCGGTGGATCCCCCTGGAGGAGCGGTATTTCTCCGCCTTTCTGGTGGAGGCCCGGTGCGACTACCAGCTGGAGCTGTGAGAAGGGCCCGTCTGCCGCGCAGACGGGCCCTTTTTCGTTTATCTGCCGCCCAGCAGCTCCTGCCACCACTCGATGAGCCGGAATCGCAGCACATAGCCCCCGTCCTGGCCGGTGATCAGGGCCACCTGGTCCTGGGACAGCGCCCCCTGGGCCGCCGTCTCCACGCTCTGCTCCGACACCGAGGCCAGGCACAGGGGCGGGAACACCACGCACCACCAGTTGCGGCCCGCCCCCGCGCCGATGGTCACCTTCAGCGCCCGGTACTGCCCGGCGGGCAGGGAGAAGCCGTCGTATTCCTTGGTGGGGAACCACTGGTCGGCCAGGGCGACGGACACCCGGTCCCGGTTGCCCGTCCGGGCCAGGGCGTCCGCCCCCGCCTGGGCCAGCTCGTCCAGGTGGGGGGCCAGGGCGGCCTCCGCCCCGGCGCGGTCGGACACGCCCTCCAGGAGCTGGTCCGCCCGGGCCAGCACCGCGTCCCGCACCAGCAGCTTCCGGGCCTGGTCCCCCTGGGAGTCGGAGTTGGCCACCACGTGGAGGCGGAGCACCCTGTCGGCCAGGGCGGCCTCGCTGGCGCCGGCCCACACCCCGGCGGTGAGGACGATCCCGAAGGCCAGCAGCAGGGCGGCTTCCCAGAGCCGCAGTTTGGAAGAGATGGAAGAGGTCATGAAAAACACCGTCCTATGTAGCGTATGGCCACAGTATGGACGGTGTTTTCGCAGATCATACCGGTTGGCACAAAAATACGTCCCGGTAGCTCTTCTTGAGGCGTTCACAGGCGTCCTGGGCCTGGCGCCGGTCCTGGAACAGCCCGAACACCGACGGGCCGCTGCCCGACATGGACGCCCCCAGCGCCCCGCAGTCGATGAGGGCCGACTCGATCTCCCGGATCTCGGCCATGCGCCGGGGCTCCAGCACGTCCTCGAACACGTTGTACATCCGCCGGGCCACCCCGGCCAGATCCCCGGCCTCCAGGGCGGCGATGGTCCCGGCGGTGTCGGGGCGGCGGACGATCTTGCGCACGTTCACCCGGGAGAAGAGCTGGGGGGTGGAGATGGAGAAGGGGGGCTTGCAGATCGTGATGTGGCAGGGGGGCAGGGGGGGCAGGGGGGTGAGGCGCTCCCCCCGGCCCTCGGCCAGGGCGGTGCCCCCCAGCACGCAGAAGGGCACGTCGGAGCCCACCCCCTCCCCGATCTTGGCCAGCTCCACCGGGGACAGCCCCGCCCCGGTGAGCTCGTCCATGGCCCGGAGGACGGCGGCGGCGTCGGCGCTCCCCCCGGCCAGCCCGGCGCACACCGGCACCCGCTTTTGGATGGTCACGTCCACCTGCCCCCCCAGCCCGGTGGCGGCGCGGAAGGCGGCGGCGGCCATCTGGGCCAGGTTCTTCCCCCCGGTGGGCAGGAAATGGAGGTCGGCCGACGCCGTCCCCTCCGGCCCCCGGGCGGGGACGACGGTGAGCTGGTCCGCCAGGGAGACGGCCTGCATCACCATTTGCAGCTCGTGGTAGCCGTCCTCCCGGCGGCGGAGGATGTCCAGGGTGAGGTTGATCTTGGCGTTGGCTGAAATCTCCATGGCCGTCTCCTTATCTGCTTAGGAAAGCTTTTATTTCCGCTGCGATCCGTTCATATTCGAAATCGTGGATATAGTGGCCGCAGTCCAGCTCGATGAGCTGCGCGTCCCAGCATTCTGCCGCAAATCCGGCCTGAATGGCCCGCCAATCTTCCTTGGAAAACCCGGTGCCGCCGCTTCCGTCGGAGCAGAACAGCAGAAAAGGGACCTGCGGCATCCCGCCTCCGGCCACGGCCCTGGCGTTATCCTTGACACACAGGGCCTCATTTACCATGTCGCCGGTCATGGTGCGGCGGTAAAATATGGCGCGGTAGACGTCCTGTTCGTCCTCGGACAACGCCCCGCTCTGGATGGCGGCGCTGTCCGAAAGGCCGGGGATGAACCGGGTCAGGCCGACCGCCCCGCCAAATTGCAGCAGACGCAGCAGGGGCGCGCTGATCGTCATTTTCTCATAGGCCGCGGGGGTGGACATATCCAGGCCGATGATGGCCTGCACCTCATCCGGGTACTGCTGCGCCCAGTACACCGCCTCCAGCCCGGACATGGAGTGGGGGCACAGGACATAGGGTGGTTCCAGCTCCGCCTGGGCCAGGGCGGTCCGGGTGTTTTCCAGCAGGGTGCGGATATCCCGGCTCTTATTCGTCCTGTCGCTGAACCCGTAGCCAAACCGTTCCACCACCGCGATCTGATACGTACCGGTGAGCTGAGAATACAGGGCCTTGAAGTCCAGGGCTGGGGAACAGGTGCCGCTGCCCGGCATGAATACCAGGGTATGTTCTCCCCGGCCCTCTGTATAAACGCTCATCTGCGCGCCATCCACCGTGACCATCTTGGTGAAGGGGGAGAACAGCGGCTCCTCCCGCTTGAGCTGGATCTGGTGATCGAGCGCGCATACGGCCAGCAGCAGCGCGAGGCTCCCGCCAATGGCCGCGAGGATCTTGCGTGCTCTTCTCATGTCCCCTCCCTGCGCAGGGCGTCCGCAGCCGCCGCGGCCATGGCCTTCCGGTCCAAGGGCCGGTCCAGGAAGTGCTCCAAAGCCAGCACCGCCTGGCCCACCAGCATGGGCAGGCCGTTCAGCGTCCGCAGCCCCCGGCGTTTGGCCTGGGAGAGCAGCTCGGTCTCCGCCGGGTGGTAGATCAGGTCGAACACCCCGGCGTCCGGGGGCAGGGCGCCCAGGAAGGAGAAGTCCTGGAAGTGGCCGCAGCCCTCCATGCCCAGGTTGGTGCAGTTGACCAGGAGCTGGGAGCGCCCGGCCAGATCGGACAGGGTAGCTGGGTCGAAGGCGGCGGGGGACAGCCGCCCCAAAGGGTCCTGGGCGCACAGGGCCCGGGCCCGCTCCGGGGTGCGGTTGCAGACAAAGACCCGCTCCGCCCCAGCGGCGGACAGGGCCAGGGCAACGGCTCTGGCCGCGCCCCCCGCCCCCAGCAGGACGGCGGTGAGGCCCGCCGCTTCCAGCCCCAGGCCGTCCCGCAGGGCGTACACCGCCCCGCCACCGTCGGTGTTGAAGCCCACCCATCTGCCGTCCCGGAGGCAGACGGTGTTCACCGCCCCCACGGCCCGGGCGGCGGGGTCGATCTCGTCCAGCAGGGGGAGCAGGTCCTCCTTGTGGGGCATGGTGGCGTTGAAGCCGGTGATCCCGTTCTCCCTGGCCCAGGCCAGGTATTGGGGCAGCTCCCCCCGGCGGACCACCCGGGGGGCATAGGGCACGTCCAGCCCCAGCTCCGCCAGCATGGCGGCGTGGAGGAGGGGGGACTTGGAGTGGAGCACCGGGTCGCCGATCACCTGGAGCCTCATCGCCCGTCCTCCAGGAAATGGTCCATGGCCATCAGGTAGCCGTCGAAGCCGTGGCCGTAGAGCTGGCCCACGCAGGCGGGGGCGGTGACGGAGACGGCCCGGAAGGGCTCCCGCTGGTCGATGTGGCTGATGTGCACCTCGTAGGCGGGCACGTCCACCGCCTTCAGCGCGTCCAGGATGGCGTAGCTGTAGTGGGTGTAGGCCCCGGGGTTGATGATGATGGCGTCGTACACGCCGTCGGCGGCGTGGATGGCGTCGATGATGGCCCCCTCGTGGTTGGACTGGAAGCAGTCCGCCGTGGAGCCCCGGGCGGCGGCGTGGCCCCGGATGAGGGCGCACAGGGCCTCGTAGCTCTGGTCTCCGTAGATGCCCGGCTCCCGCTTGCCCAGCAGGTTCAGGTTGGGGCCGTTGACGATCAGAAATCTCATGACTCACACCTCCGAACAAATGGCGTCGATCAGGGCGGCGGCAATCTGGGGACTCTTGGCCCGGACGGTGTGGTCCGCCCAGCGCCGGTAGACGGGGGCCCGGTCCCGATAGCGCCGCAGGAAGTCCTCCCGCCCCCCCTGGGCCAGGGGACGGCCGGACACATCCAGCCCGTCATAGGTCTCCCCCGGGTCCCGGTCCAGCCAGAACACCAGGCCGTTCTCCTTCAGGGTGGAAATGGCCCCGTCCCGGAGGGGCAGGCCCCCGCCGCAGGCCACGATCAGTCCCTCCCGCCCGGCCAGCTCCCGGCACAGCTCCAGCTCCAAAGCGCGGAACCACTCCTCGCCCTCCCGGGCGAAGAGGTCGGGGATGGAGCGGCCTGTCCGCGCCTCGATGAGCAGGTCGGTGTCCGCCAGCTCCCGGCCCAGCCGCCGGGCCAGCAGACCGCCCACGGTGGTCTTGCCGCAGCCCATCATGCCGATCAGGACAATATTCTCAGGCATAAACGTTTCCCTCCCAACATCAACTCAGGCGCAGAATATAAGCGGCTCAACGTTACCTGATCGGAACACCGGCGGCAGCGCAAATAGAAGCACCGGCGCCGAACGCCCCACGCGCCGGACACAGCCGCACCGAAGGCCCGATGGCCTTATTCCAGGTTGGACGGGAACCACCCCAGCACCCGGAACTCCCCGGTGGTCTGGGCCAGCTCGTGGAGGGCGTCGCCGACGGCGGGGTCGCCGGGGGCCCCGGTGAACTCCAGGAAGAACATGTACTGCCAGCTCCGGCCGGGCAGGGGCCGGGACTCCAGCTTCACCATGTTCAGCCCGTGGACCGCGAACACGGTGAGCACCTCGTGGAGGGAGCCCGCCTGGTGGGGCAGGACGAACAAGGTGCTGATCTTGTCCGCGCCGGGGCGCAGCTCCAGCTTGGGCGACACCACCACGAAGCGGGTGGTGTTGTGGGCGTTGTGGTTGATGCCCCGGGCCAAAATGTCCAACCCGTAGAGCTGGGCCGCCCGGGCCGAGCAGATGGCCGCCTTGGTGAGATCCCCGCTGTCCGCCACCATTTTGGCCGACCCGGCGGTGTCCGCCTGGGGCACCTGCTTCCAGTCCGGGTGGGTGTTGAGATACCGCTCGCACTGGAACAGCCCCTGCTCGTGGGAGTAGACGTGGGTGATGGAGTCCAGGCCGGCCCCGGGCAGGGCCATGAGGCAGTGCTCCACCTTCACCGCGGTCTCCCCCACCACATAGCACTCGTACTGGGTGAGCAGGTCGTAGATCTGCCGGATGGCCCCGGTGGAGCTGTTCTCGATGGGGAGCACGGCGTAGTCCGCCCGCCCCTCCCGCAGGGCCAGGAAGCAGTCCTCGAACTGCTCCAGCCCGGCGGTCCCGGCGCGCTCCCCGAAGAGATCCAGGGCGGCCTGCTCGCTGTAGGCCCCCGGCTCCCCCTGGTAGACCACCCGGGGGGCGGCCACGGGCCGGCGGGCGCTGTCTTGGGCCTCCCGCCAGCGCAGGACGCCGGGGTTGTCCGCCCCCTGGCCCATCAGGTCCCGCTGCTGCCGCCGGGACAGGGCCATGATGGTCTGGTACAGGGTGATGACGGCGGGGCGCAGCGCCTCCCCGGCCAGCTCCCCCTTGTTTTGGAGCACCTGGCGCTCCCGTTCCTGGTCCAGCACCGGGACGCCCCGGGAGCGTTTGTACGCCCCCACCCGGGCCGTCACGTCCATCCGGCGGCGGAACAGCTCCACCAGCTCCCGGTCGATGGCGTCGATGTCCCGGCGCAGATCTTGCAGCTCGTCCATCAGCGGTATCTCTCCTTCAATTCGGCGTAATGTTCGGCGTTGGCCCTCAGCCCGGCGATCTCCGCCTGGGTGAGGGGCCGGACCACCCGGGCCGGGTCGCCCAGGACCAGGGAGCCGTCGGGGGCGTCCATTTTGCCCGTCACCACCGAGCCCGCCCCCACCAGGCAGTTTTTCCCGATCTTGGCGAAGTCCAGCAGGATGGCCCCCATGCCGATGATGGTGTTGTCCCCCACGCGGGCGCCGTGGACGATGGCCCCGTGGCCCACGGACACCCAGTCCCCCAGGGTGGTGGGGCCCTTGTCCGAGTGGAGGACGCAGCAGTCCTGGAAATTGCAGCCGCATCCCGCCGAGATGGGCCCGCCGTCCCCCCGGAGGACGGCGTTGAACCACACCGAGCAGTCGGGACCCAATGTCACGTCCCCCACCACCGCGGCGCCGGGGAGGATGACGGCATGTTCGTCGGTTTGACGTAATGTTTTCAGATCCATATCGAATCCCTCGCAGTATTCAGATCTTTAGCAGCTCGCAAGCTGCCAAGGCCGCCGCCGCCTCGATCGCCGGCACCGCCCGGTGGACCACGCAGGGGTCGTGGCGGCCGGTGAGCTCCAGCACGGCGTTCTCCCCCTTGGCCAGGTCCACGGTGAACTGCCGCCGGGCGATGGAGGGGGTGGGCCGCAGGGTGACCTCGAACACCAGGGGCATCCCGTTGGTGATGCCGCCGTTGATCCCTCCGGCGCAGTTCTGCTCCGCCTTCACCGAGCCGTCGCCGTCCACGTACAGCGGGTCGTTGGCCTCGGAGCCCCGCATGAGGGCGAAGGCGGCCCCCGCCCCGAAGGACACCCCCTTCACCGCCGGGACGGCGAACAGGTGCTGGGCGAAGATCCCCTCGGCGTTCCGGCCGAAGTCGGGCTCCCCCAGCCCGGCGGGCAGGCCGAACACCCCGCACTCGATGGCCCCGCCCACCGAGTCCTGGTCGTTTTTCGCCTCCAAAATAGCGTCCCGCATCTCCGCGCCCTTCTCGTCGTCCAGCACGGGGAAGTCCTTGGCGGCGCAGGCGCGCAGGGACTCCCAGTCCTCCAGGGGCTCGTCGTTGACGCCGTAGACGGTGGAGATGTGGGCGCCCACGCAGACGCCCCGCTGGGCCAGGATCTGCTTGGCCACGCCGCCGGCGAACACCAGCGGCGCGGTGAGCCGCCCGGAGAAGTGCCCGCCCCCCCGGTAGTCGTTGAAGCCCTGGTAGCGCACATGGGCGGGGTAGTCGGCGTGGCCGGGGCGGGCCAGGTCCTTTGTGCGCGCATAGTCCCCGGAGCGGGTGTCCGTATTTTCGATGACGGCGCACAGGGGGGCCCCGGTGGTGCGGCCCTCGAACACCCCGGAGAGGATCTGAGGCTCATCCGCCTCCTTCCGGGCGGTGGACAGAGGGCTTTTGCCCGGGGCGCGGCGGCTGAGGTCGAAGCGGACGGCCTCCAGGTCCAGCACCAGCCCGGGGGGGACGCCCTCCAGCACCACGCCGACGGCAGGGCCGTGGGACTCGCCGAAAATGGAATATCTCATAGCTTTATAACTCCTTGTATCCAGTCATAGCGCGATCCAGTAGCGCTCCAGGTCGATGTCCTCCTCCGGCTCGTGGACGGTGGACTCGTACACGCCGCCGTTGGCGAGAATGGTGCGGCGGCTGGCGGGGTTGTCCGGCTCGCAGGCGATGAGCACCCGGTCAAGGCCGATGCTTTTACAGTAGGGCAGGGCCAGGCGGAGCATCTCCTTGGCGTACCCCTTCCGGCGCTCGCTTGGCCGGACAGAGTAGCCGATGTGCCCGGCGTACTTCTCCAGGTACTCGTTGAAGTAGTGCCGCACCTGGAGCATACCCACCAGCTTTCCGTCCGACTCCCGGATGCCCAAAAACTGGGTGGCCTGTACCTTGCCCTCCGGCACGGTGGCGGGATCGGCGTAGGCCCGAGTATCCGCCAGCCACTGCCGGGCGCTCTCGCTGGTGTCGATGGGGCCGCAGCCGTCCATATCGCTGTCCGCCGCCTCGCACTCCCGGCGGTAGTCCCAGGCCTGGCCCAGAAATTCCTCCGCAGGGAGGACCAATTTGATCGTATCCATCAGATCTCACTCGCTCTTCTCGATTTTCCCGCCCAATCTCTCGTACTCATCCCAGAAATCGGGGTAGGACTTGGCTACGCACTCCGCCCCTGTGATGGTGACGGGCTTTACGCATCTTGTGGCGGCGATGGCGGCCATCATGGCGATCCGGTGGTCGTTGAAGGGGTCCACCTTTACACCGCCTGTCAATTCCCTTTTTCCCCGGATCTTCAGGAAGTCGGGGCCCTCCTCCACGTCGGCCCCCAGGGCGGACAGCACCGCCGCGATGGAGGCCAGCCGGTCGCTCTCCTTCAGGCGCAGGCGGGCGGCGTTGGCAAGGTGGGTGGTCTCCCCCGCCCGAAGGGCTGCCATGGCCGCCAGGGGAGGTGCCAGGTCGGGGCAGTTGGATACGTCCAGCTCCACGTCCCCCGGTCCGCTCAGCTGGAGCGTCTGGTCCGCGACCGCCCGGTCCCACTGGGAGGAATAGGGGTCCAGCCCGGCGGCTGTCACCGGATTTCCCAAGCGTCCGGCGGCAAACCAGAACGCCGCCTGGGACCAGTCGGCTTCCACGACGGCGCTGGCCGCCCGGTAGGTCTGGTTCCCCTGGGGGTAGTACTGGGGGGGCAGGGACATGGAGACGGGAAACTCCACCCCGAAATGGGCCATGGCCTGGAGGGTCATCTGGATATACCCCTCGCTCTCCAGGGGGGTGGTGGGGATGAGCACCGACGGGCTGCCGAGCAGGGGCAGGGCGAAGAGCAGGCCGCTGAAAAACTGGGAGGACACATCCCCTGGAAGGCGGTGCTCCCCCGGCGGGAGGGCCCCGGCGACGGTGAGCACGCCGTCCTTTTGCTCGTAGAAGATGCCCTTCGCATCAAACAGATCGAAATAGGGCTTCAGGGGCCGGTCCATGAGCCGCCCCCGGCCGGTGAACACGCCGCCCCCCCGGACCGCCAAAGCGATGGGGATCAGGAAGCGCAGGGTGGAGCCGCTCTCCCCGCAGTCCAGGCGGGGATAGGCCAGGCGCCGCAGGGGGGACATGGCGTTGGCTCCCATGCCCCGGACGGCGACGGTGGAGCCGTCCACGGTGAACTCCGCCCCCAGCTCCTCCAGGCACCGGAGGGTGGCCCGGATGTCCTGGGAGAGGGCCACGTTGGAGATCGTGCTCTCCCCATGGGCCAGGGCGGCGGCGATGAGCAGGCGGTGGGCCTGGGATTTGGAGGGCGGCGGGGTGACGGTCCCGGATAATTTCGCGGGAGTGATGGTGATGTTCATAGCGTTTCCTCCAACAGGGCAAGCAGGTCCCCCCGGGGCATTTTATGGGGGACGGCGCGGCCCATTTTGTCCAGCAGGATCAGGGTGATGTCCGCCCCGGCGCTCTTTTTGTCCAGGCCGATGGCGGCGGCGTAGTCCTCCATGGAGCAGGGGATGGAGGTGGGCAGGCCCAGGGCGGCGCAGACGTCCGAAATGCGCCCGGGCAGGTCCGGGGGCGTGACGCCCAGCTTGACCCCCAGCCTGGCCGCGGCGCACATGCCCGCCGCCACCGCCTGGCCGTGGGTCCACTGGGTATAATGCCCCGCCAGCTCGTAGGCGTGGCCCAGGGTGTGGCCGAAGTTCAAGATCATCCGCAGGCCGGTGTCCAGCTCGTCCTCCATGACCACCTTGCGTTTTATATCACAGCAGGTATACAGGATGTGTTCGATATCTGTGGTGAGCGCTTCCCGGGCGGGCCGGGCCGCCAGGAGGTCGAAGAAGCGGGCGTCCCAAATACAGCCGTACTTGACCACCTCCGCCATGCCGCCGGCGAAGGTATCGCCGTCCAGCGTGTCCAGGGTGTCCGGGTCCATGAGCACCAGCTTGGGCTGGTAGAAGGCCCCGGCCAGGTTTTTGCCCGCCTCCAGGTCCACGGCCACCTTGCCCCCCACGGAGGAGTCCACCTGGGAGAGCAGGGTGGTGGGGATCTGGATAAAAGGCACCCCCCGGAGGATGGTGGCGGCGGCGAAGCCCGCCAGGTCCCCCACCACGCCGCCCCCCAGGGCCGCCACGGCGTCGGTGCGGGTGAGGCCGAAGCGCATCAGGTATTCCCACAGCTCCACCAGGTGGGCGGAGTCCTTGCTCTTCTCCCCGGCGGGGATGACGAACAGCCCCACCTGGAATCCGGCCGATCGCAGACCGGCCTTGACCCGGTCGTAGTAGAGGGGGTGGACGTTGGTGTCGGTGACCACCGCCAGCTTCCGGGCGTTGGGCAGGAGGGCCCGGGTCCGCTCCCCCGCCTGGGAGAGCAGGCCCCGCTGGATCAAGATGTCGTACTCCCGGCCCGGAAGGGCCACGGTGAGGGTTTTCATGGCGTATCTCCTTTTGGGATGGAATGGGCCACCTCACGCACGTCTGTGCGCTCCATGAGCCAGTCCAGCGAGACCTGGTAGAAGTTCCCGATCGCCAGCAGGGTGTCGCCCCGAGGAGTCGAGCCCAGCTCCAGGTCTTGGTATCCGCGCGTAGACAAGCCTACCGCGCGGGCCACGTCGGCCTGTGTCAAATGCTGTTCCTCCCGCAGGAGGCGGATCCGTTCTGAAAACATGAAGCTACCCCCTTCCTGCACCTCGGTGCGGCCCAGCAGATAGTCCGTGGACACATCAAAATACTCGGCCAAGGAAAGCAAGCCCTCTACCGTTGGAAAGGCTTTCCCGTTTTCATAGGTGTAGACGGCATAGCGGGAAATCCCCATTGCCTTTCCAAGCGCGTCCTGGGAAAGGTTTTGTCCGCCCCTGAGTTGTTTCAACCGTTCCGCAAATGTAGTCATAAAAGTCCCTTTCCCTCTTGACAAGTAGAAGATAATTCACTATAATGGGGATGTAGAAAAATTTTCACGTCTGGAGGAGTAAGCCATGGAACCAAACATCCCCATGATGGTAGAAAGTCTGTACTCGTATTTTGTGCCAGGGCTATTACCAGAATACTGGCCCGACTATCTACGAAACGACCCTGTCCGGGCCCATGGGCTGTGGTCATTCTATCAGGGCCTACGGCTGGGGATCCAAATTGCGGACGCCTGTCTGGAGAAGCTGTGAGGGCTTACACCAGCTTCTTTCCCATGAGCCCGATGAGGGGGTCCAGCCTGCCCATCAGGTGCCGGAACTTCTCCGGCGTCAGGGACTGGGCCCCGTCGCACTTGGCGCAGGGCGGGTCGTTGTGGACCTCCACCATCAGGCCGTCCGCCCCCACCGCCACCGCGGCCATGGCCAGGGGCTCCACCATCCAGTACATCCCGGCGGCGTGGGAGGGGTCCACCACGATGGGCAGGTGGCTCATCTTCCGGATGGCCGGGATGGCGGACAGGTCCAGGGTGTTGCGGGTGTAGGTCTCGAAGGTGCGTACCCCCCGCTCGCAGAGGATCACCTTCTCATTGCCCGCAGCCATGATATACTCCGCCGACATGATCCACTCCTCGTAAGTGTTGGACAGCCCCCGCTTCAGCAGCACCGGCTTGGACAGCCTGCCCACCTCTTTGAGCAGGTCGAAGTTCTGCATGTTCCGGGCGCCGATCTGCACCAGGTCCACCTTCTCCTCGAACAGCTCACAGTACCGGGGGGCCATGATCTCGGACACGATGGGCAGGCCGGTGTCCGCCTTGGCCTCCAGCAGCAGCTCCAGCCCGTCGGTGCCCATGCCCTGGAAGGAGTAGGGGGACGTGCGGGGCTTGAACGCGCCCCCCCGGAGCAGGGAGGCCCCCGCCTCCTTCACGTCCCGGGCCACCCCCACGATCTGCCCCTCGCTCTCCACCGAGCAGGGCCCGGCGATCACGGTGAACCGGTCCCCGCCGCCGATGGGCACGCCGGACACATCCACCACCGTGTCCTCCGGGTGGAACTTGCGGTTGGCCTTCTTATAGGGCTCCTGCACCCGCATGACCCGCTCCACGTCGTCGTTCATGGTCAGCTTGCCCATGTCGATGTGGGCGGTGTCCCCCACCAGGCCCAGGATGGAACAGCCCACGCCGTTGGTGATCCCCACCTTGACCCCCTGGTCCCGCTCCAGGGCGGCCACCAGGGCTTGGATCTTCTCCTGGCTGACGCCGGGCTTCATCACGATTACCATAACAAAAACTCCTCTCCAAATGAAGAAAGCCCATGGCCGCGCATAGGCGGGCCATGAGCTTCCCAAACTACAGATCCAGGCGGGGCCTGCCGCCCCCTCGCTCACACGCCGCGCTTACGCATGCCAAAGCAGCCGGACACGGTAAATCGAGTCCAGCCGGAGGTAAAGATGAAGCTGTGGGCGTTGGAAGGGGACATGGAGATACCTCGCTGTATTTGAAGTGACTGTCTATATTATATCCTTTAGCGCGGTGAAATGCAAGAGAGTTTTTTCATATGCGCGATCGGGAGAAATAGATTCGGAAAGCCGGACAAAAGGTCGGGGAAAGACGGGAAGATATTTTACAAAAAGTTCCCAGCCTTTTCATTGACAGGACCGGGGCCGGGGGCTAGAATGGAGAGCAGAATGGATAAGGAGGCTGGGAAATGAGCCATACGGTAGAGATCTTGTGCGTGGGCACCGAGCTGCTGCTGGGCAATATCGTCAACTCCAACGCCCAGGCCCTGAGCCGGGAGCTGTCCGGCCTGGGGCTCAACGTGCTGTACCACTCGGTGGTGGGGGACAACCCGGGGCGGCTGAAGGCGGCGGTGGACCAGGCCCGGAAGCGGGCGGACGTGATCGTCACCACCGGGGGGCTGGGCCCCACCTGCGACGATCTGACCAAGCAGACCCTGGCGGAGTGCTTCGGCAAAAAGCTGGTGTTCCACCCCGAGTGCGCCCAGGCGATCGAGGCCTATTTCAAGCGCATGGGCCGGGAGATGACGGAAAACAACCTGTCCCAGGCCTACCTGCCCGAGGACTGCTCCATCCTGGACAACGCCTGGGGCACCGCCCCGGGCTGCGCCTTCCAGTCCGGCGGCGCCTATGTGGTGATGCTCCCCGGCCCGCCCCGGGAGTGCCTGCCCATGTTCAAGGAGCGGGCGGCGCCCTGGCTGGCCCGCCTGAGCGAGGGGGTCATCCGCTCCCGGACCCTGCGGGTGTTCGGCTCCACCGAGTCGGGCGTGGAGGCCATCTTCCGGGACCGGATGAACCAGCTGACCAACCCCACCCTGGCCCCCTACGCCAAGGAGGGGGAGGTGGAGCTGCGGATCACCGCCAAGGCGGACACCGCCCAGGCGGCGGACGCCCTCATCGCCCCGGTGGAGGCGGAGGTGCGCTCGGTGCTGGGCGATCTGGTATACGGCGCGGACGTGTCCGGCCTGGAGCAGGTGGTGCTGGAGCTGGCCAGGGCGCGGGGGCTCACCCTGGGCACGGCGGAGAGCTGCACCGGCGGGCTCATCGCCAAGCGGCTCACCGATATCCCCGGCTCGGCCTGCGTGTTCAAGGGCGGGGTGGTGAGCTACCACTGCGAGGTGAAGGCGGGGGTGCTGGGGGTGGACCAGGCCCTGCTGGACGAGAAGGGCGCGGTGTGCGCCGAGGTGGCCGAGGAGATGGCCCTGGGGGCGAAAAAGGCCCTGGGGTGCGATCTGGCGGTGGCGGTCACCGGGGTGGCGGGGCCCGACCCCGACGAGCGGGGCAACCCGGTGGGGCTGGTGTACACCGCCCTGGCCGCCCCCGACGGGACGTGGGTGAAAAAGCTGGATCTGGCCGCCCCCGGGGCCCGGCGGGACCGCATCCGCACCCTGGCGGCCAACCACGCTTTGGACATGGCCAGAAGGTGGCTGGAGAAGGGCTGAGGAGCGGACGGCGGGAGGGATGGACATGAGGGGTTGGAAAAAAGGACTGGCCGCGGCGGCGCTGGCGCTGGTGCTGCTGGCGGCGGCGCTGGTCCCCGCCTTCGGCGCGGTGGGCGGCGTGAACCTGATGGCGGTGAACGAGCGGGTGCTGGACACCACCGCCGAGAACATGCCCCGCACGGTGGGCGGGGTGCTGTATGTGCCCTATACCATGCTGTCCAACCAGGTCAACGGCATCAACCTGGGGGTGAGCGCTTTGTACAGCACCACCCGGCGGACCGTGCTGGTCACCGACGGCCAGCGGGGGGTGACCTTCGACATCCAGAACAACACCGCCCAGGACCTGAACGGCGTGCCGGTGTCCGCCCGGGCCATGGTGCGCAACGCCACCGTGTTCATCCCCATCGACTGGATCTGCCAGTATTTCGGCATCATCAGCTGCACCCGCACCCGCACGCCCTACGGCACCCTGATCCGGGTGACCAACAGCGCCGCCATCCTCACCGACCGGGACTTCGCCGACGCGGCGGGGATGCAGCTGGCGGACAGCCTGCGGCGCTACCTGGAGTCCGGCGGCCGGGGCGAGGGGGTGGACCCGGTCCCCTCCGGCGGGGTGGAGGCGTCGGAGCCCCCCAGCGGGGCGGAGCTGTTCCTGGCCCTGCGGTGCGGGCCGTCGGCCCGGGAGTGCGCCCAGCTGCTGGAGAGCCGGGAGCAGCGGGCGCTGTTCCTCTTCGAGGTCCAGGAGCTGGCCGGCCAGGGGGATCTGGCCCGGTGCCTGGCGGGGGCGGGCCACACGCTGGGGCTGGTGCTGTCCGGCGGCGACGGGGCGGACTGCCTGGCCCAGGCGGAGCGGGGCAGGGCGCTGCTGGCCGCCGCCGCCCGGTACAACGCCCTGGTGGTCAGCGCCCCGGATCTGGACGAGAAGGGCCGGGAGGAGCTGGCCCGGGCGGGCTATGTGGTGTGGACCGCCACCGCCCGGGAGGAGGACGCCCCCTCCGGCGGGGCGCTGGTCCGGGGGCTGGACGCCAGGGAGGTGAACTTCGTGGAGCTGGCCTGCGGGAGCGCGGGGCAGAGCTTCCTGCGGGGGGCGCTGAACGCCATGGAGGAGGAGAACTGCCGGATCTACCAGGCCACGGCCCCCGCCCTGGGGCAAACGGCCCGGTAAAGGAAATTTTTTGCCCAGGGGGCTTGCAATCCATGGACAGCCGTGGTAGAATACCAACGTTATGTATGGTAAGGAAGGAGTGAGGCGCGGGCCTCACTCTTTCTTTTGAAGAGAAGCGCGGAGAAACGGCCCTGAGCGCTTCTCCGTATGACGATAGTTTTGGAAGGGAGCCTCATCATGGCAAAGGTGACGGACACGGTGGCCGGGCTGGCCCTGCCCATCGTGGAGCAGGCCGGGTGCACCCTGTGGGACGTGGAATATGTGAAGGAGGCCGGGGAGTGGTTCCTCCGGGTCTACATCGACCGGGAGGGCGGCGTGGACATCGACTGCTGCGAGGCGGTGTCCCGGCCCCTGTCCGACGCGCTGGACCAGGCCGACCCCATCCAGGGCGGCTACACCTTCGAGGTGTCCTCCGCCGGGCTGGACCGGGCGCTGAAAAAGCCCGAGCACTTCGCCGCCTGCATGGGGCGGGCGGTGGATCTGAAGCTCTACCGGCCCGTGGGCGGGCGCAAGGAGCTGTCCGGCGCCCTCACCGGCTATGAGGACGGGGCCGTGCTGGTGGACGGCGTCCGTTTCGAGAAGAAAGACGTGGCCCAGGTGCGGCTCCACGTCGAGTTTTGAAGGAGCTGAACGTCAACATGGCTAAGAAAAAGATCGCCGCAAAGAGCACGGAGCTGGACGCCAAGGAATTTTTCGCCGCCATCTCCGATATCGAGAAGGACAAGGGCATCCCCAAGAGCTACATGCTGGAGAAGATCGCCCAGGCCCTGGTCACCGCCTACAAGCGGGATCACGAGGGCATCACCGACAACGTGGTGGTGGACGCCAACGAGGAGCTGGAGTCCGTGCGCATGTTCGTCAAGAAGGACGTGGTGGAGGTGGTGGACAATCCCCACACCGAGATCGGCCTGGAGGAGGCCCGCCGCTCCCTGCCCCGGGCCCAGCTGGGGGATGTGCTGCGCATCGAGATCAAGCCCAAGAACTTCGGGCGCATCGCCGCCCAGACCGCCCGCCAGGTGATCATCCAGGGAATGCGGGAGGCGGAGCGGGGGATGATCTTCGACGAGTTCTCCGCCAAGCAGCACGAGATCCTCACCGGCACCGTCACCCGGGTGGACGAGCGCAACGGCTCGGTGGCCATCCGCCTCACCTCCGGGTCCGAGTTCACCGACGCCTTCCTGTCCGCCGGGGAGCAGGTGAAGGGAGAGGTCGTCCGGGAGGGCGACCGGGTCCGGGTGTACGTGGTGGAGGTCCGCCAGGCCAACCGGGGCCCCCAGGTGCTCATCTCCCGGACCCACCCGGGGCTGGTCAAGCGCCTGTTCGAGCTGGAGGTCCCCGAGATCTACGACGGCACGGTGCAGGTCATGTCCATCGCCCGGGAGGCGGGCAGCCGCACCAAGCTGGCCGTGTGGAGCGACGACGAGAACGTGGACCCCATCGGCGCCTGCGTGGGCCCCAGGGGCCAGCGGGTCAACGCCGTGGTGGAGGAGCTGCGGGGCGAGAAGGTGGACATCATCAAGTGGTCGGAGGACCCCGGCCAGTACGTGGCCGCCGCCCTGGCCCCCGCCGACGTGATCAGCGTCACCGAGCTGGAGGCAGGCAAGAGCTGCCGGGTGGTGGTGCCCGACGACCAGCTGTCCCTGGCCATCGGCAAGGAGGGGCAGAACGCCCGCCTGGCCGCCCGGCTGACGGGCTATAAGATCGACATCCGCCCCGCCAGCGCCCCCGAGCCTCTGGAAGAGGAGGCAGTCGAGGCGCCCGAGGCGGCGGATGAGGAAGATATCGAAGGGGCCCAGTGATCTATCTGAGGGGAGGGGGGACGTGCCGTGCCGAAAAAGATACCCATGCGCCAATGCCTCGGCTGCCGGGAGATGAAGCCCAAGCCGGAGCTGATCCGGGTGGTCCGCTCCCCCGAGGGAGAGCTGTCGCTGGACTTTAGGGGGAAGAAGCCGGGCCGGGGGGCCTACCTGTGTCCCGATCCGGACTGCCTGGCCCAGGCCAGGAAGAAGCGGGCCGTGGAGCGGGCGCTGTCCTCCCCCATGCCCCCCGAGGTGTGGGACGCGCTGGAGGCGCAGATGAAGGCGGGTGAGGGCGGTGACTGACAGCGCCCTATCCCTGCTGGGGCTGGCCCTGCGGGGGAACAACCTGGCCATAGGCGAGGAGCCGGTGGCCGAGGCCTGTAAGGCGGGCCGGGCACGCCTGGTGCTCACCGCCGCCGACGCGGCCCAGAACAGCGTGGACCGCGCCGGACGCATGGCGGAGCTGGGGGGCGTGCCGTGGGTACGCCTGCCCTGGGACAAAGAGACCCTGGGGCGCGCGCTGGGCAGGAGGCTGTGCGCCGTGGCCGCCCTCACCGACCAGGGGCTGGCGGCCGCGCTGGCGGAAAAGCTGGCCGGCCGGGACGAGGACCTGCGCCCCATCGCGTCCCTGCTGAACGAAACAAAGAAGTCGCGGGCTGGAATGAAAAGGCCCGCTGCGCCTGAAATTTAGGAGGTGGCCTGTTTGAGCCTTGCGAAGCTGAACGCCCGGGATGTGGCCAAAGACTTTGGGATGCAAGCCAAAGCCATTACCGCCATCCTCGCCGAGCACACCAAAGAGAACGTGTCCCCCACCAAGGTCCTGACGGACCGGGAGCTGACCATCATCTTTGAGCACCTGACCCAGAAGAACCAGGTGGAGTCCATCGAATCCATCTACGCCGACGTGTACCACGAGCCCAAGCGGGAGGCCGCCCCCGCCCCCAAGGCCCAGGAGCAGCCCAAGAGCGCCCAGAAGGACGGCAGGCCCGCCCCCGGCCGGGACCAGGGCAAAGGCGCGCCCGCCGGAGAGGGCCGGAAGGAGCAGCCCAAGAGCGCCGCCCCCGCCAAGCCCGCCAGCCGCACCCCGGAGAAGAAGGTGGTGGACACCCGCAAGGGCGGCGGCCCCAACCTGGAGAAGTATGACCAGCGGCTGGAGGACCTGGCTCCGGACAAGGCCAACCGGATGCAGACCGGCAAGCAGAAGTTCCAGAACCGGAACAGCAGGAACCGGGGCCAGAGCTTCGGCAGCAAGCGCCGCCAGGAGGAGCAGGACCGGATGCGCCGCCTCCAGCTGGAGATCGCCAAAAAGACCCCCCTCACCGTGAAGATCCCCGACGAGATCGGGGTGGGCGAGCTGGCCTCCCGGATGAAAAAGACCGGAGCCGAGGTGGTCAAGTGCCTGATCCGCAACGGGGTGATGGCCTCCCTCAGCGACATCATCGACTACGACACCGCCGCCCTGGTGGCCATGGAGCTGGGCTGCAAGGTGGAGAAGGAGATCATCGTCACCATCGAGGAGCGGCTGATCGACACCGCCGAGGATAAAGAGGAGGACCTGGTCCCCCGGGCCCCGGTGGTGGTTGTCATGGGCCACGTGGACCACGGCAAGACCTCCCTGCTGGACCATATCCGCAACGCCAACGTGGTGAGCGGCGAGGCCGGCGGCATCACCCAGCACATCGGCGCCTACCAGGTGGAGGTGAACGGCAAGCCCATCACCTTCCTGGACACGCCGGGCCACGAGGCGTTCACCGCCATGCGGGCCCGGGGCGCCATGATCACCGACGTGGCCATTCTGGTGGTGGCCGCCGACGACGGCATCATGCCCCAGACGGTGGAGTCCATCAACCACGCCAAGGCCGCCGAGATCCCCATCATCGTGGCCATCAACAAGATGGATAAGCCGGAGGCCAACCCGGAGCGGATCAAGCAGCAGCTCACCGAGCACGGGCTGGTGCCCGACGAGTGGGGCGGCGACACGGTGATCTGCCCCATCTCCGCCAAGACGGGGCTGGGCATCGACAACCTGCTGGAGATGGTCACCCTCACCTCCGAGATGCGGGAGCTGAGGGCCAACCCCAACCGCACCGCCCACGGCGCGGTGATCGAGGCCCGGCTGGACAAGGGCCGGGGCCCCGTGGCCACCCTGCTGGTGCAGAACGGCACCCTGAAGCAGGGCGACGTGATCATCGCCGGCATGGCGGTGGGCCGTGTGCGGGCCATGACCGACTACAAGGGGAACAAGGTGGCCGAGGCGGGGCCTTCCGTGCCGGTGGAGATCATCGGCATGGGCGAGGTGCCCGGGGCGGGCGACGACTTCCACGCCGTGGCCGACGAGCGCATGGCCCGGGAGCTGGTGGAGCAGCGCAAGGCGGAGATGAAGAACGCCACCACCGGCGCGGCCAAGCAGAAGGTGTCCCTGGAGGAGCTGTTCAGCCAGATCCAGGCGGGGGAGATGAAGGACCTCAACATCATCGTCAAGGCGGACGTCCAGGGCAGCGCCGAGGCCGTCAAGGCCAGTCTGGAGAAGATCTCCAACGAGGAGGTCCGGGTGCGGGTGATCCACTGCGCCGTGGGCGCCATCAACGAGTCCGACGTGATGCTGGCGACCACCTCCAACGCCATCATCGTGGGCTTCAACGTCCGCCCGGACAAGAATGCCGCCGACTCCGCTTCCCGCAACAAGGTGGATATGCGGATGTACCGGGTGATCTACGACTGCATCAACGAGATCGAGTCCGCCATGAAGGGGATGCTGGCCCCCAAGTTCAGGGAGGTGGCCCTGGGTCAGGCCGAGGTGCGCCAGGTGTACAAGATCACCGGGGTGGGCTTCGTGGCCGGGTGCTATGTCACCGACGGCAAGGTGGCCCGAAACGCCCAGATCCGCCTGGTGCGGGACGGCATCGTGATCCACGAGGGCGTGATGAACTCCCTCCAGCGCTTCAAGGACAGCGTGAAGGAGGTCGCCCGGGGCTACGAGTGCGGCATCGGGATCGAGAAGTACAGCGATATCAAGGAGGGCGACGTGATCGAGGCCTTCGTGATGGAGCAGATCGAGGTTTGAACCTATGGGTGAATCTGACCGCCAATTCAAAGGATTCCTCCGATTGCTTATTTCCGCATTGCGCGAAGTAAATGAGGAAGAAAATGCAGAAAAGAGGAAAGTCAAACTGGAAATCATCATAAAAGATCTGCAAAGCACATTAGAGGGTTGACGGAAAGGAGCATAACGATGGGGACAGAAGCTGAGAGACAGGACACCAGAAAAGCCATGGCGTTTGACCTGTGCAACATCATCGATGAGGACCCATCCCAAGAGGTCTATACAAAAGAAGAAATCAAAAAGATCATCCGGGTTTACGTGACAACAGCAGACCAAAAGTAAAAGGGCTTGGGGCGGGCGGTTTCGCCCGCCCCCTTTTCGCGGGAAAGGAGCGCCTATGAGCTGCGTCTACCTGCTGGCGGCGGACAGGGAACTCCCCCTGATCGACTGCCAGGAGTTCCGGGTGATGACCGTCCGCAAGACCGAGATCGGCATGGAGGCGGGCTTCAAGCTGGAGCCCCACCAATACTACCGCCGGAGCGTG
Organism: uncultured Oscillospiraceae bacterium; assembly: GCA_910588495.1. Taxonomy (GTDB): domain Bacteria; phylum Bacillota; class Clostridia; order Oscillospirales; family Oscillospiraceae; genus Enterenecus. The sequence goes on along the minus strand of CAJUPU010000010.1, from coordinate 33,043 downwards.
GATGAACTGGGCTATCCCATGAAACACTATCAGTACGAATTGTCCCTGGAAGCGGACGAACGGGATCTGGACAGCCTCAAGCGGTATCTGTCCCAGCATGTTTCCCCCGGCGAGACGGTGGAGCTGTGGCACCTCTGGGTAGGGGAGCATCCCCGCCTGGTCCGCTTCCACGGGACCCTTTCAGACTTTGACATGGACACGGTCAGGCAGTTTCTGGACACGGAACAATCCTGCTTTACCGTCACGATCTAAGGAGGAGCTTATGCCAAGCAATCGCATCGGCCGCGTGAACGAGGAGATCCAGCGGGAGCTGGCCTCCCTCATCCCCACGGTGAAGGACCCCCGGGTAGCCAACGCCGGGATGATCTCCGTCACCGCCGTGGAGACCACCCCGGACCTGAAATACGCCAAGATCTTCGTCAGCGTGCTGGACAAGTCCGCCTCCGCCCAGGCGCTGAAGGGGCTGAAGTCCGCCTCCGGCTGGCTGCGCCGGGAGCTGGGCCGGACCCTGGACCTGCGCAGCACCCCCGAGCTGTCCTTCGTCCGGGACGACTCCATCGACCAGGGGGCCCACATCCTGGACCTGCTCCGGGACCCCGATGTGGTCAAGCCCCCCAACCCCGCCAACGCCCACATCGTGCTGGATGAGGAGGACTGAGCCATGGACTGCCGGGAAGCGGCGGCCTTTTTGGCCGCCCGAGACAACTATCTGATCCTCACCCACAAGCGCCCCGACGGCGACACCATCGGCTGCGCCGCCGGGCTGTGCCGGGCCCTGCGCAGGCTGGGCAAGACCGCCTATGTCCTGCCAAGCCTGGACGCCACCACCCTGCTGGCGGGCTATCTGGAGGGCCTCACCGCCCCGGAGGGCTTCGCGCCGGACACGGTGGTCAGCACCGACGTGGCCACCGAGGGCCTGCTGCCCGACAACGCCCTGCCCTACAAGGGGCGCATCGACCTTGCCATCGACCACCACCCCTCCCAGGAGTTTTTCGCAAAAAATACCTGCCTGGAGGCGGACAAGGCGGCTTGCGGCGAGATCGTCTGGAAAATTTGCGGGGAATTGGGCGTGATGGATGCCGAGATCGCGACTCCGCTTTATGTGGCGGTGGCCACCGACTGCGGCTGCTTCGTGTACGCAAACACCACCCCCCACACCCACAAGGCGGCGGCGGCGCTGATGGAGCAGGGCATCCCCTTCCAGGCGCTGAACAAGCGGCACTTCCGTACCAAATCCATGCGCCGGATGAAGCTGGAGAGCCTGATCTTACAAAATATGAACCTGTACCACGACGGCACGGTGGCCGTGGCCCCCATCTCCCTGGACATGATGGCCCAGGCCGGGGCCACAAGCGAGGATACCGACGATCTGGCGGCCTTCCTGGGCCAGATCCAGGGAGTGCTCCACACCGCCACCATCCGGGAGCATGAGGGGGGCGAGTGCCGCATCTCCCTGCGCACCGACGCCGCCCGGCTCAACGCCACCAAGGTGTGCGCCCGGCTGGGGGGCGGCGGGCACCGGGCCGCCTCCGGCTGCACCGTCAAGGGGACGGTGGACGAGGCGGAGCGGGCCATCCTGGCCGCCATCGGCCAGCAGCTGGCCCAGCCCACCCAGGAGTGAGCCATGGCCAGCGGTATCATCATCATCGACAAGCCCGCCGGATGGACCTCCATGGACGTGTGCGCCAAGCTGCGGGGGATGTTCCACGAGAAGCGGGTGGGCCACGCCGGGACCCTGGACCCCATGGCCACCGGGGTGCTCCCCGTGTTCATCGGCCGGGCCACCCGGGCGGTGGAGTTCGCCGCCGGTTCCGATAAGGAATACATCGCCGGATTAAAACTAGGTGTTGTCACCAACACCCAGGACACCACCGGGGAGGTGCTGGAGGAGCGGCCCGTGGACGTGACCCGTGACCAGCTCTTGGCCGCGCTGGAGCGGTTCACCGGGGACATCCAGCAGCTGCCCCCCATGTGGTCCGCCGTCAAGGTGAACGGCAAAAAGCTCTATGAGCTGGCCCGGAAAGGGAAAGAGGTGGAGCGCAGGCCCCGGCCCGTCACCATCCGCGCCCTGGAGGTGCTGGACGGGCCGGAGGCGGGGGCGGACTTCGTCCTGCGGGTGGTGTGCTCCAAGGGCACCTATGTGCGCACCCTGTGCCACGACATCGGACAGGCCCTGGGCTGCGGCGGGTGCATGAGCTCCCTCCGGCGTGTGAAAGCGGCGGGCTTTACTCTGGAGGATTCCGTGGGCCTGGAGGCGGTCCAGGCCGCGGTGGACCGGGGGGAGGGGGAGAGCCTGCTCCTCCCTGTGGATGAATATTTTGCCCGCAGCGGCTGGAGGGCGAAGGCCACGGTACGCCCCGCCGCTGAAAAAAAGCTCCGCAACGGTGCGTTCGTCGCTACCCCCGGCGTGGAGGGAGAGTTCCGGGTCTACAGCCAGAGCGGGGAATTTTTGGGCTTGGGTTCTAGTGAAGGCGCCCGCCTGAGGCTCATCAAAAGTTTTTTCGAGGTGTGATCGCTGATGGATAAACAACGCAGAGTCGTCGCCCTGGGCTTTTTCGACGGGGTGCACATGGGCCACGGCGCCCTTTTGCGCACGGTGGCGGAGCGGGCCACGGCCCTGGACGCCAGCCCCTGCGCCTTCACCTTCGACCGCAGCCCCACCGCCGCCCTCACCGGGCGGACCATCCCCCTGCTCACCGGGGTGGAGGACCGGGGGGCGCTGATGCGGGAGCTGTACGCGATCGAGGAGGTGATCGTGGCCCCCTTCGACGTGATGCGCCAGATGGACTGGCGGGACTTCGTGGAGCAGTATCTGCAAAAGGAACTGGGGGCAGTCCACGTGGTGGCGGGGCACGACTTCCACTTCGGCTATAAGGGGGAGGGGGACCCCCGGCGCCTGGGGGAGAAGTGCCGGGAGCTGGGCATGGGCTGCGACGTGATCCCCAAGGTGGAGATCGACGGCGTCACCGTGTCCTCCACGTACATCCGCGCCCTGGTGGAGGAGGGGAAGATGGAGCGGGCCGGGTGGTTCCTGGGCCACCCCCACACCCTGTCCGGCCCGGTGGTCCACGGCAGCGAGCTGGGCCGCACCCTGGGCACCCCCACCGCCAACCTGCTGGTCCCCGAGGGGGTGATCGCCCCCGGGTTCGGAGTGTACGCCGGGCGGGTCCGCCTCCCCGGCGGCGAGACGCGGCTGGCCGTCACCAACGTGGGCACCCGGCCCACGGTGAACGCCGACCGGCAGGCCGTCACCGTGGAGCCCTGGATCTTGGACTACCAGGGGGACCTGTACGGCCGGAACATCCGGGTGGAGTTCTACGCCCGGCTGCGGCCGGAGAAGAGATTCCCCTCGGTCCAGGCCCTGCGGGACGCCATTTTGGAGAACGCCCGGCAGACCCGGGAGTATTTCGCCAAGGGGAAGGGGTGAGGGGCCGTGCCCGCCACATTCATCAATATGGCCCTGGTGCTGCTGGGGGGCGGGCTGGGGCTGGCCTTCAAGGGCTTCATCAGCGACCGGCTCATGTCCATCCTCACCCACGCCCTGGGGCTGTGCGTGCTGGCCATCGGCATCGGCAACGCCACCGGCACCCAGGACATGCTGTGCGTGATCGTGTGCATGGTGATTGGCACCGTCATGGGCAGCGCCATCGACATCGAGCGGCGGCTGGAGGGGGCGGGGGACCTGCTCCGGGCCAAGGTGTTCCGGAACGGCAGCGGCGGCCGGTTCACCGAGGGCTTCGTCAACGCCTCCCTGCTGTTCTGCGTGGGGGCCATGGCCATCACCGGGTCCATCGAGGCGGGGCTCAACGGCAACTATGAGATCATCGTGTCCAAGGGGGCGATCGACGGGGTGACCGCCGTCTCCTTCGCCGCCACCCTGGGCGTGGGCGTCATGTTCTCCGTGATCCCCCTGCTGGTCTACCAGGGGGGCATCACCCTGCTGGCGGGGTGGGTGGGGCCCTATCTGCCCGCCGCCGTCATCACCGAGATGACCGCCGTGGGGGGCGCGCTGATCGTGGCCCTGGCCGTCAACATGCTGGAGCTGGGCAGGGAGAAGATCAAGGTGGGCAATATGCTGCCCGCCATCTTTCTGCCCATCGCCTACCTGCCCCTGGCCCAATGGCTGGGCGGCCTTTTCTCCGGCCTGTTCTGAGCAGCCGTATCCACGACCTCGATCCACCGTCTGACCGGGTCCTTTCCCCTGATCCCGGCCCCCCGCACGACCCCGCGAAGCGGGCCGCGTGGGGAGAGGAGGGGCAGGGGAGCGCGGCGGGGAATGGCCGGAGGGCGTTCCCCGTGAAGCGGACTTTGTTCCGAAGAGGTTGGACCATTGAAAAAGAAACCCTTGCAATGAGCGGGAAAAGGCGGTATACTAAACGGAGAATATGGGGAACGCCCCCGATCCCACGCGGCATGACCGGCCCAGCGATCCCGGGTCCATCGCCGCGCCCCTTCGTCCGGTATTTGTTAAAAAAATATCGAACATGGGCGGGGCACGGGGCGTCCGCCGTTTTCCCAAACTATACAGTACAAGGAGGCAATCTGATGTCATTCGTGAAATCCGAGCAGCAGGGCGCTGTGGCCGTGCTCACCATCGACCGCCCCAAGGCCCTCAATGCCCTGAACCCCGAGGTGCTGGCCGACCTGAAGGCCGCCTTCGAGGCCATCGACCAGAACGCCGTTCGCTGCGTGGTCCTCACCGGCGAAGGGGACAAGAGCTTCGTGGCGGGCGCCGATATCGGCTCCATGTCCACCATGACCAAGGCTGAGGGCGAGGCCTTCGGCAAGCTGGGCAATGACATCTTCCTGACGATCGAGAACTTCCCCCTGCCCGTCATCGCCGCGGTGAACGGCTTTGCCCTGGGCGGCGGGTGCGAGCTGGCCATGTCCTGCGACATCCGCATCTGCTCCGACAACGCCATGTTCGGCCAGCCCGAGGTGGGCCTGGGCATCACCCCCGGCTTCGGCGGCACCCAGCGCCTGCCCCGCATCGTGGGCCTGGGCATGGCCAAGCAGCTGCTGTACACCGCCCGGAACATCGACGCCGCCGAGGCCCTGCGCATCGGCCTGGTCAACGCGGTGGTGCCCCAGGCCGAGCTGATGGACACCGCCGTCAAGATGGCCAACACCATCGCCAAGAACGCCCCCATCGCCGTGCGCGCCTGCAAGCAGGCCGTCAACGAGGGGATGCAGGTGTCCATCGACAAGGCGGTGGAGATCGAGGAGAAGCTGTTCGGCGGCTGCTTCGAGACCCACGACCAGGTGGAGGGCATGGCCTGCTTCCTCTCCCGGGAGAAGCCCAAGCCCAAGGCGGTATTCACCAACAACTAAGTGCCCGTCATCGGCAGCCCGGACGGTCAGGTGTGGAACATGATCCTCCGGCAGTTTGCGCACATCGTCCCCACGGACGAGTCCATACATCAAATCAACACTGAAAAGGGGTATGTCATCATGAAAAAGGTTGGTATCATCGGCGCCGGCACCATGGGCCAGGGCATCGCCAAGGCGTTCGCCCAGAGCGGCTGGGCCGTGGCTCTGTGCGACATCAAGCAGGAGTGGGCCGACGGCGGCAAGGCCAAGATCCAGAAGGGCTATGCCAAGCTGGTGGAAAAGGGCAAGATGGACCAGGCCAAGGCCGACGGCATCGTGGCCGCCATCACCGCGGGCCTGAAGGAGGATCTGTGCGCCGACTGCGACCTGATCGTGGAGGCCGCCTTCGAGGATATGAAGGTCAAGCAGACCACTTTCGGCGAGCTGGACAAGATCTGCAAGGAGGGCTGCATCTTCGCCTCCAACACCTCCTCCCTGTCCATCACCGAGATCGGCAAGGGCCTGAACCGCCCCCTGATCGGGATGCACTTCTTCAACCCCGCCGACCGGATGAAGCTGATCGAGGTCATTGCCGGCGCCAACACCCCCGCCGCCACCGTGGACACCATCACCGAGATCTCCAAGGAGCTGGGCAAGACCCCCGTGCAGGTCAACGAGGCCGCCGGGTTCGTGGTCAACCGCATCCTGATCCCCATGATCAACGAGGCCGCCTTCATCAAGATGGAGGGCGTGTCCAACATCGCCGGCATCGACGCCGCCATGAAGCTGGGCGCCAACCACCCCATGGGTCCCCTGGAGCTGGGCGACTTCATCGGCCTGGACATCTGCCTGGCCATCATGGACGTGCTGTACAATGAGACCGGCGACGGCAAGTACCGCGCCTGCCCGCTGATCCGGAAGATGGTCCGGGGCGGCAACCTGGGCGTCAAGTCCGGCAAGGGCTTCTACGTCTACAACGCCGACCGCACCAAGACCGCGGTGGATGAGCTGTAACGATTACGCTTTGTAGTCTGGAGATCCAGTGACCACAAGGGATCGTGGGCGCTGGAAATAGCATCCAGGTACTTTGTTCCGCGAAAGAGCCCAGGGCGAACTGGTGTTCCGCCCTGGGCTTTTTGTGCATTTCTGCCCAATTTTACCATGGAAATATGTGGCTCACCCATGGCTGGTGCCTCTGAGCGCCCGTGGGTTTCCACATCTTGTACCCCCGTCGGATACTGTCGGATCGCGTCGAACGGTTGCCCTTGAAAATTCTGATTACTATATGGATAATAGGAGCATGAAGAGAGAAAGGGAGGTGAAATGGACCTATGCGGGAGCTATTTCTGCAGACCGTGGAGTTGGCCGACCAGTCGGGCGCGCCGCGCCGGTTCGATTACTCCATACTCATCGGAGAGATGGACGTGGGGATGTACGCCTGTGAGAGCTATGGCGTCAAAGTGGCCGAACAGGGCGGAGAAGAGGCGTGTGTCCCCAACGTGACCTGCAGCGCAGCCCGTATCGATGAGCTCAGCGGTCTGCTGGTGCGCAACGGCGTGACGCCGGCGGCCCTGCGTGATGTGGTGTCCGATTGGTTGTAAACTGCCCCAAGACGTATCGACCGGCCAGTTCCAAATGTCGTACTGTTCTATGGCTGTAACATGACCGACGGTTCTTGATATGAAAAGAGCGGGGAGGACGCGGGTCCTCCCCGTTCTTTTATTCCCTGGGCAGCGCCAGCACCTGACGGGCCAGCTGGTCGGCGGTCTGAGACACGCCGTCGAAGTCCACATAAGGGTTGTAGAGCCGCTCCAGCCGGTCGTGGGCCTCCTTGGCCTGGGCGAGGCCCGCCACCCCCTCGTCCAGCAGGGCGGAGGCCACCCGCTTGGTGAAACGCAGCCGGGGCCGGTTCAGGCGGCAGGTGTCGGCGTCCGCCATGGCGTCCAGACGCAGGCGGCGGTAGGCGTGGTGGGGCCAGGGGTCCTCCTGGGTGGAGGTGACGAAGGCCAGGGACAGGCCGGGGAAGATCAGGTGGGCCAGCCGGTCCGGGGCCATGGGATCGGGGCAGGCCACCGCGTCGTGGCCCGCGGCCAGGGCGGCGGTGAGGATGGGGTCCAGCAGATGGTGGGCCAGGCCGCAGCTGTCCACCAGCTCATAGACCCGTTCCGCCTGGCCCTCCACCGTGTTCCACAGGGTGAAGGCCCCCTTGTGGGTGACGGCGGAGAGGAAGCGCTGATCCGCCCGGCTGTGCCCCTGGGCGGGGCGCTTCAGCTCCCGGCCGATGATGCCCGCCGCCCGCTTGGCCAGGCGCTGCCGGACCTCCGGGCCGTCCAGCAGCTCGTTCATGTCCCGGCGCAGCTCCCCCGCCGCCCCCAGACAGCGGTATACCCGCTTGTAGTGGCCCTGATACTCCGCCGTGGTGTCCAGGATCTCCCGCTTCAGCGGCTGGAGGCCCGCCCGGTCGTAATATTGGCTCAGGTCTATGTAGCGCTCCACCACGCCGGGACATTTGGGCTCTACCACGTGGGGCGCGGTCCCGTCCACCAGGGCCGCCCCCAGCTGGGGCAGGATCAGCGCGTCCAGAGAGTCCGGGTCGCCGGAGCACAGCACCTGCACCGTCTCCAGCCCGGCGGCCTGGGCGTGGCGCTCCACCCGGCGCATGAGGGTGGACTTGCCGCTGCCCGGCCCGCCTTTGACGATGTACAGCGCCCGCGTCCGGGTGGGGTCCGACAGCTGGTGATAGAGGGAGTAAAAACCGGCGGGCGTGTTTCCGCCCAGAAAATACTGTATATTGGGCATCCGAAAGCCTCCTCCAAGTTCCGGCGGCGCCCGGGGCAGACGCCCCGGCCCCGCCGTTGTTTTCACTTCAATCTATGTGGACCGGGCGGCAATGGTGCGAAAGGGCCCCGCTCCATCCCCCGATAGGACCTTATTTCCGCCCGCCCGTCCCATATGCGCCTGGGACCAGCCAAAGATCCGAAGGATGGCGCTTGCGCCGGGAGGGGAAATGGGGTACAATGGGGTCCGACATATCACAAGTATGGAGGCTTTGCCGTGTACACAAGAAAACGGACCGATCCCCCCTCGAGAGCCTGGCTCATCCCCGCCCTGATCGCCCTGGCGGTGGTGCTGGCCGCCCTGGGCGTATTCGCGGCGCTGATCCTGCGCCAGCCCTCCGCCCAGCCGCCCCAGCCCAGCCCCTCCCTGGCCCCCGCCCTCTCGGCCGCCCCCAGCCGGAGGCCCACCCCGGCACCCAGCCCCACCCCCACCCCCGACCAGGCGGAGCGGCTGCTGGCGGAGATGACCCTCCACGAAAAGGTGTGCCAGCTCTTCATCGTCCAGCCCGCCGACCTGACCCCCGGCGAGCTGACGGCGGCGGGGACGGCCGCCCAGTGGGCCCTGGAGGAATGGCCGGTGGGCGGGCTGCTGCTGGACGCCAGCAACCTGAAGGACCTGGCCCAGACCCATGACATGCTGTCCAACTTTCAACGCTTTTCCAAGATCCCCCTGATCCTCACCTGCGACGAGGAGGGCGGGCGGGTGAACCGCCTGATGCACACCATCGGCACCACCTACGTCGGCCCCATGCTGGACTTCAAGGACCAGGGGGCGGACAAGGCGGCGGAGAACGCCAGGACCATCGCCGCGGACATGCGGTTTTGCGGCTTCAACATGGACCTGGCCCCGGTGGCCGACGTGTGGTCCAATCCGGACAACACCGTGATCGGAGACCGGGCCTACAGCGATGATTTCCAGCAGGCCGCCCAGCTGGTGGCCGCCGCTGTGGACGGTTTCCACCAGGGCGGCATAGCCTGTACCCTCAAGCACTTTCCCGGCCACGGCGACACTTCCGCCGACAGCCACTTCGGCTCGGTGTATGTGTACAAGACCCTGGACCAGCTGCGGGAGGGGGAGCTGATCCCCTTCCGGGCGGGCATCGAGGCCGGGGCGGACGCTGTGATGATGGGCCACCTCATCATCGCGGAGGTGGAGGAACAGCCTGCCCTGTTCTCCCACAAGATCGTGACGGAGCTGCTGCGGGAGGAACTGGGCTTTGACGGCGTGGTGATCACCGACAGCCTGAAGATGCAGGCCATGACCGACCACTACGGCAGCGGCGATATCGCCGTGAAGGCGGTCCAGGCCGGGGTGGACCTGCTGCTCTCCCCCCAGGATCTGGAGGAGGCGGCCGCCGCCCTGGTCCTGGCGGTGGAGGACGGCGCCATCTCCCAGGAGCGGCTGGACGAGAGCGTGCTGCGGATCCTGCGGCTCAAGACCGCCCGGGGCATCATTCCCGCCTAATGACGAAACGCGGCCCGGAGGGAGCTCCCTCCGGGCCGTCTGTCATGTCCTCACGTCCAGCTTGACGGCGATCACCGTCCGGTCGTCCCCGCTGCCCGAGCGGATGTCGCTCTCCTTCAGGATCTGGGCGGCCAGGGCCTGGGGGGACAGGCCGTCAAACTCGGACAAGAGCTTGCGCAGCCAGCGGTCGTCCTTGCCGGTGGTCACCCCATCGCTGACCAGCAGCACGCAGTCCCCCGCATCCAGGGAGAGCTGGAAGGCGTCCGGCGCGGACAGCGCTCCGGCGGCCACCCCGGCGGGCAGGGACTGGCCGGACAGCCGCTCCACCACCCCGGCCCGGCGGAGATAGGTGGGGGCCGCCCCCAGCTTGTACGCCCCGCTCTTGCCGCTGAACAGGTCGATCTGGAGCAGGTCCACTGTGGTGAAGCCCCCCTCCTCCTCCCCCCGGAGGGCCAGGGCCTCCCCCACGGTGGTCAGGGCCTCCTCCGGCTCCAGCCCGGCCAGCAGGAACTTTTCCAGCAGCCGCAGGGCGTTTTCGCTGTCCTCTCGGGCCTCCGAGCCGCTGCCCATGCCGTCGCACAGCAGGAAGTTCAGCCGCCCAGCGCCGTCCTTGAACCATACCCCGGCGTCGCCGCTGACGCTCTGGCCCGCCCGGTCCGCCCCGGCCACCCCGGCCACCGCCATCAGCGGCTCCCGCTGGCACAGCCGGGCCCGGCCCCGCTGGCTGTCCCCGTCCCGAAGGGGGCAGCCCAGGATGGCGGACAGCCGGCCGATCTCCCCCTCCCGGCTGAGCTGCTCCGCCCCCTGGCCCTCCACCTCCAATTGCAGGTGGCCGTACTGGTCGGACCACACCGCCACCCGGCCCTCCAGCCCCAGGGCGGCCATGCGCTGCTTCACCAGCCGCTGGCGGCGCACGTCCACGGCGGGCTCCTGAGCCAGCTCCGCTGCCGCCCGGTCCAGCACCGCCGCCATGTGCCCGTATTGGGCGCACACCGCCGCCCGGCTCTCCCGCACCCGGCTGTCGTACCGCCTGCGGCTCAAAAGGGCGGACAGCTCCCCGTTGGCGGCCACCAGAAAGGTCTCGAACCGGATGCACCGGCTGGAGAAGTGGGGCGGGAAGTCCTCCAGCGCCCCGGCCCCCCGGTCCAGCATGGGGGTGAGGGCGTCGGCCAGGGCGGTCTTGGTCACCTGGTACTCCCGCTGCCAGCACCGCTCCTTCTGCTTGCACTTGATGCACACCCGGTCCGCCGCCCGGTCAAAGATGCGGGCCGCGTCCCCATCGTTGGGGACCGCCGGGGCCTGGAAGGCCGTCCGCAATCCCCCGGACACCGCCCGGAAAGCTTCGGCGGTCTGCCTGAGGCGGTCGGCGGCGAATTTCCGGGCGTGGAGGCTCTCCTCCTCCGGTTCCTCCTGGCGCAGAAGGGCGGACAGCCGCCGCAAAAGCTTGTCCGGCAAAAGCAGGAACACTGCCGTCCCCGCCGCCAGCTCCCAGAGGAAGGCGTCCCCCGGCCCCGCCTGCCAGGTCCACAGGGCCGCCGCCGCGCCGCTCAGGGCGTAGGCCGCGGCGCACATCAGGCGGCTCTGCTTGACGAATATGCCCGCCACCAGCCCCGGCAGGGCGTAGGCCAGGGTATACCAGGCGGGCAGGGATGAGGAAAAGCCCATGGCCAGCCCCGCCGCCACCCCGGCGGCGGCCCCCATGCCCACGCCCCCCCGCCAGGCGGCGATCAGCACCACGCCCACGCACAGCACCCGGCCCAGGGAATAGGCCCCCGCCACGTTCACCCGGGTGAGGGTCATCATCAGCGAGGCGCACAGGGCGATGGCCCCCGCCAGCTGGCGCACGGCGATCTCGCCGCCGGGGCGGCGCTTCTCCCACAGGTCCAGCGCCTCCCGGTAGAGCACCACCGCCCCGGCGGTGAGGACGATCTCGGTGGCGAAGCCCACCGCCGCCCCCCGGCTCCAACCGGCGGCGGACTGGTAGACGAAGCCCACCATGCCGTTGAGCGCCGCCGCCACGGCGGGCATGAACCAGGGCCGGTGGTACAGCTGGAATTCCCCCATAGCCAGGGCCACGGCGTACACCATCATGGACGCGGCGATGTAGCGAAGCCCCTCCAGCACCCCCCGGAAGGATAGATAGCCCAGCGCCGCCCCCAGCAGCGCCGCCAGCCCCTCCAGCCCCGGCCTGCACACCGCAACCAGGGACAGCGCGAACAGGGAGTGCCCCCCCATCAGCTCCGCCCCAGCCAGCACCGCCGTCAGCAGGAAGCGCACCGCGCAGTCGCTCAGCCGCATCATGGTGGGCAGGGACAGCTGCCGCCCCCGTTTTTCCCGTCTGGTCCCCTCGTTTGCCGTCATGGTCGATCCCTCCGTGGTCATATCGTATGTAAAGGTCCATATTATGGTAACTTTTATTATAGGACGGCCCCCTGAAAAAGCCCGTCGCAACCTGTCTTGCCTTTTTGGACGTAATTTGGTATGATATAGGATAAATCTACGAAGCAGGAGCGTATTCCATGAAGATCGGCAATGTGGAAGTGGATACCCGGCTGGCCCTGGGCCCCATGGCGGGGGTGACGGACCTGGCCTTCCGCGCGGTGTGCCGGGAGCTGTCGGGGTGTTACACCGTCACCGAAATGGTCAGCGCCAAGGCCCTGTGCTACGGGGACAAAAAGACCCCCGCGCTGTTGAAGCTGGGGGAAAACGAGCATCCCGCCGCCGTCCAGATCTTCGGCTGCGACGAGCCCTTCATGGAGAAGGGGGCGGCGCTGGCCCTGGAGCGGTCGGGGGCGGATGTCATCGACATCAACATGGGCTGTCCGGTCCCCAAAGTAGCCAACTCCGGGGACGGCTCCGCCCTCATGCGCGACCCGGACAAGGCGGCCGCCGTGGCCAGGGCCGTGGTCCGGGGGGCGGCGGGGCGGCCCGTCACCGTGAAATTCCGCCTGGGCTGGGACAAGGGCTCCATCAACTGCGTGGAGTTTGCCCGCCGCATGGAGGACGCGGGGGTGTCCGCCGTGGCGGTCCACGGCCGGACCAAGACCCAGATGTACTCCGGCGCCGCCAACTGGGACTATATCCGGCAGGTGAAGGAGGCGGTGTCCATCCCGGTGATCGCCAACGGGGATGTGTTCAGTGCCAAAGACGCGGTGCGGATCTTGAAGCTCACCGGGGCGGACATGGCCATGGTGGGCCGGGGGGCCTTCGGCGATCCCTGGCTGCTGGCGCGGTGCGCCGCCGCCCTGGAGGGGAGGGAGATCCCGCCCCTCCCGCCGCTGGCACAGCGCATGGACACCGCCGTCCGCCAGTTTGAACTGGCCCTGGAGCACAAGGGGGAGAGGATCGCCTGCCTGGAGATGCGCAAGCACCTGGCCTGGTATCTAAAGGGGGTGCCCTACGCCTCCTACTGGAAGGAGCGGGGGTGCAAGATCGCTGCCCCCGAGGAGTTCTATCAGGTGGTGTCCGGCATCAAGCGGGACCTGTCCGATCCAGAGGAGCCCCGCCATGGGTAAGCGCTTTCCGCCCGCCCTCCTGTCCTCCTTTCTATCCCTGGAGGGCGCGATCTACGCCGGCTTCCTGGTACTGGACCTGCTGGGCCGGGGAGACCAGACCACCCCCATCAAGTACGCGGGGATCCTGCTGTGCCTGGGATTCTCCCTGCTGGGCACGGACCGGCTGGTGCCCCTGGCCCTGGCACTCACCGTCTGCGCCGACTGGTTCCTGCTGGTGCGCGGCGACCATTACGCCCTGGGCGTCGCCCTGTTCCTGTGCGTCCAGACGGTCTACTATCTCCGCCTGCGCCGGGCCGGGGCGGACAGCGCCTGGCCCCTGCGCTCCGCTCTGGCCCTGGGGGCGGGGCTGGGGGTGTACGCCCTCCATATGGCCTCTCCGGTGAACCTGCTGGCCGCGCTGTACTTCTCCCAGCTGCTGGCCAACACCATCACGGCCTGGACGCGGAAGGGAAAACGCTGGCGGCGCTTCGCCCTGGGCCTCACCCTGTTCGTGGGGTGCGACGTGTGCGTGGGGCTGTTCAACGCCCGGATCGGCGGCCTGGCGCTGTACTATTTCGCCGCGGTGGGGATGTGGCTGTTCTATCTGCCGTCCCAGGTGCTCATCGCCCTGTCCACCCTGCCTGAAAAGGAGAGATCTTCATGAAAGAGAGCAAGTCCTTCACCGCCCTGCTGGCCATCGCCCTGGCGCTGGCGCTGCTCACCGGGGCCATCGCCGTGCCCATCCTGTGCCGCCCCTTCTACTACGCCCACATCGGCCCCCTGGGGCTGGAGGAGGCCGCGGGCCTCACCGAGGAGGAGATCCGGACCGCCTTCGACGAGATGCTGGACTACTGCCAGGGGGGCGAGGAGTTCTCCACCGGCGTCCTCAAATGGTCGGACAGCGGAAAGAGCCACTTCACCGACGTGCGCTTCCTGTTCCTTTTGGATCTGCAGGTGCTGGTGTGCGCCCTGGCCTTGGTCACCGCCTGCCTGCTGCTGATGCGCCGGGGGCGGCACCAGCCCGCCCGGCCGCTGGGCCGGGGGCCCGCCTTCTGGGCGGGGGCGGGGCTGGGGACGGTGCTCCTGGCCGTGGCCGCCCTGGCCGCCCTGGACTTCGACCGTGCCTTCGTGGTGTTCCACTGGATCTTTTTCCCCGGCAAGGACAACTGGCGCTTCGACCCCGCCGAGGACCAGATCATCCAGATCCTGCCCCAGGAGTTCTTCCAGAACTGCGCCCTCCTGATCCTGGCCGTTTTGGCGGTGGGCTGCGCGGGCCTCATCGCCTTCGACCTGACCCGAAAAAAGGGCCGGGGGAAGATCCATTCCAGGCTGCAAAAATTTTAGAACGAACGTTTGACATTTCGAACGGCATGTGTTATAATGCCTACAGAAGCCAAAAACGTCCAGCGTCCCGTCCGGGGCCCCTGCCGGCGGACGACTTTGAGAGGAGCTTGCGTCATGGCTAAATTGACCCCCAAGCAGCAGCAGATCTACGACTACATCCTGTCCTTCGCGGAGGAGCACGGCTATCCCCCCTCCGTGCGGGAGATCGCCCAGGCGGTGGGGCTGAAGTCCCCCGCCACCGTCCACTTCCACCTGAAGGGGCTGAGGGAGGCGGGGTGCATCTCCCAGGCCGAGGGCAAGACCCGGGCCATCACCATCACCGACCCCACCCACGGCCGCAAGGACCAGGTGCCCCTGCTGGGCTATGTGGCGGCGGGGGCCCCCATCCTGGCCCAGGAGAACATCGAGGAGTACCTCACCTTCGACACCGGCGGCCTCACCGGGGAGCACTTCGCTTTGAAGGTCCGGGGGGAGTCCATGCTGGAGGCGGGCATCCTGCCCGGCGACGTGGTGGTGGTCCACCAGCAGCCCCTGGCCCGCAACGGGGACATCGTGGTGGCCCTGTTCGACGACGAGGCCACCGTCAAGACCTTCCGCCGGGAGAACGGCCACATCTGGCTCTATCCGGAGAACTCCAGCGGCCAGTACCAGCCCATCGACGGCGAGGGCTGCTCCATCCTGGGCCGGGTGGTGGCGGTGATCCGCCGGTACTGACCCCAGGCTCTCAGACCCGTTGCCCCTCTGGCTTTTCCTGGAAGCCGGAGGGGCTTTTTTGCCCCTTCCGGCGGGAGGCGCCCTTTGTCAAGGGAGCATTTTCCACAAAAATGAGGGGGCGGATCTGTTGCGATCCTCCGAAGTTGCGATATTCCACGATCTTTCTCTTGCAAACCGGATCGTATGCTGTTATGATGGTGTCACAGAGGCCGGAAACGTTTCCGGTAACGCTACCAGAAACGGTTCCGGCCCGATGTGAATATTGATTGGAGGAACATGAAATGAGTAAGAAGCTCTTTGCGCTCGTCCTGTCGCTGTGCATGGTCATGACCATGCTCCTGGCTGGCTGCACCAGCCAGAACGGCGATACCAGCAAGCCCCCCGAGGAGAGCAAGGCGGGCGGCGAGTCCGCCGCTCCCGCCGAGTCCACCGCTCCCACCGCCGACGGCGCGGTGTATTACCTGAACTTCAAGCCCGAGCAGGACCAGGACTGGAAGGACCTGGCCGCCGCCTACACCGCGGAGACCGGCGTGCCCGTCACCGTGGTCACCGCCGCCTCCGGCCAGTATGAGACCACCTTGATGGCCGAGATGGGCAAGAGCGAAGCGCCCACCCTGTTCCAGGTCAACGGCCCCGTGGGTCTGAACAACTGGAAGGACTACTGCTACGACCTGACCGGCTCCAAGGTGCTGGGCGAGCTGACCAGCGAGGATTTCGCCCTGAAGAGCGGCGATGAGGTGGCGGGCATCGGCTACGTCATCGAGACCTACGGCCTGATCGTCAACACCAAGCTGCTGGAGAAGGCGGGCTACACCACCGCCGACATCCAGAGCTTCGCCGACCTGAAGAAGGTGGCCGACGACATCCAGGCCCGCAAGGACGAGCTGGGCGTCAAGGGCGCATTCACCTCTGCCGGCATGGACGGCTCCTCCGACTGGCGCTTCAAGACCCACCTGGCCAACCTGCCCATCTACTTCGAGTACCAGGCCGACGGCATCGGCTCCACCGAGGCCATCAAGGGCGACTTCCTGGACAACTACCGCCAGATCTGGGACCTGTATATCACTGACGGCACCTGCGCGGGCGCCGACCTGTCCGCCAAGACCGGCGACGACGCCGTGGCCGAGTTCGTCAACGGCGAGGCCGTGTTCTATCAGAACGGCACCTGGGCCTACGGCGACGTGAAGAGCCTGGGCGACGACAGCCTGGCCATGATCCCCCTGTATGTGGGCGCGGGCGACGAGGCCAAGCAGGGCCTGTGCACCGGCACCGAGAACTACTGGTGCGTGAACAAGAACGCCGACGAGGCCGACATCCAGGCCACCCTGGACTTCCTGTACTGGTGCGTCACCTCCGATGAGGGCACCTCCTCCATGGCCAGCGACATGGGCTTCGTGATCCCCTTCAAGTCCGCCAAGGAGTCCGAGAACCTGTTCGTCAAGCAGGACGCCGAGCTCACCGCCGCCGGCAAGACCCCCGTGTCCTGGAACTTCACCACCATGCCCTCCGAGGAGTGGAAGAACGGCGTGGGCAGCGCCCTGACCGCCTATGCCGCCGACCCCACCGACGGCAACTGGGAGGCCGTCAAGACCGCTTTCGTGGACGGCTGGGCCACCGAGTACCAGCTGGCCAACGGCTGAGCCGTACCGGGCCCAATATCATAGCGTCACAGCGAGGGGGGCGGGCTTGGCCCGCCCCCCCCTCTTTTGGATCCTGCGCGGAACGAAAAACTAACGGAGGAGGAAGTGTCCCATGGAGCGTGCCTTGAAACGATATGGTCCCATTTTTGTCCTTCCCACCGCCCTGGCCTTTGCCATCGGCTTCGTGTTCCCCTTCTTTCAGGGGGTCTACCTCTCCTTCTGCCAGTTCACCACCATCAAGGACGCCAGACCCATCGGGATCGGCAACTACCTGCGGGCTCTGAAGGACGCCCAGTTCGGCCAGGCGTTCCAGTTCACCGTGTCCTTTGCCGTGGTGTCCATCCTGCTGATCAACGTGATCGCCTTTGCTCTGGCCCTGCTGCTCACCCGCAACCTCAGGGGCACCAACGTGTTCCGGACGGTGTTCTTCATGCCCAACCTGATCGGCGGGATCGTGCTGGGCTATATCTGGCAGATCCTCATCAACTGCGTGCTGTCCCTGGTGGGCAAGCCCCTGCTGATGCTCAACGCCTCGGCGGGCTACTGGGGCCTGATCATCCTCATGTGCTGGCAGCAGATCGGCTACATGATGATCATCTACATCGCCGGGCTCCAGGCGGTGCCCGACGACGTGCTGGAGGCCGCCCAGATCGACGGCTCCTCCCCCTGGCAGACCCTGTGGAAGGTGAAGCTTCCCATGGTGATGCCCTCCATCACCATCTGCATGTTCCTCACCCTCACCAACTCCTTCAAGCTCTTCGACCAGAACCTGGCCTTGACGGCAGGGGAGCCCAACCACGCCACCGAGATGCTGGCCTATAACATCTATAACACCTTCTACGCCCGGTCGGGCGCCCAGTGGAAGGGCCTGGGCCAGGCCAAGGCGGTGCTGTTCTGTATTTTGGTGGTGGCGATCTCCATGTTCCAGCTCAGAGCCACCCGCTCCAAGGAGGTGCAGCAGTGATGAAAAAGCAGAACAAGGCCCGGGATATGGGGCTGATCGTCTTTTTGAGCCTTCTGTGCGTGGCCTATATCTATCCCATCTTCATGATCTTGATGAACTCGCTGAAGGACGAGCGGGCCATCACCACCTCCACTGCCTTCCTGCTGCCCACGGCGGACACCTTCGCCGGCCTCACCAACTTTGTGACGGCCATCGTGTCCCAGGGCTTCCTCCATTCCCTGGGCTACAGCCTGTTCATCACCCTGTCCTCGGTGGCGCTGATCCTGGTGTGCTGTTCCATGTGCGCCTGGTACATCACCCGGGTGAAGGGCGTGGTCAGCAGCGCGCTGTACTTCCTGTTCGTGCTGTCCATGGTGGTCCCCTTCCAGATGGTGATGTTCACCCTGTCCGCCACGGCGGATACCCTAAAGCTGAACACCCCCTGGAACATCTGCATCATCTACCTGGGCTTCGGCGCGGGGCTGGCGGTGTTCATGTTCTGCGGCTTCGTGCGCTCCGTCCCCGTGGAGGTGGAGGAGGCGTCCATGATCGACGGCTGCAACCCCCTCCAGACCTTCTTCCTCATCGTCCTGCCCATCCTGAAGCCCACCCTGGTGTCCGTGGGCATCCTGGAGGCCATGTGGGTGTGGAACGACTACCTGCTGCCCACCCTGGTGCTGGACATCAAGAAGTATATGACCATCCCCATGCTGATCCAGCGCTTCCGGGGGAGCTTCGGCCGGGTGGAGATGGGTCCCATGATGGCCTGCATCATGCTCACCATCATCCCCATCATCATCGTCTACCTGGCGGGCCAGAAGTATATCATCAAGGGCGTGGCCGCCGGCGCGGTGAAGGGCTGACGCCCCAGGCAAGACAGGGCTTGCGGAAAAGACGAAAATAAGGTAAGATATTAGGCCGAAAAGGGGGGGACGCCCATGACCATCAAGGATATCGCCCGGTTGTCCGGTGTGGGCGTGACCACCGTGTCCCGGGTGCTCAACCAGCACCCCGACGTGTCGGAAGAGACCCGGCGCAGGGTGCTGGCGGTGGTGGAGGAGCAGGGCTTCCAGCCCAACACCAACGCCCGGCACCTGAAGCAGCAGACCAGCGCCTCCATCGCCGTCATCGTCAAGGGCACCATGAACATGCTCTTCGCCGACCTGGTGGAGCGGTGCCAGCAGCTTTTGCAGGATGCCGGGCGGGACGCCAACCTCTACTACCTGGACGAGGACGCCAACGAGGTGGCCTACGCCGTCCAGCTGTGCCGGGAGCGCAAGCCCCTGGGCATCCTGTTCCTGGGGGGCGACCTGGAGTTTTTCCGGGCCTCCTTCGGTCAGATCGGCGTGCCCTGCGTGCTGCTCACCAACTCCGCCCGGGAGCTGGATTTCCCCAACCTGTCCTCCTTCACCACCGACGATGAGGAGGCGGCCTGCCGGGTGGTGCGCTACCTGGCGGAACAGGGACACCGGGCCATCGGCGTGCTGGGGGGGAACTGGTCGTGCACCCAGATCGGCTACCGCCGGGTCCGGGGCTGCCGGAGGGCCTTCGACGAGCTGGGCCTGCCCTTCGACGCCCGCCGGTGCGAGCCCTGCCGCTACTCCTTCCCAGACGCCTACGACACCACCAAGCGCCTGCTGGAGCGGTGCCCGGAGCTCACCGCCCTGTTCTGCATCAGCGACGTGATGGCCATCGGGGCGATCCGGGCCATCCGGGATCTGGGGCGGCGGGTGCCCGAGGATATCTCGGTGGTGGGCTACGACGGGATCCCCCTGTCCCAATTCTCCCTGCCCCGGCTCACCACCGTCCGCCAGGACACCCAGCAGCTGGCCCGGCAGGGGGTGGACCTGCTCCTGCGCAGCCTCCAGCGGCCCCGGCCCCCGGTCCACGCGGTGGTGCCCTTCCAGCTCCTCCCCGGGGAGAGCGTGGCGCCGCCCCGGGGCGCGACACATCGACCGAAATGAAAGGTGGACTCCACATGAGATGCTCCGGCGTCCTGATGCCCATTTCCTCCCTGGCCTCCCCCTACGGGATCGGCACCCTGGGAGCCGCCGCCCGCCAGTTCGCCGATTTCCTGGCGGCGGGGGGGCAGACCTACTGGCAGATCCTGCCCATCTGCCCCACCAGCTATGGCGACTCCCCCTATCAGTCCTTTTCCTCCTACGCAGGCAACCCCTACTTCATCGACCTGGACGATCTGGCCGACGCCGGCCTTCTGGAGCCGGAGGAGTACCAGGGCCTGGATTGGGGCGGCGACCCCCAAAACGTGGACTACGGCCTGATGTATGAGCGGCGCTACCCCGTGCTGCGCAAGGCGGCGGAGCGGCTGCTGGCCGCGCCCCCCGACGGATTCGGAGCCTTTTGCCAGAAGTCGGACTGGCTGGAGGACTACGCGTTGTTCATGGCCCTGAAGGACGAGCAGGGCGGCGTCCCCTGGTCCGCCTGGCCCGAGGACATCCGCCTGCGCCGCCCGCAGGCGCTCTGTGCCGCCAAAAAGAGGCTCGCGGGCCAGATCGACTTCTGGAAGGCGGTGCAGTTCCTGTTCTTCCGCCAGTGGGACGCCCTCAAGGCCTACGCCAACGGCAAGGGTGTGTATATCATCGGCGACCTGCCCATCTATGTCTCCGGCGACAGCGCCGACGTGTGGGCCAGCCCGGACCAGTTCCAGCTGGACGAGAACGGCCTGCCCACCGAGGTGGCGGGCTGTCCCCCCGACGGCTTTTCCGAGGACGGCCAGCTGTGGGGCAACCCCCTGTTTGACTGGGAGCGGATGAAGGAGGACGGCTACCGCTGGTGGCTGCGCCGGATCGCCTTCCAGTTCACCATCTACGACATGCTGCGCATCGACCACTTCCGGGGCTTCGACGCCTACTACGCCATCCCCTATGGGGACGAGACCGCCCGGAACGGCCGCTGGCGCCCCGGCCCCGGCCTGGACTTTTTCAAGGTGGTGAACAAAGAGCTGGGCAAACGGGACATCATCGCCGAGGACCTGGGCTTCCTCACCGACTCGGTGCGGGAGCTGCTGCGCAAGACGGGCTATCCCGGCATGAAGATCCTGGAGTTCGCCTTCGACAGCCGGGACAAGGGCAGCGACTATCTGCCCCACCGCTATCCCGCCCACTGTGTGGTGTACACCGGCACCCACGACAACGACACCATCCTGGGCTGGATGGCCACCGCCCCCAAGAAGGACGTGTCCTTCGCCAAGGCATACCTGCGCCTGAACAGCAGGGAGGGCTACCACTGGGGGATGATGCGCGCGGCCTGGGCGTCCCCCGCCGACCTGGCGGTGATGCAGGCCCAGGATCTGCTGGGCCTGGGCAGCGAGGCCCGGATGAACATCCCCTCCACCCTGGGCACCAACTGGAAGTGGCGGGCCCTGCCCGGGGCGTTCCCCCCGGCCCTGGCGGCCCGGCTGAAAAAGGAGGCCAAGGTGTACCAGCGCCTGCCCCGAAAGCCGCAAAAGCCCCAAAAGGGTGAGCAGAGCGGCGCGCCGTGAGGCGGGGAGAGCTCTGCGCAAGGCCATTTTCCCCGCACCGATCCTTTTAGGGACGCGAAAACGCCCGGACTCGTTGGAGTCCGGGCGTTCTGCCGTCATTTATACCAGCTTCCCGCGCCGGTGACCGCGCCCTTCACCACCAGCCTGGGGGCGGGGTCCGCCCAGCCCGCGGCGGTGAGCAGGGCGGTGTACTGCTGGCCGTCGGCCTTGCCGCCCAGCCACACCCGGTCCGCGTGGCCCGCCAGAACCCCGGCGGTGAGGCCGGACAGCACCGCCCCCCCGGGGAGGAGGGTCTCGTCGGTGGCCACGGACAGCCGCACGTCCCGCTGGGCCAGCTCGCCGGACAGCCGCTCCAGGAAGGCGGACACGGGGACCGTCAGGTCCGCCGGGCGGTTGTCGCTGACCGCCAGCACGTTCACCTCGCCGGAGTTGGGGTAGCCCGCGCTGTCCAGCACGATCTCGTCAAAGCCCATCTCCGCCAGCTCCAGGCACAGCGCGGACAGGTAGTCCACCGCCTGCTGGCTGGCGGGGCTGCTCCAGCCCAGGCCCTGGTAGTCGTGCCACACGTTGCCTCCCCGGGTCATGAGCGAGCCGACCCAGTTCCGGGCCAGGATGGGGTCCCGGAAGCACTGGACCCGGGCTACCAGGTACAGCTCGGTGTTCTCAGCCAGCTCCCGCACCGCCTGGGCGGTCCGATCGTCGGCGGCTCCGGTGCCCAGCTGGAGGGCCAGGGCCGCCTGGGAGGGCCAGGCAAGCCTTCCGTTCATGTCCTTCATCTCCACCACCAGGGCGGTGCCCCCGGCGGAGGCCGCCATCTGGGCGGCGGAGCCGCTGCGCAGCTGGGCGGGAGTCACCGTCACCGCGCCGATGACCTCATAGGCCGGCGGCGGGGTGGGGGTGGGCTCCGGGGGCAGGGAGGGCTCCACCGTCACCTCCACCGGGGGGGTGTCCACCTGGATGGGGTCGGAGGAGATCGGGGGCAGGGGGGAGCTCTCCTTGGGGGCCCAGGGCCAGTGGATCAGCACCCCGTTTTCGCTGTACTCCAGGTCCACCATGGCGTAAAAGGCCGTGCCCGCCGCCAGCAGCACGGCCAGCAGGGCGATGATGAACAGCAGCACCATCCGGGCGCGGCCTCCGCCCCGGCCCCGGTACTCGCTGTATCCATACTTGTTTTTCCGTCCGCCCATGCCGACTCCCCCAGGCAGCTTCGCGCCCGTGGGCGCTGTATCGTTTTGCCGCGCCCCGAGGGGCACGATGCGTGCTCGCGGACATTATACCACAAGGAGCGGTGATAGTCCAATGTCAAAATGCTGGTTTTTGTGAAAAGATCGTAAAAATGGAGGTGGAAAAGGACCGTCCGGCGGTCCCGGACGGCCCTATCTCCCGGCCCACTGGGTCAGCAGCAGCAGGGCGAAGCCGGGGGGGCCCAGCGCGCCCAGCACCAGGCCGTTGAGCAGGTTGACCCCCAGGGTCACGCCCAGCACCGCCCCCACCCCCTGGAACAGCCAGAGGAACACCAGCCCCAGCCCGGACCGCAGGGCCAGCCGGCCCAGAACGGCCAGCGGGCGGCGGAACAGGGCCAGCGCCACCAGCGCCCCGCCCGCCGCCGCCCACCAGGCCCAGCCGCTCAAGCCGTCCCCTCCCGGGCGGCCTCCAGCGCCTTCACCTGGCGCACATAGTAGGAGTACCGGCTCTGGAGGGAGTTGATCTCGTAGACGCAGGCGTCCACCAGATCGGGATCGGTGTAGATATTGAACTGGGCGTAGGCGTGATTCAGCTGATCCCGGGTCTGCTTCATGCCCTCCACCAGCTGGCGGCGGGTCTCCTCCCGCTCCGCCGCCTGTCTGCGGCTGGACTTGACTGCCTCTGCCATGGGCGTCACCTTCCCTTCGCATGGATGTATCGCGGGCTTACGATACTCTATGCAGAGTTTGGGCAATTATTCCAGTGTTTATACCTGCTCCGGACGTGGATCTACCGCGCCCGGGCGAAGGTCAGTCCCACCACGCGGTCCGCCCCGGCCTTGCGCAGGGCGGCGGCGCACTGGGACAGGGTGGCCCCGCTGGTGGCCACATCGTCGATCAGTACCACCCGTTTTCCCGTCAGGTCCAGGCCGTCCAAGGCCCGGTAGGCCCCCTGGACGTTGGCCCTTCTGGCCGCGTCCTCCCCGGCCTGGGACTGGACGGCGGTGGAGCGGACCTTTTCCAGCGTGCTCTCCACCGGAAGGCCGCACAGCTCCCCCACCCGGCGGGCCAGCAGCTCCGCCTGGTCGTAGCCCCGTTCCCGTTTCCGCCGGGGGTGGAGGGGCGCCCAGGTGACCAGGTCCGCCCCTCCCGCCCAGCGGTCCCGGAGGCACTGGGCCATCAGATCGCCAAACAGCCTGGCGTGCCCCTGCCCGCCCTGGAATTTGTAGCGGTGCATCCCATCCCGGGGGCCGTCCCGATACCACAGCGGGGACAGGCAGGCGTCGCAGCCCTCCACCGTTTTGCCGTCCCCCGGCTGGGTCCAGGGCAGGTCCTCCCGGCAGGGGGCGCACCAGCCCTCCTCGCCCCGCTCCAGCACCTGGCCGCAGAAGGGGCATTTGGGCGGGTAGAGCAGGTCCAGCAGAACATGGAGCAGACCCATCACGTCTGGTCCAGCAGGTCGATGGGGCCGTGCACTTTCTCGAACTCTCTGACGCACTGGTTGACCAGGTATAAGATCTGCCCGCTCATGGAGCGGCCCTCATAGGCGGCCACAGACTGGAATTTGTCGTGGAGCCGCCTGTCCATCCGAATGCTGAGGTATGCTTTGTCATTCATAGGTCTACCTCCTCTGTGGTAGACCTACCATATCCCATCTAACTGATACTTAGTCCATTTCTAGTTATTCTTATGGCACAAAATTTTCCTTGTCATCATGCTCATCGATAGTGTTTATGGGTCCGTGCTCTTTTTCGAACTGGCGGACACATTCACGCATGAGGTGGACCATCTGCCAGGTGAGGGACCGCCCCTCGTATTCCGCGATATAGGTCATTTTCCGTTTGAGTTCGTTGTCGATGCGGAATCCAATGTGCTTTTCTCGTTTCATCGCTGACAAGTCCCTTTCCGTCGATGCTATGGCCTTATGGTAGCGGATGAAACTGATCATTGACCTAATTTGAACTTGTTATAAGTTCAAATTACTTCCATACGATCTCCCGTGTTCCCCACATTTCGCCAAAAAAGGCTGTACTTTTCTGGGATGGTATGATATACTATCTGCCACGGTTCCTCCCTACGGGTCGAGTCGAACCGCCCCTCCCGGCTTTCTGCGCCGCGCGCGGCGCTTTTGATTTGTCCATTATTTTTTACAGAAAAGGAGCAATTATGGCAGAAAAATTGAAGATCATCTCTCTTGGCGGCCTCAACGAGATCGGCAAGAACCTCACCGTCTACGAGTACGGCAACGACATCATCCTGGTGGACGTGGGCATGGGCTTTCCCGACGACGACATGTACGGCATCGATGTGGTCATTCCCGATTTCACCTACCTGATCCAGAACCGGGACCGCATCCGGGCCATCTTCATCACCCACGGCCATGAGGACCACATCGGGGCCATCCCCTACCTCATGCGGGACGTGAACGCCCCCATCTACGCCACCCGGATGTCGGCGGGCCTCATCAAGCTGAAGCTGGACGAGCACCGCCTCACGGACAAGGTGAAGCTGATCACCTGCGAGGCGGGGGAGACCGTCAAGGCGGGCCGGTTCAGCGTGGAGTTCATCCACATCAACCACTCCATCGCCGACGCGGTGGCCTTCGCCATCCGCACCCCCGTGGGGGTGTGCCTGCACACCGGCGACTTCAAGATCGACCCCACCCCCATCCAGGGGGGGATGGCCGACCTGACCAGGCTGGGCGAGCTGGGCAACGAGGGCGTGCTGGCCCTGCTGTGCGACTCCACCAACGTGGAGCGCCCCGGCTTCACCAAGAGCGAGCGGAGCGTGGGGGCGTCCTTCGACGCGCTGTTCCGGGGCTGTGAGAGCCGGATCATCGTCACCACCTTCGCCTCCAACATCGACCGCATCCAGCAGATCATCGACGTGGCCGCCAAGTACGGCCGGAAGGTGGCGGTCACCGGCCGCAGCATGGAGAACGCCATGAAGGTGTCCACCGAGCTGGGCTATATGCACATACCCGCCGGAACGGTGGTGGACGTGGCCCACATCAAGACCCTGCCCCCCGCCAAGGTGTGCATCATCACCACCGGCAGCCAGGGGGAGACCATGTCCGCCCTCACCCGGATGGCCTTCAACACCCACCGCCAGGTGGACATCCAGCCCGGCGACCGGGTGATCATCTCCGCCTCCGCCATCCCCGGCAACGAGGACTCCATCGGCAACGTGATCAACGAGCTCTACCGCCGGGAGGCGGAGGTGGTCAACGAGCGGGAGCTGCCCCTCCACGTGTCCGGCCACGCCTGCCAGGAGGAGCTGAAGATCATGCACGCCCTGGTGCGGCCCCGGTTCTTCATCCCCGTCCACGGGGAGCAGCGCCACCTCAAGACCCACGCCAGGCTGGCCCGGCAGATGGGCATGGACCCCCGCAATATCGTGATCAGCGACGTGGGCCGGGTGATCGAGCTCACCCGGGACAGCGTGAAGCTGGGGGGCACCGTCCCCGCCGGCAAGGTGTTCGTGGACGGCTACGGCGTGGGCGACGTGGGGGCGGTGGTCCTCCGGGACCGCCAGCATCTGGCCCAGGACGGCATGGTGGTGGTGGTGGTGTCCATGTCCGGCGAGGACGGCTCGGTGATCTCCGGGCCGGACATCATCACCCGGGGCTTCGTGTACGTCAAGGAGTCGGAGGAGCTGATGGACGAGCTGCGCCAGGTGGCGGTGGACGCCTTGGACCGCTGCCAGGAGCGGCGCATCCGGGACTGGTCCACCATCAAGTCGGAGATGAAGGGCGCCCTGTCCGGCTATCTCTACAAAAAGACGAAACGCAATCCCATGATACTCCCTGTTATCATGGAGGTGTGAAAAAACAGCCCGGGTCCGCGGACCTGGGCTGTTTTCATGTCACAGGGGGGCCGCCGGGCCTCATCCCTTCCTTGCCAGGATCGTCCCCACCGCGAAGCCAAGGACCGCCGGGAGCACCCAGCCCAGCCCGTAGGTGTAGAAGGGGAGGATCCGCCCCGCCAGACCGGCCACGGGGCGGAAGTCCACCACCCGGCACAGCTCCAGCGCCGCCGCGGCCAGGGTGGCCCCCATGGTCCACTGGTAGACCGGGCGGGCGTGGTGGAAGGACCGGCCGAGCAGCCCCAGCAGGATCAGCACGATGGCCAGGGGGTAGAGGAAATAGAGCACCGGGGCGGAGAATTCGATGATCTTAGACAGCCCGAAGTTGGAGATGAGCAGGGAGGCGGCGCTGAACGCCACCGCCCACTGGGGGTAGGAGAGCCTGCCGGGGAACAGTTCCTCGAAGGTCTCAGAGCAGGAGGTCACCAGCCCCACGGCGGTCTTCATGCAGCACAGGGTGACCGTGACCGCCAGCAGCGCCCCGCCCGCCCCGCCGAAATAGTGGCGGGCGATCAGGGCGAAGGCGTCGCCCCCGGTGAAGCCGGGGTCGGAGAGCCGCTGGGCGTAGAGCCCAAAGCTCTGGGCCCCCACCAGGGCGATGGCGGCGTAGAGGAAGGCCATCAGGGACATGCTCACCACCCCCGCCTTCACCGTGCTGGCCGCGACCCGCCCGGGATCTGAGATCCCCAGCTGGCGGATGGTCCGGATGACGATGATGCCGAAGGCCAGGCTGGCCAGGGCGTCCAGAGTGTCGTAGCCCTGGAGGAACCCGGCGGAGAAGGCGGAGCGGGCATAGCCGCCGCTGGGGGCCACCGAGGCGGCGGACTGGACGGGGTCCGCCAGGGCGGCGGCCAGCATGATCCCCAGGAAGAGGAGGAACGCCGGATTCAAGAATCTTCCCACCGAATCCAGGATCTTGGAGGGCTTCAGGGAGACATACAGCACCGCCCCGAAGAAGCACAGGGAGAATCCCAGCTGCCACAGCCCTGCGGCTTCCCCCACGAAGGGGGACACGCCGATGGTGAAGCTGGTGGCGGCACAGCGGGGGATGGCGAACAGGGGGCCGATGGTCAGGTAAAGGGCGCAGGTGAAGAGGGTCCGGAACCGGGGGGACACCCGCCCCGACAGATCCAGCAGGCCCTCGCTCCGGGAGAGGCCGATGGACATGACTCCCAGCAGGGGGATGCCTGTGGCGGTGATCAGGAGCCCCAGGAGGGCGGCGGGCAGATCCTGCCCGGCCCTGGCCCCCAGGATCAGGGGAAAGATCAGGTTGCCCGCCCCAAAAAACAGGCCGAACAGCATAGAGCCGATCAAGGCCAGCTGGCGGGCGGTGAGTTTCTCGTTCAAGGCAGCTCCCTCCGATTTCAGTTTGTCTCCATGATAACACAAAATGTGACCTTTGGGAAGGGCGGATCCTTGCGCGGCGGGCCGGGCCCGCCCCCATCGCCGCCGCGGCCGGAGGCGCTTTTTCACAGCACCGAGCGCAGCAACTCCAGATCCTCCGCCGTGGTGGACCAGCTGGTGCAAAAGCGGACCACCGTTCTGTCCGGGCCGTACTTCTCCCAAAAGCTGAACGCCACCTGGGACTTCAGCGCCTCCGCCTTCCGATCGTCCAGGATCACGAACTGCTGGTTGGTGGGGGACTCCAGGTAGAACTCCACGCCCTTCTCGTGGAGGACCGCCTTCAGCCCCTCCGCCATGTCGATGGCGTGGCGGCTCAGCTGGAAGTACAGCCCATCGGTGAACAGCGCGTCGAACTGCACCCCCAGCAGGCGCCCCTTGGCCAGCAGCGCCCCCCGCTTTTTCATGGCGTTGGTGAAGTGGGCGGGGCGGCCGCCCCGGGGGAACACCACCGCCTCCCCGCACAGCGCCCCCACCTTGGTGCCGCCGATGTAGAACACGTCGCACAGCGCCGCGATGTCCTCCAGGGTCAGCTCCGCCGCCCGGCTCATCAGGCCGTAGCCCAGCCGGGCCCCGTCCAGATACAGCGGGATCTCATGGGTCCGGCACACCTGGGACAGCGCCTCCAGCTCCCGCTTGCCGTACAGGGTGCCGTACTCCGTGGGGTGGGAGATGTACACCATGCCGGGGAACACCATGTGCTCGCGGTTCTCGTCGGCGTAGAAGCTGCGGAGGTACCGATCCACCTCTTCCGCCTCCAGCTTGCCGTCCCGCTGGGGCAGCTCCAGCACCTTGTGCCCGGTGTATTCGATGGCGCCTGCCTCGTGGCCGCTGATGTGCCCGGTCTTGGCCGCGACCACCCCCTCGTGCTCCCGGAGCAGGGTGGAGATGACGATCTGGTTGGTCTGGGTGCCGCCGGTGAGCAGTTCCACCTGGGCCTGGGGGCAGCCGCAGGCCGCGCGGATCTTGTCCTTCGCGCTAACGCACCAGGGGTCCTCGCCGTAGCCGGGGAGCGGCTCCAGGTTGGTCTGCACCAACCGCTTTAGGACCTGGGGGTGGGCCCCCGCGATATAATCGCTGGCAAATGAGATCATAAAGTTACCTTCTTTCTGTTTCGATGCCGCGCCCGGACCGCGCTCGGTCCTGTCATGGGCAGACCCTGCGGCGGTGGGCGGGCCTCCATTATAGCACATCCTGCCGGGCGATGCCACACGGCCGTCCACCCAGATCCTCTGGGCGGGGGAGGGCGGCTGCGGACAGTTCCACCGCGTGACGGAGGCTGGAAGGACCGGCGCGGTCCGGAAAGATCTGGCGCATTCGGACCAGGACCGGCCTGTCAAACGGGAGTTGCCATCTGGACGCGGATGGGTTAAAATAGTGGGGCGGCCATATGGAGCGCGGCTCTTTGGAAGGCCCGGCGGAAACGGGCTGGAAGGGGCTTTACCCAAAACCGATCGGAGAGGAGACACACGGCATGAATGAGATCTTGACCGCGCTGCATGCGCGAAAATCGGTGCGCGCTTACACGGAGGAGAGCGTCTCGCCGGAAAAGAAAGAAGCGGTCCTGAGGGCCGCCTGCGCGGCGCCCACCGCCGGAAATCAGCAGCTCTACACGATCTTAGACATCACAGACCAACGGATCAAGGATGAGCTGGCCGTTTCCTGCGACGATCAGCCCTTTATCGCAAAAGCGCCCGTGGTGCTGATCTTTTGCGCGGACTGCCAAAAGTGGTACGACGCGTTCGCCGCCAACGGCTGCGAGCCGCGCCTGCCCAGGGCGGGGGATCTGATGCTGGCGGTGACGGACTGCGCGATCGCCGCCCAGAACGCGGTGACCGCCGCGCAGAGCCTTGGGCTGGGCTCCTGCTACATCGGGGATATCATGGAGCGGTGCGAGTTCCACCGCCAGCTGCTCCGCCTTCCGCGCTACGTGTTTCCGGCGGTCATGCTGGTGATCGGGGTGCCGACGCAGCAGCAGCGGGAGCGGCCAAAGCCGGAACGGTGCGCGTTGAAGCACATCGTCCATGAAAACGGATACCGCCGCATGGAGGCGGACGAGCTGCGGGAGATGCTTGCCCCTCAGGCCGGACAACGCCCCTATGAGGAGTGGCTGGCCGCCTTCTGCCAGCGGAAATACCAGTCCGATTTTTCTCGAGAGATGTCTCGCTCGGTGGAGGAATACCTGAAAGGGTTCCAGGGGCCCTGTTGACCGCGCCGGGGGCGTCCCCGGGGTCCCGTAAAAGACAGAAAACTGCTCCCGCCGGTGGGCGTGGAGCAGTTTTTTGCGCCGTGACGGCCCCCGGCCGAGGGATTCAGCCGCAGAGCAGGATCGCCATATGGGCCAGGGTGGCGCTGTCGTTCTGGAAGAACTCGTCCCGCAGCTTGGCCTTCTGGGGCGTGTTGTGCATGAGCCCCCGGCTGACGCACACCATCATCCGGAACAGCTCGGCCTTGTCCCCGGCCGCGCCCTCCCGGCAGCTGGCCACCGCCATGAAGCGGAAGAACGAATACAGGTTGCAGAAGTCCACGTAGCTCTTCCACAGCTTCTCCCGGTCCACCGGATCGGGGACCTGGAGGTTGAAGAACAGCGTCACCATCAGGTTCTCCATGAAGTACGCCCGGTCTTGGAAGTTCTCCTCGAACCGGGCCCGGGCCGCCAGATAGGGGTCGTTCGGGAGGCTGAAATTGACGGCCTGACCGCCCTCGAAGGTCAAAACCGCGCCCAGCCCGTCCAAAACCTCTTTCAGCACGGCGGAGAGCTCCCGGTTGGGGCTCTGCGAGGCCAGCATCACCCGGATATTGTTGGTCAGGAACATGGACAGCGTTTTTTGCTGGTCGGGCAGCTGGAGCCGCCGGTCCGTCTCCGGATCGTCCACCAGCGTCCTGGTCCGGGCCAGCCAGCCGTCCACGTCCTCCTCGCCGTCCGCCAGCTCCTTCAGCGCCAGCCCCATCAGCAAGATCCGCTGGGCCAGGGGACGCCGCCGGTCCTGCAAAAGGTCGATGCACGCGGAGCGCAGCTCCTGGAAGCGCAGGCGCAGTGGGCCGGATGTCCCCATGATGAGGGTGCGGGTCTTCGATTTGGGCAGGGGATCGGCCACGAAGTCCACCCCGTCGGGCAGGTCCCACAGCAGCTCCAGCACCGCCTCGCAGGCCGGGGTCAGCCGCCGCTCCAGATAGCCGGAATCCGAGTATGCCTGGGTCCGGGGGAACACCCGGCACACCTCGGGCAGAGCGCCGTGCCCCTTCTCCAGCTGGAGGGAGCACAGCCCGTCCTCCCGCAGGAGGGGGCAGGTGCCGCCGGACATGTCGAACTCCCCGTAAAATCTCTCGGCGTTGGGCCCCTGCCGGATGCGGCGGACGTTCTGCTTTAGGTTGGCGGTCAGCTCGTCCGAGCCCTCCTGCCGTTTCAGCGCCAGGTAGTCTTTTTTGTTGAAGGTGATGTTCCAGCCCTTGCAGCAGGAGAAGCGGCACGCCCCCGCCAGGCATTGGAAGCGGTCGTAGTACGCGGGGCGCAGATCGTAGTGGATGGGAAGCTGGTCGGCCATGGGGCCACCGCCTTTCTGTCATAGTGAAAGGGGGCGGGCCGAAGCCCGCCCCCTGCGTTGGGTCTATGCGGTTTGCGCCAAGAACAGATTACTGGAGGAGTTGGAGAACACCCTGGGGGACCTGGTTGGCCTGGGCCAGCATGGCCTGGGCGGACTGGATCAGGATGTTGTTCTTGGTGTACTTCATCATCTCGGCGGCCACGTCGGTGTCGCGGATGGTGGACTCGGCGTCCTGGATGTTCTCGGTCATGACGGACAGGTTGTTGATGGTGTGGTCCAGACGGTTCTGGGTGGCGCCCAGAGTACCGCGGATGTCGGACACCTTGTTGATCGCGGCCTTGATCACGTCGATCGCGGCGGCGGCGCTGGTCTGGTCGTCGATGCGGATCTTGTCGATGCCCAGAGAGTCGGTGTGGATGTCCTTGATGTTCACCTTCAGCTGGTTGAAGTCCTCGGCGGTGTCGCCGATCTGGAGGGTCAGGGACTTGCCCGCCTCCTTCACCACGTTGGTGGTGGACTGGGCGCTGCCGAACGCCTGGATCTGATTCTCCAGGCCCCAATCCTTCTCGGTCAGGTTGGCGCCGCCGGTGTAGGTGGTGCGCTCGTTGACCACGATCATGGTGCCCCGCTCCTCCACCTGGACGTCGAACATCTCGTTGTCCTTGGCGGCCACGGACAGCCGGTCCAGGGCCTTGCGCAGATCGTCCTTGAACTCGGCCTTAGCTGCGGCATTGCCAGTGGCTTTGGCATTGGTCAGGTTGGTCAGGTCCCGGATGTCCACCACCTTCACGTTGTCGGCGTACTCGGTGTTGTAGGTGGCGTCGCTGCCCGCGAACACGTAGTACTCGTCGCCGATCTTGAAGCCCTTGCCGTCGGCGATAAAGTCGGTGGTCTTGTTCAGGCCGGTAGTAGTGTCATTGTCCGCGGGATCAAAGCGGATATAGGCCTGGGCGTAGATGGTGTCGGCGGGGGTGGTGCCCTCGTTGACCTCGCAGGTGGCGGCGTTGCCCACCACCGCCAGGTTGTTGGCGGCGTAGAACTTGCCCAGGTTGCCGGTATCGGCAGCGGCGTTTGCATTGCCCACCAGGCCGATATTGAGGTTGCCCGCGAAATAGTTGATACCATCGGGCGTGGTTTTGGCGGCATCGGCGTTGGCGGCGGCGCAGGCGTCGTCGTAGCCCTTGTCGGTCATCTCGAACTTCAGCTTGTCGCCGTCCCGGGTCACGCTGTACTCGATATATTTCACATCGGCCGTAGCGCTGGCGGTGCCGTCCGCCTTGTAGTTGCCGGACTTGATATAGATCTTGCCGCCGTTCTCGTTGATGGCCTTCTCGATGGCGGTGGCGATGTCCTCGGAGGTGATCTTGCCCTCGCCGTTGGCGGTCACGCTGTACTTGAGGGCCGTATCGGCGGTGTCGCTGGTGGACAGGTGGTTGGTCTTGTTGCCGGTGAAGTTGTCGGCGCCGCCGCCCTGGAGAAGGAACTCGATGTTCTCGATCTTGGTGCCGGCCGCCGCGCTGTAGCCGGTGCCGTCCAGGTCCACGGTAAAGGAGGTCTTGCCCGCCACGGCGGCGTCCTTGTGGTAGCGGACGCTGTCGTCGCTCTTGTTCAGCGCGCCCGTGTTCGCGCCGGTGACCGCGCCGCTGAGCTGGATGCCGCCCTTGGTGTTGGCACCGCCGATCTTGTCAGGACCAGTAACGCCGCCGACCGCCGTGCCATGGACGTTGTTGCCGATTTTCATATTGGCGAACACGGTGGTGGTGTTGGCCACCCGGCCGTCGGCGTCCATGGAGCCGTCCA
>CAJUPU010000009.1:37918-86546 GCA_910588495.1 uncultured Oscillospiraceae bacterium | reverse complement strand
GTCCGTCATGGCAAGGACCGCTTCATCATCCGTCATGTTGCGGACGATACAGGGCATATTTTTGTAGCCCGCCAGCTCGCTTGCCCGCTGCCGCCTATGGCCCGCTATGATCTCATAGCCCCCGCCCTCACGGGGCCGCACCAGGGCGGGCTGGTGGACGCCGCCTGCCTGCACAGACGACACAAGCCCTTTCATCTCATTATCGTCCCGGACGCCGAACGGGTGATTCTGGAACGGGTGGAGATCGGAGAGGTCCAGATAGACGATCTCCTCCTTTTCACCACGGGAGGCGTCCTTGGGCTGGGTCGGCTCCTCCGGCGCAGGCACAGGCGGCGGGGCCTCCTCTTTCGCCGGGGCGGGTTGACTGGCCGCCTTGCCCTGCCTGGGAGTTTTGGCCGTCTTGCCAGCACCGCCCCCTCCGGGGGTCTGCTTCTCCGCCTTGGGCGGACGGCCCTTGCGTTTGGGCCTCTCACCCTGGGCCGGGGCCTCCTTGTTCTTGGGACGGCGGCCACGGCGGGGAGGCTCCGGCTGCTCCTGGGGCTTCTCCCACTCCTGCCCGCCCTCCTTGGCCGGGTCCGTCTGCTCCCACCCGGCCCCCGCCCGGACCGACGACAGGTCGATCACCTTATTTTCCGGGGGCGGGGGACCCTCCATGCTGGGGATCACCCCCTGGGCCTCCGGCTCCGGGGCGGGCGGGTCCGGGATCATCACGCCGGAAAGTTCAGAAGCGTCCGGGATCGCCTCGCCCATTTCTAAAAGGGCGGCCTGCCCTTCATGCTCCAAAATGAGCTGTTCCTCCACGGTCAGCACCTCCGGCCCAGGCGGGGTGGGGGCGTCCGGCGTTTCCGGCGCGGGAGGCTCCGGCCTCTGCTCCTCCGGGGCCGGGGTCGTTTTCTTTTCTTCTGCCATTCGCTTGACCTCCTTACTTTTTCAAATACAAACGGGGCCAAAACCTTAGTTTGGCCCCGCCCCTTGATACCTTTTCCTCCTTTCCCTGTCACGCAAAAACGCCGCCCTTTTTACAGCCGGGCGGCGTTTTCGGTAAGGTTGACAGTCCATTTTGTTGTTGTTTATGTTGTTTCCCTTTGTCAAGCGTTGCAAAGAATAGGGTATCATATTTCTAAAGCAAAATCCGTTAGAATATGATACCCAGCAACGAGTGGGAATGAGTTTTTGAAATTTCCTCGCTGCAGTTCTCAGCCTTCCCCCGCCAAATGGGATAGATCCCTCATGTTACAGCCCCATCTCACCTTAACAATAGTCTGCCTGACATGATGCCAGGCAGACCGCTTTAAACAGATAGGCGGCGGAGCCGAATCGGCTCCGCCGCCTATTTTCCGCAGATCGGGGGATGATGAGATGGTTACTTCAGGCCGTTCTCGTAGGCCTCGATCATCTTCTTGACCATCTGGCCGCCCACGGAGCCAGCCTGACGGCTGGTCAGGTCGCCGTTGTAGCCCTGCTTCAGGTTGACGCCCACCTCGTTGGCCGCCTCCATCTTGAACTTGTCCATAGCCTCACGGGCGCCGGGGACCACCAGACGGTTGGAATTATTAGTGTTAGACATATCCTTATTCTCCTTTTTGAATCTTGTTGATCGGTTTCTCTGTCGGATCGGGAATCCGAGCATAGTTTGAGCTATCCCCATTTTTCTATGCGGACCTCCTGTTGGTAAGTTTAGGCTCCTCTTGACATATATCGAACATCGTTATATAATATGAGCAGCATAGCGATGTTCGATATATCAGGAGGCGGCGCGATGGCCCGAAAAAAGCTGGAGACCTTGAGCGAGCAGATGTATTACATCCTCCTCTCCCTATACGCCGGACCCATGCACGGCTACCGCATCATGCGGCACGCCGCCCAGCTGACTCAGGGCCGGGTGGTCATCGGCGCGGGCACCCTTTACGCCCTGCTGGGCCGCTTCCAGGAGGAGGGCTGCATCCGCCTGTGCGGCACCGAAGAGGGCCGGAAATCCTATGAGCTGACCCCCAGCGGCCGTCAGCTTTTGGAAAACGAATTCCAGCGGCTCCGGCGCCAGGTGGCCGACGGGGCGCCATTTTTGGAC
This sequence comes from uncultured Oscillospiraceae bacterium, assembly GCA_910588495.1. GTDB lineage: Bacteria > Bacillota > Clostridia > Oscillospirales > Oscillospiraceae > Enterenecus. The sequence goes on along the minus strand of CAJUPU010000009.1, from coordinate 84,478 downwards.
AAGGGGGAGGAGAAATGAACACGAGATTCGGTTTTTTCCCTTACGACGCCATGAACTATAAAGCGGCCCAAGCCGGTCTGGACCGCCGGGCCGCCCAGGGCTGGGCGCTGAAACACGTCTATTTTGGCTGTATCGCCCGGTTCCGGCGGGCGGAGCGCCCCAGCCATTTCGTGGACCTGGACATCCGCTCCGGCCTGGACGAGGGCGCCGATGCCGACTACCTCCAGCTCTGCGCCGATGCGGGGTGGGAGCTGGTCCAGACCCTCCGGGGGATGCTGCTGTTTCGGGCCATGCCGGGACAGTCGCCCGCCCCCATCCAGACCGACGGAACGCTGGAGTGGGAACGGTTCTGGGAGAAGTACCGTCCCCGGCTCCGCTCCTTCCTGGCGGCCCTACTGGCCACCGGCCTCCTCGCTTTTGCCCTGTCCCTGTCCACCCGCAACATAGCCGTCGGCCTGGCCTCCAACGTCACGCTGCTCTACCTGCTCTATGTTGCCCTGACCCTGCTGTACGTCCTGATCCAGTGGCTCCACTCCCGGTGGTATCTGGCCAGATGCCGCCGGGCGGGCCAGGTAGAGACCCCCGGCCCCGCCGCCACCATATTGGACGGCTCACGCGTCATGCTCGCGTTCTTTCTCTCCCTGATCCTTTTCTACTCTTTGGCAAAGCTTCTGGGCGGACACAAGCGCGTAGATCTGAGCTGGTATCCCCCCAGGCAGGAATACACCGCCACGGTGGACGCCTGTCGGGAATGGCCGGTGGTGCTGTCCTCCGACCTGGGCCTGCCCGACAGCGACGACTCCCGCCACCTGGAGGGCTTCGGTTCGATCCTCATGGAATTTTTGGAATACCGCGAGATCACCGACGGCGAGGGCCCAGAGGCCCCGGTCTATATCCTCACCACCGAGCGGTATGACTGCGCCAGCGAGGGCCTGGCCCGGTGGACGCTGGCCCAGCGCCGGGAGGAGACCCGGAACGGCTCCTTCCTCTGGGGCGAACTGGAGTGGGAGGACGCCCCCGGCCTGGGCTTCGATGAGAGCTTCGTCTGCCGCGGCGGGTCCTACCTCCTGTTCCGCCAGGGCCGGGTGGTGGCCCTGGTGGGCTGCTCCGGCCTGGACCTCACCGCCCCCCAGCACCTGGCCGCCGTCCGCTCCCGCGTCCTGGGATAGCCCGTCCTCCAAACGCCCCGCCGGGGACCACCCCCGGCGGGGCTCCCCCGTCCGGGGTCGGCTATTTCACCAACGGATGACGGGACCGCGGCTGAAAATTGCGCTTCTTCGTCGATCTTTCACTTTGGCCCTTGTCAGGCCGCTCTTTTTGCAGTATACTATATCAAAAAATTCATCGTTCATCTCCGGACTCCGCAGAGGCTCATGCGCCCGCTCCCTCCGGTCCTTTTTTCGCCCGGACGATTCACCGCACTAAAACGCTATTGCTTTACAGCGGATCTCTGCCATAAAAGGAGGCGCTCCCATGGTCAAATATTTCGCCAAACGCCTGGGCATGATGCTGGCGGCCATGCTGGCCATCATCGTGCTCACCTTCTGCCTGATGCACGCGGTGCCCGGCGGGCCCTTCACCAGCGACCGGAAGGCCACCCCGGAGGTGGAGGCCGCCCTCAACGAGAAATTCGGCCTCAACGACCCCCTGCCCGTCCAGCTGCTGCGGTACATGGACGGCCTGCTCCATGGGGACTTCGGCCCCTCCTATAAGTATAGCGGCAAGACGGTGAACGACTTCATCGAGACGTTCTTCCCCGTGTCCGCCAAGATCGGCCTCATCACGGTGGTGTTCGTGCTGCTGGCCGCCATCCCCATGGGCATATTCGCCGCCGTCAAAAACGGAAAGTGGCAGGACATGCTGATCATGGCCGTGGCCACCATCGGCGTGACCATCCCCTCCTTCGTCATCGCCTCCCTGCTCATCTACTTCTTCTCCCACCAGCTGGGCTGGACCCCCGCCTACTGGGACTGGTCGGCGGCGGGGTACATCCTGCCGGTGGTGGCCCTGGGGGGCTATTCGGTGAGCTACCTGGCCCGGCTGATGCGCTCCAGCCTGCTGGAGGTGATGGGCCAGGACTACATACGCACCGCCCGGGCCAAGGGCCTGTCCGAGTTCCAGGTCATCACCCGCCACGCCCTGCGCAACGCCCTTCTGCCCATCATCACGGTGCTGGGCCCCACGGTGGCGGGCCTGCTCACCGGCAGCTTCGTGATCGAGACCATCTTCGCCATCCCCGGCCTGGGCAAGTGGTTCGTCAACGGCGTGTCCCAGCGGGATTACACCACCATCATGGGGATCACCATCTTCTACGCCGCCTTCCTCATGGCCATGACCCTCATCGTGGACATCTTCTACTGCCTGATCGACCCGCGCATCAAATACGAGAGCTGAGGGGGGAAGCGCATCTATGACCACCCAGGAAAAATGGGCGCCGCTGGAGCAGTCCAGCCAGGACCGGGAGAAGATCTGGAGCAAGAACCGCACCTTCGCCGGCGACGTGTGGTACCGCTTCCGGCATAAGCCCACCGCCATCGCGGGCTTCATCATCATCGTTCTGCTGCTCCTGTTCGCCTTCGCAGGCCCCCTGTTCTCCCCCTACTCCTACTCCGACCAGGACCTGTCCATCGTCAACGTGCCGCCGCTGATGAAGGTATACCGCCTGCCCGACGGCTCCCACGCCTTCATCAGCCCCGCCCTCACCCTGGTGGGCGCGGACAGCGGCGGCTCCCTCACCGGCACCCTGCCCACGGTGCGGGACGAGGCCGACAAGCGCATGACCATCTTCGACGCCAACGGGACCGAGGTGGCTTTGTACTACGGCGGCGCCAAGTATGTGGTGGCCGACGAGGCCACCGGCAACATCTACCCCTCCTCCTACCTGTGGAACCGGGACCACGTGCTGGGCACCGACGCCCTAGGCCGCGACATCCTCACCCGGCTGATGTACGGCACCCGGGTGTCCCTGCTGGTGGCCTTCGTGGCCGTGCTGGTGAACCTGGCCATCGGCATCGTGTACGGCGGGATCTCCGGCTATCTGGGGGGCACGGTGGACGCGGTGATGATGCGCGTCGTGGAGATCATCAGCACCATCCCCCTCACCTTGTACGTCATCCTGATCATGCAGATCTTCGGCCAGCAGCTCAAGAGCATCATCATCGCTTTGGGCTGCGTGTACTGGGTGAGCATGGCCCAGGTGGTCCGGGGCCAGGTCCTCAGCCTGAAGCAGCAGGAGTTCGTGCTGGCCGCCCGGACCATCGGCTCGTCCACCGGCACGATCTTGTCCCGGCACCTGATCCCCAACGCCATGGGGCCGATCCTGGTCACCGCCACCATGCTCATCCCCTCCGCCATCTTCATGGAGGCGTTTTTGGGCTATATGGGCATCGGTCTCAAGCCCCCGCTGGCCAGTCTGGGCACCATGTGCAACGACGCCAACGCCAACCTGCGCACCAGCCCCCACGAGCTGCTCATCCCGGCGGCGGTGATCTGCCTGATCATGTTCGCGTTCAACTTCGTGGGCGACGGCCTGCGGGACGCGCTGGACCCCAAGCTGAAAAAGTAAGGAGGCCGACCCATGGGACCCATACTCACCGTCAACGATCTAAAGACCTCCTTCCTCACCGGCGCGGGCACCGTCCAGGCGGTGCGGGGGGTCAGCTTCACTGTAGACCAGGGGGAGATCCTGGGCATCGTGGGGGAATCCGGCTCGGGCAAGAGCGTCACCTCCATGTCCATCCTCCGCCTGCTGCCCGACACCGCCCGCATCCACCCGGACAGCTCGGTGCTGTTCCAGGGGCAGGAGCTGTCCAAGCTGTCCCTCAAGGAGCTGCGGGAGATCCGCGGCCAAAAGATCGCCATGATCTTCCAGGACCCCATGTCCTCCCTGAACCCCCTGATCCCGGTGGGGCGGCAGGTGGAGGAGATGATGCGGATCCACCATAAGGACCTGTCCAGGGCCCAGCTGCGCCAGCGGGCGCTGGAGCTGTTCCAGGCGGTGCGCATCCCCGAGCCGGAAAAGCGGTTCTACTCCTACCCCCACCAGTTCTCCGGCGGTATGCGCCAGCGGGTGATGATCGCCATGGCCCTGTCCAACCGGCCGGACCTGCTCATCGCCGACGAGCCCACCACCGCCCTGGACGTGACCATCCAGGACCAGATCCTCAAGCAGCTGCGCGCCCTCCAGCGGGAGTGGGGCACCAGCATCATCTTCATCACCCACGACCTGGGGGTGGTGGCCGAGCTGTGCAGCCGGGTGCTGGTGATGTACGGCGGGCTGATCATGGAGGAGGCCGCCATCGACGAGCTGTTCGACCGCCCCAGCCACCCCTACACCCTGGGGCTGCTGTCCTCCATCCCGGCGCTGAACCAGGACAAGGGGACCAGGCTGTCCTCCATCCCCGGCTCCCCGCCGGACATGACCCGGCCTCCCCAGGGCTGTCCCTTCGCCCCCCGGTGCCCCTATGCCCGGCAGATCTGCGCCAAAGAGCTCCCGCCCTATGCGGCCGTGGGGGAGGGTCACCGCTCCATGTGCTGGCTGCTCCAGCCCGACGCCCCCGGCGAGAACAACCCCTTCCGAAAGGAGGCGGCGGTATGAGCGGCCGCATTCTGGAGGTCACCGGCCTGACCCAGCACTTCAAAGCGGGGCGGCACGCCGTGGTCCACGCGGTGGACGGGGTGTCCTTCTCCATCCGCCGGGGGGAGACCCTGGGCCTGGTGGGCGAGTCGGGCTGCGGCAAGTCCAGCTGCGCCCGGTCCATCATCCGCATGTACGACCCCACCGATGGGAAGATCGTGCTGGACGGCGAGGACATCACCCACATGTCCCAGAAGGAGCTCCAGCCCCGGCGCCGCAAGATGCAGATGATCTTCCAGGACCCCTACGCCTCCCTCAACGCCCGGATGACCGTCCGGGACATCATCGCCGAGCCCCTGCTGGCCCACCACGTGGTCAAGACCAAGCAGGAGGCCAACGACTACGTCTACCCCATGCTGGAGCGGGTGGGGCTGACGGCGGAGCACGCCGGGCGCTACGCCCACGAGTTCTCCGGCGGCCAGCGCCAGCGGGTGGGCATCGCCCGGGCGCTGATCCTCCAGCCCGATCTGGTCATCTGCGACGAGCCCATCTCCGCCCTGGACGTGTCCATCCAGGCTCAGGTGGTCAACCTCCTCCGGGACTACCAGCAGGAGCGGGGGCTGGCCTATCTGTTCATCGCCCACGACCTGTCCATGGTGCGCTATGTCTCCGACGTGGTGGGGGTGATGTACCTGGGCCGGCTGGTGGAGCTGTGCGCGGCGGAGGAGATCTACAAGGCCCCCCTCCACCCCTATACCAAGGGCCTTTTGTCCTCCATCCCGGTGGCCGACCCCAAGCTGGCCCGCCAAAAGGAGTCCAGCGGCATCGAGGGCGACCTGCCCAGCCCCGTGGACCCGCCCCCCGGCTGCCGCTTCCACACCCGCTGCCCCTATGCCAAGGATGTGTGCGCCCAGCAGGTCCCCCCGCTGCGGGAGGTGTCCCCCGGCCACCACGCGGCCTGCCATCTGTGCGGCTGACCGAGCGGCGCCGTCCGCTCTGTCGCATATATCCCCTTCAAACCAAAGGAAAGGAAGCCAAATGATGAAGAAGCTCATATCTCTTGCCCTGGCCGGCGCGCTGATGCTGGCCCTGGCCGCCTGCGGCGGCGACGAGCCCGGCAACATCAACGACGTGTCCCCCGCCCCCTCCGCCCCCGCATCCCAGCAGCCCAGCGGCGCCCCCACCTCCGGCGGCGCCCAGGAGCTCACCTTCGTGCTGTCCAACGAACCCGACGGCATCGACCCCGGCGTCACCAACAACTCCTTCGCCAAGTATGTGCTCAACAACTGCTTCGAGGGCCTGGTGACCTATGATGAGAGCGGCTCCGTGGTCCCCGGCAACGCCGAGAGCTGGGACATCAGCGACGACGGCACCGTGTACACCTTCCACCTGCGGGACGGCCTGAAGTGGAGCGACGGCTCCCCCCTCACCGCCCAGGACTATGTGTACGCCTATCAGCGGGTGCTCACCCCCGCCACCGCCGCCCAGTACATGAGCATGTTCACCGACTACATCGTCAACGCCAAGGAGTTCTATGAGGGCTCCGCCACCGCCGACGAGCTGGGCATCAAGGCCCTGGACGACACCACCCTGGAGATCGCCCTGATGAAGCCCACCGCCTACTTCGTGGACCTGGCCAGCATGTGGTGCTTCGACCCGGTGCAGAAGGCCACCATCGACGCCAACGGCGACCGCTGGACCGCCAGCGCCGACAGCTACATCTGCAACGGCCCCTTCAAGATGACCGCCATCAACATGGGCGAGGGCTACGTCCTGGAGAAGAACGAGCACTACTGGAACGCCGACAGCGTCACCCTGGAGAAGCTCACCCTCCGCATCATCACCGACAACGCCACCGCCCTCACCGCCTATGAGTCCGGCGAGGTGGACGGCATCACCGCCATCCCCGCCGCCGACTACTCCCGGCTGAAGGCCAGCGACCCCGGCTTCAACAGCTTCCCCTCCTACTCCACCACCTACTACAACATCAACTGCGGCAAGCCCCCCTATGACGATCCCCTGGTGCGCAAGGCCCTGGCCCTGGCCATCGACCGCCAGGCCATCATCGACAGCGTCCTCCAGGGCCGGGGCGTCCCCGCCTACAGCTACCTGTCCCCCGGCTACGTGGTGGACGGCAAGGACATCACCGACGGCCGCAGCGACAATGAGCTGACCGCCGGCGCCAACGTGGAGGCCGCCCGAGCCGCCCTGGCCGAGGCCGGCTATCCCAACGGCGAGGGCTTCCCCACCCTCCAGCTGTCCTACTACTCCAGCGACACGGTGAAGATGATCGCCGAGGCCATGGCCGAGATGCTCCAGAACAACCTGGGCATCAAGGTGGACATCTCCTCCAACGACTGGGCCGTGTTCTACGACTCCGTCCAGGCCGGCAACTACGAGGTGGCCGCCATGGGCTGGTCCGCCGACTACCAGCATCCCATGAGCTTCCTGCCCCTGTTCAAGACCGGCGATTCCAGCAACAACTCCTTCTACTCCAACAGCGAGTACGACGCCCTGGTGGAGCAGGTGATGGTGGAGAGCGACCCGGCCAAGGCCGCTGAGCTCATCATGCAGGCCGAGGCCATCGCCGCCGGCGACTACTGCTGCCTGCCCCTGTACTACGGCACCAACACCTTCCTGATGAAGGACTATGTCTCCGGCTATTACATGACCTCCAGCAGCAACCTCTACTTCCAGAACGTGAAGGTCAACAAATAAGAGCCTGTATTCACAGCCGAGATCGCCGGATGGCCGAGGGATCTTCCCATCAGGCAAGGCGAATTTTCGCAGGAATAATTGTGTTTATTGCAAGAAAATTCAACGCCGCATGATGGGAAAAGACCCGGCGAGACGGTGGATCGAGGTTGTGGATACAGGTTCTAGCACCCGCGGCATGTGGGAGGCGCTCTTCAAAGCGCCTCCCATCTGTTTTCTTGGACAAGTCCCCGGTTTTGTGGTATACTACCGGAAAACGCCTATGGAAGGGGAAAATATTCCATGTATCTCTCCGATCTGCATTTCCACACCCTCTGCTCCTCCGACTCTCCCGCTACCCTGGCCCAGCAGGCCGAGGCGGCCATGGCCGCGGGGCTGCGGGAGATCTGCGTCACCGACCACTGGAACCTGCTGGACCAGCAGGGCGAACGCCTCCCCACCATCTACGACTGGGGGCCGTCCCTGAGCCAGTGGCGGGCGCTCCGGGACCGCTGGCCGGGAAAACTGGAGCTGCGCCTGGGGGTCGAGGTGGGCAACGGCGTGCTGGACCCCGCCGCCGTGGACGCCTGCCTGGAGCTGCCCGAGCTGGACTTCGTCATCGGCTCCCTTCACAGCCAAAGCGCCAAAGCCGGGGGCCGGGGCATCTTCACCGCCGCCCGCGCGTGTACCACAAGGGAGGACGGCGCGGCCATTTTGGAGGACTATATGGACATGCTGGAGGAGCTGGTCCAGACCAAGGGCTGGGACGTGCTGGGCCACGTGATCTACCCCTTGCGCTACATCCCGGCGGAGCACGGGCTGGACCTGCGCCCCTGGTGGGACCGGCTGGCGGAGATCTTCCGCGCCGTCATCTCCCAGGGAAAGGGGATCGAGCTGAACACCAGCGCCGGGACCACCGTGGAGCAGTGGCGGGAGGTGCTGGCGCTGTACCGGGACCTGGGGGGCGAGGTGCTCACCTTGGGCTCCGACGCCCACCGGCCCCAGTTCATGGCCGCCGCCTTCCCCCAGGCGCTGGAGCTGCTCCGGGCGCTGGGCTTCCGCTGGCTGTGCGTCTACCGCCGGCGCACCCCCCTGTTCTGCAAGCTCGACAGCTAAAAAATACCATCACTGGGCAAAGGATCCTCTGTCCGGCGGGGCAAAAACACGGTATACTTGACCATGTATCCTGGTATTTTTGCGCCCCGGCGCAGACGGCGGTGATTCGATGATCGTCCTGGACAAGACCAATCTCATCCCCTACCTGCAACAGCACTATCCCGCCTTCGACACCTCGGGGGCGGTGGTGTCCGCCATCGGCGACGATGCGGAGGACTCCCAGGGGCTGATCAACTACGTTTATCGAGTGCGCACCGGCAAAGGCTCCCTCATCGTCAAGCAGGCCCGTGCCAACATGCGGCTGGACGACGACGTGGACGCCACCGATGCCAGCTACTGCCCGCCCCAGGACCGGAACTGGTCCGAGTACCTGTCCATGAAGCTGCGCCGGGCCATCACCCCCGACTGCGTGCCCCAGGTGTATTGCGCGGACCGGGACAACCACGTGTTCCTCATGGAGGACGTGAGCTATCTCAAGCCCGCCCGGGCCCAGCTGGCCCGGGGCACGGCGATCGACGGCCTGGCGGACCGGGTGGCCCGGTTCTTGTGCGACAACCACTTCTACACCAGCGAGTTCTACCTGGACACCCAGGAATTTCGGGAGCTGGACCGGCGGTTCGTCAACACCGGGATGCGCGCCATCATGGAGAACTGGCTGTTTCTGCGGGACACCCCCACCCACAAGTGCCCCGCCCTGACCCGCCACTTCCTGCCCCACATCTTCGCCGACGACGTGGTGGTCCAGTCCCACCTCCTGCGCCACAAGTACATGAACTCCACCCAGGCGTTCATCCACTCCGACGTGCACACCTCCAACATCTTCGCCGACGCCAGCCAGATCAAGGTCATCGACATGGAGTACACCTTCGCCGGGCCCATGGCCTACGACCTGGGCTACTTCCTGGCCAGTTTGGTGTCCCAGTACTGCTCGGCGGCGTTCCGCCCCTTCCCCTCCCAGGGGGAGCGGGACGACTTCAAGCGGTATCTGCTCGCCTCCATCCACACCCTGGTGGACGGCTACCAGAAGCGGTTCGCCGCCCACTGGGACGACGAGGCCAAGGCGGTCTACCGCGCCTGCCCCGGCTTCCGGGACGCGTTCGTGGAGGGACTGGTCCCCGACGCGGCGGGCTATGCCGCCATGCCCATGTTCACCTTGTGCGTCAGCTCCTTCGGCTTCACCCAGGAGTTCGAGATCATCCCCGACGAGGCGCTGAAGCTCCACGCCCTCCAGCTCTACTGCTCTCTGGGGCGGCGGTTCCTCATGGACCGGGAGCGCATCCGCACGCCGGAGGATATGGTGGCGGCCATCCTGGATGGGGAGCGGGAGTATCTGCGCTGCGTCCGGCAAAAATAAGGACCTGTGTTCACAGCCGAGACCGCCGGATGGCCGAGGGATCTTCCCATCAGGCAAGGCGAATTTTCGCAGAAATAATTGTGCTTATTTCAAGAAAATTCAACGCAGCATGACGGGAAAAGACCCGGCGAGACGGTGGATCGAGGTTGTGAATACAGGTTCTAAGCTTGAAGTGCCCGTATCCCCAACCTGAAACACCGCTCGGCCGTGGGTACGGGCTTCTTACACAATCATCAAGGAGGAACACACTATGGCAAAGATCATGATCTATCCCAGCAAGTACGTCCAGGGCCCAGGCGAGATGGGCAAGCTGGGCGCCTATGCCGGGGGCTACGGCTCCAAGGCGCTGGTGCTCATCTCCAATTCCGGCTACAAGCGCATCCAGGCCACCCTGGACGCCGGGTTCGCCGGGTCCGGCTGCGCCCCGGTCTACGACTTCTTCAACGGCGAGTGCAGCAAGAACGAGATCGCCCGCCTCCAGGGGATCATGGACGAGCAGGGCTGCGATCTGGTGATCGGCATCGGCGGCGGCAAGACCCTGGACACCGCCAAGGCCGTGGCCTTCTACAAAAAGACCCCCGTGCTCATCTGCCCCACCATCGCCTCCACCGACGCCCCCTGCTCCGCCCTGTCCGTGATCTACACCGACGCTGGGGTGTTCGAGGAGTACCTGTTCCTCCCCGCCAACCCCAATATGGTGCTGATGGACACCGACATCATCGCCAAGTCCCCGGTGCGCCTCACCGTGTCCGGCATGGGCGACGCCCTGGCCACCTATTTCGAGGCCCGGGCCTGCCAGATCAGCGGCGCGGCCAACTGCGCCGGCGGGCAGGTCACCGGAGCGGCCATGGCCCTGGCCAAGCTGTGCCTGGACACCCTGCTGGACGAGGGCCTGAAGGCCAAGCTGGCCCTGGAGGCCGGGGCCTGCACCCCCGCCGTGGAGAAGGTCATCGAGGCCAACACCCTGCTCAGCGGCCTGGGCTTCGAGAGCGGCGGCCTGGCCGGGGCCCACGCCATCCACAATGGCCTGACGGTGCTGGAGGAGTGCCACCACATGTACCACGGCGAGAAGGTGGCCTTCGGCACCCTGACCCAGCTGGTGCTGGAGAACGTAGCCCTGGAGGAGCTGGAGGAGACCTATCAGTTCTGCATCGATCTGGGCCTGCCCGTCACCCTGGGCCAGCTGGGCATCAAGGAGGTCACCCCGGAGAAGGTGATGGCGGTGGCCGAGGCCGCCTGCGCCCCCACCGACACCCTCCACAACATGCCCTTCCCCGTCGATCCCCAGACCGTGGCCGCCGCCATTTTGGCCGCCGACCGCTACGGCCGGTTCTATCTGGGCGAGTAAGCGCCGCCGGTACACAGCGCGCGGGACCCTCTGTCCCGCGCGCTGTTTTCCTCCGCCCCGCCGGAGGGCATTGACAGGCCGCCGCCGGGCGGATACAATGGCTCCAATATCATTCTCCGGGGGGAACTGACGTGGACCGAGATCTGACCCGGGGGCCGGTGATGGCCTCCATGATGCGCTTTGCCGTCCCCATGATCCTGGGCGACCTGCTCCAGCAGTGCTACAACGTGGCGGACACCCTGATCGTGGGCAACTACCTGGGCAAGAACGCCCTGGCGGCGGTGGGCTCATCCTTCACCCTGATGACCTTCCTCACTTCCATCCTGCTGGGGCTGTGCATGGGCAGCGGAGCGGTGTTCTCCATCCGCTTCGGCCAGCGGGACCAGGACGGCCTGCGGGAGGGGGCACTGGCCTCCTTCGCCCTCATCGCCGCCCTCACCCTGGCGCTGGAGCTGCTGGCCTTCGCCTGCCTGGACCAGATCCGGACCTTCCTGCGGGTGCCGGACCCGGTGTGGCCCATGATGCGGGCGTATCTGGCGGCGGTCTTTTGGGGCATCGCCGCCACCTTCTTGTACAATTTCTTCGCCTCCTACCTGCGGGCGGTGGGCAATTCCCTGGTGCCGCTGGTGTTTTTGGCGGTGTCCGCCGCGCTGAACATCGCCCTGGACCTGTGGTTCGTGCTGGGGCTGGACTGGGGCCCGGCGGGGGCGGCCTGGGCCACCGTGATCGCCCAATATGCCTCCGGCCTGGGCATCATGGCCTACGCCCTGATCCGCTGTCCCCCGCTGCGCCCCGCCCGGGGCCTCCGGCTGCGGTGGAGCCGGGTGCGGGAGATCGCCGGGTCCTCCCTGCTCACCTGCGTCCAGCAGTCGGTGATGAACCTGGGCATCCTCATGGTCCAGGGGCTGGTGAACAGCTTCGGCCCCACGGTGATGGCCGCCTTCGCCGCCGCCGTCAAGATCGACGCCTTCGCCTACATGCCCGTCCAGGACTTCGGAAACGCCTTCTCCACCTTCATCGCCCAGAACTACGGCGCCAAGCGGGAGGACCGCATCCGCTCCGGGCTGCGGGGGGCGGTGCTGGCCTGCCTGGCCTTCTGCCTGGTGGTGTCCGCCCTGGTATGCGCCTTCGCCCGGCCCCTCATGGGCCTGTTCGTGGAGCCCGGCGAGGTGGAGACCATCCTGGAGGGGGTGCGCTACCTGCGCATCGAGGGGGCCTTCTACTGCGGCATCGGCTGCCTGTTCCTGCTCTACGGCCTCTATCGGGCCCTGGGCCGTCCGGGGATGTCGGTGGTGCTGACGGCGGTCTCCCTGGGCACCCGGGTAGCCCTGGCCCACATCCTCTCCGCCCTGCCCGCCGTCGGGGTGGCGGGCATCTGGTGGTCGGTGCCCATCGGCTGGGCGCTGGCCGACGCGGTGGGGATCGGCTGGTACCTGCTGCGGCAGGACCGGCTCTTCGCCTGGGACGCGCCGGAAAATAAAATTTGAAAAAGGGCTTGCGCTCCGGCGGAGTTTCTGCTATACTCTTAACAAGAATGATTCTCATTAAGAGGTCATCGGATCTGCCACGACATCTTACATCATCCAACAGGAGGAATCTATCATGGAACTCAAGGGAAGCAAGACCGAAGCCAATCTGTGGAAAGCGTTCGCCGGGGAGTCCCAGGCCCGCAACAAGTACACCTACTACGCCAGCCAGGCCCGCAAGGAGGGCTACGAGCAGATCGCGGCCATCTTCGAGGAGACCGCGGGCAACGAGAAGGAGCACGCCAAGCTGTGGTTCAAGGCTTTGGGCGGCATCTGCACCACCGCCGAGAACCTGGTGGCCGCCGCCGAGGGCGAGCACGAGGAGTGGACCGAGATGTACAAGGAGATGGCGGCCACTGCCCGGGAGGAGGGCTTCATCGCCCTGGCCGACGCCTTCGACGCCGTGGCCAAGATCGAGAAGAGCCACGAGGACCGCTATGTGAAGCTGGCCGAGAACCTGGCCAACAGCGAGGTGTTCAAGCGCTCCGAGGTCAAGGTGTGGTACTGCCGCAACTGCGGCCACCTGGAGTACGGCCTGGAGGCCCCCGCCGAGTGCCCCGTGTGCGCCCATCCCCAGTCCTACTTCGAGCTGAAGGCCGAGAACTACTAAAAGATCACGCCAAAAGGGACCGTGCCCCATGGGGCACGGTCCCTTTTGGTCTCATATCCCGCCCTCCGCCAGCTCATGGGTGAGGAGCCGCTCCACGATGGAGGCGCACGCCGGCACGGTCCAGGGCCGGTGCTGGTCGATCCTCTGGATGTGGCGGTAATTGGCCTCGTACCGCTCCAGGCAGTCCCCGGCAGACCGGCGGGGACTGCGCCGGTGTGGGCCTTGACATAGGCCCCTCAAAAGCGCAGCCGGGACAGCGGCGGAAAAACTTCCCGTTCCTCCGACGCGGGTCGCTCTTGCATTTTCGCAGCGCTTATCATATAATAGTGGTATCGCTTCCGCTCTCATCCAACAGCGGCGATCTCTGGCATTCCATTATGTAACAAATTCCGGCGCAGGGCCGCCGGTGATGAGGTGATAGATGACACATCTTATACTCTCTCTTAGAAGCTGTACCAATAGCCTCATCACCCAGCTTTGCGGCCCAAATTGCCGCTGGCCGCGTTGAAAGATTTTGAAATACACAAAGTATTCCCGCGATCTTTCGCCTTGCCACCGGCAATTTTGACGCGCGTATGTGAATACTTCGGCGATTGGTACAGCTTCTTAAAAAACCACGAAGGGGGACCTATATCATGGGTACTAGTATCAAACGATCTGTCAACATCCGGGTGATCTGCGCTATCGTCGCCGTGCTGCTCTTCAGCTTCGTCACCACCGCAAACATCCTGCGCATCAAGGACACCCAGGCCGCCAGCGCCCAGGCCGCCTCCCTGCTGGACAGCGCCCAGAAGGCCGAGGTGGCCCACTATAAGTGGTCGGCCAACCTGAGCAACGCCCTGTACGCCGGAACCGAGTTCACCGGCAGCATGGACCACACCGGCTGCGTGCTGGGCAAGTGGCTGTACAGCGATCTGGAGCTGGAGGACGGGGAGATCGACCGCCTGCGCGCGGAGATCGAACCCCTCCACAAGGAGCTCCACGCCTCCGCGGGCACCGTTCTCGACATGTTTTCCACCAGCCACGGCCAGGCCCAGAAATACTACCAGGAGACCATCCAGGCCAACCTGACCAAGCTGGTGGGCCTGCTGGACCAGGTGGTGGAGCGGGGCACCCAGCTGAGCTCCGAGTGCGTCCAGCGCATGAGCTCTACCATCGCCCTCATGCACACCCTCACCATCATCTGCCTGGTGCTCAATCTGGTGGCCCTGATCAGCCTGGTGGTGTTCGTCATGCGCGGTGTCGTCCGTCCCCTGCTGCTCATCACCCAGAAGGCGAAGCCCCTCCAGGAGGGCGACCTGTCCCTGGACCTGCAGTACCGCTCTAAGAATGAGCTGGGCCAGCTGGCCCAGACCCTGGAGGACTCTGTGGGCCTCATCCGCACCTACATCGAGGACATCGACCGGCTGATGTCCGAGCTGGCCCAGGGCAATTTCGACGTACACACCTCCACCCGGTACATCGGCGACTTCCGCACCATCGAGGAGGCCCTCAACAGCTTCACCACCGCCATGTCCGACGCCATGGGCCACATCGTCCAGGCCGAGCAGCGGGTGTCCGGCCACGCCGAGCAGCTGTCCAGCGGCGCCCAGGCCCTGGCCCAGGGGGCCACCGAGCAGGCCAGCGCGGTGCAGCAGGTATACGCCACCGTGGACGATCTGTCCAAGAGCGCCGGGCTCAACGCCAAGGCCGCCGCCGACGCCCAGGACAGCGCCAGGCTCACCAGCCAGCAGGTGTCGCTGAGCAGCAAGCAGATGGAGCAGATGGTGTCCGCCATGGAGGACATCTCCGACGCCTCCCAGCAGATCGGCAAGATCATCGCCACCATCGAGGACATCGCCTTCCAGACCAACATCCTGGCCCTGAACGCCGCGGTGGAGGCCGCCCGGGCCGGCGCCGCCGGCAAGGGCTTCGCCGTGGTGGCCGACGAGGTGCGCAGCCTGGCCTCCAAGTCCGACGAGGCCGCCAAGGCCACCAAGGGCCTGATCGAGAACTCCATCCAGGCCACTCACCGGGGCACCCAGATCGTGGGGGAGGTGTCCGGCTCCCTGAAGAAGGCGCTGGAGCTGGTGGTGGAGTCCAACCAGGCCATCGAGACCATCTCCTCCGCCATCGCCCAGGAGGCCGAGTCCCTGTCCCAGGTGTCCGAGGGCATCGGCCAGATCTCCAGCGTGGTGCAGACCAACTCCGCCAGCAGCGAGGAGTCCGCCGCCGTCAGCTCCGAGCTGTTCGAGCAGGTCCACCTCCTGGAGGACGAGACCCGCAAGTTCAAGCTCAAGCACCACAGCTATACCTGACGCCCAAGGGCGGGGGCCTCGTGGAGGCCCCCGCCCTTTTCATGCCGCTATCCCAGCACGTCCAGCTTGCCGTGCTTTTTCAGGCCGGACACCACCCACCGCCGCACCAGGTCGTAGATCACGGCGAACACCGGCACGCCCACCAGGATGCCGATGAAGCCGAACAGCCCCTGGAACAGGGTGATGGCGAACAGCACCCAGAATCCGGTGAGGCCCACACTGCCCGCCAGCAGCTTTGGGCCCAGGATATTGCCGTCGAACTGCTGGAGGATCACGATGAACACCAGAAAGATCAGGCAGTTGCGGGGGCTGGAGATCAAGATCAGCAGCGCCGCGGGCGCCGCCCCGATGAACGGCCCGAAGTAGGGGATCACGTTGGTGACACCGATGATCACACTGATCAGCACCGCGTTCTGGAACCCCGCCGCCACCGTCATGATCAGGCAGAACACATAGCAGATCAGGCCAACGATGGCGCTGTCCAGGATCTTGCCGCCGAAAAAGCCCACGAAGGTGTCGTCGATGAAGGCCGCCTCCTTCAGCAGGGCGTCCGCCCGCTCCGGCTTGAAGGCGGCGTACACCAGGGCCTTGGCGTGGCGGGCAAAGGTCCTGCGGCTGGCCAGCAGATAGACGCAGATGATGATTCCCAGCACGATGTTCTTCACCACCGTGAGCACCGAGCCCACCGTGGTCACCACCCCGCCCATCATCCCCTGGACGGTGGGCACCAGGTCGGCGGTGGCCCAGCTGACCAGATTCTGCTCCATGCTGGCAAAGGCGTTGTTCACGTAGTTTTGCAGCACCTCGTTGCCCTCCAGGTGGGCGATCACCCACTGGGCCAGCTCCTCCACTTTCGGGGGCACCGCCACCGCCAGCGCCATGATGCTCTCCACCATCTCGGGTATGACCATGCTCAGCAGCAGGTAGAGCACCAGCGCGCTGATCAGCATCACCGCCGTCACCGCCAGCAGGCCGGCCCGCTTTTTGTGCCGCTCCGGCAGGGCGGCCAGGATCTTGCCCTCCAGGAACCCGCAGGGGGTCTTGAGCAGATAGGCCATGGTGCCGCCGTAGAGGAATGGGGTGAGTATGTCGATCACCCAGCGGAAGTTCTGCCGGATCTGGTCCAGCCGCAGCAGGCCGAACAGCAGCAGGATGGCCAGCGCCAGCGACAAGAACCCTGTCAGGGACTGGAAGAACACCTTTTTCAAAAATTCCTTGTTCATGGGGCTCCGCCCTTTCTCCGATGTGTCTTGAGCCTATCTTACCTCAAGTCGGCGGCTGTTTTCAAGCCGGTCTCGACATTTTTAAGCATCCCTTAAAAAATTTTGCCGCTTTTTGCTGAGGCGCACCCAGTTAGGAGGAGACGATCCATGCTGTTCCGGCGAAAAAAGCCCGCCCCGGTCTTTGACTGGACGGGGAAGATCCCCACGATCCGCACCAGCATCTGCACCGGGGAGCAGACGGCGGGCTTCCAGGACCCGTCCACAGGCAGGTTCTTCGACATCATGCTCATCCGCACCGGCGACGACCTGCGGGAGTTTTTGGAGACCTACGGCGTGGCGGAGGAGGAACTCCGGCGGGAGTACTGAGCGAAAGAGGAGCGACCGGGGAACGGCCGCTCCTCTTTCACGCCTGCCGGTACAGCTCCTCCTCGGCCACGCACCGGGTCTTGAGCCGCTCCACCAAAAACTGGAGGGCATCCACCGTGTGGGGGCGGGTGTCGCCGCCCACCAGCACCAGCATCAGATCGTCCCCCACCTTCAGCTCCCCCCGGTTGAGCCACGCCCGGACATGGCACACCCCGGGCAGCTCCCGGGTGAGGCGGACGGCCTCCTCCAGCTCCCGGGGGTCGTAGGAAAAGCGCATCCCGGCCACCTGAGCGCAGGGCACGCCCTGGCGGGCCTGGGCCCTGGCGGTGGAGCGCACCACCCCGTTGTGGGCGAGATATATCCCCACCTCGTGGGCGTCCGGGGCAGCCTTGGCCTCCCGCAGCCAGCCGTCGAGGGAAGGGGGGACCTCCCCCTCCGGGGGCGGGGCGGCGCAGCCGGCGGACCCGTCGGAGCGCAGCATGTCCACCCCGTGGCCCACGGCGGGCAGCACCGCCGCCAGGTTCTCCCGAGCGGCCCGCTCACTGCCCGGCAGGTTGAGGATGAGGGTCCTCTCCCGAATGCCCGCCGTCCCCCGGGACAGGCACCCCCGGGGCGTGCGGCGCATACTGTCCGCCCGCATGGCCTCGGGCAGGCCGGGGGCCTCCCGCTCCACCACCGCCCTGGTGGCCTCCGGCGTCACATCCCGGGGGGAGAAGCCGGTCCCCCCGGTGGTGACGGCCAGCGCCGTCCCCAGCTCATCGGCGCAGCGGATCAGCGCCTGCTGGATCTTCTCCCGCTCATCGGGGACCATGGCGGTGTGCACCACCCGGAACCCCGCCTCCTCCAGCATGGCCCGGACGGCGGGCCCGCTGGTGTCGCGGCGCTCCCCCCGGGCCCCCTTGTCGCTGACGGTGATCACCGCCGCCGTCCTGTTCATGCCAGCTCCCCCTCTCTTATGAGATCTCCGTGGACCCCGCCGGTCTTGCGCACCAGCCGCAGATCCGTGATCACCATGTCCCTCTGCACCGCCTTGCACATGTCATACACCGTCAAGGCGGCGGCGGACGCGGCGGTGAGAGCCTCCATCTCCACTCCGGTGCGGCCCTGGCAGGTGACGGCAGCCCGGATCTCCACCGACCGGCGCTCCTCGTCCAGGGTCAGCTCCATATCCACCCCATCCATCAAGATGGGGTGGCACATGGGGATCAGCTCCGGGGTGCGCTTGGCCCCCATCACCCCCGCGATCTGGGCCACGGTGAGCACGTCCCCCTTCTTCATCCCCCCCGTCTGGATCAGCCGGAAGGTCTCGTCGTTCACCAGCACCCGGACCGCCGCCACCGCGGTGCGCCGGGTGGGCTCCTTGTCCCCCACGTCCACCATCCTCGCCCTGCCCCGGGCGTCGAAGTGGGTCAGCTCGTTTCGATGTTCCATGATGTGATCCGTCAGCTCCTCTATCTGGTCATATCCGAACCGGGGCACGGGCCAGGGCCCCCCGCCGTCCGCCACCACCGCCACATAGTCCTCCGGCGGCAGGGGCAGGCCCTTGCCCGTCTCCCGGCGGCACACGCCGATCTGGGAAAATCCCCCGGCCTTGTACCCCTCCACCAAAATGATGTCCGCCTCCCCCGCCAGCTCCAGCAGCTCAGGCAGGGTCCTCCCCCGCCCCTCCACCAGGGCGGTCCGGCGCTCCGAGCCCACCACCACCCGGCAGGCCCCCGCCTGGGCAAAGCGCCAGGAGTCCTTTCCGGGGCGGTCCATCTCAAAGTCGTGGCCGTCGTGCTTCACCGCCGCCACCCGCAGCCCCCGGCGGCGCAGCGCGGCGATGGTCCGCTCCATCACCGTGGTCTTGCCGGTGCCGGACCAGGCCGCGAAACCCAAAACAGGGATCCCCTCCATGCTCACCCTCCGATCCGGTGCATGGCCCGGCCCGCGGCGCTGGGCCGCTCGCCGGACAGGGGGGCGTGACACGCCGGCTTGGCCCGCACCGCCCGGCCCAGCGCCGCCGCCATCCCCGCCCGGTCCAGCCCCTTGACGCAGTGCTCCTCCGCCCCGTGGAGGCAGGGCTTCAGCATCCCGTCGGCGGTGAGGCGCAGCCGGTCGCACCGGGCGCAGAAGTGGGCGCTCACCGGGCTGATCAGCCCCACCCGCCCCAGCGCTCCGGGCAGGCGGTAGAGCCGGGCGGTGCCCTGGACCCCCTCCGGCGCCAGCTGGGGCAGGCGCTCCAGCACCGCGCCGCAGGGCAGATAGGCCCCCGGCGGGAAGCCGCCCCCCATGGGCATCAGCTCGATGAAGCGCACGTCCACCGGCCGCCGCCGGGTCAGCTCCGCCAGGGCGGGGATCTCATCGTCGTTGAAGCCCCCGATCAGCACCGCGTTCAGCTTCACCTGCCGGAACCCCGCCGCCAGCGCCGCCTCCAGCCCCGCCAGGGCGTCCTCCAGGCGGTCCCGGCGGGTCATGTAGGCGTACTTGGCCCGGTCCAGGGTGTCCAGGCTGACGTTCACCCGGTCCACCCCCGCCTCCCGGAGGGGGCGGGCCAGCTTCCCCAGCCCCAGGCCGTTGGTGGTGAGGCACACCTCCCGTATGCCCGGCACCGCCGCGCACCGGCCCGCGATGGTCAGGATGTCGGGCCGCACCAGCGGCTCCCCCCCGGTGATCCGCAGCTTGCGCACCCCCAGGGCGGCGGCGGCCTCCACCGCCCACACCATCTCGTCCTGGGTGAGCAGCTCCTTTTCGCACACGCCCCCCTCCGGCATACAGTAGCGGCAGCGCAGATCGCACCGCTCCGTCACCGACAGCCGGAGGTAAGAGATCTCCCGCCCGAACCGGTCCACCATCGTCCCCGCCTCCTTTTGTCAGATCAAGATCCCCCGCAGCTCGGTCCCGGCGGGCAGGGGGCCGCTCCCGGCGGGGACCACCGCCAGCATGTCGCACCCCGCCGCGCTACTGAGCACCACATTTCCCTGGCCGCCGGACAGCTCCAGCTCCAAACGGCCCCGCTCCAGCGCCAGCCGCCCCCGGAGCACCCGCACCATGGGGCTGGCCTTGGGGAAGGGGACCGCCAGGGCCGCCGTCACCTCCCGGGGCAGGTGATCCCGCCGCCCCGCCAGCTTTTTCAGGGCGGAGGCCGCCGCCAGGTGGAAGTTGGTCAGCGCCGCCGCCGGATTGCCCGACAGGCCGCATATCAGCTTCCCCCGCCCCACGGCGTAGGCGCAGGCCATCCCCGGCTTGAAGTCCACCCCGCGAAACAGCAGCTCCGCCCCCGCCCGCTCCATGGCGGCGGGGGTCAGGTCGTAGCTGCCCCGGGACGCCCCGCCGGTGACCACCAGGGCGTCGCACCGCTCCAGGCCGTCCTCCAGCCTCTCCCGGATGGCCTCCACCCCGTCCTCCGCCCGGCCCAGCCACACCGGCCGGCACCCCAGGGCCTGTATCGCCGCCGCCAGGGCATGGCGGCCGCTGTTGTAGATCTTTCCGGGTTCCAGCGGCTCCCCCGCCTCCACAAGCTCGCTCCCGGTGGATAAAAGCCCCACCTGGGGGACCCGGCGCACCCACACCTGCCCCAGCCCCTGGGCCGCCAGCGTCCCCGCCAGCCCCGGGTCGATGAGGCTGCCCGCCTGGGCCAGCACCGTCCCGGCCCGCACGTCCTCCCCGGCCCTTACGATATTCTGGCCGGGCCGGGCCGGGCGCGGCAGCTCCACCCGGTCCGCCGTAAAGCGGGTATCCTCATACTTCATCACCGCGTCCGCCCCCGGCGGGATGGGGGCCCCGGTGAGCACCTTGGCGGCGGTCCCGGGCCGGACCTCCCCCCGGGGCATCCCCCCGGCGGGGATCTCCTGCGTTACCCGCAGTACCACGGGCCGGTCCGCCGCCGCCTGTTCCACGTCCTCCGCCCGGAAGGCGTAGCCGTCATAGGCGGAGCGGTCGAAGGCGGGCACGTCCGCCGCCGCCCGCAGCTCCCGGGCCAGCACCCGGCCGGCACAGTCCTCCAGAGCGATCTGTTCCTCCCCCACCGGCGTCACCGCCCCCGCCGCCAGCGCTCTGGCCGTCTCGTAAGACACCCGCTCCCTCATCCCCGACACTCCCTCCAAAGGGCAATATAGTCAGCACACTTGAAAATCGGTAAATACCGATTTTCCACAGCGGCAGGGCCGCTGTGGGGCAAAGCCCGTGCGCTGACTATGAAGTCTGACGCGAGGCCGCTATGCGGCCTGCGCGGCGAATCATCGCCGCACAAGTTGAAAAGAAGTCTTTACTTCTTTTCAACTGCGTCAACTATAAAAGATCCGCCTCTCCGAAAAGAAGCGGACAACAAGACCTCGGGGGATCCCCCCGCGGCAGCGCCGTCTCCTTTTCAAAGCGGAAGGCCCCGCCGTTTCCCGCGTGACCCTGTCCCGGCGCGAAGCCGGGGTCGGCCCCACCGCCATGGCGCAGGCTTTAGGCGGAAAGGCTCGAAGACTATCGATATTGTCTCATGGATCGGCCCGTCTGTCAACCGTCATCTGCCCCTTCGGACGCAAAAAAGCAGATCCCTCCCCTGAGCTGTCCGCTCAGCGGAGGGATCTGCCCGATCTACGCCTTCCAGAGCCCGTGGAGATCGCAGTAGGCGAGCGCCGCCTCCACCTCGTCCGCATCGCACAAAGCGAAGCACACCTCCGGGCTGCGGCCCGGGGCCAGGGTCTTGTACTGGGCGCCCTGCTTGGTCTGGAGCGCCACCCACTGGATGGAGTGCTCCTCCTCCATGGGGTGCGCCGTCGAGCCCACTTTCACCCGGACCCGGTTCCCCTCCACCTGGCACACCGGCAGGTGCTTCTCCGCCGCGCCCTCGGTGGTGCCGGGGACCAGCTCCTTCATCTTCTGCCCGCAGCACAGGATGGGCACCCCCGCGTCCTTCACCATGGCCACGATATTGCCGCAGTGCTCGCAGATCAAAAATTTCAGCTCCATGTTGCTTGACCTCCTGTCCATGCCGTCCGGCGGCTGCTGGACAGGGGCTAGTTTGCCCCGGCCGGGGGACGATCATTCCATTTCATCCCATCAGCAGCAGTCCCACCCGGTATACCAGGAAGGTGACCAGCCACGCCACCGCCACCTGGAACAGGGCCACGAAGGCCGTCCAGCCCCAGCTGTCCGACTCCTTGTGGATGGTGGCAAGGGTGGCGGCGCAGGGGACGTACAGCAGGCAGAACACCATGAGGCAGAAGGCGTTCAGCGGCCCGAAGCCGATGCCGGACAGCACCTGGGAAAACTGGGCCATCCCCGCCGGGGAGTTGGCATTCGCCACCCCGAAGAGCACCGCGCAGCTGGACACCACCACCTCCTTGGCGGAGATGCCCGCGATGAGGGCCACCGCGATCTGCCAGAAGCCCAGGCCGATTGGGGCAAACAGCGGGACCAGCCATCGCCCGGCCATGGCCCCGAAGCCGCCGGACATGCCGGGGTCGTACCCCTGGGGGCCGAAGTTCAGCAGCAGCCAGATCAGCAGGGTGGCCAGGAAGATGGTGGACCCCGCCTTGCCCAGGTAGTCCTTCACCTTGTCCCAAACGTAGATCGCCACGGTGCGGGCATCGGGCATTTTGTACTCGGGCAGCTCGATCAGCAGGTAGTTGACGCTCTTCTTCCGGTCCAGCAGGTGCAGGGCCACCGACACCAGCATGGCCACCAGGATCCCGATCAGGTACATGGACCAGGCCGCCAGCATGGCATAGTCCCCAAAAAACATCTCGGAGAACAGGATGTAGATGGTGAGCCGGGCGTTGCAGCTCATGAAGGGGGTGACCAGCATGACCTTATAGCGGTCCCGCTGGCTCTCCAGCGCCCGGGAGGCCATCAGCGCCGGGACGGTGCACCCGAAGCCCAGCAGCATGGGGATGAACGCCTTGCCGGAAAGCCCCAGGCGGCTCATCAGCCCCTCCATCACATAGGCCACCCGGGCCATGTAGCCGCTGTCCTCCAAAAAGGCCAGGGCCAGGAACAGGATGAAGATGTTGGGCAGGAAGGTGACGATGGTGCCCACCCCGCCGATCGCCCCGTCGATCACCAGGGACTGGACGATATCCGCCACCCCCATGGCCTCCATCCCCCGCTGGGCCAGCAGGGACAGGGCGTCCATGGTGTGCTCGAAATAGCCCTTGAGCCAGTCCCCCACGGTGAAGGTGAGGAAAAACACCAGCGCCATGATCCCCAAAAAGAGGGGGATCCCCCACACCCGGTGGGTGAGGGCCCGGTCCAGCCTCTCCGTCAGCTGGTCCTGGCGCTGCTTGTGGAGCAGCACCTCCTCCACGATCTCGTCGATGAAGGCGTACTTCTCGTTGATGATCTGGATCTCGTAGTCCTTTTCCCCCAGACCGGGCAGGTCCAGCGGGAACTGCTGCGCCACCTCCTTGTCCCGCTCCAGCAGCTTGATGGCGTGCCAGCGGGGGTCAGACAGGCCGGGATAGCGCTCCTCCAGGGCGGGGATCAGCCGGTCGATCTCGTCCTCGATCTCGTCGGAGTATACCATGGCGTACTCCTGGTGGTGGTCGTGGGGGTGGCTGCCCACCTGCTGGTGCTGGTGGACCAGGCTGTCCGGGCCGGTGTGGTCCCTGTGGTGGGCGGCGGCGTGGAGCAGGGAGTCCAGCCCCGTCCGCCGCCGGGCGGACACCGGAATCACCGGCACCCCCAGCATCTCGGGCAGGCGGTGGAGGTCGATCTCCATCCCCCGCTTCTCCACGATATCCATCATGTTCAGCGCCACCACCACCGGCTTGCCCAGCTCCAGCAGCTGGAGGGTGAGGTACAAGCTGCGCTCCAGGGTGGAGGCGTCCACCACGTTGATCAGCACGTCCACCTCGCCGCTGAGGATGAACTGCCGGGACACGATCTCCTCCATGGTGTAGGAGGTGAGGCTGTAGGTCCCCGGCAGGTCCACCAGACGGATGTTCAAGTCGTGCCGCCGGATGGCCCCCTCCACCTTCTCCACCGTCACTCCCGGCCAGTTGGCCACCTTCAGGTTGGCCCCGGTGTAGGCGTTGAACAATGTGGTCTTGCCGCAGTTCGGATTGCCGATGAAGCCAATGGTCAGATCTTCTTTTTTATTCACGCCGGATCGCCTGCCAATCTCACTGTGATCTGCTTGGTGATCTGATAGCCCAGGGCGAACCGGCTCCCCCGCAGCTTGACGATGAGGATGCCCTTTCCCTTCCGGTTGACCACCGAGATCTCCGCCTGCCGGGTCATGCCCAGCGCCTCCAACCGGCGCTCCATCTGGAACGGCAGGTCCACTCCCTCCACCACACAGCGCTGTCCAGCGCCCACATCCTTCAATAGCATCTCCACTACCTCCCTATGGGCGGTGGTCCGCCCCTTGGATCGGCTATAGTTTACCAGGGCTAACTCTTGTTGTCAATAGCGCCGTTCGCCCGCGCTCAAAAAAAGTCCGGCCCCTTGTGAAAGGGGCCGGACTTAGAACCTGTATTCACGACCTCGATCCACCGTCTCGCCGGGTCTTTTCCCATCATGCGGCGTTGAATCCTCTTGCAATAAACACAATGATTCCTGCGAAAATTCGCCTGCCTGGCGGGAAGATCCCTCGGCCATCCGGCGATCTCGGCAGTGGATACAGGTCCTTATCCTCATTTGCCCTCCAAGTCTTTCACCAGGGGCGGGATCTGGGAGATCATGTTGTCCATGTCCTCGAACATGGCGCTCTTGGTGGTGCCCAGGCGGCTGGCCGAGTCGATGTGCTTGACCACCTCCTGATACTGGCCCTTGATGCCGTCGAAGAACTGGCACAGCACCTGCAGCTCCCCCTGGGCCGACCGGATCACTCCGCCGATGCCGGTCTGGACGGAAACGGCTCCCTCCGCCGCCGAGGTGATCTTCTCAAAGCTCCCCTCGGCCTGGCCCACGATGGCGGCGCTCTGGCCCAGGGTCTGCTCCGCGTCGGAGATGCTCCGGCTCAGCTCCCCCGCCCGTACCTCCACGTCGTTGACGCCGCTGTCCACCTCGCCCGCCAGCGCCTTGATCTCCTCCGCCAGCGTCTTGACCTGGGTGGCCACCACCGCGAAGCCCCGGCCCTCCTGCCCGGCCCGGGCCGCCTCGATGGAGGCGTTGATGGCCAGGATATTGGTCTGCTCCGCAATGGACACGATCTTCCCCATGGACTGCTGGATCCCCCGGATGGCGGACTCCAGCTGGGAAAAGGTCTCCGACATGGCGTCGAAGGACTGCTGCACCTGGGTGGACACCCGATCCAGGTCCCCCATCTGGTCCCGGGCCTCAGACACCGACTGGGCGATGTCCTCCCGGACCTGGCCGAACTGCTCCGCCGTCTGGTCGATGCTGGAGAAAGACTCCCCCAGCTGCTGGAGCTTGGCCTGGAACTGGTCGCCCTCCCGAAGCACGTCGGAGAAGGAGTTGCCCACCTGGCTCAGCTCCCACAGGGAGGCCACCTCCTTCTTCACCAGCTCTTTTTGATGATCCTTCAGGCTGCCCGCCACATGGAGCACCGGGTAGAGGCTCTTCTCCTCCCGGGCCTGGACGGACTGCCGGTCCTTTTTCCTCAGCAGCATGGCCGCTCCCTCCTTTACTCAAAGACCACGCAGGTCATGGACTGGTTGACGAACCGGTCGTTGTAGTGCTCTCCATAGCCCACGAAGCCCACGTGATTGCCCAGGGCCGCCATGTCCCGCAGGTAGTCCTGCATATAGCCCTGCTCGGAGAACAGCTTGTACCGGAACAGGCAGTTCACCGAGAACACCGCCGAGCGGCGGGGAAAGTCCCGGCAGATCTGGGCGATGGTGTCCTGGACGATGGCCCGGTAGTCCCCCAGCTCCAGGAGGATGAGCACATCGGAGTCGTTCACCTGGCGGAAGCAGGCCAGGGAACTGCCCTGGACCTCCTTGATGGAGATGATGCAGGTGTCCTCCCCGTTGATCTTGCCGAAGGGGTTTTGGAAGGTGCGGGTGAGGATCTCCTCGTCGGTGACGTGGAGGATGTCCTTGTAGACCTGCTTGGCGCTCTTGCCGTTCAGCGCGCCCAGGACGTAGTTGGCCCGGTCGGTGCCGGAGGCCACGAAACGGTAGTCCCCCAGCTGGTGGTAGATGTTCTCCTTATAGGTCTTGACCCGGCCGCCCTGGTTGCGCACCAGGCCGTAGGCCACCGCGTCCTCATAGATCCGCCCGTTGGCGGATACCCTGCCCTGGTCGCCGGTGCCCCCCATCAGAGAGATGCCCCGCTTGCGCAGAGCGGTGTTGATGGTGGTGAGCACACAGGCGTCGTTGCCCGCGCAGAAATCGATGCACACGGTGTCCCGCTCCGTCCCGCCCACCGTTTTGATGTCCTGCTCCAGGCGCTGTATGTATTTCACCGGCATGGTAGACACGTGCTCCAGCACGTTGGCGGCGGCGTTCACCCCGTCGGAAAAGGCCACGATCCCCACGCCGTTCTCCACCACCCCCAGCTGGTAGGCCATGCCGATGCAGCCGATGCTGGGCACGCCGGGGAAGCGTTTCTCCAGCTGGGCCACATGCTCGTCGAACTGGTCCTTGTTGGACAGCAGCATGATGAACTGCGGGTGATAGAGCCCTTGGAGCGCCTCGTCCAGGCTCCCCCTCCGGCTCATGCCGAAAAACTGTTTCATATCCTATCATCCTCCTGTTATCTTGACATCACACCATATAAGACGGCCCATAGGCCGCCGGGGGCCGTGCGTCAGCCCAGCGCCTTTTTCAGCGCGCCCAGCAGCGCCTCCCGGGTCAGAGGCTTGAAGAGCACCGCCTGGGCGCCGATTCCATAGACCTCTTGGAGCATATCGTTATCGCCCAGCGAAGAGATCATGACGATCCTGGCCTCGTCGTGCTCGTACATCAAGACCTGGGCCGCCTCCAGCCCATCGATGCCCGGCATGATGATGTCCATGGTCACCACGTCCGGCTTCACCTCATCGTAGCGGGCAATGGCCTCCTCACCGTTCTCACAGTAGGCCGCCACCTCATAATCGGTACCCTCCAGCAGTCTTATGATCTGATGCTCCATCATGCGGGAGTCGTCCACTACCATGACTTTCTTTTTCATATACGAAGTTCCCTCTTTTCGTTGGTTTTGGAAACGGGATCCGGCCGCTCCTCTCCGACGGCCTCCCCCTCCCTGCGGCTACATCACGATGATCTCTCCGCAGACCATTTTAGCGATGCACTGCCTCTCCTCCTGCCGCAGGCGCATCATCTCCTCGCCAATGCTGATCTCCGTCCCGGCATAGGCCACGCCGCACTCCAGCCGACCCTCCTCCTCACGGCCCCGCAGCTCCTCCTGGATGTCCTCCAGGTCCTCCTCCAGCTGCTGGAGGCGAAGCTCCGCCGTATTCATCTTCACCCGGACCTTGCCTATCAGGCTGGCCTTCGCCGGGCTGTCCAGCTGGCACTCCAGCTTTTCCAGCTCCATCTCCAGCGCCTTCAGCTCCCTGCGCACCTGCTCCCGTTCGAAATTGGTACACGGCAGGCCGCCCAGGGTGATGGAGGTGCGGCACTCCGACTTGGAGCCCACGGTGGCGGCGCTCACCTTTTCCGCCGCCCACACCCGGCCGCCCATGATGGTGCCCCGGCCGGACCGGACCAGCACCTCCCCGTCGCAGTAGATGCTGCCGTTGATGATGGCGTCGGTCTGCAGGTTCTCCCGGACGTAGATGGTGGCGTTCTCGATATATTTGGAGAAGATGCACCGCTGGGAGCGGACGGTGGTGGTGCCGTCGCCCAGGATGCCCTTGACCACGGTGAGGTCGCCGCCGGCCTCCACCGTGCTGCCCGCCTCGATCACGCCGCCCACCCAGATGCTGCCCATGGCCCGGACGGTGAACCCGGTGAGCACGTCGCCCTTGATGTTCACGTCCCCCAGGAACTTGATGTTGCCGGTGGAGAAATCCACGTCCCCGGCGATGTCCAGCACCGGCTTGACCTGGAAGCTGCGGCCGGTAAACTCCACATGGCCCGACGTCAGGGCGATGAGGGCGTCCCCGTCCTCACTGAGCTCGGTGTTCCTCCCCTTGGGCAAGGGGACGGACTTGCCGCTCTTGGCGGGGATCTCCTGGCCCAGAACCGTGCAGCCCGGCTCCCCCTCGGTGGGCCGGATCAGGCGGCAGATCTCCTGGCCCTCTTTCACATTGTGGATCAGGTTC
Source organism: uncultured Oscillospiraceae bacterium (assembly GCA_910588495.1). GTDB lineage: Bacteria > Bacillota > Clostridia > Oscillospirales > Oscillospiraceae > Enterenecus. Next base: position 56,222 of record CAJUPU010000009.1, on the reverse strand, counting down.
AGGGCGGTGTAGTCCACCTGATCGTACTCGTCCACCTCCAGCACCCGCTCCACCACCCGGGGGAAGTAGTCCACGATATTGCCGTTCTTCCCGTCAAAGGCAGGCTTGCCCTTGGCCAGCAAAAACAGGTTGAAGTACCTCCGGTCGTCGTGGGACAGCCGGTCCACCAGCCGCCCGTCCACGCCGTAGGTGATGTTCTGCTCCTCCATGGCGCGCATGAGGATGTCCCGCGTCAGCTCTTTTCCGTTCTCCGAGGGCGGGAACACCAGCACCCAGGCGTAGAGCTTGTCGGCGGACAGGAAGAACCAGGGATAGGCGTCCAGCCCCGCGCCCTTCTGCGCTCCCTCGCCCCCGTCCTTCCCCTCATCTTTTTTCCGCTTGTCCTTGTCGCCGTTCTTCACCGCCTTCAGCCGGGAATTGCACGCGCTTTTCAGCCCGGCTTGGAGCCGGTTCTTCTCTTTGGCCACCATGTCCTGGGGGAGGGCACCCTCCTCGTCCAGGTTCAGCCAGGGCGTGGGCAGGTAGCCCGCCTCCTTTCGCCGCAGGCTGTAGAGCTGGTTCATGGGATGCTCCGAGGGCAGCTTCAGCACAGCGGGATCCTCGGTGGGGGCAAAGGATGGGGGAGCCGCCGCCGTCTGTTCCTCCGGACCCTGCCGGACACTGGGCTCTTCCTCCGCCGGTTCCTTCCCTTTTGGCCCACGCAGCAGGGATGTGAGTTTTTCTTTGAGGGACATTAGCAACACCGCCGCTTCAAAGTTATGATACTTCTATTATAGCAAACACTTCCTCCGTTGGCAAGAGACAGCTGGCCCCTCCCGCCATTTTCCCCAGCGTGGGGAGCCAAAAAATGCCGGACGCTCCCGCGTCCGGCATTTTTCCGCTCTCATAGCCTGTCCAGCATCCCGAAGAATGCCGGCTGACGGGGATCTTCCCGCCAAGCGGGGCGGGATCTGGCAGCAACGATCGCGTTCCTTTCAAAAGACCGCGCGGAGCGTGGCGGAAAAGGCCCGTCAAACAGCGTGGAGCAGGCGCTCAGGCCAGTTTGCAAAACCGCATCAGGATGGTGGCCACCTGAGCCCGGGTGGCGGAGCCGCCGGGCTGGAGGGTGCGGCTGTCCACGCCGGTGATCAGCCCCGTGCCCACCGCCCAGGCCATAGCGTCCCCGGCGTAAGCGCTGACCTGGCCCGCGTCGGCGTAGGCGGACAGATCCGCCTTCCGGCTCACGTCCATCCCCTTGTGCTGGGCGTAGCGGTAGAGGATGGCCGCCATCTGCTCCCGGGTGATGAGCTGTTCCGGCCCGAACAGGCCGGGCTCCACCCCGTTGACCACCCCGTTTCCGGCGGCCCAGGCCACCGGGACGGCGTAATAGGCGTCCGGCGCCACGTCCCGGAAGGAGGAGGCTCCCGCCCCGGGCGCGCCCTCATAGCGGTGGAGGATGGTGACGATCATCCCCCGGGTGGTGGTGTCCTCCGGGCCGAACCGGCCGGGGTCCGTGCCGTTCATCAGCCCCGCGCCGTAGACATAGGCCACGGCCTCCCGGAACCAGTCGTCTTGGCCCACGTCGTTGAAGGGCAGGGACCCCTGCGCCGGGGAAAAGGCGGCGGACACCGTGACGGCGCAGCCGGGCATGGTGAAGGACCACTTGCCGCCCCCCAGGCTGGCGGCGGACACCCCCTGGCCCCCGCTGCCGGTGACGGTCAGGGAGCTGAGCAGCCATCCGGCATCGGGGGTGGCGGTGACGGTGACGGTCTCGCCCTGGGCGGCGTGGGTGGAGCTGATCTGCAGCGAGCCGCCGCTGCCCGCGGCGGTGCCCACCGGGTAGCGGGCGACGCCGCCGCCGCTGGATCCGCCGCCCCAGCTCCCGCCGGAGCTGGAGCCGCCCTGGCTTGCGCCGCTCTTCACCTCCACGTTGTCATAGGTGACGGTGCCTCCGCTGCCAAAGCCCGCGGAGTCCATGCCGATCAGCTTCAGGCCGGAGACGCTCTGCACCGTGAAGCCCGCGTCCGCCAGGGAACCCAGGGACACCGAGCCGTTTTGGCTCAGCAGGCCCTTGGAGGTCACATAGAGGGTCAGCTCCTTCCCCGCCGCAGTGCACACGGCGTGGGCGTCCCCGCTGGACACCGCTCTGTTGAAGCTGAAAGAGCTGGGGGCCTCCTTGTTCAGCGTCAGGGTGAGCTGGATGCCGCTGCACCGCTCGGGCACGTCCTGGAGGCTGACCGACCGGCCGCTGACCTGGAGCCAGGGCGCGGGGTCGTCGGCCAGGGCCGGGCACACCAGCACAGCGGCGGCCAGGGCCCCGGCAAGGAGCGCGGAAAGGATGCGTTTCATGGATATGATCCTCCTCATTGCAGGCCCGCGCCCGTCAGCTCGATCAGGGGCAGGGTCTCGTAGTCGGGGAAGCTGACCCACTGGGTCTCACTGGTCGGCTGCCTGTTCTGGGCGTCTCCATCGTCGGTGCGGTAGAACACCGCCCGGATCTGGCTGGGGGAGACCCGCTCTCCCAGCGCGGCATCCTCCACGTCCAGCTTCTGGGAGATCCCCGCTTCCTCGTTCAGGGTCTCCTCCGCCTCCAGATCGGGGACGAACAGCCAGAAGCCGTCGCTGATGTCGCCCACCTTGCCGCTCTCGGGCACCTCGGCGAAGAGCAGGGCGTAGCCGCTCATGGCCCGCTCCACAAAGCCCTTGTCCTCCCCGGCCTCATCGCCGGGCTCGGCGGCCTCCGCCTCGGTGCTGTAGCGCACCTCGATCTCCACGGCGTTGTAATTCGGGTCGCCCCGGTAGGTGCCCAGCACCACCACCGTGCCCGCGGCGATCACCTCATCCGGCCCGTCGCCGTACTTGTAGTCCTCCTGGAGCCTGCCCACCGTGGCGCCGGGATAGAAGTCCACCCGGTCGCCGGGGTCGGCCAGCAGGGCGATCCGGACCTCCCCGGCCTCCTTCGTCCCCTGGGGCAGAGTCACCCGCACCCCGGTCACGTCATAGGTCCAGATTCTGGTGTCCTGGGCGGGGTCCGCCCCCGGCTTGGTGAAGTAGCCCACCGTCTCGCCCTCGGCCAGCTGGCCCTCCCGGACCACGGCCCAGTCGGAGGCGGCGGTCTTGACCTCCACCTTGTAGGCTCCGGACAGCCCCTCCCCGGCGATCTTCACGCCGGTGACGGGGACCTTCTTGTCCATCACGGCCGTGAACACATCGCCCTCCCAGGCGGCGGTATAGCGGCCCGCTTCGATCTCGGTGTCCCAGGCCACCCGCACCTCGCCGGCGCTGGCCTCCTGGCCCATATTGCCCAGCTTGTCCACGGGGACCACGCTGTAGGTGTAGGTCCGGTTGTTGGCCGGGCCCAGATCGTCGGTGTAGGTGCTCTCAGTGGTGAAGACGATGGGCGCGCCGCTGCGGCGAATCTCATAGCCCAGCACGTCCTGCGTCCCGCCGGTGATGGTGAGCACCACCCGGTTCTCTTCCACCTGGGCGGACACCGCCACGGCGGTCATGTCGGCCTTCTGCCCCCCGTTCAGCCGGGCGGCATAGGAGCCGTCGTTGAGATACCAGAGGGCCCGGGACTCTTTGGTATGGCTCTTCAGGGTCTGCTCTACGTCCTCGCTCAGATCCATGCCCCAGCGGGTGAAGAACTCGCTCAGATCCCGGTCCACCACCTCGGCGGCGATCAGGGCCACCCGGTCGTCGTGCGCCCGGCCGCTGTACTTTCCGTCCTTCCAGGCGGTGAAGAACTTCTGATAGAACTCCAGGGGCTGGTCCGCGCCGTCGTAGGCCAGATGGAGCTGCCAGTACATGGCCAGCTGGACGAACACGTTCCCGGCGGAGCCGGGCCTTCCGGAGGAAGTCTTATCGTAGACGGCGGGCCAGATATTGCTCTTGGTCAGCCGGGTGGGCATGGCCATGGAGCCGCCGTCGTATGCCTGGACGGCCAGGGCGTAGATGTTGTTGGTGATCTCCGCCTTGCCCAGCTTGTCCATATTGTGGCCGATCTCGTGGGCGATGCCCCAGCCGAAGAGGCGGTTGGGCTGGCCCAGGCCGGTCTTGGACACGGGAGCGCCGCACACCAGCCCGGTGGTGGAGCCCCAGCCCACCCCCACGTGGTTCCCGGCGGCGTACATGAAGGCCCCGGCGAACATGCGCATGTAGCGGATGTTCTGGCGGGTGGTCATGGGATAGCGGTAGTCCGCCTTGGACGCGCCGGCGGGGACGATGCCCTGGACCTGGTTGGCCACGAAGAGCACGTCCTCCCAGGCCAGCACATCGTCATACAGCGCGTCGGCCATGTCCCCGCCCCGCAGCCCGGCCAGCGCCTGGGAGGCAGGGATGGACAGCAGCACGCTGGGGGTGGAGATCTCGGTGGCGTTGCGGATGTCGGTGTCCAGCCCGGCGGAGCCCAGAGCGCCCACATAGCGCTCCAGCTCTTCCACATAGGTCTGGATGGCGGCCCTGCGCCCGGCCTCGCCCAGCTCATACCAGCCGGACAGCTCCAGCACAGGCATGACGAAGGAATCCTCGTCCACCCGGACCTGGATCTTGATGGCCTCCGGGTCGCTCCCGGCGTAGGTCAGGTAGAGCGGGCCGCCCCGCTCCGCCTCCAAAGAGCCGATCTTGGGCACGGTGATGTAGTTGCGGCCGTTCTCCAGCCGGACGGCCTGCCCGCTCCAGATGCCGGACTCACCGAAGTACTGGGTGGGCACCACATAGACCGGCGCGTCGGTGGGCAGCTGGGCATAGACGGCCACCGTGGCGCCTGCCCGGGCGGTGACCCCCAGGGGCTGGAGGGCGCTGGCGGACTGGCCGTACTTGCTGTCCTTGGAGGAGGCGCGGGCCTGGAAGTCCGTTTTGACCAGACCCAGGGCGGCGCCGTTCCCCAGCAGGGCCTGGGCAAGCTCCAGCTCGTCCCGCAGCCGGACCAGGTCCAGATAGAAGTCCTTCTTGGCCTCCAGCCGGGCGGACAAAGCCTCGATCTCCTCCGCCGTCACACCGGACCGAAGGGCGGTGAAGGAACCGTCGGTGAACAGCGCGGCGATCTCCTGGGCCAGGCTGTCGCTCTTGTAGAAGGCCATCTCGGAGATGCTCACCCGGCAGCCGTTGCCCTCCCGCTCGTTGAGGGCGATGGTCAGGGACTTGACCCCCTTCACCGGGGCAAAGGGCAGCACCAGATAGCCCTTCTGCGCGTCCATGGCGGGGGCGTAGTACAGCGTCTCGCTGAGCAGGACCTCCCCCTGGGCGTCTCTGGCGGTCACCGTGTATGTATTCAGGGCGTATTTATGGTTCCCCGCCAGATAGGGCACCAGGATCGCGTAGTTCATGTCCTGGGGCTGGGCGAAGGTGTAGGTGAAGTGGCTGTCCAGCGGCCAGTTCTTGGCCACCCAGTAGGTGGCCGCGTCATCGTCCACCACCTGCTCCACGGCAAAGCCGGGGCACAGCTTCCGGTCCACGTTGCTGGGATCGGCCATGACCACCGACTGGATCTGATCCCGGGACAGCCGGTCCTCCTCAGGCAGGTGGGGCATGGCCAGCTCCTCCCGCTGGGGCGTGCCGGCGGCGATGGCGGAATAGGGGCCCACCCCCTTGCTGTTGCCCGCCTTCACCGCCACCTGATAGGTCACGCCGTTCTCCAGCCCGGTGATAAAGGCGGAGGTGCCGGTCAGATCGCCGCCGGATCGGACGAATTCGCTCTGGCCCGCCTGGCGGTAGAACACCTGGTAAAAGGCCGCGTCCTTGGTCTTGCCCCAGCCCAGCCGCAGGGACTGGTCGGCGGCCGTCACCGAGATGTTGGAGGGAGCGCCCGGGGCGCTTCCCGGCTCCGGCGTGGCGGACACCGGCTCGGAGGGGACGCCCTTCCAGCTGCCGTTGACGGCAGTGACCCGGAACTGATAGGTCTTGAGGTTCTCCAGCCCCGTCACCGCCGCCTTGGTGGCGGTGACGGACATCTGCTTATCCAGCCTGCCGCCGGTGCCGTAGTCGATGACATAGCCGGTGATGTTGCGCACCGAGGTCCACTCCAGGGCGACCTGGCCGTTGCCCGGCACGGCGGACAGGATCTGGGGCTGGTCGTTCTTGGGGGCGTCGGGCACGATATCCTTCAAAAACTCGATCTTGCGCACCACGGCGTAGTCCGCGCCGCCCCCCGCCACGGCGGTGACGGTGATGGTGATCTTTTTCACCGCCACCTTATTGCCCAGGTCGATGGTCACCACCCGCTGGCCCGCCGTCCGGCCGATGGCGTGGACCCCCTCGGGCAGGGTCGTGTCAAAGGGCACGGTGAGCTTGCCGCCGTTGTCCAGCTCCACCTCGGCCGTCCCGGCCTGGATGGCGCCCTTGCCGTCGGGGCAGACGATCTGGATCTGGCTCATCTCCACCGCCCGCCCGCCGAACTCGATGGGCAGCACCAAAGCGCCGGTCCCCTCGGCCGCTCTCAACTCCACATCGGCGCCGCCGTCCCGGAACAGGTCGGCTTCCGCCCCGGTGAGGTCGATCTTCGCCTCCGCGCTCAGCGCGGCGGGAACGATGGCGGCGGTGTCCAGCACCCGGGCCTTGCCGGCGGCGCGCTGGTTGTAGTTGACATAGGTCAGGTCGGTGATGTCCACCTGGCCGTCCCCATCCAGGTCGAACCGGGCCAGGTCCTCGTCAGTGGGCTTCTTGTCCAGCATGGCGTCCATGGCGGCCAGGTCCTGGGCGTCCACCCTGCCGTCCCCGTTCACATCCCCCAGGGAGAAGGTGGCGTCTCCGGTGCCCACGGTGAGGTGCTTGGAGTAGCCGTCCAGCTTCACGGTGGTCTCAAAGGGGACGTATCCCGTCCCGGTGAGGGCCACCCGGTACTCCTGCCCCGTGGGCAGGCCGGTGAGCTCCGCCTTGTAGAAGCCCACATAGCGCTCGCCTCCCAGCGGCGCGCCGTCGGCATTGTCCGCCTCCGCCCAGATCCCGGCGTTCAGCGTGTTCTCCTCAGTCTCCTCCCCGCTGGGGAGGGAGAGGGAGACCGTTCCTCCGGCCCCCGTCACCTTCAGGCGGATGTCCCGGCGCCCCGCCTTGTCCGCCAGCTGGGGCAGGTCGAACCGGAGGGTCAGCCCGATGGAGCCCGTGAGGGCCGGAGCGGCCTCCGCCGCCCCGGCGGGCAGGGCCGCCACGCACAGGGACCACACCATCAAAAGGCTCAGTGCCCCGGAGATCAAACGCTTTGCTGAGTTCATGTTCAGCCATCCTTTCCGTCCCATGCCATATTATGTAAAGTAGAAATTATGCTGGGAGACCATTGTAACCGCTCTGCCGGATCCTGTCAACCAAAATCGACCTCCGGCGGCAAGTTTTTCCCGCCCCGCCCTCATTCCCCCAGCCGGACCCAAAAAGACAGCTCGTGGTCCTCCCGCGCGCCGACGTGGTACGCCTCTTCCACGTCCGCCCCCCAGCTGTCGATGCCGCCCACCCCCCGCATGGCGGAACACAGGGTGACCACCGTGCGCACGGGCCTGGGCAGCTCCCAGTCGTGGGCGGCCTGTTCCAGCTGCTGGGGGGTATAGGGGAGAGCGGAAAAGGCGAGGGGCTCCCCGGCCGCCTCCAGGGTCAGCCCGGCCCCGTCCGGGCCATGCAGGACGACGGCGCGGGTATCCACATGACAGCCGCACTCCTGGGGCACCAGATAGGGGGGGATGTGGGGTGTCTCCCGGTGCCAGCCGTACACGCCGCCCTTTTTCCGGTCCGGGTAGGTCTCCCCAGACAGGCCCAGCCACTCCACCGTTTCCACCGGCTCCGGGGTGGCGAAGCGCAGGCCGAACAGAGGCAGCTGGGGCCGACCAGGCCCGCCGTGATACCGGGCGTCCACCCGCAGACAGCCCCCGCTGTCCACGGTGTAAGTGACCTCCGTGTTCAGCCCCGGCAGGGCGGGGGCGGTGTAGGCATAGCGGATGGAGACCCTTTCCGGGCCGTCCGCCAAGACCTCCCACCCCCGGCACACCTGCCAAGCGTCCGCCGCCGCCCAGATAGAGCTGTTGGCGGCAAAGCCGTTCCCCATGTCGTTCTCCGTGGGGGCCCGCCAGTAGGCCGGACGGGGGGCGCGCCACAGCCACTCCTTCCCGCCGCTGGTCAAGGACACCGGCCCGCCCTCGGCGTAGGAGAACAAAATCTCAAAGCCCTCCCCCCGCACGCCCAGGGCGCCGTCGCCGTGGACGATGCGCAGGGGGCCTTTTTTACCCTTCCACGCGGGCAGGGCCAGCGTCCGCTTTGCCCGCTCATTTGCCCCATCGTGCTTGGCCCGTTCCACGGGAGAGGCGTACCAGTACCGCACCTCCTGCACGGCGGGCTTCTCTGTCCCGTCTGCAAAGACGAGGCCGTTGCCGCTGAAGGCGTAGTCCGTCTGGCGGTCGCCGAAGTCGCCGCCGTAGCCCAACACCCGCTCTCCATTGCAATTTGTGCGCCACAGGGCCTGGTCCATGTAGTCCCAGAGGAAGCCCCCTTGGTACTGGGGGAATTCCTCCCCCAGCCGGATATAGCTCTCCATGCCCCCCAGGGAATTGCCCATGCCGTGCATATACTCGCAAAGGATGAAGGGCTTTTTCGGGTCGTTTTCCAGATAAGCGCGGATATCCGCCGGAGAGGCGTACATCCGGCTCTCCACGTCGGAGATGCCGTCGTAGCCGGGGCAGTTGAAGGTGCCCTCATAGTGGACCACCCGGCTGGGATCGTTTTGCCGGAAGAAGTCCGCCATGGCCTGGATGCAGCTCCCGGCGTAGGACTCGTTGCCGCAGGACCAGAACAGGATGGACACGTGGTTCTTGTCCCGCTCGAACATGGACCTGGCCCGGTCCACCACGCACTCCCGCCACTCCGGCAGGCCCCCCGGCACGTTCCAGGAGGGCTCGATGGCCCCCAGCTTCTGCCAGGAGCCGTGGCTCTCCAGATTGGCCTCGTCCATCACATAGACGCCGTTCTGATCGCACAGGTGATACCAGGGGGTCTGGTTGGGGTAGTGGCAGGTGCGCACGGCGTTGATGTTGTTCCGTTTGAACACGTCTATGGCGGCGGTCATGTCCGCCATGCCGATGGCCCGGCCTGTGTCCGGGTTCCACTCGTGGCGGTTGACCCCGTTGAGCACCAGCCGCTCCCCGTTGAGGAGCATCAGGCCATCCTTCAGCTCGAACCGCCGGAAGCCGATCTCGTAAGGGATCACCTCGCATACTGCCCCGTCCGGCGCGGTGAGGGTGAGCGTCACCCGGTACAGCTGGGGGTGCTCATGGTCCCAGGGGCGGATATCCTCAAATCGGAAAGATTGGCTGCGTAGGTATTTACCCTCGGGGGTCAGCTCCAGGGGGCCGTCAAAAAGCACGCCTTGGGCGGGGTGGGCGATCTTGCACTGGACCGCCGCTCCGTCTGCCGCGCCGCTGAGCAGCAGCCGGACAGACAAGGTGCCAGTGGTATTGTCCTCCTCCAGCCCCGCCTGGAGCCACAGATCCTCCAGATGGACAGCGGGCTTGGCCCATAGGTACACCGAGCGGAACAGGCCGGAGAACCGAAAGAAGTCCTGGTCCTCGATCCACGCCGCGCTGGAGCGCTTGTACACCTCCACACACAGCCGGTTTCCGGTGTCTCGGATGTATGGGGTCAGATTGAACTCCGACGGGGTGAAGCTGTCCTCGGCGTAGCCCACAAAATGCCCGTTGAGCCACACGTAAATGGCCTGCTCCGCCCCCTGGAAGCTGACGCACACCCGCTTGCCCCGCAGGCCGGGGTCTAAGTCGAACCGGCGAACGTAGCTGCCCACGGGGCAGTCCTCCCAGTCGATCTCCGGGGGGCGCAGTTCGGCGCGGCCGTCCCAGGGGTAGAGGGTGTTGATGTACTGGATCTGGCCGTGGCCCTGGGTCTCCATGTGGCCGGGGACCAGGATGAGGCCGAACCCGGAGTCGTCAAAGTCCTCCTGCCAGAAGTCCTCGGGGCGGGCGGCGGGGCAGGGGCTCCACGCGAACCGCCACCGTCCGTCCAGGGACTGGCGCAGGGAGCTCTCGCCCCGGTCCGCCTCCTTGTGGGAAGCATAGCACACATGGTCGGAATGGGCGTCCAGCCGCCCCACCCGGAATACCGTGGGGTCGGTGAGCCAGGAAAGTTCTGCTTTCACAGCCGCGATCTCCTTTTTCACGTTGTTTCCGCCCCCGCGTTCCGGGACAGCGCAGGCGCCGCCCCAAAGGGCGGCGCCTGCGCTGGTCTCCCGGGCCGGGCGCGGCGGTCAGTCCGGCCGATCGCCGCCCGGACCGTTCAGCACCTGGTACAGCACCTGATACAGCTTATCCACCTCCACGGGCTTGGACAGGTGGCCGTTCATGCCGCACTCCACCGATTTTTTCAGGTCGTCGTCGAAGGCGTTGGCCGACATGGCGATGATGGGGATGGTCCGGCAGTCCGGCCGGTCCATAGCCCGGATGGCCCGGGTGGCGTCCAGCCCGTCCATCACCGGCATCATGATGTCCATGAGGATCGCGTCGTAGGCCCCCGGCGGCGTGGACCGCATCCGCTCCACCGCCTGAGCGCCGTCGTAGACGCATTCCACCTCGAAATCCCGATCCTCCAGCAGACACTGGGCGATCTCGGCGTTGAGCTCGTTGTCCTCCACCACCAGGATGCGGCAGCCCGCGAAGGACACATCCTCCCCCCCGCCGCCCTGCTCCACCGGCGCGCCCAGCGCCAGGGGGACGGAAAAGCTGAAGGTGCTGCCCTCTCCCGGCGCGCTGTCCAGCCGGATCGTGCTGCCCATCATCTGCACCAGGCGGCTGCTGATGGAGAGCCCCAGCCCCGTCCCCGGCTGTTTGGAGGAGTTGGCCCCGGCGGCCTGCTCGAAGGAGCGGAACACCCGCTCCTGCTCCTCCTTGGCGATGCCCACGCCGGTGTCCGCCACGGCGAAATAGACCTGGGCCTCCTCCCCGGCAGAGGGCTCCTCCCGGACGGTGAGGACGATCCGCCCCTGGGCGGGCGTGAACTTCACCGCGTTGCCCAGCAGATTGATCAGCACCTGGCTGATCCGCATCCTGTCCGCCGAGAACCACCGGTGGGCCAGCGACACGTCCCGGACGAAGCGCACCCCCTTGGCCGCCGCCTGGGGGGCGATCAGCTCCTCGATGGTGTCCAGCATCTCCTCCATGTCCAGGTCCGCCATCTCCAGCTTCATCTTGCCGCTCTCGATCTTGGACATGTCCAGGATGTCGTTGATCAGTCCCAGCAGGTAGTTGGACGAGGACTGTATCTTTTGCAGGCAGTCCAGCACCCGCTCCTGGCTCTGGTCCGGCTGGAGGGCGATGGCGGTCATGCCGATGATGCCGTTCATGGGCGTGCGGATCTCGTGGCTCATGCGGGAGAGGAACTCGGACTTGGCCCGGCTGGCGATGTCGTGCTGGCGTTGGTTCAGCTGGCCCTGGATCGCCCGGCCCAGCTCCGCCAGGTCCTGGCGGGCCTCCGGGTCCTCCCACAGGGGCCGGGGCAGGCCCAGGATACACAGGTTGCCGATGTAGCTGCCGCTGTCGTATAGGGGCAGCACCACCCCCTGCGCGCCGGGCTCTACGAAGAGGAACTTCCCCAGCGCCCCGCGGCGGCTGTCCTCCGGGGAGAGCCAGTGCACCTCCTCCCGGCCCAGCCAGGCGAAGAAGTCCGCCTCCTCCTCCCGGCCGTACTTGGCCACGCTCTGGGCGCAGCGCCCCCCGTCCCGCCGCCACTGGTAGTTGAGATAGTTGGAATCGAAATCCGGCCGCAGCAGGGACACCAGCACCTGCTCCGCCTGATAGGCCCGGCCGATCTTGCGCACCATCAGCGCCATCTGGGCGGGGAAGTCGTCCCCCTTGCCGAAGAGGTTCAGGGCCACCGACACCAGGCCCACCTCCTCGCCATAGCCCAGGGTGTTGGTCTCGTGGGCCTGGAGGGGGGGCAGGCGGTCCCGCCGGTCCCGGGGCACGTCCTCATAGCACAGCACCCGCCGCCGCTCGCCGCCGTCCGCCTCCTGGGCCAGCTTGGCCATGCAGATCAGCTGCTCCGTGCCGCAGTTGCCCACCGCCTGGGCCAGCCCCGCCCGCAGCCGGACGGAAAAGGTGTCCCGGTCGAAGCGCTCCGCCGCCGTTTCCAGCAGGGCGTGGGCGAACCGCCGCCCCAGGGCCTCGTCCGCCCCCTCCAGCCACACCACCAGCTCGTCCCGGTTCAGGCGCAGGGCCGCCGTCCGGCAGAGCTGCGCCTGCTCCAACTCCCGGCAGCGCTCTCGGATCAGCCCGCCCAGCTCCTCCAGGATCATGTCGCCAAAGACGATTCCGTCCTTCTCGGTGGTCTGCCTCAGCCCCTCCAGGCGCAGGCAGGCCATGATCCCCTCCGGCCGGGCCCTCCGGCACTCCAGCAGGGCCTTGAGCCCCGCGCTGTAGACGTACAGGCCGGTGACGCCGTCTATGGTGGTCCTGCGCAGCTTCTCGGCCTCCCGCTCCTTCTGCTCCTGGATGTTCCGGATGCTGCCCACCAGTTTCCAGCGCTGCCCGTCGGTGTCGTACACCGCCTTGGCCGTCAGCGCCACCCAGGCGAACTCCTTGTCCGCCTGCCATCTCAGCCGGAATTCCGCATAGAGATCGTCGGCGTCGCGCTGCAGGGCCTTGACGGCCTGGGGCCGGTCCTCCTCGTGGATATAGCGGGGGTCGATGAAGCTGCCGCCGAAATTGCCGCAGGGCCATTTCCCGTTCATGGTCTTGTGGTTGACCAGGTCCAGCATATGGCTGTGGAGGTCGTAGGAGAAGAACACATCCTGGGTGGACTCCAGCGCCATCTTATAGCGCTCCTTCTCCTCCAGCAGGATGTTCTCCGCCTCCTTCTGCCGCCGGGTCAGATCGTCCACCACGTCGTACAGCGCGTCGATCTCCAGGATGTTGGAGGGCTTGAAGTCCTGCAATCCCGCGCCGCCCCCGCTGATGCACTCCATCAGCTCCTGGGCCGGCCGGGTCAGGTGCCGGACCACCACATAGATGCCCAACACCCCGAAGCCCAGGCCGATCAGCACCGCCGCCACGATCCAGATATAGAGCTGGCGGCTCATGCCGAACAGATCCTCCTCCGTGTCCAGCCCCAGCAGCACCCACCGCGTGTTGTCATAGGGCACGTTGTTGCTGTACAGCTTGAGGGGGCACGCCACCGCAAAGACGCCCTGGCGGCCCATCTTCACGTCCTCCGCCACCCACAGGTCCTCGTACCCTGTCTCCCGCAGGAAAAAAGCGTCCTGCCCGGACAAGATCAGGTCATAGAGCATCCCCTTGCCCACCAGGGGCTTGTAAGAGCCATCCTCCCGCTCGACGGCCAGCATGTACCCCGACTGCTTGGACTCGTTCAGCTCCGCCACCGGGAAGTAGTCGTGCAGGGCCCGGCAGGAGATCTCCACCCCCAGCACGCCGTAGGTCCGCCCCCTGTACCGCAGGGGGACGGAGTAGGCGATCATCTGATAGCTGTCTCCGCCCTCCTTCTCCAGGAAAAAGGGCTCGGCCCAGTAGCCCAGATCCACGGTGTCCGCGTCCGGGTAGCTGTCCCCCGCCCGCCAGGGCTCGTAGAACCAGCGGTCGGCCTCGTTCCTCCCGGAGGGATCCATGTGGAACCGGGTGGTCCAATTGGTGTCCAGCGGGATGTTCCACCCCCGGGACAGCCGTTTGTCCCCCCGCTCCAGCAGCAGGTCCGAGTAGTTGGCGGGGTTGGTGTCGGGGTCGGAGTCACGGATGAAAAAGCCGTCGAACTCCCCCGCCTCCAGGCCCGCTCCGCCCGTCAGCACCAAAAAGGTGCCGGTGGTGGAGCTGCTTTGCAGGATCTCCAGGCACTCGGGGAACAGCGCCCCCAGCAGCCCGGCCCGCAGCTCGGCCGAGCGCAGCACCTCGTCCATCCCCATGCCCTGGCTGCGCAGATAGTCCTCCAGCACCGCGTCCATCCGGGGGGCCTGCTCGTGGATGGAGGCCCAGCGCTGGTTCATGTCGTTTTGCAAGATCACGCTGCGGTTCTCCACCAAGCGGCCCATCATGCTGCCGGAGTACTCCTCCAGCGTCTTGGTGGTCCCCCTGACCACCAGGGAGCCGATGGTGATGGCGCTCTGCACCAGCATGATGGCGATGAGCGGGAGGAGGAAAAAGCGGAATATGGTCGCCTTTTTCCGCGTTTTGCCCGTTGTCCTCATGTCCTTACTTGTTCACCGCCGCGTCCAGCGCGCCGCAGAAGTCCTGATACCACGCCTTGAAGGCGGCGTCCGTCACATAGTCCGCGGCGGCCTGCTCCACGCTCTCGCCCCCGGCCACGGCGGCGGCCACCGCCGCCCGGTCCTCCGCCGCCCGGTCGGCCAGGTGGTGCTCCAGCACCTTCCGGGCCGCCGAGCCGTTCTCAAAGCTCTTGTTGGTGTACAGCGTCATGTCCTCCATCTCCCCGAAGATGGCGCTCAGGCAGTCGTAGGTCTTGGGCGCCACCGACAGCCCCTGCTCCTCGATGGCCCGGTCCAGCCGCTCCACGCTGCCCGCCTCCTTCCGCACCGGCAGGTAGCCGGACACGCAGCCAAAACGCAGGTTGTTTTCCGGCTGGGTGAACCACTTCAGGAACTCCACGGCGGCATACTCATGCCGCTGGTCCGACTTGCTCACCACCATGCCCGCGCCCTGCTGCACGGCGTAGTGCCGCCCGCCCTGGAACACCGGCGCGGGCATCACGATGTAGTCGATGGGGTGGCTGCCCTCCTCCAGCTCCACCTGCCCGGGGAAGTACATGGCGGAGGTGGTGGAGCCGGTGTAGGCCAGGATGTCCCCCGTCTTGACATCGTCCGACCGGAAGGATCCGTAGGCGCCGAAATAGCCCTTGACCATGGGGACGTAATAGTTCTCCCACAGACGGCGCAGCTCCTCCTCGGGGGCGTTCACCGTGACCTTCCCGTTCTCCACCTGAAAGATCTCCACCCCCAGCTGCTGCATCCCGATGATGAAATAGTTGGCCACAGCGTCCCGGCCGTAGAGGGCTTTGCCGTCGCCTGGGACATCCGGGGTCAGGCCGTCCGTCCACTCATAATAGGCTTGGGCGGTGGACGCCACCCCCTCGATGGTGGAAAGATCGTCCAGCGAGGCCCCGGTGTCCGCGGCAAAGGGCTCCCAGTCGGTCTTGTTGATCATCATGATCTCGGTGGATTTGGCGACAGGGAAGATGCGCAGGGTGCCGTCGGCGGCGATACGCCCCTCCTCTATGTAAGAATCCACGTACCGCTCCAGGTCCTCCTGGCTCAAATATTGGGACAGATCGGCCAGCGCCCCCGCCTGCTCCACCTCATAGGCGGTGTCCGCGTAGGACGAGAAGATGTCGGGCATGGCGTCCGCCCCCACCTTGCCGCCGATGGCGTCCCGCACCGCCGTCTCCAGATCGGGCACCGAGCCCTGGGAGTAGCTCTGGACATAGATCCCCTTCTCCCGGCCCTCGGTGTCGTTGAACTCCTCCACCAGGGCGTCGAAAGCGGCCTGCTGGGAGCCGTTGTAGTAGTGCCACACCGTCAGGGACACCGGGTCCTTGGGGTCCAGGGGGCTGCGGTCTCCGCACCCGGCCAGCACCAGCAGCGCCCCCGCCAGGCAAAGCAGAGAGAGCTTTCTCACCGCGCCGAACAGTTCCTTCATCACGATCCCGCTCCTTCCGATTTTTGGAATTTTTTGAGGTTTTTTCTGGATCACCTGAACTTTTTTCGTATTATATCATATTTGTCATCCAATTGCAATTTGTATGTGGAAGATACGGAAAAAGGCCGCGGCCGCCCCCAGCGATGCCCGGGGCGGCCGCGGCCCAGCGGCGCTCTTGACCGGGGGACAGGTCCTGAGATCGCCCTTCTCAGTCCCCTGGGGGCAGGCGGCGGTAGATCTTGCCGTTCTCCGGCGTCCTGCCCCGGATGGCGAAGAGCTGCTCCACCGTGACGAAGTGGTAGCCCTGGGCCATCAGCGCGTCCACCACCTGGAGGGCGGTGTCCACGCTCTCGGCGTAGATGTCGTGGAGCAGGATGATGTCCCCGTCCTTCACGTCCGCCGTGATGGCGGACACCTGCCGGGCGGTGTTCCGGTCGGACCAGTCCTCGGGATCCACCGACCACAGGATGATGGGAGCCGCCGCCCGGGCCTGGTTGGCGGCGTTCATCATGCCGTAGGGCGGGCGGAGCATGAACTCCTCCCGGCCCAGCAGCGCGGTGAGGGTGGCGCGCAGGCTGTCCACCTCGGCGTAGAAACCCGCGGCGTTGAGCTGGTCCAGCGGCTTGTGGTGGTAGGTGTGCAGGCCGATCTGGTGGCCCTCCCCCTCCATGCGCTGGAGGAGCAGCTCGTTGCCCTCCACGTTCTCGCCGATCACGAAAAAGGTGGCGTGCACCCCCCGCTGGGCCAGGCCGTCCAGCAGCACGGAGGTGGTGGCCTGCCTGGGCCCGTCGTCGAAGGTGAGGGCCACGTAGGGCCCCGCGGGGATCTTGGCCTCTCCCAGCACGTCCTGCTCCGGAGCCGGGTGGGCGGACCCGCCCACCGCCGCCAGGATCAGGGCCAGGAGCGCCAGCCCTCCCGCCCCCAGCCGTTTTTTCCAGTTCGACAAGCCCTCGCCGCCTTTCCTGTGCCGTTGCCGCCGCGCCCGTTGGCGGCGTTTCGCAGTGATCAGTATGTGCGGCGGGGCGTTTTTTATGCAAACATAGAGCGTCCGGGCTTTTCCGCCCGGACGCTTCCATTTTTTAGGCCGTTACAGCACGATGAGCTGCTTGGGGGAGTGGGTGATGTCGATGCACCCGTCCTCGGTGAGCATGATCACATCCTCGATGCGCACGCCGAACTTCCCGGGCAGGTAGATGCCCGGCTCGGCGGACAGCAGCGCCCCGGCGGGGATGGGTCTGTCCCAGGCCCCGCTGAACCGGGGGTCCTCGTGGATCTCGATGCCCAGGGAGTGGCCGAAGCCGTGGCCGAAATACTCCCCGTAGCCCGCGTCGGCGATCACCTTGGCCCCCGCCTCGTGGACCTCCTTGCCGGTGACGCCCCCGTGGGCGGCGGCGATCCCCGCCAGCTGGGCCTTCAGCACGGTATCATACACCAGTTCCATCTCTTCGGAGGGCTTCCCCACCGCCACAGTGCGGGTCATGTCAGAGCAGTAGCCCCCCACCTTGCAGCCAAAGTCCATGGTGACGAACTGGCCGCTTTGGATCGGGGCGGGGCCGGGGACGGCGTGGGGCTTGGAGCCGTTGGCCCCGCAGGCCACGATGGGGTCGAAGGAGTTCCGCTCCGCCCCCTTCCGGGCCATGATGTAGGTCAGCCGGGCGGCCACCTCCTGCTCGGTGAGGCCGGGCTTGATGAAGTCCAGGATCTCCAGCAGGGCCTCGTCGGTGATGCGCTGGGCCTCCTTCATGGCGGCGAGCTCATGGCCGTCCTTCACCATGCGCAGGTCGGTGAGCAGCTGGGAGGCGGGGACGAACTGGGCCTCCACGTCCTTGGTCCACCGGTCGTAGTCCCCCACCGGCATGTACGCCTCCTCGAAGCCCAGCTTGACCACGTTGTTGGCCTTCACCAGGTCCGCCGCCAGCTTCCGGTAGTTCACGCCCTTGGGGGGCAGGGCCACCTCCGCCCCGGCAATGATCTGCCGGGCGGCCTCGATGTACCGGGTGTCGGTGTAATACCAGGTCTTGTCCGGCGTGATGAAGGCCATGCCCTCCCCGTGGAAGCCCATGGCGTAGAACTCGCCGGGCTCGCTGGTGATCAGCATGGCGTCCAGGCCGCGGGCCTTGAGCTGCGCGGCAATCTTCTCAAAATGGGTCATGGGAAAACAACTCCTTTTTATCCTATTTATGGGCGAGCATCCAGTACGATACAAACACCCCCGCGTCCAGCGGCCCCTTGACCGCTTTTCTTCACAGCCGGCGCAGCCTCTGCCCGGACCTTGCAGGGCGGAGGCCCGGCCTACTGCTGGGTCAGGCTGAGATAGGTGACCACCACCATGGCGATGATGGCCGCGCCCACGATCCGGGCGGCCATCAGGGAGGACTTGGACGGCTCCTTCCCCCCGTAGTTCCGCCCCCGGCCCCAGCGCAGAAACGCCTTGGGGTCGATGATGATATACAGCCCCGCGATGGTCATGACCGCGCCCAGGGCCATGTACGCCCAGGGCGGGAGGGGCCCGAAGTCCCAAAACGACACGGCCCCCAACAAATTCGGCAGCATAGCGATCTCCTCCTATCTCTGTCCCTTTCCTTCCAGCTCCTGATAGATCCGCTTCATGGTCAGCGCGTCCTCCGCCTGTGTGCCCGCGCTCTCCCCAGCGGATCTTCGATCCGCCGGGGACCCCTTTGGATCTC
>CAJUPU010000009.1:0-37818 GCA_910588495.1 uncultured Oscillospiraceae bacterium | reverse complement strand
CGCCTTCGGCGGGTCCCTGCGAGAGCGCCCGTCATTGCCCGCTCACAAAGCCCCAGTAAACTTCCTTCATGGTCAGCGCGTCCTCCGCCTGGGTGCCCGCGCTCTCCCCAGCGGATCTTCGATCCGCCGGGGACCCCTTTGGATCTCGATCCTCGGGCGGAATGGATCCGCCCTGCGGAAATGCCTTCGGCATTTTACGCGCCACTCGGCGCGTCCCGCCTTCGGCGGGTCCCTGCGAGAGCGCCCGTCATTGCCCGCTCACAAAGCCCCAATAAACTCGCTTCATGGTCAGCGCGTCCTCCGCCTGGGTGCCCGCGCTCTCGCAGATGAAGGTGGGGCTCCACCCCCGCGCCGCCACCGCCTGGGCCAGGGGCGCCCAGTCCGGGCCGTAGCCCCCGTCGTCGGCAAAGGTGCGGTGGCACTTCTCCCCGCCGCCGGGGGTGAACTCGATGTGGGAGAAGTGGCTGTGGAACCGGGCGGCCCGCTCCCTGCCCAGCGCCGCCTCCATCCGGTCCAGCATCCCCTCGAACACCTCCGCCCCCTGGTCCGCCCCCAGGGAGCGGGCGTACAGGTGGCCGAAGTCCACGCAGGGCAGGAGGCGCTCATCCAGGCTGCACAGCTCCAGCACCTCGTCCAGGTCCCCCAGCTGGCCCAGCTTGCCCATGGTCTCGGGGCACAGCGTGATGTGGCCGAAGCCCGCGCCGTCGCAGGCGGCGACGACCTCCTTCAGGGAGCGCAGGGCGGTGTCCAGCGCCTCCCGGCGGGTGCGCTTCATCAGCGCTCCGGAGTGGATCACCACCCGCGCCGCCCCCATCCGGTCCGCCACCAGGCAGGCCCCGGTGATATAGCCGATGGTCTTTCGCAGGGCGTCCGGGTCCGGGTTGGCCAGGTTGATGAAATAAGGGGCGTGGAGGGACAGGGCGATCCCCTGCTCCGCCGCCGCCTCTCCCACCCTGCGGGCGGTGTCCTCCCCCACATGGACCCCCTTGCCGCACTGGTATTCGTAGCAGTCCAGCCCAATCTCCCGCAGCCACCTGGGGGCGTCCGCCGAGGACTTGTAGGGAAAATTCCCGGCGTTGCCCGCCGGGCCGAACCTGGCGCTCACAGGGCCTCCCTCCTTCCCGACAGCAGCCGGAAGGGGACCTCCACGGCGTAGCGCAGATACCGCCCCGGATTGCCCGCCAGCCGGATCGGCTCCACCAGGATGGTGGATATCCCCGCCCGGTTGCCCCCCAGCACATCGGTGAACACCTGGTCGCCCACGATGGCGGTCTGCTCCCCCGCCGCCCCCATCCGCTCCATCGCCTTGTAAAAGGAGGCGGTCCCGGGCTTGCCCGCCCGGCGGATGAAGGGCACGTCCAGCGCCCGGGCAAAGCGCTCCACCCGGCTCATCCCTTGCCCGGCGCCCTTTTTCCGGCTGTTGGACAGGATGAACAGCTCCACCCCGTGGGCGTGGAGCTCCTTTTTCCATTCCCGCAGCCGGTCGTCGGGCAGGGACACGCTGTAGGGGACCAGGGTGTTGTCCAGATCCGCCAGCAGCAGGCGGATCCCCCGGCGCTCCAAGGCCGCGCCGCCGATCTCATAGATATCACGGACCCTGAACCGGGCCCTGAACCAAGCCATGTTCCACCTTCTATCCT
Source organism: uncultured Oscillospiraceae bacterium (assembly GCA_910588495.1). Taxonomy (GTDB): domain Bacteria; phylum Bacillota; class Clostridia; order Oscillospirales; family Oscillospiraceae; genus Enterenecus. Next base: position 36,178 of record CAJUPU010000009.1, on the reverse strand, counting down.
GCCCGGGACGAGCATAGATTTATTTCATTACCCCGTTCGCATTTTATCACAGACCGTCACCATCCACAAGGGGGGACTGACATGAAAGAATTGCTGCTGGCCCTGCCCGCCGGGCGGGAGACCCGGGGGCGGGCCTTCGGCCTCGCCCCCGCCCACATGGCCTACCGGGTGGGACCGGGGCCAAAGCTGCTGGGCATACGCCTGCCCCAGGGCCTGCGGGGCGGGCTGATGCAGGTGGACTGCGCGGGCTTCGACGGCGGGGGGGACCCGGTGGGCTGCTGCCGCCAGATCCTGGGGGAGTGCCGCCGCCGGTCCTTCCGGGGCATCGTGTGCGACTTCGAGGGCCCCCCCGCCGGCTGCCTGCCCAAGCTGGCGGAGATCCTGGACCGCAACTGCGCCGCCCAGGGCTGGACGCTGTACGTCCCGGAGCCCTACGCCCCCCACGCGCCCCGGGCCCGGGTGCTCATCCCCTCCGCCCTCACCCACGGCACCCTGGAGCGGCGGCTGCGGGACGCCCTGGACCGCTACGGCCCCGACCGGACCGCCCTGGCGGTGGAGTGGGTGCGGGAGGAGTTCCCCCTCCCCGCCCGGGGCCGGGGGGAGCCCATCCCCCAGGAGGGGCTGGAGGAGCTGCTGCGCCGCCTGGAGCCCGCCGTGTTCTTCGACCGGGGGCTGTGCGCCCACTACTTCACCTACATGGCGGGGCCCCAGGCCCATTTCGTGCTGTTCGACACCCCCCGGTCCGTCCGAGAGAAGCTGGATACGGCCAAACGCCTGGGCGTCATCGCCGCCCTGCTCCCCGGGCCGGAGGCGGAGGACCACCTGGAGGAGGTCTTCGGCCCGCCCCAGCCGTGAGACCGCTTGCGGGGCCGAGCGGGGTGTGATATACTCTGGGGGAAAAACGCCGAGAGGAGCGCCGCCCATGAACACCACCCAGCGCCGGACCCACATCCTGGACTACCTGAAGCAGGCCGACCGCCCCCTGTCCGCCACCGCCCTGGCCCGCCGGCTGTCGGTGAGCCGCCAGATCATCGTGGGGGACGTGGCCCTGCTCCGGGCGGCGGGGGAGCCCATCTCCGCCACCCCCCGGGGCTATGTGCTGGAGCGGCCCCGGCCGGGGCTGTCCCGCACCGTGGCCTGCCTCCACAGCGGGGCGGACATGGAGCGGGAGCTGACCCTCATGGTGGACCAGGGGTGCACCGTGGAAAACGTCATCGTGGAACACCCGGTGTACGGCCAGATCACCGGGCCGCTGGACCTCTCCTCCCGGTACGACATCTCGGAATTTCTGCGCAAGGTGGAGGAACACGCCGCCCGGCCCCTGTCGCTGCTCACCGGCGGCATCCACCTGCACACCCTGCGCTGCCCCGGCGAGGACGCCTTCCAGCGGGCGGCCGCCGCCCTGGACGAGGCGGGCTTTCTGGTCCGATAGGGTCTCCTACCTGGCCCGGAACACCATCACGCTGCGGGGGCCGATGGTGAAGCAGTTCCCATCGACGGGATGGGGATACTGCTCCTCGTCCCAGGTGTCCACCACCTGCTCCCACCGCATGGATACGGGCAGCTGGGGCAGCGCGGCGTTCAGCTCCCCCCAATAGGAGTTGGAGGCCACGTAGAGGATCTGGGGCCCCACGTTGCGCTCCGCCCCGGCAAACATCACCCCCACATACCGGTCCTCGGGGCCGAACTTGTCCTGCCAGGGGGCCACGCCGTGGAAGCTCACGTCGGGGAAGCCGCAGGCCCCGCCGCTCATGTCGCAGCGCAGCGCCCGGTTGTTCTTGCGCAGACGGATCATATACTGGAAAAACCGGAACAGGCTCTGGTTGCGCTCCCGCAGGGACCAGTCCAGCCAGGAGGTGATGTTGTCCTGGCAATAGGCGTTGTTGTTGCCGAACTGGGTGTTGCCGAACTCGTCCCCCGCCAGGAACATGGGGGTGCCCCGGGAGCACATCAGCAGGGCAAAGGCGTTGCGCACCATCCGGCGGCGCAGGGCGTTGATCTGGGGGTCGTCGGTCTCCCCCTCCGCGCCGCAGTTCCAGCTGTTGTTGTCGTTGGCGCCGTCGGTGTTGTTCCAGCCGTTGGCCTCGTTGTGCTTGCCGTTGTAGGTGTACAGGTCGTGGAGGGTGAAGCCGTCGTGGCAGGTGAGGAAGTTCACCGAGGCATTGCTCCGGGCCGCGGTGTCGTAGATGTCCCGGGAGCCGGTGAGGCGCAGGGCGGCGGCCTGGGCCATCCCGCCATCCCCCTTCAGGTAGCGGCGCATATCGTCCCGGTAGCGGCCGTTCCACTCCGCCCAGCGGTTCCAGGCGGGGAAGGTGCCCACCTGGTACAGCCCCCCCGCGTCCCACGCCTCGGCGATCAGCTTCACGTCCCCCAGGATGGGGTCGAAGGCCAGGGCCTGCAAAAGGGGCGGGGACACCATGGGCGCGCCGTTCTCGTCCCGGCCCAGGATGGACGCCAGATCGAACCGGAAGCCGTCCACCCGGTAGGTGGTCACCCAATAGCGCAGGCAGTCCAGGATCATCTGGTGGACGATGGGGTGGTTGCAGTTCAGGGTGTTGCCGCAGCCGGAGAAGTTGTAATAGTACCCCTCCGGGGTGAGCAGGTAGTAGATGTTGTTGTCGAAACCCTTGAAGGAGAAGAAGGGCCCCATCTCGTTGCCCTCGGCGGTGTGGTTGAACACCACGTCCAGGTACACCTCGATCCCCCGCTGCTTGCAGGCCCGGATCAGCCGCTTGAGCTCGTTCCCCTCCCGGTTGTACTCGGTGGAGGCGGTGTAGCTGGTGTTGGGGGCGAAGAAGCTGACGGTATTGTACCCCCAGTAGTTATACAGCTTCTGCCCGTTCACCTCCCGGTAGTCCAGCATCTCATCGAACTCGAAGATGGGCATCAGCTCGATGGCGTTCACCCCCAGCTCCTGAAGGTAGGGCAGCTTCTGCATCAGCCCGGCGAAGGTGCCGGGGTGCTCCACTTTCGAGGACGGGTCCTTGGTGAAGCCCCGGACGTGGAGCTCGTAGATGATCAGGTCCTCCATGGGGATCAGGGGCTGGCCCATATTGCCCCAGTCGAAGTCGTCTTTCACCACCCGGGCCTTGTAGTGCTGGCCGTGGGGCGGGCTCTTGCCCCAGTCGCTCTGGCCGGTGACCGCCTTGGCGTAGGGATCCAGCAGATAGCGGGACTTGTCGAAGATCAGCCCCTTCTCCGGCTCATAGGGCCCGTCCACCCGGTAGGCGTACTCGAATTCCTCGATGTTCAGCTTGAACACGATCATGGAATACACGTTGCCGATCCGGTAGTGCTCCGGAAAGGGGAGCACCACGAAGGGCTCCGCCTCCTCCCGGTGGAACAGCAGCAGCTCCACGCTGGCGGCCCCGTGGGAGTGGACGGTGAAGTTCACCCCGCCGGGGATGGCGGTGGCGCCGTTGGTCTCGTAGAACCCGGGCCGGACATCGAAGCCGTTGATGTTTTCCAGGGGCACCAGGTGGATGGCCCGGGGCAGCACCACGCCGCTCTCCACCTTGTCCCGCCGGTCTTTTCGTTCGCTCATCGCTCGCTCTCCCTCCCCGCTCCGGCTCAGCCCAGCCATGTGACCTTACCGGGGTCGTAGTGCCCCTTGGCCGCGGGGCTCTCGTCGGGAACGCCCACGGCCACCAGGGCCACGGGGACGGACTGGGTGTCCAGGATCTCCTGGAGCTTGGAGACCCGGGGGCTGGGCCAGCAGCCGCACCAGCAGGCGCCGTAGCCCAGGTCCACCGCCTGGAGCAGCAGATTCTCCACCGCCGCGCCGCAGTCCAGCGGCCAGTAGCCCTCCACCGCCCCGGTCTGCACCTCCGGCCTGGCGCACACCACGATGGCCAGGGCCGCGGTGTCCAGCATGGAGGCGAAGGGATGGGCCCGGCGCAGCTTGGCCTTCAATTCCGGGTCCTCCACCACGAAGAACTGCCAGGGGCGGGTGTTGCGGGCGCTGGGGGCCATCATGGCCGCCTCCAGCATGGTCTCCACGTCGGCCCTGGGGATGGAGTCGCCGGGCTTGAACTTGCGGATGCTCCGCCTCGCGCGGATGGTCTGGGTACAGTCCATTTCAAAAGACCTCCTTTATGATCTTAGAAGCTGTACCGATCGCCGCAGATCTGGGTGCTGAAGCGATCGATACAGCTTCTTATGGCCGGATCCGGCCAAAAAAGACCGGGCGGGCACGCGCCCGCCCGGTCTCAGGTCAACTGATCGCTCAAAAATATTTCTTCACGCCGTCGCTGGCCTTGGAGGCGTCCTCGCTGATGGAGATGGTGTACTTGATACCGCTCTTCTGGGAGAAGGACTCCAGCCAGTCCAGGAAGGGCTCCACATCGTCGTTGCCCACGGTGGGGACCAGCTTGTTCAGGCTCTCGATGAACACATGGGTGATATCGTAGTTGCTGGCGTACAGTCCGTACAGGAAGCCCCGCAGGGTGTCGTAGTTGGGGATGCTGTAGTCCGAGGTGTCCACCAGGCGGATCTTGTAGTTTATCTTATAGTTCAGCTTGGAATTGTGGGCGATGGCAACCACGTTGCCGTGCTCCGTATCCACCGCTGTGTTGATGAGGTCGATCATCTGCTTGGTCTTTCCGGTGCCCTTCAGGCCCATGATGACTTTGACCATTTCGATCACTCCTTAACTTGAGTATCGGGGGGAGTCCCCCGTTGATATCCCTATGTTACCATCTTTCCAAAAAAATTGCAACACGGGAAATCAAAGTTCACGGAAATTTCGGAAACTCCCCTCAGCCCATGGCCTCGATGGCGAAATGGGCGGCCAGCTGCCCCTGGCCCACCGCCTTGGCCAGCTGGAGGGGCTGGCCGGTGCAGTCCCCGGCGGCGTACACCCCAGGCAGGCTGGTGGCCATCCGGCCGTCCACCTTGATATAGCCCCCCTCGGTCTCCATCCCCGGAGCCAGCTGGGCCGGGGCGATGGTGGCGCGCAGCAGGAACACCCCCTGGCAGGGGGTCTCCTCCCCTTTGGCGTCCCGCACGCCGGTCACGGCATCCTCCCCCAGGATGGACAGCCCCGCCAGCCGCCTCACGGCGACGTCACAGCCGATGGAGCGCAGGAACTCCACCTCTTCGTCGAAATTGGGGGCGTCCCCGGCGCAGACCACGGATCTGCCCCGGTAGAACATGCCGTCGCAGGTGGCGCAGTAGCTCACCCCCCGGCCCAGCAGCTCCGCCTCCCCCTTCAGCGGGGCCGCCCGGGACACGCCGGGGGCCAGGACCGCCGCCCGGCCCTCCACCACGTCGCTGCCCACCGACACCATGACGGACTCCCCCATGGGCATGACGGACAGGGCCCGGCCTCGTTTCAGCTCCACCCCCAGGTCCCTGGCCTGGGCCAGCAGGCGCTCCACCAGCTCTTTCCCTGTCACGCCGGGCAGACCGGGGTAGTTGGCCATGGCCGGGGCCCGGCACAGGGGCGAGGCCAGCGGGTCGTTGGAGATCACCAGCGCCGACTTGTCCCGGGCCCGGGCGTGGATGGCGGCGGTGAGGCCCGCGGGGCCTCCTCCCACAATGATCAGGTCGTATCTCATCGAGTTTTCCTCCAGTACGTGTTGTTCCAGTGCGTTCTGTCCTCTGTTAGTATAACAGTATTCCCCGCGGATGACAATATACTTGCAAAGCCTTCTGTCATACCGTATACTAAGGCCTGTCCGGCCCGCTTCCCCAGCGGCACACGATCAGAGAAACGAGGGGTCCTATCATGAAGCGCATCCTGCTGCTCACCACCGGGGGCACCATCGCCTCCCGGCTCACCGACGAGGGGCTTGCCCCCGGCCTGGACGGCACGGCCCTGTCCCACTACCTGGGCGGCCTGCCCGACAGCTACGACCTCACCGTCCGGGACATCCTCCACCTGGACTCGTCCAACATCCAGCCCGAGGAGTGGCGGCTCATCGCCCGCCACATCTACGACGCCCGGGACGGCTTTGATGGCATCGTGGTGTCCCACGGCACCGACACCATGGCCTACACCGCCTCGGTGCTCAGCTACATGGTGCGCGGTATCCCCATCCCCGTGGTGCTCACCGGGGCCCAGCTGCCCATCGAGCACCCCCTCACCGACGGATTGGACAATCTGCGCACCGCCTTTGCCATGGCGTCCTCCGGCCATCCAGGGGTGTTTTTGGCCTTCGACCGCCGGGTCATGCTGGGCTGCCGGGCGGTCAAGACCCACACTACCGCCTTCGGCGCCTTCGACAGCGTGAACTGGCCCCTGGTGGCCCAGGTGAACGGCGCGGGGCTCACCATCCGAGAGGGCGCCATCCCGTCTGCCGGCGGACCCTGCGTCCTACGGGACAAGCTGTGCCAGGCAGTGTTCCTCATCAAGCTCACCCCCGGCCTGGACCCGGAGATCTTCGACATGCTGCTCCGGATGCACTACCGGGGGGTGGTGATCGAGGCGTTTGGCGCGGGCGGGCTCCACTTCATCCGCCGCAACCTCATCGAGAAGCTCCACGCTGCCGCCCAGGCGGGGATGGCGGTGGTGGTATGCAGTCAATGCCTCTATGAGAGCAGCAATTTCGCCCTCTACCAGGCGGGGCAAAAGGCCCTGGCCGAGGGGGTGATCCAGGGCTGGGACATGACCACCGAGGCCGCCGTCACCAAGCTGATGTGGGCGCTGGGGCAGACAGAGGACCTGGAGGAGGTCCGCCGCCTGTTCGCCCGCAGCCTCGCCGGCGAACGGAGCGTCTGATCGTCCGACCCGCCAGTTCCGCAGCAAGAAAAATCGGCGGCCCGGCAAGTACGCCCTTGACAAAACCGGCCCGGCATATTATAATGCCCTGTGTCGGCTTCCACTGCCGATGTATGCGGATGTGCTGGAACTGGTAGACTGGCTAGCTTGAGGTGCTAGTGGCCCACGGCCGTACGGGTTCGAGTCCCGTCATCCGCACCACGTTGAGACGTCACGTTTGATACAAAAATATCGGAACGCGGCGTGCAGAAAACCCCTAGCTATAGGGGTTTTCTGCTATTCTAAAGCAAATTATATCGATTATGCCTATCGGATAATAAAGCGGCACGGCGGTTTTTCGCTCGTGCCTTTCCTCTTGCCTTTACACGAAACTCCCGTTTTGCACCAGCTTGCACCAACCTACACCAGCCCGCATCAGAAACCCGCCTGCCCTCTCTACATCTTCTCCCAAACACTTTTCGCCCGGCCTTGATGACTGATTCTTATCAAAAAGAGCCTCTTCACTACATCCTGAGCATGATTAGTTGGATCAAGGTCATGACTGGGACAGTAGGCAGGCTCTTTGCAATTACTATCTCCACTCTACCAGCATCGTACATTGACCGTCGATATTCGGCCCGTTTTCGCAGCGCTGTTGCCCTGAAAGCTCGAACCCCTCGGTCGGAACTTTCACGGGGTCGCCGCCCGTGAGCGGCATGATGTAGATATCTACCTCCGTTCCGTTCTTCGGCCGCGACATGAACGCAACTTGGCTACCGTCCGGCGAGAGCACCGCATGCCAGCTCAGTCGCGACGTGCCGGGGACGTAATCTGTCTTCTCACTGGTCGCCATGTCCAGAATCCTGCTGATGCCGTCATTCCCCGCGAATTTCCCGCCGGCGTTAATCAAGAATCGTGAATCGCCGACATAGTCAGTGATTTTCGCTTCCGGGAACTCACCGTTTTCGCAGCCAGGGAACGGCAAGCCATCCTGAATTGCCGAGGTGTCGAGATTATCCAATGGAACGTAATGATATCCTCCAGCTCCGCTGATCTGGCGGTATACGAAGAACTCATCATCCATGAACCCGACAGCATAGTATTGGACGGCATCATCAAAATCGCTTCGGCTGAGCTGTCCCAGAGCTTCAGTAACGTTGAAAAAGTTCCCGTCCGCTTCCAGCCATCCAGCGCAAGTTTGACCGCTTTGAGAGTCCGTCTGCGAAACGGCGACTTTACTGTAGCCATCAGCGAAGCATTCCTGACGCCCACAGCGAAAACCTGCGCCCAGAGAATAGGTAATAGCCTCGCCCTGTCGCGGCCTGAAATCCCACTCCGCAATCAGTTTGGAGTCGCCTGTTTCGATATCAACGTAATAGATTTTCGGGTCGCAAAAATTGACGTTCGTGACAGTCATCAATATTAGCCCCTCTAGCTTAACGGCCTCACCGGTCGCAGGGTTGGGGATTTGCGTGTTGTCAGGGTTATCGCTATGGTCTTCATCGGTCGCAGGACTCTCATTGTCTCTGGAACTCCCGTCCGCGTTGGGGGCGTTGCTCGGTTCGCTCGTTTCATACGGGGCGTCGATGATCTGGTTGTTGTCAGACGCTGCCGGATTTTCATCGTAGGCCGGGGCGGCACCGGAACTGCCGTCGTTTCCACAGGCGCACAGCGAAGCCACCATGCCCAGTGCCAGTAGTAGCGCGAGAAGTTTCTTTCGCATGTTTATCTACCTTTCTTATTCCCATCCAATCAGCATGCTACACGCTGTGCCAGAAGTATAATAGCCTTTTGCGCAGTCTTCCTGCGCCGCCAAGTTAAACCCATCGGCAACCACCTTAATAGGGTCGCCACCAGCCAGCGGCATAATATAAATGTCGACCATGCCGCCAGATTTTGGCTTCGACATGAAGGCGACAGAGGCACCGTCCGGAGAGAAAACACCGTTCCAGCTCAACCGGCTTTCACCAGGGACATACGTTTTACCAGTGTCAGTATCGCTGGTGCAAAGATGGCTTATTTTTTCATCGGTGTTGAGCAGGAAATTACCAGAGCCGCTATCCCAATCGCTAAACCGCACTCGCTGGTTGCTGTATTGGAACTCTTCCCCAGCTCCGGGCAGCAAAATACCTGTCTCGACGGCATCGATAGACAAATTATCCAGCGGAACATGATGGAACTCCCAGTACACATTCGGGCCGTCGCCGACCAGGTTCTTGTAGATAAAATATCCGTCTTCCGAAAACCCAATCGCATTATGCTTCGTCGGAACATCGAAATCGCTTTTTGCTTCCAGTCCAAGTGCCTTGGTCACATCGAAAAACTCGCCGTTCGTATCAATCCAGCCAGCATGGAACTCCGCGCTTACGCCGTCATTCCAGGTCACCGCCATACGGTCGTAGTCATCATCAAACCACTCACGCCGCGTTGCGTAATAGCCGCCACCAATCACGATGCCGCTCCCCTCAGGAGTAACGTAGCTGACCGAAATCGAGCCGTTGTCGCGGATGTTGCCGAACGTGAACTTGGAAATGGTCTTGGTGGTGCCGGTATCGGAGTTAATACTGCTGATGGTGATGTTGGTGGTGCTGGCAGCAAAACCAGCGGATGTAGTCGTCATAAGTATCAGCCCCTCGGGCCTAATATCTTCATCAACCGCCGGCGCTGGGTCAAGAATTTGCGTTTCGTCAATGCCTTCGCCATTCGCTGAACTCTCGTCTGGGATCAAACCATCGTCCGATTCAATCGTCTCGTTCGGTCCTTCTGCCCAGGAATTGTCGGGTGTCATCGGACTTTCATCGTAGGTGGGAGCGGCACGGGAGCTACCATCGTTTCCGCAGGCGCACAGCGAAACCGCCATGCCTACAGCCAGCAGTAGTGTGAGAAGTCTTTTCATGAATCACTTCCCTCCATCATCACGTCCACAGCGCGACATCTCCCAAGGCAGTCTCGCTAACATACCCGTTAGAGTTCGATTCCGGATATTCAATGGTCAGTTCCAGAACCCCGGTAATGTCGATATCTATGTATTGAGGTTCGATACCTGCCGCCACTGTCCCTTGCCACAGTTCTTTTCCGTCACCAGAAATGACGAGGGTCTTTGTTCTGCTCTGGTTTGTGCCCCGATAAGAATATTCCTGGTAATACCAAGCCGTCAACCGGCTATACTGACCGTTCAGTTTGTAGACGACTTTATGACCGGAGGGAGCATTGTTTCCAATCTCGATAGAGTGAGTATGGTTATTCCCCAAATTGTCTGTAGTAAGTCTGTCAAAGTCCCAGCGATAGGACAGTGCAAAATAATCCATTTCGCTCAGATACGCTGCCGGGGTATCACTGGAGTGCTTGCCGATATACACGCTCTGAGTTTTTCCGTCCCATTGGACGGGCTTGCCAAGGGCTTCGCTGACCGCCCGAACCGGAAGGTAGGTGGTGCCGTTGTAAACGAACACGTCCACGGGGTTGCCAGCGGCATCTTTGGGATTTAGCTCTATATCGTCGATGTAGATTTTGATACCACCGAACACTTCAATCATTTTTCCGGCAGCAGCTAAAGCCGGAGTTACGAGGCTGATGACCAGCAGGGTCACCAGGACTCCCATGAGGAACGAACGAGTGCTGTAAGTAGAGTGATGTTTCATGATGTTTTCTCTCCTTTGTTTTTGATTATGAACAGGTTTAAGCGGCGGCAATTTCCAGGAATTGCGCAGGGATCAGCCAATTTCCGTCCTTGTCGATAAGCCCCCATAGCCCTTCATACTGCACTTTGGCGTAGCTGTAGTCATCGGCGAAGTCCTGCGCAACATCGTAAACATATTCGATCACAATATTACCGGAAAAATCCCAAAATCCTGTTCTCCCGGATGTTTTTTCTGTCACAGCAATTCGCTCCGGAGTTCTCCAGTTCCAGCGGCTTGTTATATCGCCACCAAACTCCAATAAAGGAGTTCCCGAAGTGTCTATCACCCAATGTTTGGTTCTTTCAGCTAAAATGTCATCAAGCGATCCGGCTTCTCCAACGAGGGCCATTCCGCCTATAAAATTGGTAGCCGAGCTATATTGTGGCGGAATTACCCAATTTCCGTCCGTATCGATATAGCCAGTCAACATGGTTTCTGCGTCCACCACGGCAGCTAGCTCACCAGAAAAGCCATTCGCATCGGCATAGGCTGCTCCCGACTTGGGCAACACGGTGTTTCCGTCCTCATCAATATAAACATCGCCTGTTCCATCCAATGTGTGCACGGGGCATACGCCATTCCGGAAATATGGTTGCACCAAGTTGCTACTCACGGGTCCGGTTAAATACTTGCCCTCTTTGTCAATCAAGGCGTAGTATGTATTTGGGTCGCCCATTACATACGTGTCGACAAAGGCCCGGCCATCGTAGAAAGAAGTAGCTCTTGTATACATGGGGTGAATCACGAAAGATCCGGACTCGTCAATGTAGCCATAAAACGCACCAAAACCAGAAGGATCGCCTTCCCTAACTAAAGCCAAGCCGTCAGAAAAAGGCTGTGCTTCAGAGAAAGTATCCTCCGTAATCCGTTCGCCGGAGGCATTGATGTAACCCCAAAGCTGGTAGTAGTTTTGGTTGTCTACGCCGGTAAACTGTATTTGCGAGGAAACTCTGGCGAATCCCTCGGAAAAGTCGGTGGCTGCATCGAACTGCGGTTCAATCACAAATGCCCCGGTCGCGTCAATATAACCCCAGCCGCGCTCCGGAATGCGAACCCGGAACATATCGTCACCGAACGAGTTGCCTATGTTGTCGAATGTCGGCTGGACAACGAAGCTGCCAGAAGCATCAATCAGCCCCCAAAGCTGGCTTTGCGCATCCTTAACGAGGGCGAGTCCGCTGCTCCAAAAGTTCCTCGCCTCAGCAAATGCCGGAGAAATCACCCACGCCCCGGTTTCGTCTATGTATCCCCACAATTCGCTTGTGTCTTGAGCCGCGAGAGGGCCGTTAGAGAAAAGCCGCTCAAAATCAGTCTGTTCCACTGGATTTTGGATGGGCTGTTCGGTGCTGGTCTCGCTGTTACCTCCGCCCTCTGTTCGGGCGCTAGGCGGATCACTGGCTGGGGCGCTATCGCCGCTGTCGCCGCAAGCGCACAAGCCACACATCAAACAAGCCACCAAAAGGAGTGATAAGAGTCGGTTTTTCGTAGAAATCCCCCCGTTTTTCTTATTCTGTTGTATGACGCCGAAGCGAATGTAACAGAATATTGAGGGCGTTACATTTTCCCCTTCTATACTTTCCCTAGGCGAACAGTCAGCATACGTCCGGGCAGAAAGTTTTTGGTGAAGATGTCAGAAATGACTTGATTATAGCCCAATTTGATGCTAAAATAGGTATCACTATCAATAAAAAGTTACATTTTCCTCCTGGATCGAGATGCGCTATACTAGACCGCATCAAGAACAAGGGGGACAAACCACTATGGCAGCAACAGAACCGATTCGGAACAAGAACCAACTGAGAGAACTGGGCGATTATTTTTTGAAACGGGGCCAACTTCGCAACTATACGCTAGTCGTCATGGGCACTTACACCGCACTCCGCATCAGCGACCTGCTCCGCCTTCGCTGGGCGGATGTGTATGACGAGGAGCGGGGTGAGTTCCGTCCTCACGTAGAGATATTCGAGAAGAAAACCAGCAAATCCAAAACTATCGCCCTCAATAAGCAGGTTATTAACGCGCTGCGTCTGTATTTCCCGCACAGGCGCGGCGAGTTTATTTTTGCGAATAATCGGAAGGACGAGAAGGCTATCAGCCGGGTTCAGGCTTGGCGGATCATCCATTCGGCGGTGGAGTCTATCGGAATCATGGGGAAGATTGCTTGCCACTCGCTGAGAAAAACTTGGGGATACCACGCCTGGACGAGCGGCGCAGTATCCCCGGTGGTGATTATGCACATTTATAACCACAGCTCTTTCGCCGTGACGAAACGTTATTTGGGTGTGGAACAGGACGATCTCGACAGGGCATATCTCGGAATGGAGCTGTTCTAGGTCAGGTTTCTGGCACTTATACAGATGTTGTAATAGTTTTGTAGGCATAAACCCCTATGGAAACAAGGTCTCGCCCTGGGCCATGCTCCGGCTGGACAGAGTTTTCTTCTTGGAGATCGTGAAGTCTTCTCAAGCTATGAACCAGCGACAGGCTAGATTTCGTCATAAACTATGGTTTATCCCGAACGTAAGCAGCTTCTTTTTCGGCATCCTTTTGGGCATCTGAGGGTCGGCTACGTCAATCAGAGTACCAGCAACCTGTTCGCCCAACGCCGGCAACAACGGCACCGCCGGGAGCTAATCCCAGCCCACAAAAAGCGTAGCGCCCGACCTACACTTAGGCCGGACGCTGATCCGCAGGGGAATGAGTTTACATTTTAATTTTTGTCATCATCGTCCTCTTCACCGTCATCCTCTTTATCAAAAACCACTCGCACCTGCAAAGTGATGAAATCGTAGAGATATGTGCAATAGTCCGGAATCTCACCCTCAAGCCCCTCATGGCCGATTATCACCAGCCCGTCCCTCAGATAGACAGCGTCGTCGCTGAGAACCAGCCCCTTCGAGCCATTGTTGCTCTCCAGTATGGCGGAGCGGTAAACATATTCCAGATGGAACGGGACATCGGCGCACAGGCCAACACAGTCCATGAGACTCATCGGAGCAATTTCCGCAACGCCGAAAACCGCCATAATGAGCTGCCGTTTTTCCGATGCGGTCGGAACAATACATTTGGCGAAAGAGTCCCTGGAAATCACGCCGACACCGTTCGGATCGCTGTGAACACCCAGGCGAACGGTATAGACTTCGCCGTCCTTGACCCGATAATGCTTATCGCACTGCTCCCGGTCGTAGAGCATCGGGGCATCTTTCGGGCTATTCGGGTCGAGCTCCCAGGTCAGCGGAATCCCCTGCCGCGCCACTTCCACAGTCGGCTTGCCATACAGCTCAAAATCTACAGGTTCCTTTTTAGTTTCCTCAGTTTTCATTTTCATAACCTCCAAAAGTTTATTTTCGAGGGTACGGGGCTGGGCAGCTGGGTCGCTGCCCGCCCCTGTGCCCCTCTACAATACGTAGGACAATTTGATGCCGCTTTGAGTAACGGAATCAGCGGTAATCTTCCAGGTACACGCGAATCTCAGCGATACCCGCACGTTTCCAATTGTTGACGCTCTTCTGGCACGCACCAATCTCGTCAGCGATTTCCCGTTCCGTGTATCCCTGGGAGGACAAAACTACAATCAGCTGGTCCCTCTCACTCAACTGGTCGATGGCCGCATAGAGTGCGTCCGACAGATCCATGCTCTCGACCAATTCCTCCACGCTGAACGTATCCTGCGGCAGCTCGCCGACTTCGAGTTTCTGTTCCAAAGAGAGCTGCGCCCCGTCCCGCTGCATCTCGCACTCACGGCAGTTCTTCATGCAGCGGCTTCCATCCGCATTGCGGCAGCGGGTCTCGCGCTCCAGTCGCTTGAGTTCGCTCCAATAGAGTCGCATGATTTCCGGGCTCATCGGCACCCCATCTTCGCGCCATTGACGGAAAAGGGTTTTCAGTTCCATGTAATCCTGATAAGCAGACATTTTTCGGCTCCTTTCACGGTGTGACCCGCGAGAGCCGCCGTCCGCTGAAATGCAAAAGACGGCAGGGGAACGCCCATGTTGAACGGGCGCCCACACTGCCGTCAAAGCGGTCTCTGCGGATCGGATTTGATGTTGATTTGTACGCTGGGGTTTATGTAGGCTGGGGCTGTGCGGGGTTAGGCTGCTGGTTCGCTGTCATCAAAGATAAACTGGATCGGGATGCCGGGCGGGAATTGGATTCGCATGATCCGCCCCTTCTGACGGCTTTCAAAAACGCCGTCCTCCTGGCAGTAGACACCCAACAGCCGATGCGTCTTGGGGTCGCGAACTTCTTGGAATCTGGCCTTCATAGCGTGGACCTCCTTTGTGTGAATAGAGTTGAGCTTTTGCCCTTCGCTTGATGATATTCTAAAGGAAATCTCCTGCTTTCTCATTGTCGCCCGACACCGGGCGATGGCGGACGACATCGCCAAGCAAAAAAATTTGAAAATATTTTTCGCAGAGATGCTAGCCCTTGCTTAGACGGGCTAATAAGCACAAAAAGTATTGACTTTTTTGTATATGTGTGCTACAATAGTTAGTATAAACTAACTAGTTTACGCAATTTAACCCTCATCTCTCATATCCGTTCCCCAGATTATTGCGGAGTTCGCAGCCTCTCAGCTGAGGGTATGCGATGACGCAATAATCCAATATTTTTATCAAGGGGGACAGAATATGAGAGCCATCCAATACGACATGACTTTGTGTCAGCCTTATTACATCCACTGCAATCCCGACATCCACAACATTGATGGCGTCCAAGCGTCTGAGGCCATCAAATGGCCTGGAATGCGCATGGTTGTAGAAGACTGCGAGGATACCGAAGCGTTCTTCGCCAGTTTCGAATACATCCGTGTAGACAACGAATACCCGAAATTCGAGAAACAACGTCTGCAAATACTGCGTGGTGAGGCGCCGGACTGGAAACTAACATCCGTAGAAGTCGACGAAGATCAGCTTCACCTTGGCTTCAAGAATGAAAAACTCTTCGAGAAATATCTCCGTAGATGCCAGGAGCTTAAAGCCAGGAACCGCTATGCCTCACCGCCGCCCTTCTATAGTGGATATCTTACTTCCTATCGGCCTGACGTTGGCGCCAAACTCCGCTTCGAGGTGGATAACCCTGACGGCAGCACATCCGTAACTTTCGTGTCATTCTATCGTGACGGTCACCATACAACTGTCACGGAGTTCGACGGGAACAAAAGGCGGAAGCTCAAGTTTCTTCACGAAGGCACCCTCAACAAACACCCTGTCAAAGTAACGGAATGGATGCTGTAAGCATGATGGGCAAAAACCAAGGCCGCAGGGAAACCTGCGGCCTTTCCATTGAAATAGTCGGTTAGATGTGATAGAATACTAATACCTTAGAAAGCTTACAGGGAGGGGGAGGCGGGCGCTATGGCGAAGGCAGATAAACAAAATAGCCCGTATTCTGAGCTGTCCAGGAAGCTTAAGGGCTCAGACTATGGCAGTGCCATTGATACGCTCCAGACTGACCTGGGACTTCTCGAAGCAAGCGGCGCTGAAATGGAAGCGCTACTGATTTACATAGTTAATAAATGTTATCGTCAAAAGAGTTATAATGTAGATATTACTTTAATGGCCCTAGGTTTACTCGACGGCTATAATAATCGTTTGGATCGATTGGAGCCAATAGAGGAAAGGGATTTATACTCAGAACGCAGAGATAAATTCCTTAAAGAAACGAATTACATTGCCATAAAATATGGCGATCAAGCAAAAACATATGAAGAAGCAAAACAAACTCTTGTGAAAAACCAAAAGAGTGGGAAGGAATTTCCCTTAATCGAAAGAATTCGCAATTCATTGAATAGCTCCACTACCAATTGCCTAGTTGCTGTTCTCACAAAACTATACAAAGAAAAAGCCACTATTAATGTATATTTAGAGAAAGCGAAAAAAGATTTCAAAAAAAGAGTCGACGAAAGGGAGCTTGGGGACATAGATTGGTCCGAGGATCATATATCCCCCCAGTTACTCCCTTCACTGAAATACTACGGGCAGTCTCCCGAGGAAGCCAGCTTGTCGCAACCATGCGATACAATGGAAAATTCTAATTTCATAGATAAAAAGGACTCTACAGAAGCTACTCGAGTAATTGCTCCAGCCCCCACAGAACTCGTTGAACCTAGTTTGGAGCCACCTGCGGATCAGATTCAAGCGTCTGTGCCGGACTCCGCTTCAGAAGCAAAGCCTACCCCAGTGTCGACCACGAAACCTACTTTAGATTCTGCCGAGGAGCTAAATCAAGGGTTACTACCGGAACCCGCCCAAGAGCCATCTATCGATACTGCCTCGAAGCCTGCTCTTTGTGACGAGTCCAAACCCGACAGAGCGGTTGGCTTGGTTGATTGGCTTAGGCAGTCGATAAGTGTCATGGATAAACAATCGGTCAAGAAAGCTATGCCTCTCTTAATTTCGGCAATGTTTCTGTTCATAACAATTGTTGCATTGGCAGTAACAATCTGTTTTCAATTATTTCCTTCATCACCTATCTTCAATTACCCGCTCGAGAATGGTGGAAATATTCTAGTTGAAAAACTGACATGCAGTTCTGAATCTGTAAAAGTTTATCCTGGAGAACCTACAACATTGCCGATAAGAGTGATTCCCAGCGAGGCAGACGGTGTTTTTCTATATTGCACGAGCCTGAATGAAGATATTCTTTATGGGCATGACGGCACGGAAGCCAAGGTCGAAGTTATAGGTCATTATGAATTGGGAGATCCGCCCGTAGAGGCAAGAGTAATGGTTATTCCTCAGAACAGGGCGACTTCAAACGTGTATATCGAAATTCCGGTCATAATCAACTACACGAGAACCATGCAGGAGCCGCATTAATTAAGCCGGAGGTGGGTTTGATGCGCAGAATAGCAAAAATAAACATCTTCCTGGCAATCATTGCGGTTATATTGGCAATTGTGGCACTTATTCTCCCATTCAGGAAATCTCCTGCCGAGAAAAGCAGCACTCGGCCCAGCTATACGCTGGCCGAGATCAACGAGGGTGTGCTTAAAGACACTGTTGTCTTGAACTCCATCAGCGACGGCGAGATTGGTAACGAAAAGGATTTTGCCGGTGTGCGGAAGTATAATGGATCGAACACGGAAGGCGTTCAAAACGAGTGGGAAAATGAAATAGAAGTGGAGGATGGACAGGAATATATTATCCGAGCCTACATCCATAACAATAACCCACATGCGGAAAATGCCGCTGAAAACGTGATGGTTGCGTTCAGCATCCCCACCGACTCGTCTAACAGTATCCATGTCCACAGCCTCATCACTTCTGATAACGCAAATCCGAGCGAGTATTGGGACGGCCTCACTTTCACCAGCAACTCCGATTTTCATCTTGAATATGTTTATGGCTCGGCGCTTCTGGAGAACAACGGAGTTGGCGCGGGAGGACTTCAGCTAAGTGACGAGATCGTTACTAAAGCCTCCAGTGGCGGTGTTCTGATTGGCTATTACGACTACCGCACCAACCCAGAAGATCCGGTCATCCTTGACGGCGTTATTCCAGGCTGTTACCAATACGCCAGTTATGTTACGATTCGAGTGAAGGCCGTTTTTGATACTGATTTTCGCATTTCGCAGCATATTCGGCTCAAAGGCGACACAGAGTGGCACAATTATGTGGAGGCTGAGATTGGCGATGAGGTTGAGATCCAATTTCAATATCAGAATATCGACAGATGTGATAACACGCATGAAAATGTGATGGTGCGGTCCGTTCTGCCGGAGGATTTGGAATATGTGCCAGGATCGACCATCCTCTACAATGCAGCTTGGCCTGACGGGGTTGCGATAGACCAAGATGATGTTACTACGACTGGCATCAACATTGGCAGCTACGAAATAGGTGCAAATGCCTATATACGCTTTACTGCCAAAGTCACCGACACTAATTTGAAAGTAGGTTCAAGCACTTTAGTTAACTGGACTCGCGGAACAGTAAACGGGATTGTTCTTCAAGACTACGCATCGGTGATTGTCAACAAAACCGAATAATAAAAGAGCTCAAAATAAAAAGACCTGATTTGTATGTAAAAATTACAAATCAGGTCTTTTTTGCGCTTCTCTGCCGCATAAACGCATCCGAGAACAATCACTAATTCTCTCCAACGAGATTTTTCAAAATTTTCTTACTCAAATTCTTTCAGATTGTCCTTTGCATAGTGTAAGGGGTTCCGCACGGCACGGTTCTCCTCACGAAAATCGGAAAGGAGTAATCAAAATGAGCTACCAAGGAAGCTACCCCGGCGGGCCTAACGGCTACATCGATGCCGAATACACCGAGGTAATCACGCCGCAGCCGCGCAGCAAAGGGCTTCACATCCTGCCCCGCAGCACCAGCTCCATGATGGGCGAGGTGATGGAGGAGGCGATGGTGCTGGCGACCCACGACCGCTGTCTGGCGCTGCTGGCGAAAGCCGGGATGGAGCACACCGCAGCCCTCTCTATGATGGAGCTACAGTTTTCCAGCATGACCCCGCAGGGGGCGCATCGCTACAGCGAGATCGTCGACGCCTACGCACAGAAGGCGGCGGACAAGGTCAGGAGGTGGTGAAAATGGCTGTCGTGGATACTGTGATCATTGCCTTATTGGCGGCATCTCTTTTCGGACTGGTCATAACCGTGCTTTATGAGCGGGAATTCAAACAGCTGGAACGGGAAAACCAGATGTTCCGGCGGCTGCTGTCGGATCAGGCCAGCCTACACGAGATGAGCCTGAACGCCTACATCGCCATGCTCCGGGAAGCGCAGCGGCACATGGGAGGGCAATAATTCCCGCAAATCAGCTGCAAAATACGCACTTATGCCATTGTTTTGACAAAATTACAACACCGTTTTTTGCCGCATCTAAAATAATGGCACTGTAGCTGGACACCCCTGTTATTGCCCTCAGCGGGGATGTCCAGTCGGTGTCGAAACTGATAACGCTTAACTTTGCTTTGACGATATTTTGTTGGTAAAGTGTCGTCAAAAGCCAGAAAAGGAGATTTTAATGGAACAAAAGAAGTATTCTACCCTGTTGTTAGATCCGCCGTTCGAGACATGTCAGCGCGGGAAATATGGCGCTGTCAATCATTACCCGCTCATGTCGGTGGAGGAGATCGCGAAGATGCCCATCGGCGACCTGGCGGCAGATGACGCCCACTGCTGGCTGTGGGTCAGCAACCCCACTCTGCGGGTCGGATTTGACATTCTGGAGGGATGGGGCTTCACGCCGCGCTCCGTGTTCACCTGGGTCAAGCCCCGCATGGGCCTGGGCGTTTATTTGCGGAACGCCACGGAACATATCATTCTTGGAACGCGCGGCCATGCGCCGGTTAAGTTCAAGTCACAAATTAACTGGGGCATCTTTCCCAGACAGGATCACAGCCATAAACCCGAGGAGGTCTACGACATCATCGAGCGCGTCAGTCCCGGCCCCTACCTCGAGCTGTTCGCCAGACGCTCCCGGCACAATTGGGACGCCTGGGGAAATGAGATTCCGTCCGATGTGGAAATTCCTGGATACCCTGTGCCTGTTTACAGCGACAAAAAGGAGGAGGCGTAATGAAACGTGGAGCCGCCCAAAAGACTCATCACGCGCATACTGGAATTCGCTGGCCTGTTTGCCCTGAGCGCTTTCCTCATCCGGTTGGGCGTGTATTATTTGCTCGAAGTCTGGCCCTACATGCTGATCACCGCTGTCACCGCCATTATTACCATGGCCGTCTGGCGCATCTACAAACACGGGAAAGATATGGGAAAATGGTGAAAAAGGAAAGGAGTGGGCGATGAGAAAGCACCAGATAGAAAACCTGATATGGAGGGAGATGGTGTGGCAGCGCCCCTTCCGCTTGGAAACAGTATGGGAGGTTCTGACTCATCTATCGGCGATGACACCGCGCGGGGCTGTGATCTGGGAGTGCCGCGGCAGCAACGGAAATATAGCGCATCTGCTGGGAGCCGACCGGATGCATATCGGCAAATTTGAGCAGGTGTTCCGCGCACACGGAGATGTGCAGTTTCACGACATCCCCTATAATGTCCGGACTCCCGTTAAGGTGTCGCGTCAGCTCAAAATCACTCATCCGGTACTTTCTCTGAACACGGATGTCACCGCCGCCGTGATCCGGGCGGGACTGGCAGCGCTGACCGAGAATAAGCGCGGCGTGGAAACGGTGCTCCAAGTAGTGCTCGGGAGGGGCTTCGCCCCCTCCCCCACGCCCGCCGACCTTCCCGACCCCAACGCCTCCTGGCTGAACGTTCTATTCGGTTCTGTCAGCAAAGCCAGCACCGAGGATCGCAAGACCGCCCGTCAGAAGGCTGACCAGCATGGCTTCCAGGTAGCGATCCGCATTGGCGTGTCGGACGAGCGGGCGACCGCCCGTTTGCGTAGTCTCCTCTCCGCTCTTAAAATCCTGGAGTCTGCCGGGGTGCGCATCTATGACGAGGTGGAAGATGCCCACCATCTCAACAACGCACATATCCCCTGGCATTTTCCACTTCAGCGGTTGTCGGTGAAGGAGCTGGCGAACTTCCTGCTGCTCCCTGCGGGCGAGGAGGAACTGCCCGGAACACCGGGACTTCACCCGAAACTGACGCTGCCGCCGGCATTCTACCGCCAGCCCACAGACTCCCAGAGCAACCGTAGCTTCGCCGTCAGCATGGATATCGTGCCACAGAAACTTAGCATCTCCCCAAAGGACTCACTGGAGCACACTCACCTGATTGGACCGACCGGAAGCGGTAAGTCCACCGCCATGCAGCATTTGATCCTCGCGGACATCCGGGCAAACCGCTCTGTGCTGGTACTCGATCCGAAAGCTGACCTCGTCAACGATATCCTTGCACGCATTCCCGAAGAACGCGCCGATGATGTAGTCGTTATCGACCCGTCTGACCCATCTCCCTGCGGTTTCAACCCGCTGGCCTTCAAGGATTACGGTGACCCGGCGCTCCTGGCGGACAGCATCCTCTCCGTTATGAAAGAAATCTTCTCGGATAGCTGGGGAATCCGCACCGCTGACATTTTGAACGCTGCGTTGCTGACGCTGGTCAAGGTGGAGAACGCAACGCTTCTGTGGCTGCCCGCTCTTCTCACCGACGAAGCCTTCCGCATGAAAATCGTCAGCAGTCTCACCGACCGGGTTGCGCTGCTGCCTTTCTGGGAACAGTTCAACACCCTCAAGGACAGCGAACGCCGCCAGCATGTAGATCCCGTCCTCAATAAGCTGCGGCAATTTCTGCTGCGGCCGGGACTCCGCAATATTCTCGGTCAGGCGAAGCCAAAGTTCACTCTGACCGATCTGTTCAATAAACGCAGGATTGTATTGGTACCTTTGAATCGAGGTCTCATCGGAGGCGAGAGTGCCAGACTGATTGGCTCTCTCATCGTAGGGTTGACCTGGACGCTGGCTCTGTCCCGCGCCAAGCTGCCGCCGGAGCGCAGGTACCTCGTCAGCCTCTATATCGATGAGCTCCAGGACTACCTCTCCCTGCCAACCGACCTCTCCGACGCACTGGCGCAGGCAAGGGGGTTGGGCCTTGGCCTCACGCTGGCTCATCAGTACCGCGACCAGCTTCCCCCGGACATCCGCGCCGGTATCGACGCCAACGCCAGGAACAAGATCAGCTTTGGACTGAGTGCCAAAGACGCAAAGGATATGGCGGCGATGGCTCCGGGACTCTCTGCGGAGGACTTTATCGCTCTGCCCCGCTACCAGATCTATACATCGTTCCAACAGGGCGGACGCAACACAGGCTGGATACTTGGCCGCACGCTTCCTCCGGTCCCGCCTCTGCGCGACCCGCTGGAGCTTCGCGCCCGCAGCATGGCAGCCTACGGCAAACCGGCGAAAGAAGTTGACGAGGAGTACCTCAAAATGTTCGCCCCGGCTGGAGCTCCCGGCAAGAATGACAGCGGCACGCCCATCGGAAGGAGAAAACGCTCATGACTAATCCCCCGACCTCCCGCGATGGCGAGAAAACGCCGGAAACCCGCAACGCGCCGGACTTTTCCAAGTTTAACGTTCATGATTCTTTTTGTAATCCCGCTACAAAAACCACTCCGCCCGGCGGCGGGCGCCGCCATCTCTCCCGGCAACAGCTGGAAGCGATCTCCGTCAGCCTGAGCGAACGGGATATGGAGATCATCGCGTCCGTCCAGCGCTACCGCTATCTGCTTACCAGTCAGATTCAGCGACTCCACTTCTCGGATGCCTCCACGCCTACCGCAGCTCTCCGCGCCGCCAGCCGCAATCTGAGAAAACTCCGTGAGCTGGGACTCATCGACCATCTGTCCCGGCGCATCGGCGGGGTGCGGGCTGGCTCCGGAGCGATGGTCTGGTACCTCACCCACGCCGGGGAGCGGCTGATCTATCTCCGCAGCTATACGCTCACGCCCACCAAACGCTTCTTCGAGCCCTCGCCATACTTCCTGGCTCACACCTTGGCGGTGGCTGATGTAGCCGTTCAGCTGACGGAACTCTGCAGGGACAACTGCAGGATGGAACTTTCTGCCATTCAGCCGGAGCCTGGGTGCTGGCGCACCTACAGTGAGTATGGATCGGTTCTCGTTCTCAAGCCCGACCTGTTCGCCATCACCAGCTCCGACAAATATGAGGACCGGTGGTTCATCGAGGTGGATTTGGATACCGAGTCGCCCGTCAAGGTGGTGGAAAAATGTGAGAAATATCACCGCTATTACCGCAGCGGGCTGGAGCAGCAGGAATCCGAAGTGTTTCCGCTGACGGTCTGGATTGCGCCGACCGCCGCCCGGAAGGAACGGCTGCTCTCCCACATCCGGGAAGCGTTCGACAAGCAGCCCAAGCTGTTCACCGTCATCACGAAAGACGAGCTGACGCACCTGATCCAGTATGGCGGAGATGAGCGGATGCTGTGCTGAGCAAGTGGCCATGTAGGAGCCTGGGGTATGTAAGCGGGCAGGACCGGAGAACAGTGGGGCTGGAAAGAGATATTAGTCAATTTTAGGAAAGGAACCTATGACAGAGAAATATTCGGGGGATCAACTATCCACAAAAGAAGCGCGGGAAATGACCGTCTTGGAAGCAGTCCATCTGGTTAATGCTGAGATCGAAGCCGTGAGAAAACGCCTGGAGGATATTGTGCAGACCGTAGATGCAAGCCCCATTATGGTCGAAGGAAGAACCTTTGCCGACTGTGATGCCCAGGTTATGGCAGACCCCAGTAAGATTGCGAAAATCATGCTGAAGCACGAGTATCATATCTGGAGCACCCTGGAACAAGAGGTGTCGGAGGATATGTGGCGGGATATCGCCGAGATGGTTGGGTTGAAACGCGCCTACAGCGTGGATATCAGTTTGAAACCAAAACAGAAGAATGAAGATCAGCATCTTGAACACAAAAACTGAGTAACATCAACATTTTCGAGTCCATAGGGATTCCGGGTCTGTTCCGCTTACATACCACAGGCCCCTAATAAACACGGAAACAAACCTGATAATAATTTTGACAAAGAAATAGGAGTTGTTAGATGATACGATTCTTCGATATGTTCTCCGGCATCGGCGGCTTCCGGGCCGGATTGGAACGGGCGGGCGGCTTCACCTGCGTCGGTCACTGTGAGATCAACAAGCACGCCGACAAAGCCTATCGCGCCGCCCATGATGTAAAAGAAAAAGAGGTGTTTTATGAAGACGCAACCAAAATTGACACAAACACGATGCCAGACTTCGATCTGCTCTGCGGAGGATTCCCCTGCCAAAGTTTTTCTATCGCTGGCAAGCGAAAAGGATTTGAAGATGCTCGAGGCACTCTCTTCTTTGAGATTGCCCGTGTGGCTCGAGCGAAACGGCCTGCATATCTTCTCCTTGAAAACGTCCCAGGATTGTTATCGCATGACGGCGGCCGGACGTTCGCTGCCATCCTCGGTACACTGGATGAGCTGGGGTACCATGTCGAATGGCAGGTGCTTAACAGCAAGGATTTTGGCGTCCCTCAATCAAGGCGCCGGGTGTACATTGTCGGATATCTTGATCCCCGATGCGCCGGAGAAATATTACCTCTCCGAGAAGCAAATGCGGAAGCTCTTAAGTTGCTCATAGACGGACGGCAGGATTCGCGGGTCTATGATCCGGCTGGCGTGTCCAAAACGCTGTTGGCGAAGGCTGGCAGCATCGGCGGCAAGACCGGGCTGTATGCTGTCGGTTTCGACCGCAAGACCGGGATCACCAAAGGAATCGATGCCGCCTACACTCTGACCGCCGGGGACTACCGTGGTCTGAATCGCAACCCCACGCAGAACGCCGTCCTGTATGTGAAGGGTGCGACGAAGCGCGGTTACAACGAGGCTACGGCGGGAGACTCCGTCAACCTCAGTTTTGCCGGGAGCAATCAGCAGCGGGGGCGCGTTGGCCGTAAGATTGCCCACACCATTACGACCGGCAGCCATCAGGGAGTTGTTACCGAGGACTTCAGGATTCGCCGCCTCATGCCTCGGGAGTGCTTCCGGTTGCAGGGGTTCTCGGAAACTCAAATCGACAAGTTCCTGTCTGTGGATTCTGACGCCCAGGCTTACAAACAGGCCGGAAACGCCGTCACCGCCAACGTGGTACATGTCCTCGGCCTTCGCCTGAAAGCCGCACACGAGGCAGTTGTGGGCGCGACAGGGGCAGGAATGGAGGCAGCAGCATGATTCCCGAACCTCAGAAGAATGCCATCCTCGTAATGCGGCGGCAAGGCTCCTCTTACCGGCAAATCGCGGAGAGTCTGATGCTGTCGCCCAACACCGTAAAAACCATTTGCCGCCGCAGCGACGCGAAATCGGTTCAGCCAACCATGTCAACCCTTGACACCTGTAAGAACTGTGGAGCGCCCCTGCCACCGAATGTCAGCGGCAGAAAGAGGACCTTTTGCAGCGACAAATGCCGCTACGCCTGGTGGAACCGAACCCGGCGCAAGCAGCCCTACCGCCTGACCTGCTACCACTGCGGCAAAGATTTTATCAGCTACGGGAACAGAAAGCGGAAGTTTTGTGGCCACGAATGTTATATTCTCAGCCGCTATGGGGAGGGATTGCCCTAATGGATAAAGCGCAGTTTGAACGGGAAAAAGAGCGCGGCGCGGTGATTGCTATCGCTAGGCAGATGCTCCGCCGTAATCTGATTACCCAGGAGGAGTACCAGAATCTCTCTCAGGTGCTGACTCAGGAACAATGTCCACCGGCAATCCACTCCCCGGTTCAGAAAGGCCCGCCCCGGAGGTAACGAGGGCAGAAAGGATCAGGTTATGTGGAAAGAAGGAAGCGTCAAAGCCGGACCCAACATCTACCACTATCAGGCCAAGACCTATGACACGCCGAGCCAATATGGCATCCGGCGGGGCAAAATCAGTAAGCTGTCGGTGCGTCTGAATGCTCAGACGGTCATCGGCTACGACCGGGGATGGTACAAGGAACCCTCTACGCAGGAAGAACGAGTCGTTCTTTTTATCATCTTGAATTCCCTTAACTGAACCAACACTTTACCGGAGGGGGCAGCCGCCCCCTCCCGCCTAAAATACACAGTGACATCAACCAATATGCTCCCATCTGGGAGCGCCAAATATCAACATTAACTAAGAAAGGAGGTTTTTCGCCGTTTGGCGGTCAACAAACTTGACAGCCGCGATACGCGCTCGATTTTTGAGGCGTATCTGCGGACGCCCTCTAAAACCAGCCAGCGTAAAGCGACTGTCGGAAAGGAGGGTATGTCAGATTGTTTTCCAACCACTTCGGCATCGAAATCGAGTTCACAGGCATCACCCGTACCAAAGCGGCGGAGGTCGCCGCACAGTTCCTCGGCGGTAGTGTCGGTACCAATGGCGACTACTACAACACCCACCTGGTCACCGCGCCTGATGGCCGGATCTGGAAGTTCATGAGTGACGGCAGCATCAACTGTCAACACAAAGTGAGAGGCCAGATCGTATCAGCCAGCGGAAGCTACAGTGTGGAGATGGTCAGCCCCATTCTGCTCTATCGGGAGGATATCGACACGCTGCAGGGCTTGGTGCGGGCTCTCCGCAAAGCGGGCGGCTTCGCCAATTCGTCCTGCGGGATACATATCCATCTGGACGGTTCCAACCACACCCCGAGAAGCATCCGTAACTTCGTCAACATCATCGCCAGTCACAACGACCTGTTCTATAAGGCTCTGCAAATTGAGCCTCAGCGTATGCGTTACTGTAAGAAGATGGACGCTTATCTGGTGAAACGGATGAACGAAGCCAAACCCACCACCTTCGACCAGATCGAAACCATCTGGTACGAAGGGTATCGGGAGAACCGCAACCAGCATTATCACAGCAGCAGATACCACTTTTTGAACCTGCACAGTTTCTTCCACGGACACCACACGGTGGAGCTCAGGGGATTCAACGGCACACTCCACGCCGGAAAAATTCGCGCTTACATCGTGTTGGCTCTAGCTCTGAACAACCAGGCGCTCACCCAAAAGAACGCCCGGTACAAGAAAGTGCAGGAAGAAAATGAACGTTTCGCCATGAGGACGTATCTCAACCGGATCGGCTTCATCGGCGATGAGTTCAAGAACTGCCGGGAACACCTTTACCAACACCTGAGCGGCAACGCCGCCTGGCGGTATGGTTCCCGAGAAAATGTGCGCAGTCACATCAGAAATGGAGGTCACGACAATGAGCAGCAATAAATCGCGATTTTATATCGCCTATGGGTCCAACCTCAACCTGCAGCAGATGAAGCACCGCTGCCCCACGGCGGAAGTTGTGGGGACGGCAGTCCTGCGGAACTGGAAGCTGTGGTTCCGGGGCGGGAACGGCGGAGCCGTTGCCACAGTGGAACGGGAGCGGGGCTGCGAGGTGCCGGTGCTGGTCTGGCGGATTCAGCCCCAGGATGAACGGGCGCTTGACCGCTACGAAGGCTGGCCGCATCTTTACCGCAAGGAAACTCTGCGGCTGACCGTGAACGGCAAACGGGTCTATGCCATGGTCTACATCATGAACGAGGCCGGACACCCCTACGGCACGCCCTCAATGGGCTACCTTTGCACGATTAGTGCAGGCTATCAGACCGCCGGCTTCGACAACAACATTCTAATCGAAGCTGTGAACAATTCGAAGGAGGCAAACAAATGAACGCAACTGTAAAGGAACAGATTCTGGCTGTCCGAGACTCCGGCGAAACCAACATGCTCGACATCCGCATGGTGCAGGTGATCGCCAACCGCATGGGATTCTATGAGTTGGTGGCCTATCTGGAGGAACACAAGCGGGAATACGTTAACTTCATCTTTACCGGCAAGGAATAACACGCATTTTCTGAAATTCACGCTTGCTTTTTGTGACGGCTTGAGTGATAGATGGTAGTGGCAATAAACAAAGGACATAAAGCCATGAAAATCTATTACAACGCCCAGGGCGCGGAATATGAAGCGCTGGCGCAAGCCATCAGCAAACTGCTGGGGCAGCCCATTCGTTATCGAAAGATACCGTACCACAAACATTGCGAGATCGGTTGCTACAAGCTCTACAAAAAAGGCATTCTTGTATGCCTTGATGAATCTGCGGCGAAATCCAATCAGCTTGTTTCGCGGCTCCGAACACTTGGGTTTGCCCCAGCAAGCGAAAATAATCCGGCAGAGGATAAAGGAAAGGAAGTTACCATGAGCAACATCAACTACAACGTCACCGGCGAACAGCGCAAAACACTGGTTCATGCCATGAGCGAGATTTTGGGCGAGGATGCCGCCTACCAGGGCGCACCGTCCTTCGCCTACAACATCGACGGATACACCGTCAGCCGCGACGGGCTGGTAACTTGTCCGGATGCTGCTACGCCCGAGGAAATCGACCAGTTAGCTTCCGCGTTGCGGGAACGCGGCTTCATCCAGGCAGATGCCGGAGAAACCGAAACGGAAACGGTCGAACCGGAAGATGCTGCGCTGGAAAATGCCGAAGCAGCTACAGTAGAAGATACCGCGCCGGAAGGCCCTCCCACGATGGAGGTGACATTGCCGCGGGATGATTTTTCCGACGAAGCCTGCGACAGGCTCCAAAAAATCATCACCGGCAAAGCAGCTTTGCTCAAAAAGGCTCTCGGGACGGACTCAGTCGACATCGAGATTACGCCCCAATCAGTGCGGTTCCCGTGGTTCACGCTCCATGATATTGATGGCGAGAGCGAGGCATATACTAGCCTCGCCGAAGCGCTGTTCAAGATGGCTAAGAACCAGAAGCGGGTGACCGCCAAGGAGTGCAGTACCGAGAACGAGAAGTTCACGATGCGGTTGTTCCTGATTCGCCTGGGGTTCATCGGTGATGAGTACAAAACCGCCCGGAAGATCCTGCTTCGAAATCTCGCTGGCAACAGCAGCTGGAAAAGCGGGCATCGCCCGGAACCGACGGCCAGCGATAACAACAATGAGGCTTCTGCGGCGTCTGCCGCTGAAGCCGAAGGGGGCGCACCTTATGAACAATAACAGTTTCCCCAGTCCAGAAATGGTGGAGCGGATTCGGAAGTTCTATCCGACCGGATGCCGTGTGGAACTCGTCCACATGGACGATCCCTACAGTAAGCTGACGCCTGGTGAACAGGGCACGGTGGCTGCGGTGGATGATACCGGCACCATCTTCGTCAACTGGGACTGCGGCTCTGGTCTCGGCATCGTCTACGGTGTCGACCGGATCAAGAAGCTGTAATGCAAAGGGGGTTCCCGCTTCGGGAATCCCCTAAACTATATAAAGTGGAGAAGAATCTCACTTAAAGTATATCCGAAATGGAAGATTCGGTCAACACAAAAAGGAGGTATTAGATGCGAAAAATTGTGAAACTTGAGCCTACTGCGGTGCAAACTGTCCAGCGCAAGCGCGTGGCAGCTTATGCTCGGGTTTCTTCCGGCAAAGATGCTATGATGCATTCGCTCTCAGCACAAATCAGCTACTACAATGACTACATCGGTAATCGCGGCGATTGGGAACTTGCTGGCATCTATGCGGACGAAGCGCTGACCGGCACAAAAGAGGACCGCCCGGAGTTCCAGCGGATGCTGGCGGACTGCCGGGATGGGAAGATCAACATGGTGATCACGAAATCGCTGACACGTTTTGCCCGGAATACGGTCACGCTACTCTCGGCGGTTCGGGAACTGAGGCTGCTGGGAGTGGACGTTTATTTCGAGAAAGAGAACCTTCACACGCTGAGTTCGGACGGTGAGCTGATGCTGACGCTGCTGGCGTCCTTCGCCCAGGAGGAGAGCCGGAGCGCCAGCGAAAACCAGAAATGGCGGATTCAGAAGATGTTTGAGGAAGGCCGTCCCAATACTGGCACAATGCTCGGCTACCGGTTGGTGGATGGCACGCTGCAAATTGTCCCGGAAGAAGCGGAAATCGTGAAAATGATTTTTGCCGACTTCCTCGCTGGTATGGGGCGCAACGCCATCATGAAAAAGCTCAATCGCATGGGCATACCTGCTCCGCATGGTGGACAATGGGGCGAGAACGTCATTTACAGCGTTCTCCATAATGAAAAATATACCGGCGATATGCTGCTCCAGAAAACCTATATTTTAGACCATATCAGCAAGAAAAAGATTGTTAACCACGGCGAACGCACGATGTATTATGTAGAAAACAGCCATGAAGCAATTATCGACAAAGAAACCTTTTCGCTTGTGCAGCAGGAATTGAAACGGCGTGCGGCGCAGTATCCATCCTCCCCGGCAAAGGCTCCATATTTATTCACAGGGTTAATTCATTGTGGATTGTGCGGCGGGCATTTTCGGAGAAAAATCGTTAATGCCAGCAGCAAGTATGCGAAGCCCGCCTGGATGTGTTCTACGTTTAACCGATATGGTAAACAAGCATGTTCTGCCCAGCAGATACCGGAATCTATCCTGATTGCGAAAACTTCGGAGATTCTTGGTGCGACTGATTGGAATAGAGAGACCTTGCTGGAAAATATTTCTGAAATACAGGTGCCGGGTCCTAGTCGTCTGGTCTATGTGTTTCACGATGGACGGACTCAGGAAATTACCTGGCAAAACCCGTCCCGCCGGGAAAGTTGGACGGGGGAAATGAGGCAAAAAGCACGTGAGGATGCGTTGAAAGGTGCGAAAGAGAGGCGTAAAAATGGAAAAACCCATTAGAAAAGTCCATAAAATCGAGAGTACCGCCAGCCTGTTTTCGGTTGCGCCAAATACACCGCAACAAAAGCGGCGCGTGGCGGCCTACGCGCGGGTCTCGACTGACTCGGACGAGCAACTTTCTAGTTATGAGGCGCAGGTGGATTTTTACACCCGCCACATCAAGAGTAACCCCGAATGGGAATTTGTAGCCGTATATACCGACGAAGGTGTGACCGGCACAAATACCAAAAAGAGAGAAGGCTTCAATCGGATGGTCGAAGATGCCCTCGCTGGCAAAATCGATTTAATCCTGACCAAGTCCATCTCCCGCTTCGCCCGCAATACAGTCGATACTCTGACCACGATCCGCAGTCTGAAAGAAAAAGGCATCGAGGTCTATTTCGAGAAAGAAAACATTTACACGCTGGATGCTAAAGGCGAAGTGATGCTTACGATCATGAGCAGTTTAGCTCAGGAAGAAAGCCGATCCATCAGCGAAAATGTCATTTGGGGTAAGCGTCGCAGCATGGAAGAGGGCAAGGTTTCCTTAGCGTACAGCCGTTTTCTCGGCTATGAAAAGGGTCCTGATGGCATCCTGCAAATTGTTGAGGAAGAGGCAAAGATTATTCGTAAAATCTATAGCTTATTTCTGGAGGGGCGTACAGTTCGCTCTATCGCTGACCAACTCACTAGCGAAGGAATCCGTACTCCCGCCGGTAAGACACAATGGAGCGTATCCACTATTATGAGTATCCTCCAAAACGAAAAATACAAAGGCGACGCCCTGCTCCAGAAAACCTACACCGTAGATTTCCTCTCCAAAACTGTCAAGAAAAATAATGGCGAGATCACGCAGTATTACATCCAGAACTCTCACCCAGCCGTTATCGATCCTGATACCTTCGAGCTGGTGCAGAACGAAATCAAGCGCAGACGTCCAAACCGCCGTCATCTTCATAGGAGCAGTCCCTTCACCGCAAAGATTATTTGTGGAGAGTGCGGCGCTTACTATGGTCGAAAGGTCTGGCACAGCGGCACCAAATATCGCAGCCACATCTGGCGGTGCAACCGCAAGTATGATTGCGATAGACCTTGCGGCACACCAAATTTGCGCGAGGATGAGCTTGAATCCGCCTTCGTGGTTGCTTTCAATCAGCTTCTCGGTGATAAGGAGCGGTATATCGCTCGCTTCGAAGAGCTGCTGCCACTATTGGCGGATACGGGCAGCTTGGAGGAGCAGCGCGATACCCTGGAGGCACAGCATGCCGAAATGATGAAGAAACTTCGTTTCTATGTGGAAGCGAATACCCGACAAGTGCAAAACCAGGTGGAATATAACCAACGCTACGCAGAAATGCAAAAAGAGTGCAAGGAAACTGAGGATAAAATCGTTCAGGTGAAGAAGGAAATACTTGCTCAGCATGGCCGTAAAGAACAGATTCGCCGCTGCCTTGATGAACTGCGCCGTTGCGGAGACATCCTTGATGAGTTTGACCTCGACCTGTGGAACGCCGTTGTAGAATCGGTAACGGTTTCTGTGAACGGAACGCTTACCTTCTGTTTCCAGGATGGGACGGAAGTGTCTGAGGAGTTTCCAAAGAAAAAGTAGCTCAAATTATTGCGAGCACCTTATTTAGCCTGCGGGAATTCCCGCAGGCTTTTCTAAAGCCGCGGTTGAATCTTTAATACATATATGGTAAAATATCAAACAATGTAGAAAAGGCAACATAGTATAGTATAAAGTGTGAGGTGCAGGTATGAATTTGGTAAATACATTCTGTTTAGCAAAATATTATAGCACATTTGACTCAACGGAATTGTTAAACCGCGTTCAGCAACAAATCGATTCCAATATAACTAGTTTAAGCCGGGAGTTTCTGTTTGTTTTCCATAGAGTACTGTATACCGACCCATGTTACTTTTGGGACAAAAAGGTATTTACGCAGACATTAGCTCAGCTAGAATCCCTCGCACAAGCTCATGGAAATCCTCCCGAAATTGACGAGCCCATTTTCAAATATTTTTTGATGGGCTATGATTCTTATTGTCAAGTATCAGATATGGTTTTAGATTTGAGAAGTTTTAACCTTATGCAAGAAACTAAAACCAGACTATATAGAATTCCTGTTTATACTGCATTACTCGAAAGCTGCTTATCTAATTTTTTGAGAGTCATTGCAATATTAACTGGAAAAGATATTGGAAAAGACTACTCTTCGCAAAACACTTTGGGACAACTTAAAAATGTTATTGCTGCAAACGGATATTCGGAGATTGCCGATAGAGTTGATGTAAATCTCAGAAATGCAATTAATCATGGAAAAGTATTGCTTAGAAAAGTGCCTGAAGACCGAGTATACTTCTATTATTCCGAAAATAATGTTCAAAAATGTAAAGACATGGCTCCATACGAATTTGATAAGATAATAGATGATACCTACGACCTTGTCAGTGCTGTATTGCTGTCTCTAACGACCTTTATGAATAACCATATATCCTTGCTTAAAATTGACAGTTCTCAAAAAACTCATGAATCGTTTGCGCTTTTAGCAATGCGCCTGAGCTTACCTGGGATTTACTGTCAGAACATAAGTGATACAGGAGATTCAAAACAACTGAACGTGGAAATTCAGATAGGCAACACGGATCGAGGCTTTATTGCGCAGATTGCAACAATGTTGGCTATTATAGCCTACAACCAGTATGGTGATTATGAGCAATATATGATTGCATTCGATAGTGCCCGAATGATGAGGGGCTGGGTTAGGTATAAGAAACAAGAAGTCTCGGTCATGAGTGCCGATGCGAAATCAATTGATAAAATCTTTCAAGAGGCCATCAAAAGGCAAGATGTTATTATTTTTCCCGCTTCGACAGAAGAGGTTGATTTAAATGAAGTTAAATATTATTGTTTCCCGAACTATAATGGTGAATCTTTTAAGATCAACAATGTTGCAGATGCAAGTCTTGAAGATCGCAAGCGGTTAAAGGCCCATTTATTTATTGGGGATATAAGTGAAAAGCAGGAGATAGTAAAAGTTATAAATCAGGCCATTGAATGGTTGCGAACGCTTAAGAACCCTCCGTCCGCTGTTATGGCAATTAAGCACGGAGATGTTGAAGCGGACGCATTATACATAAATGTTTATAAGCATGATACTCGAAAATCAAAAGAATTGTTGCCTGGTAACGAGAATTTTGTCTGTTTTGTGGATTGGAATTCATCAGGTAGCACAACGTTGAAAAATGGCGGGCTCCCACAAATAATCTGGCGGCAATTTTCTCACGAACAAATCGGAAAGATGAACGTAGCATGGCGCGACAAACAATACGGCGTCAGGAGAATCCAAAAGCCAGGAAGGAATGATCTTTGTCCTTGTGGAAGCGGTAGAAAGTTCAAAAAATGTTGTTGTGGAAAAGGCATATATGATTAAAACGGCGAAAAGTGATATAAAGCGAAACATTTTTTATTCGTGTAGATACCGTGTAAACCCTTGGTGCAGTATGATGAGCTTGTATCATCGGTGACGTGGCAACACATGTCGAGTGTTCATAACGCAACTGAACACTCCTATGTAAAGGAACAGTCGAAAGACTGTTCCTTTGCTATTTCTATGGGACAATCTGCCCCGGTGGAGCGGCTTTCGGGCCGCTCCCTTTCCTTTACCCGGCCTTACCGACAAGATACTCAATAGCCACCCCCTGGCGGCTGTCCAGCACCACGTTCTCCGGGTATTCCTCTACCTCCGGCAAGTCCAGGACGCCGATGAAGTTATAGTGGATCACGATGCGCTGCGTCCTGTTCTTTCCCCTGCCCTGGGTCTGGTACACGTCGATGCGCTCCACAAGCTCATGGAGGATGGTGGGCGTCAGCGTTTTCATCTCCATGAACTTCCGCACCGCTTTCAAAAACTGCTCCTTGCAGAAAGCCCGGTCGTTCTCCCTGTCACACTGGCGCTGCAATTCCTCAATGTCCTTTTTGAGCTGCTGCTGTTCCTCGTCGTACCGCTGGGACATTTTCATAAAGCGTTCATCCGTCAGCTTACCCGATACATTGTCCTCATAGATACGTTCAAACAGCCGGTCAACTTCTTTATTCCTGGCAATCAACTCCTGAAGGTGCTGCCGTCTGTTCCGGCTCTCCCGCTCATAGTCCTTGGTGGTTTTCTGAGCCAGCAGTTCGGCAAATTCCTCGGCGTGATTTTTCAGGTAGCTGACCATGCGGTTGAGTTCCAGCAATACCACCTGCTCCAACGAGTCGGCCCGGATGTAGTGGGTTTCGTTGCAGGTGCCCCGATTGCCCCGGTAGTTGGAACAGTTGAAATACTCAATGGAGCTGTTTGGGTGGTTGATGTTGTAATGCAACTTGTGGCCGCAGTCGGCGCAGTACAGCAGACCGGCGAACATATTCTTCTCGGTATTCTTGGGCTTCCGGCGCTTTGTCCCCTCCCGGAGCTTCTGCACCTGCTCCCATGTGGTCTTGTCGATGATGGCCTCATGGTGGTTCTCAAAGATAGCCCAATTTTCTTCGGGGTTGTCCAAGCGGCGCTTATTTTTGAAAGATTTGGAGTAGGTCTTGAAGTTGACCAGGGTGCCCGTGTACTCCCGGAGGGTCAGGATTTTGGTGATGGTAGTCTTACACCATTTGCAGGGGGTGTCCTGGCTCTTTTTGCCGCCCTTACGGATGCCCTTGCTCTCCCAATACTGCGTGGGGGTCAAGATGCCGTCCTCCTGCAACAAGCGGGCCGTGGTTTCGATCCCCTTCCCCTCTACGCAGAGCCGGTAAATCCTGCGGACAACCTCGGCGGCTTCCTCGTCGATGATCCATTTCCGGGGATTGTCCGGGTCTTTTTTGTAGCCATAGGGCGGCGGGCACATGGGGTCGCCAGCGTTGCCGCGCAGTTTCTTGGAGCTGCGTACCTTGCGGCTGATGTCCTTGGCATACCACTCGTTCATAATGTTGCGGAAGGGCGAAAAATCATCGTCGCCCTGGTCGCTGTCCACACCATCGTTGACAGCGATAAACCGAACATTGTGGTCAGGAAAATAGTTGTCGGTATAGTAGCCAACCTGCAAATAGTTACGCCCCAGGCGGGACATATCTTTTACAATCACGGTGGTTACATAACCGGCCTCAATATCCTCCAACATCTCCTGAAAGCCCGGACGATTGAAAGGCGGCGTTAGATAACGATACTTCTCAAAACACAAGAAAATCAATGGGTATGGACGGCAGGCAAGCATGGTATGTATGAAACAAAAAAGCGGTGTTCTCCGCCTCGCTTTGGCTGGGAACGCCGCTTTATGCGCTGAAAGGAGCAGAAATGACAGTATTTCATGTTGCGAAGAACACAAATTACACAGTCATGTCCAACCATCATTTGCGGAACCGGGAGCTATCCCTAAAAGCCAAGGGCCTGCTGTCGCAGATGCTCAGTCTCCCGGAAAAGTGGGACTACACCCTGCAAGGACTGGCCTATATCAATCGGGAGCAGACCGACGCCATCCGTCAGGCCGTCCACGAGCTGGAGCGAGCCGGGTATATCGTGCGGACAAGGGAACGGGACAACCGGGGACGGCTGCGGGGAGCGGAGTACACCATCTACGAAGAACCGCAGTTAGCGTCTGATTTACCGACGTTGGAAAAACCGTTAAAGTGTACCCAAAGTCAAGGACAAATTGAAATACAGATAAAAAGATAAGC
>CAJUPU010000008.1:44934-96229 GCA_910588495.1 uncultured Oscillospiraceae bacterium | reverse complement strand
CACTATGCAGATACACTTAAAATTCTTCTGCAAATCTTATTATACGAGGAGTTTTATCATGCGTATCCAACACAATATCATGGCGATGAACGCCTACCGCAACTACACCAACAATGTGTCCGCGATGAAGGCCAACCTGGAGAAGCTCTCCTCCGGCTACAAGATCAACCGCGCGGGCGACGACGCCGCCGGTCTGGCCATTTCCGAGAAGATGCGCGCCCAGATCACCGGCCTGGAGACCGCCCAGAAGAACGCCAAGGACGGCATCTCCCTGGTGCAGACCGCCGAGGGCGCGCTGACCGAGGTCCACGACATGCTCAACCGTATGGTGGAGCTGGCGACCATGTCCGCCAACGGCACCTACGACAACACCACCGACCGCGCCCAGCTCCAGAAGGAGATGGACCAGCTCAACAGCGAGATCAACCGCATCGCCGACAGCGCCAACTTCAACGGCATCAAGCTGCTGGACGGCTCCATGGACGCCGACGGCCGGGTGGCCAACACCACCACCGTGTTCGCTGGGATGGTCATCGGCAACAACATCAACGGCATCCCTGCCGGTTCAAACGCCGCGACTGATATCGCTGGCGGCGATACGGCTGTCCCTGGCGGCGCAAACGGTAAGGGCGGCCTCCTGCTGTCTGGCGGGTATGCGGCCTCCGGCGCCGGTACGCTGGACCAGAGCGACACCAGTGTCCGTTATCACCAGGACGCCAAGGTGTCCAGCAAGACCACGTTCACTGTGGACTTCGACGGCATGAACTACAGCGCCCCCGCCGGTAAGAAGATCGAAAACCTGCAATTTGTTATCCAGGCAGGCACGGCGGACAACAAGGGCACCGGCAACCAGCTGAAGGTGGACGGCAAAGTTCTCGACTATTCTCTGGTCGCGGGCAACGAGGGCGTCACCTCCGAGGATATCGCCACTGCTATCATGGATGTCATCAATGAAAAGGGCGACGGCAAGGTCACCATTACCACGGGCGGTCAGGATATCGAGTACGCCGTGACCCGCGAGGGCGACAAGCTCCACTTCGAGATGACCGATGACGGTTACAACCTGGCGACAAAGGAGTTCGACAAGACCAATGCCACCAAGAACACCTTCGCGGGCAACTTCAACTTTGGGTCTGTGAAGAAAAATGGCGTGACCGATGCCGATGCCGACGCTTTCCTGGCCGCGTTGAACGACAAGGACCTGGGCAATTTGGCCACCTGCCATGTGAACGAGGGCACCACCCCCGGCGGCACCATCTACGCTCAGGCGTTGATCCGTTTCAAGTCCGCCCCCGCCAGCACTGATGCCAACCTGACCAAGGTCGAGCAGAATGGCTATGACGTCATTGCCGACGGCAAGGGGCTGAAGCTGGGCGATGAGTACTACATCTTCGCCGGCAGCGATACCACCTTCAATGCCGACTACGCCGACTACGTGAAGGTCGTTGACATCCGTGACCTGACCAATCTGAACAAGACGATGGGTGACTCCACCACTCCGGCCGATCAGGTGGCGTACAATAACGACCTGCGCAAGGCGCTGGATCGCCTGTCCGTGGCCGCCAAGGACAACGAGATGTTCGACGTCCAGGTGGAGGAGCGGGGCACCATGATCGTGGTCAACGAGCGCACCACCTACACCGGCGGCGCCAACCTGACCGAGAAGGATTGGGGCCTGGAGAATCAGATCCAGGCGTTCGGCAGCGCCCAGTCCACCACCAACGTGGTGAAGGAGGCGGGCAAGTCCCTGACCCTCCAGATCGGCGACACCGCCGAGGACTTCAACCAGCTGAAGGTGAACATCAAGGACATCCACACCGACTCTCTGGGCATCGACAAGATCCGCATCGACGACCAGACCAGCGCCGCCGCCGCGATCGACGTGATCAAGGCCGCGATCAACAAGGTGTCCGACATCCGCGGTACTCTGGGCGCCACCCAGAACCGTCTGGACCACACCATCAACAACCTGTCCGTCATGACCGAGAACATCCAGGACGCCGAGTCCACCATCCGCGACACCGACGTGGCCGCCGAGATGATGAAGTACACCAAGAACAACATCCTGATCCAGTCCGCCCAGGCCATGCTGGCCCAGGCCAATCAGGTGCCCCAGGGGGTCCTGCAATTGTTGCAGTGATCTGTTTTTGGCGCAAACCGCATAGACCAGCAAAGGGGACGGGCCGAATGGCCCGCCCCCTTCTTTTTGCCCGCGCCGCCCGGGAAAAGACCGGCCGGACCCAAAAGGGTCCGGCCGGTCCTGTTTTCCAGTCCGCTTTCGCCGTCACAGCTCCGCCTTGATGCGCCGGATCATGTCCTCATGCTCCTCCGGCGACGGCGTGTTCTGCTTGGGGTCCATCTGGAACACCCCGCCCCACTCGAAGCCGTCCCGGTACTTGGGCACCAGGTGGAAGTGGAGGTGCCGCCCGGTGTCCCCGTAGGCCCCATAGTTCACCTTGTCCGGGTGGAAGGCGGCGTGGATGGCCTTGGCGGCCCGGGCCACGTCGGCGAAAAAGGCGTTCCGCTCCTCCTCCGTCAGGTCCACCAGCTCGCCCACATGGTCCTTATAGGCCACGATGCACCGCCCGGGGTGGCTCTGCTCCTTGAAGAGGATCAGGCTGCTGACGCTCAGCTCGCAGATGAAGATGCCGAAGGCGTCCAGCAGCTCCCCCCGCTCCTCCCGCATACAGTAGGCACAATTTCGATCTTTCATGACGACACGCTCCTCTTATCTTATTTGCAGGGCCCCGCGGCCCTGTATCCGCTCTTTTTCCGGGGGACTCAGCCCTCCCGCTCCCTGCGCCCCGCCGCCCCGGGCAGGCCCAGCTCCTCCCGGTACTTGGCCACGGTGCGCCGGGCGATGGGACAACCCTGCTCCCCCATCTTCTGGCACAGCTTCTGGTCGGACAGGGGATGGGCCTTGTCCTCCCCGTCGATCAGCTTTTTCAGCAGCGCCTTGGCCGCGTTGGGGGACACCCCGTCCTCCATCGTCTGCCCGCCCAGGTCCCGGCAGAA
This sequence comes from uncultured Oscillospiraceae bacterium, assembly GCA_910588495.1. Lineage (GTDB taxonomy): Bacteria > Bacillota > Clostridia > Oscillospirales > Oscillospiraceae > Enterenecus. The sequence goes on along the minus strand of CAJUPU010000008.1, from coordinate 93,214 downwards.
AAAGTAGCTCATGGGATAGGTGCCCCAACCGCACTGGAGGTACTTGTCCCGGACCGCCCGGCTGACGGTGGACTCGTGGACCGACATGGCTTGGGCCACCTCTCCCATGGTCAGGGGGGCCAGGTGGGCGGCGCCGGAGCGGAAAAAGCCCTCCTGCCGCTCCACGATCTGCTGGGCACAGCGCAGCAGGGTGGAGTGCCGCTGGTCGATGGCCCGCATCACCCACCGGGCCTGGGCGGCCTTCTCGCTGAGGTAGCCCCGGACCTCCTTGTCGTCGGAGGTGCGCATCAGCTCCGCGTAATAGGGGCTGATCTTCAGCCTGGGCATGGTGCAGTCGTTGACCACCACCTCGAACCCGCCGGGCTGGGCGTTCACGATCACGTCGGGCGCGATATACACCGGGTCCTCCTGGCCGGAGAAGCCGGAGGCGGGCTTGGGGTCCAGCCCCCGGATCAGGGCGCAGGCCGCCTCCACCTCCTGCCGGGACGCCCCCAGGTCCTTGGCGATGACGTTGTACCGCCTGCGGGCCAGATCGTCCAGGTGCCCCTCCACGATGCGGATGGCCAGGCGGTGGTCGCCGCTCATCCGCAGCAGCTGGAGCTTGAGGCACTCGGTCAGGGTCTGCGCGCCCACCCCCACCGGCTCGGCGGCCTGGAGCTCGATCAGCGCCCGGGTCATGACGGCCAGGTCGATGCCGGACAGCGCGGCCAGCGAGGCGATGGATTCCTCCAAAAACCCGTTATCGTCCAGCCGCCCGATCAAAAACTCCACGGCGTCCATGATCTGCCCGTCCAGGTCGATCCCCATGAATTGGGACAGAAGATACCGCTTGAGATCCCGGTCCTCGTCCACGAAATACCCCTGGCGGGACAGCCAGTCGCCCCGTTCGTCCTCGGCGTCCTGGGCGTGATACCAGGCGTTCTGCCGGTCGGTGCTCTTCAGCCACTCCAGCTTCCGCGCCATGTCGTCATCGGGGGCGGGGGCGTCGGAGGGCTCGGGCAGCTCCAGCACGGGGTTCTCCTGGATCGTCTCCGCCACGTACTCCTGAAGCTCCGGGACCCCCATCTGGAGGATCTTCACCGCCTGAACCATCTGGGGAGTCAACACCTGGGTCTGTTTTTGGCTTTGCTGCAGCTCCATCATCATCGCCCCTTTTGCCCAGTATACCACATCTGCGCCCTTTGCGCAAATGCGGGAGGGGAGAAAAATCGGGGTTATGGCCGGGACGCCGGCAGTTGGTCCAGCGCGATGCCCTATAAACCACGAACAGGATATTATAAGGCTGCGATCCTTTTTTGCAGTTCCCAATCACCGTAACTCCGCCTGCGGAGGCATCACCTACCAAACCTTCAGTATGTTATTGCCCGTTAGAGGACTGCTCTTCCTCTCAAATCGCGAAAAGTTCCTGAAATCGGCCGTTGATAGGATAAAAATCCAAAAAATCCTCAACATGAGAGGACTTCTGGAAGCAGAGCCCTGATTTGGATACATATAGGAGAAACGGGCCTAAAATCACCCCTATACCTGGATAAATAAAGAACTATGCAGCAAAAACAGGAAATTTAGAGAGGATGGCTCATCCCGATCAAAGCCGCTGAAAAGTTGCGAAAAATCGGCAAAAACTTACAAGGAGGAAACAGATCCAATGAGAAACTTGAAGAAGTTCCTCGCGCTGGTCATGGCGATGGTCATGGCGTTCAGCCTCATGCTGTCCGCCAGCGCCGCCAACCCCGTCAAGACCTTCGGCGACGCCGACCAGATCACGGAAGCGTTCGTTGAGGCCGCCGACGTGCTGACCGGCATGAAGGTCTTCCAGGGCGACGAGGGCGGCTTCCGCCCCGCCGACACCATCAACCGCGCCGAGGTGGCGGCCCTGATCTACCGCCTGGCCACCGGCGACACCAGCGACAGCCGCAAGGACCTGTACAAGGACTACGGCAACTTCGCCGACGTGAGCAGCACCGACTGGTTCGCGGGCTATGTGGGCTACTGCGCCAACGCGGGCTACATCAAGGGCCACGGCGGCTACTTCAACCCCTATGACTCCGTCACCGGCTACGAGGTCCTGGCCATGGTGCTGCGCGCCGTGGGCTACGACAAGAACGGCGAGTTCGAGGGCGCCACCTGGCAGACCAACGTGTCCGCCCTGTCCACCCAGCTGGGCATCCTGGACGACGTGAAGTCCACCCACTACGGCGACCGGCTGTATGAGCCCTCCCGCCGGGACGTGGTGGCCTCCCTGCTGTTCCGGACCGCCGCCTATGTCCACATGGTGGAGTACACCCCCATGGCCGGCTACAACAAGTATGAGGATATGCTGGGCGACACCCTGCGTCCCACCTTGGGCCAGAAGATCTTCGGCCTGACCCACACCACCGGCATCATCGTGGGCAACCAGGACACCGGCGAGGACTACACCAAGCTGGGCGAGCTGTACATCAACGGCGTCCAGAACTCCAACGGCAGCTACTCCTATGATAGCTATGCCGAGCTTGATGGGAACAGCACGAACATCACCTTCTCCTACAACACGAAGACCGGCATCGACATGTTCGGCCACAAGTTCAAAATCTGGTACGACCGCAACAGCGACAGCGCCGTTCAGGAGATCAACTGGACTGCTGGCGGCGGTGGGAGCCGCAAGGTGGACGACGAGTTCAAGACCGTCTACGCCACCTTCGACAAGGCCACCCTGGCCAAGCACGTGTACGCTACCGATGCTGACATCACCAGCACCGCGAATGCCGGTGGTGCGGTGGGTCTGCGCAGCGCGGCCAAGAACGCCGGCTTCGCCAACACAGCTAAAACCCGTTGGAGCGTGATGTACTCCCGGATCGACGCGACGGCGGATCAGAGCATTAACCTGAGCCATCAGGACACTCCGATTCCCACTGGGGAAACAGCCATTACCCCGACTACGAGCGAAGTTGAAACCTATTACTTGGTGTCCAACAACGATGACAAGACTGTTGATGTGGCCGTCAACGTGTACAACGAGCTGGCCCGCATCGACAAGAAGGACACCACCGCCAACACCAAGACCCTGACCCTGGGCAACACCACCGGCGTGACCTCTCGGCTGGGCAGCACTGCCGCAGGCGGTACGCTCAAGGAGAGCGCTTTGACCCCCAATTCCGAGAAGAATCTGGGTACCATGGTCCTTGCTACCAACATCATCGGCACTGACAATCCGCTTGCCAGCGGTGTCTACGATGGCAATCACGAAGAGTTCGAGAACTATTACAAGCTGGAGAACGCCATCACCGAGGAGAACCAGATCGTCGCCAGCGCTTACAGCACCAGCACCACCAACAAGTGGAACAACGATCAGAACGACGCCATCTCCATCGACCTGGCGGACGGCACCACCCTGAAGCGCTCCGGCATCATGAACGGCACCAGCGCTGACGGCGCCGCGGCTGATACCACGATCCACATGATCAGCAAGTGTGTCACCGAGCTGACCAACGCCAACATGATCTTCGGCCAGAACCTGACCATCTACAAGGACAAGACCGGCCGCTTCATCGGCGTCAAGACCGGCACCGACTTCTCCTTCCTGTACGGCACCTTCGCCGACTATGAGATCGGCGGCCTGGGCACCGGCACCATCAAGTACGCCATCACCGGCGTCAACTGGGACGGCGAGATCGTGGAGAACCACGTGATGACCAGCATCACCGCCGGCGACACCACCACCCGCTACCGCGACAACACCCTGGCCACGGGCTACAGCACTGAGGATGACGGTGCCAACAATCTCATCATGACCCTGACCCGGAAGTATCTGGCCGATGCCACTCCCGGCACCGGCGTGGGCAACCAGATCCTGCCCGGCCGCAACATGGGCTTCGCCATCGATGATGCGGGCAACCTGCTCAACCCCGTGACGCATAGCGGCCCCATTGGCAGCGTCGACAACAATTCGTATAACGTAGAAGCCAACGGCAAGACCCTGGCGCACTACAACGGCGGCACTGACTGGACCCTGACCGCCGCGGATGCCGCCAACGGCTTCGCCCGGGTGAACACCAAGAGCGTTGCTAACGACACGAATGCAATCAGCCGTCTGATCACCAACGAGACCAAGTTCATCGTGGTCACCGGCTCCGGCACCGCCGACCTGAAGGTGGACACCTACACCGGCATCGCCGAGTTCCTGAACGGCTCCACCAGCGTGAACATCGACAACACCTCCGGCACGGACAGCACCTTCTACCTGACCCGCGCCGACCGCTACAACAACATGGACACCACCCAGAACGAGATCATCGACACGGTGATCCTGTCCAACACCCAGATCAGCGGCCGCAGCACCAGCAGCCTGTACTTCTCCAACAGCGCCGTGCCCACCGGCACCATGCTGAACAGTGAGTACGAGCAGTTCGTGCTGTACAACGACGGCGTGAAGGGCTACTACTTCATCGAGTCCGTGGACGGGACTGTCACCAGCCGTTCCGCCGGCACCGGCATGACCGCCGCTGATGCCTTCTACACCCTGCGTCAGACCAAGACCGTGAACGGCCAGCCCGTGTACGCCGCTCAGGTGGTGGCCGCCGGTGCGCCCGGCGCCCCCGGCGACGGTGTCCGCACCGCTAACGGCAACTTCTGCTGGTCCGACCCCGCCAATACCGGCACCGACGTGCCTTACAGCTACGTGGCCACCAGCAACCTGTCCACCGCCTACTTCGGCGGCACTGTGACCGAGGATGGTACTGGTATCTGGCGCGACAACGGCACCGGCACCGTCTACCGCGTGGACAACGCCAAGGTGGTCGACCTGACCAACGGCACCTCCACCGACAGCGTGTCCCACGCCGCCTTCGAGTCCGTGCTGGACCTGAACAACGCGGTGTCCAGCGGCTGGAAGATTGATGACGTGGCCATCGTGAACAGCGGCCTGGATGTGTCCATCATCTACGTGCTCAGCGTCACTTCGACCTGATCTCCGCAAACTTCCAATCCCACAGCAAAAAAGGCCCCCGGGAATTTTCCCGGGGGCCTTTCCTGTCCGTTCACAGCAGGGCGGCGAAGAAGTATTTTTGATTTGGGGTGTTCCACCCGCCGTCAGCGTAAGAAACTTCGTTGTATGTGACCCGGAAGCCGCCCTCCACGATCTGCAAATACGGCGGCGACGTGGGGTAGATGCCCGGATTTTCCGGGGTCAGCAGATACAGGCCCTTCCCGTCCTTACCCAGCAAAACGGCGGCGGGGGTGAAGCCCAGATCGATGGTCTGCCCAGCTTTGATGCCGTTGCCGGTATAGGTCCCGACGACCGCCCTGCGGGCCTCCAGGGCTGTGACCCGCTGGGCCAGCGCGGCCCGGGCGGCGGCCTCGGCTTGGTCCCCGGCGTCGGCGTGGGCAGTCACCTCCTCCAGGGCGGCCTCCAGCTTCTGCATGTTCTCGTTCAGCGCATCCGGGGAAAAGGCGTCCGAGTTCTCGATCAGGTTCAGCTTGTACTTGTCTGTGTGTTGCATATTTTTATCCCTCCCACCGGGGAGGGATAAAGGCCCCGCCGTTGCCTGTTCCGGGGCAACGAAAGATCCCCCAGACGGGGGATCTTTCGCTTGGAATCATGGGGCGGGCGGTGACGATGCAATGTTGCACCGTCGTTTCATAAAGGAGAGTCCCTCCAGAAACTGAGGCAGGAATGCCCTTTTGCGAATCATGCCATGACTGCCTCAGCTACATCTCAACTTTCTCCATCCCTGTTCGTTTCGACAATCTGGCGGTTCGGCCCTACGTGGGCAAGAGCGGCCAACGCCGTCAGAAGTCGGACAGCACAGGCTTGCCAGTGAAGGGCAACAAGCGGCGGGCGCAGCAGATGCTGGACAATCGCCTCAAAGAGCTGGCCCAACAGTATGCGCCCCCCTGGATGATAAGCGCGTGTTGTTTCTGGACTTCATGCGGGACTGGCTGGACAATGTGATGGCCTACAAGGTGAAGGAAAACACCCTGGAACAGTACGATCTCACCTTTGACCGCTACATTTCCGAGCACAAGCCCTTCCACGGCCTCAAACTCCAAGACCTCACTCCGCCTTTGCTCCAGAGCTATTACAGCGAACAGGGGAAAGCGGGCCTCTCCCCAAACACGGTGCGCAAGCACCACGCCAATATCCACAAGTACCTGGATCACGCGGTCCGCCTGGGGCTGATCGCCTTTAACCCCTCCACGCAAGTCGAGCTGCCCGCCAAGCAGAAGTACACCGGGGCCATGGCTTGCACCCCAGAACAGTTGCAGGACCTTTTGCAGTTGTTCCGGGGAGACCCCCTGGAAACGGTGCTCATGCTGGGCGTCACCTACGGTCTGCGCCGCTCGGAAGTGTGCGGCCTCCGCTGGGACGCGGTGGATATGGAAGCGGGAACGCTCCACATCTGCCACACGGCGGTGAAAGCCAATGGCAGGGTGTTATACTCGGACAGCACCAAGACGGCCACCAGCAACCGGGTACTGCCCCTGACGGCCTCCATGCGGGAGTACCTGGGAAGCGTCAGGGAACGCCAGGAGGAAAACAAGAGGCTCTTTGGCCGGGATTACACCGACAGTGGGTATATCTGCGTGAAGCCGGACGGCACCCCCATTGACCCGGATTTTGTGACCCACCACTTCCGGCGGGTGCTGGTGGCAAACGACGTGCCCGTTATCCGCTTCCACGACCTCCGGCACAGCGCGGTGAACACGCTCCGCAAGGGCGGCTGCGATGTGAAGGACATTCAAGCATGGCTGGGGCACAGCGATGTTTCTACCACGCTCAACATATACGGCCATATCCTCCAAGGCGATATGGCACGGCTGGGGAATGTGGTGGACGCGGCGTTGTTCCAGGCTCCCAAGGCTGGCTGACGGTTTGAGGAATTCGGGGCCTCCTGCGGGACATATGCGGGACACGCCCAACAGGCTGAACTTTTAGACGAGAAAACAAAAGAAAAGCTCCCAAAACCTTGCGATTTTGGGAGCTTCTATGGTGGAGACTACAGAACTCGAATCTGTGACCTCTTGCGTGTGAAGATTCGTATGAACATAAAATCGGTGCTTTTGTGTCCGTTTGGCGCTGTTTAATCAGGACGGGGTTACTCTTCGGAGCTGCCCCGTCCATTGTTTCCATCCGCTCGTTTCGTAGTCTGGGTCGGAGTATGGGTCAGCGCAAAGATCCCATATGTGCGGGTGTCGTATCAAAAAGCTACACTAACCCGATTTGTGTTGACAATGTTCAGAAATTTTGTTTACCGCCCTCCACCTGGCGGGGGTACCCCTCTTCGCCAAGTGATGGGGTAATAGAACTATATGAAGCAGAACAAGTATTGCAGCCGTTTGATCGGCAGAGGCCTTGACGAAATTGTCACATCAAACTATTGATGTTTCCGTTAAACTGCTTCTCAATTTGTAATGCCTCGTCCATCTGATCATAAATCAATAGCTGCACCAGGAAGACAATATACCACGCTCCCGTAACCAGCAGCAGAAACAGCGACCAGGGGGCAAATAATACCAGTACCGCGATATAGGCCAGCTGGAGCAGACCTGTGCCCATCACCCGCCAGAAGTGTTTCACACAGAACAAAACGCAGTTGCGCAGACGGATGGCGGGGGACTGGCGGAACAGCACCAGCTGGGGCCAGTACAGCGTACACAGAACCAGCAGAAGCAGAAGGGAAAACAGGTAGAGCAGCAGTGTGCCCAGGCTGGGCGGCGTCTCCGCCCACCAAAACAGCATAGCCATAAATGCGTACAGCCCGGACATCAGCCCCAGGATTGCCCCTGGGATCAGGCTTCCCCGCCAGTTTTGCTTCCAAGCCCGTGCATAGGCGTCCTTCCACGGCATCGGGTCGTCCCGTAACCCCCGGAGGATGGCGTCGTACAGCGCTGCCAGAAACGGCCCTGCGATCATCCCGCCCAAAACGGAGCAGGGGAGAAGCACCAGCACGCTGGATACCCCGATGGAATAGACGATCCCGGCGACCAGGGGCAGGCATCCCAGCAGTGTCAGCAGATTCACCTTCCACCATTGGCCGAATCGAATGCCAAGAAGTTGCTTGTAGCGGTTGAAGCCTGTCTGGCGGACACTCTCGTCATAGCCGGGATCCTCCCGAATAAACATTCCCATGATATGTCCTCCTCTATGGCATGGCGTAATGGCAGTTGTCCAAAAACCGGGCCAGCAGTTCCTCCGCGTCGCCGTCAAACCCCTCCCGGCAGGTGAACTCCACGCTGATCGCGTAGTTCCGATACACTCCGAAGGCGGAGGCTCCCCGGGCGTAGGGGGTGGCTTCCCCGTCAAAGGTGTAGGTGATGAGGCTGAGCTCCTGGCCATTGTGGACCGCTTCAGCCGTTTCACCGACAGTATATTGTGTCTGGGCCATCTCCTGCCACTGGGCCATGGTGTCCTGGGCTTCCTCCCCGGATTTGCAGCCACCCAGCAGGAGATAGACCTGGGCATCGTACAGGGTGGCCTCCTCTCCGTCCGCGTTGATGTAGGGTCTCCCCTCGCCCATAGACCAGGTGGCGTAATGCATCCCGTTGGCCGCCAGTGCCTCGTTGTTCTCCCGGGATGTCATGCCGTCCGGAGTGTCCACGCCGACGATGCCGCCCACCGTGACCCACTCCTCGTTCCACGCAGCACCGTCCGCGGCCTTCTCCGGGGTGGGGAGCGCCGCGCAGCCCGCTAATCCCAGGCACAGGGCCGCGATGAGTAGACATACCACTGTCCGTTTCATGAAACCGCCCCTTCCGTCAATTTCTCCCATAGTGCCGCGCACCCGTCCGGGTGTGCGGCGGTTTTTTCCGTCCAAAAGCCCCGTCGGGCCAGGTGGAGCTTGGAAACCAGCTCGCCGCTGTCTCCCTCTACCGTCTCGCCCAGCAGATCATAGGAATATCTGCCCAGTTCCATCCCGGCCAGCACCGGACAATCGCCCCAGGCCAGGAAGATCCCGTCGGCGGAGTAATCGCCGTCCTCCGGCAGGGAGCCGTCCAGGCGGCACAGGGAATGGTAGTTCGCCTGGAACCACTCCGGGTCTTCCAGTAGAAAGAAATAGCTCTCGCACTCCAGCAGGTCGGCCATCAAGGTCACCTCGGCGGAAGCTGCGGCCCCGGTGTCCGCGCCGCTGGTGGAGGCATATTGGTTGAGCCGCACCACCACCTGGCCGTCGCCGTTCAAATCCTCGCCCAGCGCGGCAAAGGTGCGCTCGATGGCGGCGGCGGTGTCCCCCGGCAGGGCGTCTGTCCCCACGTAGGCCACTTGGTAGTCCGGCCTGATTTGACCGACCCCCAGGGCTTGGCAGAGCAGATACACACAGAGGACAGCCAGCGTCAGGCCGATGATTACGTGCCATTTGTGGTAGTGCCACCAGTTTTTTCGCTTCTCCGCTGGGGTCATGACGACGGTTTCCCGGCGCTGCACATCCCGGTACTTCCACTTCAAATATTCGCTGGCCATGCCCTATTCCCTCGTGGTGCCGCCCGGGGCGTAGCTCACTGGGAGGCACACCAGCGCCGGGATATTGGAGCGGTCTTTGGCCAGCAGCAGATCCACGGCGGTTTCCGCCAGCTTTTGGGTCGGCTGGACGATGGTAGAGCAATACAGCTTATCCTGGTCGAAATGCCGCACGCCGTCAAAGCCGATGATCTGCACGTCCTCCGGCACCCGGACACCCAGCTCGGACAGCATCCCCTGCACCTGCCAGGCCAGCAGGTCGGTGGAGCAGAAAATGCCGTCGATGTCCAGCCGCCCGGCAGCCATGTGTTCCTGGAAGAAGGCCCGGAACCGGGCAAAATCCTCCCCGTCGTTGAGCCGCAGGGCGTCATAGGGAACATTCCGGGCCCGGCAGGCCATCTCGAAGCCGTCCCCCCGTTTGTCCGTTTCGCTGGGGCTGGCGGAGCCGGTGCGCAGGAAGGCCAACCGGGTGCAGCCCAGCTCCAGGAGCTTTTCCGCCGCCAGCCGGCCGCCGCCGTAGTTGTCCGCCGCCACGCAGGGGATGCCGGGGCCCAGGCAGCGGTCGATACTGACGAAGGGAAGCTCCTCGTCCAGCTCCAGGGGGTTGTAGGTCAGGCCGATCACGCCGTCCACCTTATTCTGGCGCACCATCCCCACGCACTCCCGCTCCGCGTCGGGGTGGGAGGCGGTGACGTACAGCAGCATACGGTGTTCCCGCTGCATAAGGGCGGCGCACAGGTGCTGGGCCAGGGCGGCGAAGAAGGGGTTGTCCACCCCCGGCAGGATCACCGCTACGGTGTAGGTCTTGCCGGAGCGCAGGCCCCGGGCGTACTGGTTCACCTGGTAGCCCAGGCGCTTGGCGGCCTCCTCCACCTTGAGGCGGTAGCTCTCTCCCACGGGCAGGCCGTTGAACACCTTGGACACCGTGCCCAGGGCCACCCCGGCCTCCTGGGCCACGTCCTTCATGGTGGGCGTTGTCCCCTTCATGGCGCTCCCTCCTTGTGAAACATTTCATAATGCGGGCCGTGCTTCGGCCCGCCCGCTTTCGATGAGCCTATCATAGCAGAAGGGGAGGGGGCTTGTAAAGTGAAATTTCACGATTTTTTCATGAAACGATATTTTTATCCGGTTTGCACAAATTTGGGCGGTGTATCTTGTACACCTCCAATAAAATTGGGAAGTTCGCCGGATTTTACCCGGAAATGGGTTGACATCTTCCTACCCTTCTGCTACGATAAAAGCACATTCTATATAACGTTTCACGCAAATTGGAAGCGGCGACGCCAAGAAATCCGCCGGGATCGTTTCCGTGAAACATTATATGGAGCACAAGATTCAAGGGAGAGTGAGCGCAAATGAGCAAAAACATATCCCAAGGCCGCACCGCCGCGCCGGATATACCCGCGGGCGGGCGGATCTCCGCGGCGGGGGCGGCGGCCCTGAGCCGCCCGGTTCACACCAAGTCCCTGGGCCGGCGGTTGGCGGACAACTGGCAGATGTACGCCCTGCTGCTGATCCCCGTGGTGCTGACGGTGGTATACAAGTACATCCCCATGTATGGCATCCAGATTGCCTTCCGGGATTTCGACCCCAACCTGGGCTTCCTGGAGAGCGAGTGGGTGGGCCTGCAGTGGTTCGCCCGGTTCTTCAACGCCCCCACCTGCTTCCGGATGATCAAGAATACGGTGCTCATCAGCCTGTTCAGCCTGCTGTGGAGCTTCCCCATCCCCATCATCCTGTCTCTGATCATCAATCAGCTTCGGTTCCACCGCTTCAAGCGGGTGGTGCAGACCGTGCTCTACGCCCCCCACTTCATCTCCACCATGATCATCTGCGGTATGATCCGCATCTTCCTCAGCCCCACCGGCGGCCTGCTGAACCTGATCCTGGGCACCCAGATCGACTTCCTCACCCAGTCCTCCGCCTTCCGCACCATCTACATCGCCTCCGGCATCTGGCAGGACGCGGGCTGGGGCTGCATCATCTATCTGGCCACCCTGGCCAACGTGGATCCCGGCCTGTACGAGGCCGCCAAGGTGGACGGCGCGTCGGTGTTCCAGCGGATTCTCCATATCGACCTGCCCGAGCTGCTGCCCATGGCCATCCTGAACCTGATCATGGCGGCGGGCGGCCTGATGAACGTGGGCTTTGAAAAGGTGTGGCTGCTCCAGACCGACCTGAATAAGGCCACCTCCGACGTCATCGCCGTGTACGTGTACCAGCAGGGCATCGAGCAGGCCAAATACAGCTACTCCACCGCCGTGGGCCTGTTCAACACCGCCGTCAACATCATTTTGCTGCTGGTGGTCAATAAGATCGCGTCCAATGCCTCGGACGTGGAATTTGTCTAAGGGGGTGGGCACATGAACAAACAGGCAAAGGGTATCTCTGACCGCACCAGCGACATCATCCTGGTGGCGATTTGTGTCATCGTGCTGCTCATCGTGGCCTACCCGCTGTACTACGTGGTCATCGCCTCCTTCTCCAACCCCTACGACGTGTACGCGGGCAAGACCTTCCTGCTGCCCAGCGACTTCACCCTGGACGGCTACAAGGCGGTGTTCGCCGACCCCAAGATCATGCCGGGCTTCTTCAATTCCGTGAAGTACACCGTCATCGGCACCATCTTCTCCGTGGTCATGCTGTACATCATCGCTTACCCCCTGGCCCAGAAGGATCTGCCGGGGCGCAAGTTCCTCAGCCTATTTTTCGTGTTCACCATGTACTTCGGCGGCGGCATGATCCCCACCTACCTGATCGTGAAACAGACCGGCCTGATCGGCAATATGTGGTCGCTGTTCCTCCCCGGCGGCGTGGCGGTGGGCAATATGATCATCGTGCGCAACTACTTCCAGAACAGCATCCCCCACGACCTGGTGGAGGCCGCCGAGATCGACGGTGCGTCCAAGTTCCGTACCTTTATCAGTGTGGTCATCCCCCTGTCCATGCCCATCCTGGCCGTCCAGGCGGTGTTCGCCATGGTGGCCTACTGGAACGACTGGTTCACCGCCATGATCTACCTGGGCGGCAAGGGCCAGCCCCTGCCCCTGGTGCTGCGGGGCATCCTGATCAAGAGCGCCGCCTCCACCGAGCAGGCGGGCATGATCGAGGGCGGCTTCGCCGAGCTGAACAAGCTCACCGAGATGATCAAATTCAGCTCTATGATCGTGGCGGCCCTGCCCATGCTGATTGCCTACCCCTTCGTGCAGAAATATTTCGAGAAGGGCTTCATGGCCGGCGCGGTCAAAGGCTGAGAAAGGAGCGCGTGAACATGAACATCAAAAAAATGGCTTCCGGCGCTCTGTGCGCGGCGTTGGGCCTGGGCCTGCTGTCCGGCTGCGGCCTGGGCAGGGTGGGCAGCGTCAACAACGGCGAGGTCAACATGAACACCGACCAGACCGAGTTCCATGTGGTGGGGGATATCTCCGCCCTGTCCTCCGGCTATGACGACAACCCCGTCCTCAACGAGATGGCCGAGGCCGCGGGGATCAAGATCGACTGGGAGGTCATGAGCGACTCCCTGGGCGAGCAGGTGAACATCCGCATCACCGGCGGCGACCTGCCCGACGCCTTCCAGGGCGTGGGCTTCTCCAACTACGACCTGGCCCGGTACGGCCGGGGCGGCACCTTCCTGGACCTGACCCCCTACATCACCCCGGAGATCATGCCCAACCTGTACAAGATCTTGGAGGAGAACCCCTCCATCAAGGCGGCCATCACCCAGGACGACGGCGGCATCTACGGCCTGCCCGCCGCCGAGATGATGGGCACCGGGGCCATCGGCGACGAGAAGGATATGTCCATCCACTCCATCCAGCAGTTCTCCATGATCAACAAGCGCTGGCTGGACGACCTGGACCTGCCCGTCCCCGAGACTGTGGAGGAGCTGAAAACCGCCCTCCGGGCCTTCAAGGACAACGATATGTCCCACAAGATCTACGGCAACGATCCCGGCACCACCATCCCCATGACCTTCGGCTTCGACCAGTGGTGCTGGGGCCAGAACATCTTCTACGCCCCCTTCGGCGTCACCAACTGGTCCGACGTGTGCATGGACCTGCGGCTCACCAAGGACAAACAGGTGGTGTTCGACTGCGTCAGCGACGAGTACCGGGACGCGGTGACCTACTACCACGACTGGTATGAGGAGGGGCTCATCGACCTGGAGGTGTTCAGCCAGACCGACACCCAGTACATCGCCAAGTGCACCCAGGGCTATGTGGGGGTGGCCACCTGGTGGGAGATCGCCGAGCTCACCGGAGAACACGCGGAGGACTACGTCTACCTGCCCCCGCTGAAGGGCCCCGACGGCAAGTGCACCGTCACCATCAAATCCGCGGGCAGCGCTGTGACCTCCGGCCAGCTCTCCATCACCGCCGACTGCAAAAGCCCCATCAACTTGCTGAAGTTCTACGACCAGTGGTACACCGGGGAGCACGTGATGCAGCTCCAGTACGGCCCCATCGGCGTGTACTTCACCGAGAAGGACGAGGACGGCATGTGGCTGACGATTTCGGAGGAGGAGGCCCAGGCCAAGTTCAAGAAAAGCGTCGGCGAGCTCAAGAGCGCCTACGAGGTGCGCAATGGTCCCAAGCTGATCCTGTCCGACTACTACACCGACGTGTTCCACATGGAGGCCCGGGCCGTCCAGCGTCTGGAGGACCTGGAGAACTTCTGGTTCAACTACGTGGACGACTTCACCCGCTACCCCGTGGACTGCGTGTTCACCAGCGAGGAGCTGGACACCATCGACCTGTACCGCACCGACTTTGAGAACACCGTGAAGGAGCGGGAGGCCCTGTGGCTCCGGGACGGCGGCCCCGACGACGCGGAGTGGGAGGAGTACAAGGAGTACCTGTCCAAAAAGTGCGGCATGGATAAGCTGATTGAGGCCTATCAGGGCGCCTACGAGCGGTACGCCGCGGCGGAATAAGCGAAAAAGACGGAAAGGGGGCGGCCCAGTGCCGCCCCGTTTCCAAAGCCGGTTGACATTTTCCCCGGCTGACCTTATCATAATCTGGATTTGAGACGGCCAAGGAGGTTACACGCGATGACCAGCGAAGCCCTGCAAAAGGCCCGGGATTTCGAGGCCCAGTACGGCCCCCACATCCCCGACAGCGAGCGCCCCGCCTTCCACGCCACCCCCACCATCGGCTGGATGAACGACCCCAACGGGTTCTCGTTTTATAAAGGGGAGTGCCATCTGTTCTACCAGTACCACCCCTACTCCATCGAGTGGGGCCCCATGCACTGGGGGCACCTGAAAACCAAGGATTTTATCCACTGGGAGCGCCTGCCCTGCGCCTTGGCCCCGGACGAGGAATATGACGCCTCCGGCTGCTTCTCCGGCGGCGCGGTGGAGCTGCCCGACGGGCGGCAGCTGCTGATGTACACCGGCGTCCAGCGCCACCACAACGCCGAGGGCTTCCTGGAGGATGTGCAGACCCAGTGTGTGGCCATCGGGGACGGGGTGGACTACGAAAAGTGGGGGGATAACCCAGTATTGGACGGCGAAGATCTGCCCGAGGGGGGCAGCACCATCGACTTCCGGGACCCCAAGGTGTGGCGGGACAAGGACGGAACGTTTTACGCCGTCATCGGCAACCGCACCGGGGACGGCAGCGGATCCATCCTGCTCTATCGGGGAATGGAGGACTTCAAGGGGGAACTGGTTCGGGTTTTGGACCGCAGCCGTAACCAGTATGGCCGGATGTGGGAGTGCCCGGATTTCTTCCAGCTGGACGGCAGGCATATCATCCTCACCAGCCCCCAGGACATGACCCCCATTGGCCTGGAATTTCATGCGGGCAACGGAACCATGTGCCTCATGGGTAGCTATGATCCAGAAAAAGGCTTCACCCGGGAGCGGGTGCAGGCCATCGACTATGGACTGGACTTCTACGCCCCCCAGACGCTGGAGGCCCCGGACGGGAGACGAATCATGATCGCCTGGATGCAGAACTGGGACACCGCGGGGGCAAAGCCCTTCCACTGCCGCTGGTTCGGTCAGATGACCCTGCCCCGGGAGCTGTCCATTGAAAAGGGACGGCTATACCAGCGCCCCGTGCGTGAAATAGAGGCGTACCGGCACAGCCCGGTGATCCACCACCACATTTTGGTCAGCGGAGAGACCAACCTGCCCGGCATCCAGGGCCGGATGCTGGACATGATCGTCACCGTCAAGCCCATGAGCCCCGGCTCTTACCGCTGGTTCCGGCTCCACGTGGCAAAGGACGGCCGGCACGACACCATCATCCGCTACAAGCCGGATGAGAGCACTGTGAAGATTGACCGCTGCCGCAGCGGCCTGCCCCGGGATATTGTCAATACCCGCAGCTTTTTGGTGAGCCCCCGGGATGGGGAGATCAAACTCCGGGTGGTGCTGGACCGGTTCAGCGTGGAGGTGTTCGTCAATGACGGCGAGGCGGCGGCCACTGCGGTGATCTACACCCGCCAGGAGGCGGACGCCATTACATTCGAAGCGGACGGCCAGGTGCTGGTGGATGTGGAGAAGTACGATCTTGCTTTTGATGGGGAGGATTAGGCCATGGCTGATAAGCGTTTTGATGTGACCGCCTTGGGCGAATTGCTGATCGATTTTACGGAAAACGGTCAAAGTGGGCAAGGCAATACCCTGTTTGAGGCCAACCCCGGCGGCGCGCCCTGCAACGTGCTGGCCATGCTGAAGAAGCTGGGACGCTCCTGCGCCTTTGTGGGCAAGGTGGGAGAGGATATGTTTGGCCAGCTGCTCCGGGACGTGGCGGCGGAGGCCGGGATATGTATGGACTATCTGATATTCGACAAGGACGCGCGCACCACCCTGGCCTTTGTCAAAACTTTTGAGAACGGCGACCGGGACTTCTCCTTTTATCGCAACCCCGGCGCGGACATGATGCTCACCGAGGATGAATTACCCCTGGATGCGATTGCCAGCAGCCGTATTTTCCACTTTGGTACCCTGTCCATGACACATGAGGGGGTGCGTCGGGCCACGGTGAAGGCCGTGGACTGCGCCAAGGCAGGGGGCGCGCTGATCTCCTTCGACCCCAACCTGCGCCCGCCCCTGTGGGGCAGTTTGGACGAGGCAAAAAAACAGATCATGTACGGTTTGACCCATTGCGACATCCTGAAAATCGCGGACAATGAGCTGGAATTTATGACCGGCGAGACCGATTTCGATAAGGGCGCGGCCATCCTACGGACTGAATACCCCGACATTAAGCTGCTCAACGTCACCGCCGGGGCGGAGGGCAGTTACTCCTACTATGAGGGCGAGCGGGTATTCGTTCCCGCGTGTACGCTGGGCGGCACCATCGAGACCACCGGTGCGGGGGACACCTTCTGCGCCTGCGTGCTGAACTTCGTGCTGGAACGGGGGCTGGACGGACTGACCAAGGGTGACCTCACCACGATGCTCTCCTTCGCCAACACGACGGCCTACCTGGTCACTACCCGGAAAGGGGCCATCCGCTCCATGCCGGAACGGGCCGAGGTGGAGGCCCTATTATAGTGCTGAAAATGGGGTGCGGATGAAGCAGCTACGACTGCTTCAGCCACACCTCAAACTCTACCAGGGTGAGCTTCCCTGCGTCGCACTCGTCCCGCTTCTCCCTGGCTCTCTCACTCCAATCGTAAAACTCGTCCTTGGTGATTCGCCCCGCCTTAATCCAGGCAAACCGCTTCTTGTACTCCCGGCGGAATACTTTGAACGCTTCGTCTGTGCTCTTGCTTTTCTCCCACACCCGGAACGCGCCGATCTCCTTGCAGGTGCGGCCCTTGTCATCGGCGGGACGGTCGCAGTATTCCGTCCCGCCGTGGCCTGTCACCGCGAACAGTCGTCCGCAGTTTTTGCACCGGCGCATTTTGATCTCCCGCTTCAGGCACTCCCGCAGATGGTAGTCGATCAGGTCATACACCGTGTCCGGGCACAGAAACTCCGCAAAGGTCTGGCGGTACATCAGCTCATAGCTCATCTTCTGCGGTCGAAAACGAAATACATCCTTCCCCGCCTGCTCCGCGTCAAGGTAGTAGGCGGTCATTTTTTCGTCCACGGATTTTTCGCTGGTGTCCTCCACCCAGATATGGGTGAGCAGGTCTAAAGCCTGCCGCTGGAGCCGCTCAAGGTTGTCCGGCATCTCGTCCAGGTACTCCACCTGCAAATAATTCTGCGGGAATTCATAGCCGAGATACCATGCCCTGTCTAAACGATATCTCCAATCCAAAAAGAGCAACACAAAGTAGGGATGGTAATTCGTCAGGCCCGCGAACATCTGGCAGACACGGTCGGATTCTTCCCGACTCTTTTCGGCAATGACCTTGCGCACCCCGTCTGCCAGCGGCTGAAACGCCAGACGGATCTGCTCTATATCAAAGTCCAGAAAGGACAGCAGGCTTTCTGGAAACCTGGCGTTCCTCGTGGACATGACGCGCTGCCCGTTGGGTTCCTCCTGCATGAACCCATGCAGCTCCACACCTTCTGAAATGCAGGTCTTAAACTCGTAGTGTATCATGGCCCCTCCAATAGACATAATGATAAAATAATTATAATGAGACTTGACAAGGATTCCAAAATCTGTTACACTCGCAACAGTGACATATAGGAAAGGATAGTAGGATAAGTCTATAGCATGGGTAGGAAAAAGTCAACACCAAATTTCAAGAATTAGGAGGTACCATGATTTTAGGAGAACGGTTTTTCAAACTCAGCAATGCACTATTCAGCTACCACCTGACACCCATCCAGTTCACGGTGTACAGCTTCCTGGTCAGCAGCGCGGGGCAGAAGGGGAAGTGCTGGCCGTCCATGAAAACTATCGCGGCGAACTGCCACTGTTCCGAGACAGCGGCGCGGGAGGCCATCGCCGCACTGGAGCAGAAGGGGTTCATCCGGCGGGTCAAGCGATATCAGGATCGGCCCAACGGCAGTATCCGGCAGACCAGCAACGCCTACTACATTCAGGAACAGCCCCCGCTCCCCGCCTCCTGGGGGCACACCCCAACACGAGGCGGCGGGGTAATCTATGAACAAGACGAAGGGGAACGGTTAAAACCCTCCGGCGTAGGGCAAGTGCCGGCATGAGAGGCTGAATCGGTTGAGCAGGATGAGAAAAATCCAGCGGCTATTGAGGGCCAGGAGCCCGCCCTTTTCTTTGCCAAAAGCAGCTCAAATTGTGAAAGCCCGTGTTTCGCGTTTTGGGGCCCCGTGTTGCCCTTCCCATAGCCGGGTGGAACCGTACACCTCCCACGCCGTAAAACGCGGCGTTGGCCCCCGTGTGGCCCGCTGTGGGCGAATGTGGGAAAGCCCCAGGGATTGGGTTCGCAAAGGGCCGAAAAATCGGCCACAACCCACCTATCACTTTTTCGCCCGGTTTTTGGGGCAATGCAGGCGTTCGATTTTACAGCGGGATAAAGGCGGGTGGTCGCTTCGCGCCCTCCCGCCGGGAAACACCGCCCCGCAACGCGGGTTGGGGCTTCGATGGAGGTGGTCGGTTTTCAGCCTTTTGGCTGTGGTAGGTGGTCGAAATCATCTAAAATCCAAAGATATGCCCATGGCTGGCCGCTTTCCGAGGTGGTCGCTGTAGGTGGTCTATCAAAATTCAGGAGGTAAAAATGTCCCAAAATACAAACATAGCTGTTGAACACGAGAAGAAAGAACGCATCCCAGTGTGGCTCTACCCGTCCACTCTGAAAGCAATAGATAAGGCCATGTATCAGGCCAACTGCAAAAGCCGGAGCGAGTTCTTGGAAAACGCTGCGCAAATGTACGCCGGATACATCTCCGCGGACAGCGCCGTGGAGTATCTTCCCGCCGCATTGGTGTCGGCCTTTCGCGCCACGGTCCAAGGCAGCGAGACCCGCATCGCCCGCCTGCTGTTCAAGCTCACTGTAGAACTGAGCATGATGATGCACGTGCTGGCGGCGGGGCTGGAGATCGACGACAGCCAGCTGGACGATCTCCGCTGGCGGTGCGTGCAGGAGGTAAAGAAAACCAACGGTGGCATCAAATTCAAGGATGTGCTGCGGGAGCATGACAACGGAGACTTTGAATGAAGCAGGCCGTCTATAAAAGCTACGATGAACTGCCGCTGATGCTCTCGGTGCCGGAGGTAGCGGCGGTGCTGGGCATCAGCAGGGCAGGGGCCTATGAGCTGGCGCGGAGCGAAGGGTTCCCCGCACTGAAAATCGGCAGTAGGATCGTGGTGCCAAAAGAGAAGTTCATCGCTTGGATCGACACGCAGGCAGCGGGCGGTTGATGTCCACATCCAAACCGGGCCTGTGCAAAGTGCTTTATTTCCCGCCCTGCTTTTCTCCACGCTGCTACCCCGATTGTTCTTGACTTCACGATGATCCTTCGGCATGGTTGTGTTTGTAAAACGCACAACAAAATCGGAAGGAGCGTCACAGCATGAACAGAAAACGGGAAACGATCTTCATGGGTCTTGGCATCCTCGCCGGCCTCGCCCTGAGCGGCACCGCCAGTGCCGCCGTCCAGCAGCTCACCGCCACACCCACCACCCAGACCTTCTACGTGGACGGGCAGCGGGTGGATATGACCGCCTTCAGCATCGGTGGCAACAACTACGTCAAGCTCCGTGACATCGGCAAAGAGGTAGATTTCGGCGTGACCTATGACGCCGCAACTAACTCCGTCCACATCGACAGCACACCGCCGTACCAGGAAGAAGTCCCTGCCGTACCATCCACCCCCACCGAGGAAAGTGTGCAGACCACCTTGGCACAACTGAAACAGACCTACCCTACGGGGACGGAGTTCCCAACGCCCTACCGCTCCACCAGCAACGGCCCCTACCGCCGGGCACCCACTGCTCCGGCTGGGCCACGCTGTGTTCCGATGCCGCGTTTGGGAATCTCCCGTGGCGGCGGATCGACCGCCCCAGCTGGGATCAGATCCGCCCCGGTGACCTGATCCGCTATGACAACAGCAGCAATGGCCATGTGGTAGTTGTGATCAGCAAAACAGATGAGTACGTCAAAGTCACCGAGAGCGGTCTCAACAACCATTCCCGCTGGGGAGGGCAGTACTTCAAATGGTGGCTGGAGGAGCAGCCTGGGTATACGCTGTACACTCGCTACCCGGAATAAGCACCCTGCAATGCAAACGGTCGGCGCTTCACGAGTGCGGAGCGCCGACCAACCTCTTTCCCCCGTGTCCGCCCCTGTAAGGCAGCTTGTGCCCATCCTGTGGGCTGGGTGGGATCCGTACACCTTGCGCAGGTGAAATGCGGCGTCGGCCCCTTTGTAAGCCGTTGTGTGGGGACGTGGATTGCACCACTGTCTTCAAAGAAAAGAACTGCCAGTGCAGGCGAAAAAAGATATGTCTGGATTGATAATTCTTTCTGTTTGCCATGGATATTCCCGCCGGCCTGTGGTATGGTGTGTCGCTACAGGAGGCGAGAACAATGCGAAACACTTTGGAAGATCTCTACTACGGCAACATAGCACCCAACACGCAGGATATGGCGCCCAATTCAGAGTTGAAACGGGCGACGGATCGTGTGACCCGTTTCGAAAAGCAGCTCACAGAGCAGCTCGACGAGGCTGGACAGGCGGTCTTGGCAAAACTCGTCGAATCGCAACAGGAGATCGACAGCATCACGGCCCTGGAAAACTTCATCCTGGGCTTCCGGCTGGGTGTTCGGATGATGGCCGAGTGCATGGATGCCAATGACGGCGACATCAGAACTGGAGGTGACTGACTACGGGTAAGAAACGGGCAAATGGCGAGGGTAGCCTGCGCAAACGCTCTGATGGACGCTGGGAGGGGCGCTACACGGCGGGCCGCGACCCGGTGACCGGCAAAGCCATCTACAAAAACGTGCTGGCGAAAACCCAGAAAGAATGTAAGGAGAAGTTGGCTCAAGCCATTGAGAAAAACGGAAAGGTGGACGTTGTCCGCAGCGGCAAATACACGGTGGCCGAGTGGGTGCGGTTATGGTTCGAGACCTACTCCAAACCCTCCATCCGGGAGCAGACAGCGTACTACTACAACAACTATATCGAGAAGCACATCGTCCCCGGCATTGGCTCTATCCGCCTGGACAAGCTTACCACGATTCAGATCCAGCAGTTCTACAACAAGCTGAAAACCTCCGGACGGGTTCAGCGGTACGCCCACATTGAGTTGAAGGACAAGGGCCTGAGCAACCGCTTCATCCACGGCATCCACGGGGTACTCCGATCGGCACTGGATCAGGCGGTGAAGGAGCGGCTGATCACCTCCAATCCAGCGGAGGGGTGCAAGCTCCCCAAGATCGAAAAGAAGGAGATGAAGGTGCTGCTCCCCGAGCAGATCGGTGCTTACCTCCAGGAGGCCAACCGGCGCGGCTTCCTTCCGGCCTACTACTTGGAACTCACCAGCGGCCTGCGCCGGGGTGAGTTGCTGGCCCTCCTCTGGACTGACCTGGACGTGGAAAACATGACCATCTCTGTGACCAAACAGGTAAACCGCATCAACGGTGAGCTGAAGGTGAGCCAGCCCAAGACCAGCAACTCCATCCGCACCATCCCCATCCCGAAGCAGGCGGTAGATCTGCTCATTCTGGAACACGAGAAGCACCCGGACAACCCGTATATGTTCCCCTCGCCCAAGACGGGGACAATGTATGACCCGGACTCCTTCCGCCATACCCACGAGAAGATCCTGGCGGCGGCAGGGATCGAGCATATCAGATTTCACGATCTCAGACACACGTTCGCCACCTTGTCTTTGCAGCATGGCGTTGATGTGAAGACCCTCTCCAACACCCTGGGACACTACAGCGCGGGGTTCACGCTGGACACCTACACCCACGCTACCCAGCGGATGAAGCGGGAGGCGGCGGAGACCATCGGGAGTGTGATAGATCAGGCGATGTGAAAACGTAAAAATCTTTGCTGGGCAGGAAAATTTCAGCCCGGCAAGATTTTTGGCTCGATGAATCCTATCGTACAACTATTGTCTTCTGAAATGCGATATTTACAACATTATGTCGATTTGCTATAATGAATTTAACTGATGAGGTAACTCCGTGTAGATGAGACCTCTCAAAATGAATTTTACTGCATAAGGAGTATTAATTATGGCAAACAAGACACGAAAAGTATCATTTTATCGTCTTTCCTTAGAAAAACATGTTGCTGTTCCAAAACAGCGACGACCTCGAGTAACGCCTTTGACAAATGATGAGATTGAATCTTGTTTTCAAAAAATATACGATGAACAAATGAAAAAGCTGACTGATGACCATAGAGCAATCGATATAGCTGTTTTTGGCAACCAATATGTCATTGAAGTAATTCAGTTTGAAGAACGACGTGCGTTTATAAAAATTGGACAGCAGAACCCTTCCTATACGGTGGCATTGCGAGACTCTACAACGCTTGAAACTGAGGGCGTTCCCATGAAAGAAACTCAATTGTTAGAACTGTTTACATTTTGCCTAGTTGATTTTGAGACAGGCATAATCAGCTATATTGGAATAAATGGGGCTCCCAGAATTTCCGCTATTCGTGCCTTATTTGACCAATGCCTTATTGAAAAGGAGGGCATTCATGCGGTACTTGCCGCAATAATGACCGATGACATTTTGCAAGTGGTGATGCGCAAAAAAACTATCAGCAAGCTTTCTGTTGTGGTTTCTGTCCCCGATGATAAAATTCTCAGCGATATTGGCGTAAGCGCGGAGAACTTTGACGCGGTTCGAAATGTGAAAACTCATACAGCCACATATACTCTTACTGCGAAAAGAAATGCAAGCATCTTTAGTTCAGGCAGAAGTTTGGCAGAGGTAGTTGCCTCTACAAAATCAAAATTTGGGGATGACTTAAAAAAATTACTTGCTAATGCTAAAGATGACGGTGAAGGATCTCAGCCGTATGATTTGTTGCAGTATAGCTTTACTAAAACCGTTGTTTTTAACCATGAGGATGCAGCCTTCCTTACTTTTGAGGACTTTCAGGCTGCCCTTGTTAATGTATATACCCAAAACAAACATGAGCTCATAAGATATAGCAGACGATAATTGGACAATACTCTGAGAGCACTGTGATCTCAAATAGGTTTATAGGCAACCATTTGCAGTGCAATTGTCCAAACTCCACAACGATTGCTGAAATGGGGTGAGGAAAATAACAGAGCGAAAGAATTGGATAAAGCTCTTTGCCGTCCTGCTTTTATCAAGTGGAGTCACTGTTGCCCTTTTCAATAGCACTCTATTTGATATCCAGCAAATTAAAATGCTGGGGTCAGATTTTCATTATAACGCAATTTCAATGTCGGCAACTATTGGTGGGTTTTTGTTTACAGGAATTAGTATCCTAATTTCGACAATTGATAAGGATAGAATTAAACGGCTATGGGATAATGACTATTTGAACAATCTGCATCGAGCGGCAATTGTGGGTATGATTTCAAACGTAGCGTCTATTGTTTCAGCATTCTTTTTGATGATACTTGAGCTCGATGATAAAGTAACAGAAAAACTCTTGTATATTGAAATCTCTTCGTTAATAGTTGGTATTGTTTTCTTTAGTTGGTGTATTAAGCAATTGGCATTTATAATGCGAAAGCTCAAAGACAAATGAGAAGAACGTTTGCCTACCCTCATTGAAATAAGAGTTGCCCAATAAGCTCTGTGAAAGACAGTTACCGATACCATTCAGCAGATGAAGCGGGTGGCGCATACTATCAACAGTATTATAGACCAAACGATGTGAGAAAAGCAGAAGCAGAAAAGGGCAGGGGCGTCGCGGGAATCCCATCCGCTCCTGTTCGCTTCGTTATGCTCCGCCCACCATCTACCGGAGAACCCTCCCCTCACCAGCTGGCGGGCTAATAGAACAAGACGAAGGTAGAACAAGTAAAATACCCTCCGCCCGCGTTTATCCCTTCATGCCCTCCGCACGGGCAACCTGCTTCTCCCACGTCTTTTCTGTCTGCCCTATGAGAAACTCCCGCAGCGGCGCCCCAGCTCCTGCCGGGCGTCCCACGCCTCCAATGCGGCGTAGTACCCTTTACAATCCTCCTCGTGGATGATGATGGGCGGATGCCCATGGAGCACCAGCAGATAATTCATCGCCAGCCGGCCCACCCTCCCGTTGCCATCCGCGTAAGGGTGGATGTTCTCAAACTTAGCATGAAAGTACGCCGCGACCGTCAACACATTTTCCGAAGTCACATCCAGCAATTCTTCCAGCAGCTCCCGTATTTCGTCTGCTACATCCTCCGGGGCAGCTCCAATCTCCTCACGGCCCGTCACATAGTCGTGGTGTTTGTATTCACCGGGACGTTCCCCCAACTGCCAACGCCTCGTGTCATAGGTGTTTTGGGTCAGGCAGAACTGGAGTTCCTTGATGAACGCCTCATCCAAAAGCCGGCGATCTCGAAACGCGCACAAAAACAGCTCGTAGGCATCCTTGGCGTTGCGGATTTCAAACAGCGTTCGCAGATCGCCGGTGTAGGCGGTAACGCCATCGTGCTCGAAAATCTCCCTGGTATCGTGATAGGTAACGT
Organism: uncultured Oscillospiraceae bacterium; assembly: GCA_910588495.1. GTDB lineage: Bacteria > Bacillota > Clostridia > Oscillospirales > Oscillospiraceae > Enterenecus. Next base: position 68,270 of record CAJUPU010000008.1, on the reverse strand, counting down.
TATCGTTCTCAATTTTTCCAGAGTGGTACGCAAAGGCGATGCCAAAGGCGTTCAGTGCCTCGGCCAGCTCGGCGTCCGTAGTGATATTTTTGCGCCGCCACAGCTCCAACGCCCTCTCATAGCCGCCCATGGTAACCCCCTTTGCTATCCGCTCCATTGTGTCCTTTCGGCGTTTGGGTCGCGGTCTGGGTCTTGCCCCAATTCAGATTTTGACCCATACTAATTCTAAACCAAAAGTGATGAAAAATCCCTAATTTCTTGCGAAATTAGGGATTTTGTGGTGGAGACTACAGAACTCGAATCTGTGACCTCTTGCGTGTGAAGCAAGCGCTCTACCGGCTGAGCTAAGCCTCCATATATGGTGACCCGGACGGGAATCGAACCCGTGTTACCGCCGTGAAAGGGCGGTGTCTTAGCCGCTTGACCACCGGGCCGTGGTGCCCGAGGCGGGCGGGTCAGAGCGGGTGCCCGAAGAAGCGGCCATCGCCGCTTCTTCGGGATGGTAGCGGCGACTGGATTCGAACCGGTGACAACTCGGGTATGAACCGAGTGCTCTAGCCAACTGAGCTACGCCGCCATTTGTCGTAATTGCCGCCCTGACAGGGGCAAGTGATAGTGTACCCTATTCCCCCGGAAATGTCAACAGTTTTTTCGCGGAAAATGAAAAAAATCTGGGAGGCCGCCTGCGGGCGGCCTCCCAGCGTTCGCGCTCAATAGGCCAGCTTCTCCTCCAGCCAGCTCTTCAGCTCACTGATGGGCACCCGGACCTGGTCCATGGTGTCCCGGTCCCGGATGGTGACGGCGTGGTCCGCCTCCGTCTTGTCGTCCCCCACGGTGGCAAAGTCCACGGTGACACAGTAGGGGGTTCCGATCTCGTCCTGGCGGCGGTAGCGCTTACCGATGGAGCCCGCGTCGTCGAAGTCCACCATAAAGTATTTGGACAACTCGGCCTGGATCTCCCGGGCCTTATCGGACAGCTTCTTGGACAGGGGCAGCACCGCGCACTTGAAGGGGGCCAGGGCGGGGTGGAGGCGCAGCACGGTGCGGACATCGTTCTTCTCGGCGTCCACCACCTCCTCGTCGTAGGCGTTGCACAGGAAGGCCAGCAGCATCCGCTCCACGCCCAAGGAGGGCTCGATGACGTAGGGGATATAGTGCTCGTTCTTCTCCTGGTCGAAGTAGGTCAGGTCCTTGCCGGAGGTGTTCTGGTGGGCGGTGAGGTCGAAGCTGGTCCGGCTGGCAACCCCCCACAGCTCGCCCCAGTCGGTGAAGGGGAAGGCGAACTCGAAGTCGGTGGTGGCGTTGGAGTAGTGGGACAGCTCCTCGGGGTCGTGGTCCCGGAGGCGCAGGTTCTCGTCCTTGACCCCCAGGTCCAGCAGCCACTGGTGGCAGAAGTTCTTCCAATACTGGAACCACTCCAGCTCGGTGCCCGGCTTGCAGAAGAACTCCAACTCCATCTGCTCGAACTCCCGGGTGCGGAAGATGAAGTTGCCCGGGGTGATCTCGTTGCGGAAGGACTTGCCGATCTGGCCGATGCCGAAGGGCAGCTTGCGCCTGGTGGTGCGCTGGACGTTGACGAAGTTGGTGAAGATGCCCTGGGCGGTCTCGGGCCGCAGGTAGACGGTGTTCTTGGCGTCCTCGGTGACTCCCTGGAAGGTCTTGAACATCAGGTTGAACTGCCGGATGTCCGTCCAGTTGAACTTGCCGCAGGTGGGGCAGGCGATCTGGTGCTCGTCCACGAAGGCCTTCATCTCGGCCTGGCTCATGGCGTCCACGCTGTGGCCCAGCTCGAAGCCGTTCTCCTGGCACCAGTCCTCGATCACCTTGTCGGCCCGGAAGCGCTCGTGGCACTCCTTGCAGTCCATGAGGGGGTCGGAAAAGCCGCCCACGTGGCCGGAGGCCACCCACACCTGGGGGTTCATGAGGATGGCGGCGTCCAGCCCCACGTTATAGGGGTTCTCCTGGACGAACTTCTTCCACCAGGCCCGTTTCACATTGTTCTTCAGCTCCACGCCCAGGGGACCGTAGTCCCAGGTGTTGGCCAGTCCGCCGTAGATCTCGCTCCCGGCGAAGATGAAGCCCCGGGCCTTGCACAGGGCCACGATCTTTTCCATGCTCTTCTCGCTGTTTTTCAAGATGCCTCGCTCCTTTTTGATGATCTTCGGCTCAAAACGAAAAACGCCCCGAGCCGTTATGGCTCAGGGCGAACAGTTGTCACGCTTCGCAAGGGTCTGGACGCTCGGTCGCTTTCCCTTCGACTCGGGCCGGCTGCGGGCCGCCCTGCGGCCCTGCGCTCGCCCTCGCTCCGGTCCAAGCTCCCTCACAGCCCCTTGTTCCGCGCTTCTTCTTGTCCGCGGTCCCACCTGAATTCGCGCCCGGGGGCGCGCGCTCTTGCCCGGTAACGGCGGGGGCCGCCGGGCCATTTCCTGCCCGGGCTCGGGAGGGCCTTCCCGCCGCGCCTTCGGGGGACTCGCACCGTCCGTCCCCTCTCTGAAGCCCCGTGCGCGGGGTACTGTTCTCCGTCATCGCTTTGCTCTTTGCATTCTATTACAGAAAAACGGGGCTGTCAAGGGGTGGCGTGGGGAAATCACGCCTTATTCTCCCCCTTTGGCGTCCCCGCCGTTTTTGTCCGGCTTCACCAGGTGCACCAGCCCCAACACCGCAAACACCACGCCAATGACGATCAGCGCCGCGGCCGCAGCCATCAGGTACATCTGATTGCGCCCCTCGTTCCGGGTGGTCACGCCTTCCACAAAGGTGAAATCTCCGCCCAGCATCCACATGATCGCCCCGAGGGCGGTCATACCCACGCCTTCCAGCAGCTCCTTGAGCGCTTTTTTCCGCGCCGCCGCGCGGGCCTGCTTGTCGTCCATGATCCGGCACAGCTCCTTTTCTCAGCTTTTGCTCCAATAGGGAGCGCTGTGAAACAGCATACCACTGCGGGGCGGAAAAATCAAGGCGGGTCCAACCGAAAAATCGGCAGACTCTTATACTTTTTTCATTCCCTTTTTCAAAAAGCTGTGATATAATATAAGTTGACTTTTTATGCAGGAGGGGACCGCCATGCAAAACCGCGTCACCGTGACCGTGGGTGGGCTGAAATACACGCTGCTGGCCGTCGAGGATGAGAACTATGTCCACCGGGTGGCGGCCTATGTGAACGAGAAGCTGAAGGAGACCGGCCGCCCCGGCGGGGTGTCCCAGATGGACTGCGCCGTGCTCACCGCCATCAACATCGCCGACGAGCGCTTCAAGGAGCAGGAGGCGTCGGTGGACCTGCGCCGCCAGATCAAAGACCTGATGGAGGAGAACGCCAGGCTCAAGACGGAGCTGAGCGAGTCCAAGCGGGAGATCTTCAAGCTGCAGCAGAAGCGGTGAGCGCGACGATAGCCGCGCAGGGGAGCTTGGAACGGAGCGAGGGCGAGCGCAGGCCCGCCCAAGCGGGCCGGAGACCAGCCCGAGTCGGAGCGAAAGCGACCCGGCCGCGCGGCCGATCGGAGCGTGATAACGCCGCGAGTACGATCACTATCCACAAGAAACGAGAGAAGATATCTATGGAGATACTATCCCCCGCCGGCAGCCCGGAGGCGCTGCGCGCGGCGGTATGCGCCGGAGCGGACGCGGTCTACCTGGGCTTCGGGCAGTTCAACGCCCGCCGGGGCGCGAAAAATTTCACTCGGGACGAATTTGCCTCGGCGGTGTCCTACTGCCGCCTGCGGGGGGTGAAGGTATACCTCACCCTGAACACCCTGTGCGCCGACCGGGAGCTGCCCCAGGCGGTGGACTGCGCCGTCCAGGCGTCCCAGCTGGGGGCGGACGCGGTGCTGGTCCAGGACATGGGCCTGGTCCGCGCCCTGCGCCAGGCCGCCCCCGACCTGCCCCTCCACGCCTCCACCCAGATGTCCCTCCACTCCCTGGACGGGGTGAAGGCGGCGGCGGACCTGGGCATGACCCGGGCCGTGCTGGGCCGGGAGCTGTCCCGCCGGGACATCGCCTATATCTGTGAGCGCTCCCCCATCGAGATCGAGGTGTTCGTCCACGGAGCGCTGTGCATGTGCTGGTCGGGCCAGTGCTTCATGTCCTCGGTGATCGGGGGGCGCAGCGGCAACCGGGGCATGTGCGCCCAGCCCTGCCGTCTGCCCTACGGCTGGGGGGACATGGCGGACGGCCACCCCTTGTCCCTGAAGGACATGTCCCTGGCGGGCCATTTGAAGGAGCTTCGGGAGATGGGGGTGGCCAGCGCCAAGATCGAGGGGCGCATGAAGCGGCCCGAGTATGTCTACACCGTCACCAAGGTGTACGCCGACGCCCTGCGGGAGGGGCGGGAGCCCACCGCCGAGGAGCTGCGGCGGCTGGAGCTGGCCTTCTCCCGCCAGGGCTTCACCGACGGCTACTTCATGGAGCGCAAGGGCCCGGACATGTTCGGCGTCCGGGAGGACGCCGCCCCGCCCCGGGAGCTGTTCGCCCAGGCCAAGGCGGCCTATGAGAAGGGGGAGGGCCCCGGCGTGCCGGTGAAGTTCTACGCCATGATCCGCCCCGGCGAGCCGGTCCAGGTGGGGGTGGAGGACGGGGACGGCCGGGTGGTCACCGCCGCAGGCCACGTCCCCGACCCGGCCCGCCGCCGGGCCACCACCCAGGCCGACGTGGAGGGCCAGCTGACCAAGACCGGGGGCACCCCCTACCGGGTGACGGAGGTGCGCAGCCTGGTGGAGGACGGGCTGGCGGTGCCCCTGTCCTCTCTCAACGCCCTGCGGCGGCAGGTGCTGGACGGCCTGTCCGCCCAGCGCGCCGCCCTGCCTCCCCGCCGCCACGGCCCCTTCAAGCCGGGGGCGCGGTACGAGAACTACCGGGAGGCGCCGGAGGTATACGTCTCCCTGCGCCGGGCGGGCCAGCTCACCTTCGAACTCGTCAAGGCGAAGCCCGGCCTCATCGTCCTGCCCTGCGACGAGATCGCCGCCCACCCCGAGCAGGTGCGCGGCGCGGTGGAGCGGGGCGTTCCGGTGGCGGCGGCCCTGCCCCGGATCTGCCTGGACCGGGAGCTGCCCGCCCTGCGCCGGGAGCTGGAGCTCTGCCGGGAGGCGGGGGCGGCGGCCGCCTACGTGGGCAACCTGGGCCACCTCTCCCTGTGCAGGGAGCTGGGCCTGGTCCCCCGGGGGGATTTCGGCCTGCAGGTGTTCAACAGCCAGGGCGTCAAGGAGTACAAGCGGCTGGGCCTGCAGTCCCTCACCGCCTCCTTCGAGCTGAAGCTGGCCCAGATCCGGGACCTGAACAAGGCGGTGGATCTGGAGATGATCGCCTACGGCCGCCTGCCCCTGATGATCACCGAGAACTGCGCCGTCAAGGGCCAGTCGGGGAAGTGCGTGTGCTCCAACGTGAACCTGCTCACCGACCGGAAGGGGGTCCGCTTCCCGGTGGAGCGGGCCTGGGGGTGCCGCAACGAGATCTTGAACGCCAACAAGGTGTTCCTGGCGGACAAGGCCGCCGACTGGAAAAAGGCGGGGCTGCGGGCCATCCGCCTGCTGTTCACCACCGAGAACGGGGTGGAGTGCGTCCAGGTGCTGGAGGCGTACCGGGGGAAGGGGAACTACGTGCCCAACAACTTCACCCGGGGGCTGTACTATCGGGATGTGGAATAACAAAGAAGCGCGGAGCCGTCGTGAGCAGCGCGGATGGACTGGAGCGAGGGCAAGAGCCCAGCCGCCGCGGAGCGGGGGCTGGGCTTGTCCGAGACGAAGAGAAACCGCGCGTTGCGAACAGGCGAAGCGTGACAGGAGCAGAAGCGCGGAGCCGTCGTGAGCAGCGCGGATGGACCGAAGCGAGGGCAGGAGCCCAGCCGCCGCGGAGCGGGGGCGGGTCTTGCCCGAGCCGAAGGGAAACCGCGCGTTGCGAACAGGCGAAGCGCGACAGGAGCAGAAGCGCGGAGCCGTCGTGAGCAGCGCGGCAATACCACGGAGGTATCATGAACATCATATTGGCATCCAATTCCCCCCGGCGGCGGGAGCTGCTGGGGCAGATGGGCATAGAGCGGTTCCACATCATCTCCCCGGACGTGGACGAGACGGTGGCTGCGGGCCTGTCCCCCGCCCAGATCGTGGAGGAGCTGTCCCTGCGCAAGGCCGGGGCGGCGGCCAAGGGGGCCGGGCCAAAGGACCTCATCATCGCCGCCGACACGGTGGTGGCCCTGGACGGGGCGGTGCTGGGCAAGCCCCGGAGCGGGGACGAGGCCTTCGCCATGCTGTCCGCCCTGTCCGGGCGGGAGCACCACGTATACACCGGGGTCACCGTCCTGCTGGAGGGGCGGGCGGTCACCGAGCACGAGCAGACCGCCGTCACCTTCCGCGCGCTGGAGCCCGGGGAGATCCGGGGCTACATCGCCACCGGCGAGCCCATGGACAAGGCCGGGGCCTATGGCATCCAGGGGCTGGGGGCGCTGCTGGTGTCCGGCATCCGGGGGGACTACTGCAACGTGGTGGGCCTGCCGGTGTTCCGGCTGGGCCGGATCCTGGCCCGGTGCGGCGTCGATCTTCTGCAAGGCAAGGAGCAAACGAAGGCATGAAGCGATTTTTCCAAAACAACGGCGGGCTGCTGCTGGTCGCCGCCGCCCTGCTGGCGGCGGTGCTGGCCCTGGGGGCCCAGATCCTTGGCTTCGACCCGCTGACCAGCGCGCTGGAGGTGCTGGCCACCCCCTTCCGCGCGGCGTCCAGCGCCGTGGCCAGCTGGACCCAGGAGCAGTACGACCGCTCCTTCCGGTATGAGGAGCTGTCGGCGGAGAACGAGTCCCTGCGCCGCCGGGTGGCGGAGCTGGAGCGGGACGCCATCGCCGGGCAGGACGCCCAGCGGGAGAACGAGCGCCTGCGCGACCTGCTGGGCCTCCACGAGGCCCGGCCCGAGCTGCAGTACCGGGACGCGGCGGTGGTCCGCCGGGCGTCGTCCAACTGGACGTCCGACTTCACCATCGACCGGGGGACCGGCGGCGGGGTGGAGGCCGGTGACTGCGTGATCGACCAGCACGGCCACCTGATCGGGGTGGTCACCGAGGCCAGCCCCAACTCCTCCCGGGTGACCACCATCCTGGACCCCACCCTGGAGCTGGGCGGGCGGGTGGCCCGCACCGACGAGGACGCCGTGCTGGAGGGGGACTTCACCCTGATGAAGCAGGGGCTGCTGCGGCTGTCCTTCGTGTCCGAGCAGGCCAAGCTGGTCACCGGCGACCAGGTGACCACCTCCGGCCTGGGGGGGGTGTACCCCCGGGGGCTGGTGGTGGGGTCCATCCGCACGCTGGAGGTGGAGGAGGACGGCGTCAGCCGCTACGCCCAGGTGGAGCCCGCGGCGGACATCGACGGCGTCCAATATGTGTACGTGATCGTCGATTATGAAGAGTAGCAAGTGAAGCGCGGAGAAGCGGCCGGGCGCCCCGGCCGCTTCATAGCGTGACAGCGGCGGGGATATCCCCGCCGTGTTTCCTAGAGAAAGAGAGGGATCCTATGGCGGAGCTGACCCCCATGATGAAACAATACCGGAAGGTGAAGGAGCAGCACCCCGACTGCCTGCTGTTCTTCCGGCTGGGCGACTTCTACGAGATGTTCGAGGACGACGCCAAACTGGGGGCGGAGGAGCTGGGCCTCACCCTCACCACCCGGGACCGGGGCAAGCCGGAGGACCAGCGCACCCCCATGTGCGGCGTGCCCTACCACTCCGCCCAGAGCTATATCGCCCGGCTGATCCGCCGGGGGTACAAGGTGGCCATCTGCGAGCAGATGGAGGACCCGGCCGCCGCCAAGGGGCTGGTGGACCGGGACGTGATCCGCATCGTCACCCCCGGCACCGCCATGGCCGATGAGATGCTGGACGAGAGCCGGAACAACTATATCTGCGCCGTCTACGAGGAGGAGGGCGAGGCCGCCCTGGCCCGGTGCGATCTGTCCACCGGCCAGTTCACCGCCGTCCCCTTCCGGGGGAAGGACCACCTCACCCACCTGCTCAACGCCCTGGGGGCCTGCCCCCCCAGCGAGGCGATCTTGTCCGCCGACGCGGCCGCCGACGGACAGCTCACCCAGTTTTTGCGGGACCGGCTGGGCTGTCTGTGCCAGGGCTCCTCTCAGGAGCGCTTCCAGCCCGGCCAGGCGTTCCAGGCCCTGGCCGGGCTGCGGATGCTGGACGAGGACGGCCGGGCCCTGATGGACGAGGGGCCCCTGCGCGCCTCCTATCTGGCGGCGGGGGCGCTGGCGGGCTACCTCCGGGACACCCAAAAGACCGATCTGAGCCACCTCAGCCGCCTGGCCATCGACGAGGACAGGTCCCAGCGCTATCTGGAGCTGGACCTCACCGCCCGGCGCACCCTGGAGCTCACCGAGACCATCCGGGGCGGGGAGAAGAAGGGATCCCTGCTGTGGGTGCTGGACAGGACCCGGACCCCCATGGGCCACCGGCTGATCCGCGCCTGGATCGAGCAGCCCCTGCGGGACCCCGCCGGGATCACCTCCCGCCAGGACCAGGTGGCCGCCCTGACGGCGGACGGGGTGGTCCGGGAGGAGCTGTCCCGCGCCCTGCGCCGGGTGCCCGACCTGGAGCGGCTGATCGGCAAGGTGGTGTACGGCTCCGCCAACGCCCGGGACATGCTCACCCTGGCCGGCGGGCTGGCCGTCCTGCCCGAGCTGGGGCGGCTGGCCGCCCCCCTGGCCCAGGCCGCCCCCCGGCGCTTCGACTTTTTGGAGGAGCTGGGCGGCCTGTCCGACCTCCAGGACCTGCTGCAGCGGGCCATCCGGGAGGATGAGGACGACCACCGCCTGCCCTTCACCATCCGGGAGGGGGACTTCATCCGCCGGGGCTACGACGGGGAGGTGGACCGCCTGCGGGAGGTGATCGACCACGGGGCGGACCTGGTGGCCGCCCTGGAGGGCCGGGAGAAGGAGCGCACCGGCATCAAGAGCCTGAAGGTGCGCTATAACAAGGTGTTCGGCTACTATATCGAGGTGTCCAAGAGCTATTACGAGCTGGTGCCGGAACACTACATCCGCAAGCAGACCCTGGCCAACTGCGAGCGGTTCTTCACCCAGGAGCTGAAGGACCTGGAGCACGAGATCCTGTCCGCCCAGTCCCGGGTCACCGCCCTGGAGTACGAGCTGTTCTGTAAGCTGCGGGACGCGGCGTCCCAGCGGGTGCGGCAGGTGCAGGACGCGGCCCGCCACGTGGCGGTGCTGGACGTGCTGTCCTCCTTCGCCGCCGCGGCGGTGGACAACGGCTACGTCCGCCCCACCGTGGACAGCAGCGGCGCGATCCACATCAAGGAGGGCCGCCACCCGGTGGTGGAGCGGATGCTGAAGGGCTCCCTCTTCGTCCCCAACGACACCCGCATGGACGGGGGGGAGGACCGCCTGTCCATCATCACGGGGCCCAACATGGCGGGCAAGTCCACCTACATGCGCCAGGTGGCCCTGATCGTGCTCATGGCCCAGATGGGCTCCTTCGTCCCGGCCAAGTCCGCCCGGATCGGGGTGGTGGACCGGATCTTCACCCGGATCGGCGCCTCCGACGACCTGGCGGCGGGCCAGTCCACCTTCATGGTGGAGATGACCGAGGTGGCCCAGATGCTGAAGAACGCCACCCCCCGCTCGCTGCTGATCCTGGACGAGATCGGCCGGGGCACCTCCACCTACGACGGCATGTCCATCGCCCGGGCGGTGCTGGAGCACTGCGCGGACCAAAAGCGGCTGGGGGCCAAGACCCTCTTCGCCACCCACTACCACGAGCTCACCGAGGTGGAGCACACCATCCAGGGGGTGCGCAACTACCACATCGCCGCCAAAAAGCGGGGGGACGGCATCGTGTTCCTGCGGAAGATCGTCCCCGGCGGGGCGGACCAGAGCTACGGCGTGGAGGTGGCCAAGCTGGCCGGGGTGCCCGCCCGGGTGGTGGAGCGGGCCCGGGAGATCCTGGCGGAGCTGGAGGCCCAGGGCCTCTCCGCGGCCCCCGGGCCGGGGCCGGTCCCCGCCCGGGAGGACCAGGTGTCCCTGGGGGACATGGCGGGGGCGGCGGTGCTGGAGGAGCTGCGCGCCGTGTCGGTGGACACCCTGACCCCCATCGAGGCCATGAACCTGCTGTATCAGCTCAAAAGCCGCCTCCATTGACGGCGGAGCGCAAAAAGGACGGGGGACCGAACAGGTCCTCCGTCCTTTGTTCATGGGATCAAGCCCGGCCCGGCCTGCGGATCTGGATCAGCCGCAGGACATCGCCGTACAAGGGCCCCTGGTCCTCCAGGTCGATCATGAGCCAGCGCTGTCCGTTCCACTCCCGCGTCTGGTGATAGAGCTCCCGCAGTTCGGCGGTGCACTCCGGCAGCAGCGCCTCCACCGCCGCCTTCTCCTTCCGGCCCACCGACACCAGCACCGTGAAACGGCCCTCCTTGGGGTATATGGTGCACAGCGCCCGCCCGGCCTTTTTGAATTTGACGTTCCAGCCCTTCTCCATGCTGCACGCGCTGTACTCGATCTTCTCCTCGCACCGGTAGGCGTCCTTGATCGTTTGGCACAGGCTCAGGAAGGCGGGGGCCCGGACATATCCGCCCAGCTCCTCCAGGGTGGGGCGGACGTCCTTGTCCAGCAGATCGATCATACCGCCGCCCCCGTTCAGCTCTTTTCCTCGAACACCGCCCCGCAGGACCGGCAGTGGACGGTGATCCGCCCCTTGCCCCGGGGCACCCGCATCTGCTGGCCGCAGTTGGGGCACTTGAAATAGCGGTGCTCCTTGTCGTGGGCCCGGGCCCGGAAGGCGCTCCACCGCCGGGCGGCGGGCCGCACCGCCTGGAGGAACCGGGCGTTCTCCCCCCGGCGGCGCTCCAGGTCCCGGGAGAAGGAGCGGTACAGGCTCAGCACGATCAAGATCAGGGCCAGCACCTCGAAGAGCAAGATCCGGGTGAACAAAAAGACCACATAGAGGATCACATACAGCGCGATCAGGAGCATATTGAGCTGGTCGCCCCCGTACCGCCCCGCCATAAACCGCATCATCCAGCTCCGGATCATGGCCGTTCACCTCCTACGCAAAAGGATATCATGATATTTCTTATCATAGCGCCCACAAATGGACCAGTCAATGGGTCAACCGTAAACAATATGTGAATTTGTCCATTGCCGCCGGGCGGAAAAACTGGTATACTTGAAGGAAACGCGAGACCGCCGGCCCCGCCGGGGCGGCCACCTGCAAGGAGGGGACCCCTATGGCCCGCATCGACAAGGAGAACTACTACCTGGACATCGCCGGCACCGTGCTGGAGCGCTCCACCTGTATGCGCCGCCAGTACGGCGCCATCATCGTCCAGAACGACGAGATCGTGTCCTCGGGCTACAACGGCGCCCCCCGGGGGCGGAAGAACTGCGGCGACCTGGGCTACTGCGCCCGGGAGGCCATGAAGATCCCCTCCGGCCAGCGCTATGAGCTGTGCCGGTCCGTCCATGCCGAGGCCAACGCCATCATCTCCGCCTCCCGGCGGGAGGTGCTGGGGGCGTCTTTGTACATGGTGTGCCGGGACCCGGCCACCGGAGCGCTGATCCCCGGCTCCACCTCCTGCTCCATGTGCCGCCGCCTCATCATCAACGCGGGCATCTCCCGGGTGGTGATCCGGGACGACCCGGAGGAGTACCGGGTGGTGGACGTACAGCGGGACTGGGTGGAGGAGGACGACTCCATCCCGGAGCACCTGCGGTGAGGCGGCCGGTCCGTCCGGCCGTCCTGGGGCTGGCGCTGTGCCTGGCCCTGATGGCGGGGTGCGCCCCGGCCCCCGCCCAGCCCGCGCTGGAGACCACCTTCTTTGCCATGGACACGGTGATGAGCGTGAAGCTCTACCAGGGCGGGGACGAGGCCCTTTTGGACCAGGCCGAGGCCCGGGTGAAGGACCTGGAGGCCCGGTGGTCCGTCACCGACGAGCACAGTGAGATCTATGCCCTGGACCGGGACGGCGCGGCCGTCCTCTCCCCGGAGACCGGAGCGCTGCTGGACGGGGCGCTGGCGCTGTGCAGGCGGACGGACGGGGCGCTGGACATCTCCGTCTATCCGGTGCTGCGCACCTGGGGCTTCACCACGGGGGAACACGCCGTCCCCGATGAGGAGACCATCGCCGCCCTGCTCCCCCTGGTGGACTATGCCCAGGTCCGGCTGGACGGGACGTCCGCCGCCCTGCTCCCCGGCATGGAGATCGACCTGGGCAGCGTGGCCAAGGGCCATACCGGGGATGTCCTGGCCGCTCATCTGAAGGAGAACGGCGTCGCCTCCGCCCTGCTGGACCTGGGGGGCAGCATCCAGGCGGTGGGAGCCAAGCCCGGCGGCTCCCCCTGGCGGGTGGCCGTCCGGGACCCGGCGGGGGAGGGGAATGTGGGCGTGGTGTCCGTCACGGACATGGCGGTGGTCACCTCCGGGGGCTACGAGCGCTATTTTGAGCAGGACGGGGTGCGCTACTGGCACATCCTGGACCCACGGACCGGCAAGCCCGCCCGGAGCGGCCTGGCCAGCGTGACGGTGGTGGGGGAGAGCGGCCTGCTGTGCGACGGGCTGTCCACCGCCCTGTTCGTCATGGGGCTGGACGGGGCGCTGGACCACTGGCGGCAGCACCGGGACTTTGAGGCGGTCTTTGTATCCCAGGACGGCTCGGTGACCATCACGGCGGGTCTGGAGGACATCTTCGCCCTGACCCAAAAGGACCGCGCCCTGACCGTCGCCCGACCGTGAAAGACCGCCCACGGGCCGTGGGCCCAGCAGCGCGGCTGGGCTCTCGCTTCACCCCATCCGCGCTGCTCACGACGGCTCCGCGCTTCTTTTTGTCACGCTGCGCCTGTTCGCGGCGCGCGGCTTCGCTGCGTCTCTGGCAAGACCCAGTCCCTCTGCGCGGGCCTTGGGCTCTTGCCTTCGCTCCCCTCCATCCGCGCTGCTCACGACGGCTCCGCGCTTCTTTTTGTCACGCTGCGCCTGTTCGCGGCGCGCGGCTTCGCTGCGTCTCTGGCAAGACCCAGTCCCTCTGCGCGGGCCTTGGGCTCTTGCCTTCGCTCCCCTCCATCCGCGCTGCTCACGACGGCTCCGCGCTTCTTTGGAAAGTTCATGAAACTTTCACATTTCCCCTTGACAGGAAAGCGCCCGGCCTTTACAATAAGTAAGGATAATTTTGAAAAGCCGCTTTTGTGCTTTTTTTGCCGTTTTGAGCGTGGCGCCTTTTGGGCGTTTCATATAGTCTATCGAACTGTTCATAGATCATATCCTCGACTCTCAAATAGTGCTGTCATGCCCGATCGACGGGCGGTTTTTCGGTTATCGCGGTGCGTCTTTTCACGCATCGCGTCTTATTTTGCTTATTTTATATCAAAAAACGGAAGAAACAGGAGGTGTGGAACCCAACATGCAAGTGCCAGTCTATGTGACCGTGATCGCCGCCGTGGTGACGGGCCTGATCTGCCTGATCGCCGGCGTGGTGGCGGGCTATCAGCGCCGCAAGTCCTATGCCGAGCGTGAGATCGGCTCCGCCGAGGAGGAGGCCCGCCGGGTCATCAACGAGGCCATCAAGTCCGCCGAGAGCAAGAAGCGGGAGGCCACCGTGGAGGCCAAGGAGGAGATCCTCAAGGCCCGGAGCGAGTTCGACAAGGAGGTCAAGGACCGCCGCAGCGAGATCCAGCGCCAGGAGAACCGCCTCAACTCCAAGGAGGAGAACCTGGACCGCAAGCTGGAGAACCTGGAGCGCAAGGAGGAGAACGTCACCACCCGCATCGCCCAGCTGGAGGCGGAGAAGCAGGAGCTGGACAAGCTGAAGGACGGCCAGCTGGAGCTTTTGGAGCGCATCTCCGGCCTGACGGTGGAGGAGGCCAAGCGCTACCTCATCGAGCAGCTGGAGGACGACGTGACCCACGAGCAGGCCCTGAAGCTCAAGGAGATCCAGACCCGCTTCAAGGAGGAGGCGGAGACCTACGCCCGGGAGCAGATCGCCCTGGCCATCCAGCGCTGCGCCGCCGACCACGTGGCCGAGGCCACCGTGTCCGTGGTGCCCCTGCCCAACGACGAGATGAAGGGGCGGATCATCGGCCGGGAGGGCCGGAACATCCGCACCCTGGAGACCATGACCGGGGTGGACCTGATCATCGACGACACCCCCGAGGCCATCACCGTGTCCTGCTTCGACCCGGTGCGCCGGGAGATCGCCCGGCTGGCCCTGGAAAAGCTGATCCTGGACGGCCGCATCCACCCCACCCGCATCGAGGAGATGGTGGAGAAGGCCAAGCGGGAGGTGGACGCCACCATCCGGGCCGAGGGGGAGCGGGCGGTGTTCGAGACCAACGTCCACGGCCTGAACCCCGAGCTGGTGAAGCTGCTGGGCCGCCAGCACTACCGCACCAGCTACGGCCAGAACGTCTTGAACCACTCCATCGAGGTGTCCCAGCTGGCGGGGCTGCTGGCCGCCGAGATCGGCGTCAACGTGGCCGAGGCCAAGCGGGCGGGACTGCTCCACGACCTGGGCAAGTCCATCGACCACGAGGTGGAGGGTTCCCACGTTCAGATCGGCGTGGAGCTGGCCCGGAAATACCGGGAGAGCGAGAACGTGATCCACGCCATCGAGGCCCACCACGGCGACGTGGAGGCCCGGACCATCGTGGCCTGCCTGGTCCAGGCGGCCGACGCCATCTCCGCCGCCCGGCCCGGCGCCCGCAAGGAGAACGTGGAGTACTACATCAAGCGGCTGGAGAAGCTGGAGGAACTGACCTCCTCCTTCGCCGGGGTGGACAAGGCCTACGCCATCCAGGCGGGCCGGGAGGTGCGCATCATGGTCAACCCGGAGGCCATCCCGGAGGACCGCATGGTGCTGCTGGCCCGGGAGATCGCCAAGAAGATCGAGGACGAGCTGGAGTACCCCGGCCAGATCAAGGTGAACCTCATTCGGGAGACGAAAGCCATCGAATACGCGAAATAGCGCGGCGATAGCCGCGCGGGGGAGCTCGGACCGGAGCGGGGGCTGGTCTTGCCCGAGTCGGAGGGGCGCTGTGTGCCGGTGGCACACGTCCAGCGCTGGCCGGGCCAACGGCGAGACAGCGACCCGGCCGCGCGGCCGATCGGAGCGTGGATACAGTAGACAGCGCCGCCGGGTCCCCCGGCGGCGCTGCTGTTGCGGGCATGGAAGAGCATACAAGAATATTGCATAAAAATGGATGTTTATCCGTCCGTTGTCCGTCAAAACGATGAAAACCCCGGTTTGTGCCGGTTTTCTTGAAAATCTCCCTTGCATTTCTTCTGCATAACGTTTATAATCTGCTTCACACACGGGGGCGGATCCCCTGTGTGACCGCAAACTGTTATGGAGATGAATGAAAATGAAACTGATGAAGAAATTTGGGGCCTTTCTGCTGGCACTGACCATGGTGTCCGCCCTGGCCGCCTGTTCCGATCAGGGCGCCAAGGACAGCGCCGAGCCCTCCAAGGCCCCCGAGACCCAGAGCGCCGCCCCCGCCGAGAGCGCCGAGCCCAGCCAGGGCGGCGCCGCCATCTCGGTGTACACCAACGCCTACTTCGCCCCCTTCGAATATTACGACGGCACCGATATCACCGGTGTGGACGTTGACATCATGAACAAGGTGGGCGAGAAGCTGGGCCGGGAGGTCACCTATACCAACGTGGAGTTCGCCACCATCATCGACACCGTCTCCTCGGGCAAGCTGGCCGATGTGGGCGCGGCGGGCATCACCATCACCCCCTCCCGGCAGGAGCGGGTGGACTTCTCCGATCCCTACTTCACCTCTGTCCAGTATGTGATCTATCCCACCGGGGAGATGGCTCCCGACGGAACGGACGGCGATGTGGACTACATCCTCTGGGATTCCCTGGCCGGTAAGAAGATCGGCGTCCAGACCGACACCACCGGCGACATCTACGTCAACGGCGAGATCACCGGCGAGGATTTCGACGGCCTGCTCAAGGACACCGGCGCCTCCGAGACCCGCTACGACAACGCCCAGCTGGCGGTGGACGCCATGGGCGCGGGCCAGGTGGACGTGGTGGTGGTGGACTATCTGCCCGCCTCCTACATCGTGGAGAAGAACAGCGGCTATGCGTGCGCGGCGCTGTACTATCCCGGCGGCGAGGGCGAGCAGCCCTCTCCCACCGAAGAGCAGTATGCCATCTGCGTCACCAAGGGCCAGGACGAGCTGCTCAGCGCCATCAACGAGGTGCTGGCCGAGCTGGGCGAGGACGGCATCAACGCCCTGGTGATGGAGCACATGGGCCTGGAATGAGGACCGGCCGCGGCGGAACAATGCCCATAGGCGCTGTTCCGCCGCGTCATATCATACGGGGAGGCCGATAGAGCCATGACTTTTTGGGAGCGGTTCGCGCTGATCTTTACCAACGCGAAATATCTGGACAGTATGCTGACGGGCCTGCGGATGACCCTTGCCATCTCCGTGGGCGCGGCGGCGCTGGGGCTGGTGCTGGGGAGCATCGTGGCGCTGGTGGGGCTGGCCGGCTCGAAGAACCCGCTGATGAAGCTGCCCAAGCTGATCTGCGCGGTCTATGTCACCGTGGTCCGGGGCACCCCCATGGCGCTGCAGCTGTTCATCATGGCCTTCGTTGTGTTTGCCATCCGGGGCTTCCCCCTGGTGGTGACGGCCATCATCGCCTTCGGGGTGAATTCGGGCGCCTATGTGTCGGAGAACATCCGCGGCGGCATCCTGTCAGTGGACGTGGGGCAGACGGAGGCGGGGCGGTCCCTGGGGCTGTCGGCCGGCGCCACCATGTGGTACATTGTCATCCCCCAGGCCATCAAGAATGTGATCCCCTCCATCGGCAACGAGCTGATTGCCCTGATCAAGGAGACCTCCATCGTCAGCATGATCGGCATGTACGACCTGACCGCCGCGGCCAAGAACCTGGGCAGCGGTCAGAACCTGGCCGACTACCTGGCCCCCATGACGGCGGCCGCCCTGTTCTACCTGGCCATCGTATATCTGCTCACCTTTATCATCAAGAGGATCGAGGGGAGGCTGCGTCAAAGTGATCGACGTTAAGAATCTGAGCAAGTCCTTCGGCGACCACCTGGTGCTGGACGATATCTCCGAGCACATCTCCCCGGGGGAGAAGGTGGTGGTGATCGGTCCCTCCGGGTCGGGCAAGTCCACCTTCCTGCGCTGTCTCAACCTGCTGGAGACCCCTACCTCTGGCTCCATCACCTTCCAGGGCACCGAGATCACCGACCCCAAGACCGACATCAACGACCTCCGGCGGCAGATGGGCATGGTGTTCCAGCATTTCAACCTGTTCCCCAACATGACCATCCGGAAAAACATCACCCTCGCCCCGGTGCGGACCAAGCTGATGAGCCAGGCGGAGGCCGACGACACCGCCGCCGCCCTGCTCAAGCGGGTGGGGCTGGAGGAGAAGGCGGACGCCTATCCCGCCCAGCTGTCCGGCGGGCAGAAACAGCGCATCGCCATCGTCCGGGCCCTGGCCATGCGGCCCAAACTGATGCTCTTCGACGAGCCCACCTCCGCCCTGGACCCGGAGATGGTGGGCGAGGTGCTCCAGGTCATGAAGGAGCTGGCGGAAGAGGGCATGACCATGGTGGTGGTCACCCACGAGATGGGCTTTGCCCGGGAGGTGGGCACCCGGGTGCTGTTCATGGACCAGGGCCACATCCTGGAACAGAACGAGCCTCAAGCTTTCTTTGCCCACCCGAAGCAGCCCAGGACGATCGATTTTCTGTCGAAAGTTCTGTAGCGTATTCACGCCTCACCTGTTCGCGCCGCTATCGGACAAAACCGCCCGGAGGATCCGGGCGGTTTTTGTGTGTTTTGTCAATTGTGGTCTCTGCCAGCTTCTGGTATCATGATACGAACGCGAAAGGGGGAAGGGAAATGGTCAGATCCATGCCGCTGCCGTATAAAATGTCCGGCCTGGGGCCGTGCTGTTTCCATTTTCCCGCATGAGACGATCGCCGTATTTGGTGATCGTCTCTTTTTTGCGCGGGGGAGCCCGTCCGCCCCAATACAAAGGAAAAGGGAGAGAACGCTATGAACGATCAAGGACCGATCCGCGACGCCCGCGCCCTGGGCGTGCCCAAAATGCTCATCCTGGGCCTCCAGCACATGTTCGCCATGTTTGGGGCCACCGTGCTGGTGCCCATCCTGGTCCAGGGGTACGGCCTGCCCCTGTCCATCCAGACCACCCTGTTTTTCGCCGGGCTGGGCACCCTGCTCTTCCATGTGTGCACCAAGCTGAAGGTGCCCGCCTTCCTGGGTTCCTCCTTCGCCTACCTGGGGGGCTTCGCCGCCGTGGCCGAACTGGACTCGGGCATCTACGCCGGCATGACCGGGGAGGAAAAGCTGCCCTACGCCCTGGGGGGCATCGTGGTGGCCGGGCTCTTGTACCTGGCGCTGGCGGGGCTGATCAAGCTGGTGGGGGTGCATAAGGTCATGCGCTTCCTGCCCCCGGTGGTCACCGGGCCCATCATCATCCTCATCGGCCTGTCCCTGGCCCCCAGCGCCATCAACAACGCCTCCACCAACTGGTGGCTGGCCATCCTGTCCATCGCCGTGATCGTGGCCGCCAACATCTGGGGCCGGGGCATGGTCAAGATCATCCCCATCCTGCTGGGCGTGCTGATCCCCTACGCCGTGGCCCTGGTCACCCGGCAGGTGGACTTCTCCGGGGTGGCCGCCGCCGGCCTCGTGGGCCTCCAGCCCTTCGTGCTGGCCAAGTTCGACGTGACCTCCATCCTGGTGATGGCCCCCATCGCCATCGCCGCCATGATGGAGCACATCGGCGACATGTCCGCCATCTCCGCCACGGTGGAGGAAAATTTCATCGAGGATCCGGGCCTCCACCGCACCCTGATCGGCGACGGCATCGCCACCTCCCTGGCGGGGATGTTCGGCGGCCCCGCCAACACCACCTATGGCGAGAACACCGGCGTGCTGGAGCTGTCCCGGGTGTTCGACCCCAAGGTGGTCCGGCTGGCCGCCGTCTACGCGGTGGTGCTGTCCTTCTCTCCCAAGTTCGCCGCCGTGATCAACTCCATCCCCACCGCCATCATCGGCGGGGTGTCCTTCATCCTCTACGGCATGATCTCCGCCATCGGCGTGCGCAACGTGGTGGAGAACCGGGTGGACTTCACCAATTCCCGGAACCTGATCATCGCCGCCGTGATCATGGTGTGCGGCCTGGGCTTCAAGATCTGGGGCTTCAGCAACGAGTTCTCCGGCCTCACCTTCCACATCGGCGACGCGGACATCACCCTCACCTCCCTGGCCATCGCCGCCATCGCGGGCATCGCCCTCAACGCCATCCTCCCCGGCAAGGACTACGAGTTCGGCTCCGACGTGACCAAGGGCCGCTCCGGGGACTTCGGGCGCTATTGAGCAAAGCAGGCGCCGCAAAAAGGACCGCCCCGCGATCGCGGAGCGGTCCTTTTACGCTCTCCTTACCAGACGGTCCGCCCCTGAGGCGCGGGCCGGCAGGCCCTCAAGCGCTCCAGTGACCAGACACCGGCGGCAGCACAACTGGGAGCACCGGCGTCGAAGGCCACGCGCGCCGGAAGGGCCCTCAAGCCTCCCGCTCGGGCTCTCCCGTAAAACAGGGGGTACATAGGGGGAAGCCGCCTAAGGACGTGGCCCGCCCTTTTTGGGTCATGTCCGCCCGGCGGGCTGCCCCCTATGCGCGCTCTTTGGTCACTTTCTCTCGCGCGAGAGAAAGTGACGCCCTTAGAAGCTGTACCAATAGACTCAGCATACATCTTCGCGGCTAAGATCGTCGATGAGCCGCGTTAAAAAATCTTGAAATACACAAAGTATTCCCACGATTTTTTGCCTTGCCATCGGCAATTTTATCTCGCGGACCTGAACGCTTCGGCTATTGGTACAGCTTCTTACTCGCACATGTCGATGATGATGTGGGCGAACAGCTTCGCGCTCAGCATCAGATCGCTCACCCTGGCCCGCTCGTCCGCCCCATGGAGGTGGCTGTCGAAGCCGGGCAGGGAACACCCGAAGGCCACGCCCCCGGGGATATCGTGGACGTAGGTGCCGCCGCCGGTGGACAGGCACTCCCCTTTGAGGCCGGTGTACTCCTCGTACCGCCCCAGCAGGGTCTTGATAAAGGGGCTGTCGGCGGGGACGTGGTGGGGCGCGCCCTGCTTCCCCTCGAAGGCAAAGCCCTTGGCCTCGAAGGCGGCCCGGGCCACGTTCAGGCAGTTGTCCTGGGTGGCGCACAGGGGCACCCGGCTGTCGAAATAGCCCTTCAGCCCGGTCTCATCCACCTCCAGCAGGGAGAAGGCCAGAGTCAGCGGCCCGGACACCGGCTCCTCCTGGGCGATGCCCAGGGCCCGGCCCGCGCAGTCCCCGTGGGGGATCAGGGCGTTCAGGGCGTTCAGCGCATCCTTGCAGCCGCCCTCCGCCAGGGGCAGGGCGCACAACAGGGCGATCAGCCCCGTGATGGCGTTATTGCCGCCCTCGGGATAAGCGGCGTGGGACGCCTCGCCCTTGGCCTTGACCACGGTGAGGCCGTCCTCGTGGGCGAAGGTGAACTTGATCCCCGTCCGGGCGGTGATGTTCCGGGCCACGGGCTGGATATCGTACATGCTCAGTCCCTCCACCCCGGCGGAGGCGTCCCCCGGCAGGATGTTCCCCCGGATGCCGCCATGGAGCCACTTCACCCGGGGCAGGTCCGCCTGGGCGGGCCAGCTCTTGGTGAAGGTGGGGCGGAAGCCCCCCTTCTCCGTGTTGATCACGGGGAAGCCCGCGTCGGGGGAGAAGGTGGCGGGGGCGTAGGGGTGGCGGGCGAAGTACCAGGCGATATCGCCGGAGCCGCTCTCCTCGTTGGTGCCCATGATCACCTTGCAGTTTTTGGAGAGGGGCACGCCCAGGTCCTTCACCGCCTTCATAGCCAGCAGGGAGGCGGCCACCGGCCCCTTGTCGTCGTCGGTGCCCCGGCCGTAGAGCAGGCCGTCCACCAGCTTGGGGGCGTAGGGCTGGGTGACGCTCCACCCCTCGCCGGGGGCCACCACGTCCAGGTGGCCCAGGATGTGCAGGGCGTCCTCGCCGCCGTTCAGGTCGGCGGTGCCCACATAGCCCTCGTGGTCCTGGGCGGCGAGGCCCCACTCCCGGGCGATGGCCAGGGCCTCCTTCAGCGCGGCGGCGGGGCCGGGGCCGAAGGGGGCGCCGGGGGCGGGGTCCCCCTCCACGCTGTCGATGGACACCAGGCGGCTCACCGCCTCCACCAGCAGCTTTTCCTTATCTGCGAAATAGGCTTCGATCTGTTCTCTCATATGTATACACTCCTTAAAGGACGGCTTCGCGGGGCCTTTGGGGTCCGTCGATCAAACTGTTTCCCATTCTACCTCTTTTCCCTGTCAATTACAAGGGAAAGATGTCGCTCCAGGCCCTCCGCGATGATGGCCCGGCTGTCCACGCTGCCGGTCCGCTTTCACATGATGGCTCGATGCGCCTGGGAAGAAACGCACGCGTCCAGCCGCTCCCTCCTCTATTCCGGCTTCTCCTCTCCCACTTCCTCCAGGTACTTATAGATGGTGTACCGGGACACCCCCAGCCGCCCGGCCACATAGGGCACCGATTTGCGGTAGGAAAAGGCGCTGCGCTCCCTCAGCAGGGCCACCACCCGCAGCCGGTCGGCTTTGGTCAGCGCGTCCAGCGGCTTGCCCAGCGCCGCCACGCACTGGTCGAAGAGGTCCCCCAGCTGCCGGGAGTCCCCCGGCTGCCACAGCGCCGAGCGCAGGTCGGACTGGGCGCTCATCAGGTCCTCCAAGATCCGGTTGGCGAACACCAGCGAGGTGTAGTCGAAGTTGATGCCCAAAGCCAGGTTATAGCCCTCCCCGATCATGTGGAAGGTGGACGATTTGGTCTGCCGCCCATCGGGGGTGGTGGCGGCCAGGTTCACCTGGTCGGTGGTGGCCGCCTGCTCGTCCAGCTCCAGACCGATGCCCATGATGTCCATGGTGGAGCCCACCTCCCGGCCAGAGACATGGCCGTTGTAGATGGACAGGATGGGGTGGGTGGGCACGCCCATGTCGTGGACCAAGGTCTCGCAGGTGGAGCCGAACATCTCCGCGATGCCCCGGGCGGTGCGGTCCAGAAATTCAAAGGCTTCCTCTCGTGTCAACGCGGGCACTCCTCTCAGCGGCGGGCCTCTTTGGGGGCCGGGCCGTACCATTATACCCCATTCCCCGGGAAAAGACAAGGCGGGCGGGGAACATTCGCGCCTGTGGGAAACTCCCTGTTTACTTTATCTCTTTCATCTGCTAAAATGGAGAAAACAGCCGACGAACGGAGGGATCTGTCCTATGCCAAAGACCACCAACAAGGAGCGGAGCATGGCCCTCTACGAGAGCATTTTAGAGCTCTCCAGCCTGGAGGAGTGCATCGCCTTTTTCGACGATCTGTGCACCGTGGGCGAGCTGCGGGCCATGGAACAGCGCTACGACGTGGCCTGCCTGCTGGACGAGGGGCTGGTGTACACCGAGATCCTGGAGCGCACCGGGGCCAGCTCGGCCACCATCAGCCGGGTGAACCGGGTGTTCTCCTTCGGCGCGGGGGGCTTCCGGGAGATGATCCGGCGGCGCAAGCGCGGCCGGGAGGGATGAGCGCCGCCCCGCCTCTACGCAGCGTAGGTGGACGGCCCGCCGTCCCCTGTGGTATGGTGTGGGGGAAAGGAGGCGATCGATATGGACAACTATGTCACGGGAGAGACCATCAAGCGCCTGCGCGCCGCCCGGCGCATGACCCAGGAGCAGCTGGCCCAGGCCCTGGGGGTCACCGGCAAGGCGGTGTCCAAGTGGGAGACCGCCCGGGGCCTGCCCGACATCACCCTGCTGGAGCCGCTGGCCCGGGCGCTGGGCCTGTCCGTCCCCGAGCTTTTGAGCGGGGAGCAGGTGGTCAACGCCAACCGCTCCGCCAACATCCTGCGCTCGGCGCTGTACGTCTGCCCGGTGTGCGGCAACATCGTCCACTCTTCCGGGGCGGCGGTGGTGTCCTGCTGCGGCGTGGCCCTGCCGCCCCTGGAGGCGGAGGAGCCCGATGAGGCCCACAGGCTGGTCCGGGAGAGCTTTGACGGGGAGCACGTCTTTTCCATCCCCCACGAGATGCGCAAGGACCACTATATCTCCTTCATGGCCCATGTGACCACCGGGCGGTTCGACCTGGTGAAGCTCTACCCCGAGGGCCTGCCCGAGGCCCGGTTCGAATACCGCAGCGGCGGCTGGCTCTATTGGTACTGCAACCGCCACGGGCTGTTCCGGGAGAAACTGTAGACGCGAGAACTCCCCGCCGGCGGCGGGGAGTTCTTCTTGTTGTCACGCTCGGATCCGC
>CAJUPU010000008.1:0-44834 GCA_910588495.1 uncultured Oscillospiraceae bacterium | reverse complement strand
CGCGCGGCCGGGTCGCTTTCCCTACGACTCGGGCTGGTCTGCGGGCCGCTTTGCGGCCCCGCACTCGCCCTCGCTCCGGTCCAAGCTCCCCTGCGCGGTCATCCTCGCGCTTCTTGTTGTCACGCTCGGATCCGCCGCGCGGCCGGGTCGCTTTCCCTACGACTCGGGCTGGTCTGCGGGCCGCTTTGCGCCCCTGCGCTCGCCCTCGCTCCGGTCCAAGCTCCCCTGCGCGGTCATCCTCGCGCTTCTACCGGAAATAAAGGGCCCCGGAATCGAAAATGGGCTGGAGCTTGTCGCCGGGGATGTTCTTCGCCACGAACTCCCCCCGCCGCTCGGAGTGGCCCATCTTGCCGAACACCCGGCCGTCGGGGGAGAACACCCCCTCCACGGCGCAGAGCGAGCCGTTGGGGTTCACCGCGATGTCCATGGACGGCACGCCGTCCTGGTCCACATACTGGGTGGCGATCTGGCCGTTGGCGATCAGGCCGTCCAGCACGCTCGGGGGGGCCGTGAACCGGCCCTCGCCGTGGGAGACCGGGATGGCGTGGAGGTCGCCCACGTGGCTGAGCAGCATCCAGGGGGACTTCACCGAGCACACCCGGGTGGTGACATACCGGCTCTGGTGCCGCCCGATCAGGTTGTAGGTGAGGGTGGGGCTGTTCTCGTCCACCGGGGAGATCTCCCCCCGGGGCAGCAGCCCCAGCTTGAGCAGGGCCTGGAAGCCGTTGCAGATCCCCAGCATCAGCCCGTCCCGGTGCTTGAGCAGGTCGTGGACCGCGTCGGTGAGCCGGGGGTTGCGGAACAGGGACACGATGAGCTTGGCGGAGCCCTCCGGCTCGTCGCCGCCGGAGAAGCCGCCGGGCAGGAACACGATCTGGGCCTTTTTGATGGCCCGCTCCAGCTCCAGGGCGGAGTCCGCCAGGGCGTCGGGGGTCAGGTTGCGGATCACCACCGTCTCCGCGTCCATCCCCGCCCGGAGGCAGGCCCGGACGCTGTCGTACTCGCAGTTGGTGCCGGGGAACACGGGGATGACCACCTTCGGCCGGGCGATCTCGCCGTCGAACACGGCGGGGGAGCGCCGCTCCCAGGTGATGGGCTCCACGGGCTCAGAGGTCCCGGCCCGGGTGGGGTAGACCTCTTCCAACGTTCTTTCGTTCAGCGCCAGCAGCTCGTCGATGGGGGCGGAATCGCCGCCCAGTGTGATGACCGGCTCGGCGGTGGTGACGCCCAGCTTCCACGCGATCTCCAGATCCACGTCCTCGGTCAGCTCGGCGATGATGGCCTGGGGGCGGCGGAGGTCCCACCCCATCTCATCCGTCTGGGCCTGGAAGCCGATCCGGTTGCCGAAGGACATCTTCATGATCGCCTCATCCGCGCCGTGCTCCACCGCCCAGGCCGCTTTTACCTTCCCGGCCTTGCACAGCCCGTGGAACTCCTCCCAGTCCTGGCCCGAGCGCTCGGCGGGCGCCTCAAAGCAATAGACCGGGTGGCCCGCCTCCTTGAACTCGGGGGAGATCACATCTCCCGCCTTGACGGGGGCGACGGCGAAGGAGATCAGGGTGGGGGGCACGTCCAGGTCCAGGAAGGAGCCGGACATGGAGTCCTTGCCGCCGATGGCGGCGCAGCCGTACTGGAGCTGGGCGTCCAGCGCCCCCAGCAGGGCGGCGAAGGGCTTGCCCCAGCGCTCGGGGTCGTCCCGCAGCTTCTCGAAGAACTCCTGAAGGGTGAGATAGGCGTCGTGGTAGTCCGCCCCCGCCGCCACCAGCTTGGCGAGGGAATTCTCCACCGCTTCGAAAGCGCCGGTATATGGGTCGATGGACAGCAGCTCCGGGTCACAGCCCCAGGCCATCACGCTGGCCTGGTCGGTCTCCTCCCCCGGCATGGTGGGCAGCAGGGCCGCCATGGCCTGGGCGGGGGTGGCCTGGTATTTGCCGCCGAAGGGCATGAGCACCGACCCGGCCCCGATGGAGCCGTCGAACCGCTCCACCAGCCCCCGGCGGGAGGCACATTTCAAGCTGGCCGCCATCTTCCGAAGATCTGCCCGCTCCGTGCCGTCGTGGATGACCAGGGTTCCCGGCGCGTTGGGCACGCGGACGCTGGCGTGCTTCACCGCGCCGTTGGTGTTCAAAAACTCCCGGGAGAGGTCGGCGATGGTCTGGCCCCGCCACTTCATCACCATCCGGGGGGACTCCGTGACCACCGCCACCCGGTAGGCCTCCAGGTTCTCCGCCTGGGCCATGGCGACGAACTGTTCCTCGTCCTCGGCGGCGATCACCACCGCCATGCGCTCCTGGCTCTCGGAGATGGCAAGCTCGGTGCCGTCCAGGCCGTCGTACTTTTTGCGCACCGCGTCCAGGTCGATCTCCAGCCCGTCGGCCAGCTCGCCGATGGCCACCGACACACCTCCCGCGCCGAAGTCGTTGCAGCGCTTGATCATCCGGGTGACGTTCTCATCCCGGAACAGCCGCTGGAGCTTGCGCTCCTCGGGGGCGTTGCCCTTCTGCACCTCGCTGGCCATGGTGGCCAGCGACTTTTTGTTGTGGCTCTTGGAGGAGCCGGTGGCCCCGCCGATGCCGTCCCGCCCGGTGCGGCCCCCCAGCAGGATCACCACGTCGCCGGGGGCGGGGCGCTCCCGGCGGACATGGCTGGCCGGGGCGGCGGCCACCACCGCGCCGCACTCCAGCCGCTTGGCGATGTAGCCGGGGTGGTACAGCTCGGCCACGTGGCCGGTGGCCAGGCCGATCTGGTTGCCGTAGGAGGAGTAGCCCGCCGCGGCGGTCTGGGCGATCTTCCGCTGGGGCAGCTTGCCCTCCAGCGTCTCGGACAGGGGGACGGTGGGGTCGCCGCCGCCGGTGACCCGCATGGCCTGGTGGACGTAGGCCCGGCCGGACAGGGGGTCCCGGATACAGCCGCCGATGCAGGTGGCCGCGCCGCCGAAGGGCTCGATCTCGGTGGGGTGGTTGTGGGTCTCGTTCTTGAACATGAGCAGCCAGTCCTGCTCCTCGCCGTCCACGTCGGCGGTGACGTGGATGGAGCAGGCGTTGATCTCCTCGCTCTCGTCCAGCTCGGGCAGCTCCCCCCGCTTTTTCAGCACCTTGGTCCCGATGGTGGCGATGTCCATCAGGGTCTGGGGGCGCTTTTTGGCCTTTTCCGGCCCGTAGACCTCTTCCCGGGCGGCCAGATAGCGCTCATAGGCCCCCTGTACCAAGAGGTCTTGGATCTCCACGCCGTCCAGGTGGGTGGAGAAGGTGGTGTGGCGGCAGTGATCGGACCAGTAGGTGTCCACCACCCGCACCTCGGTGATGGTGGGGTCCCGGCGCTCCCAGTCCCGGAAGTAGTTTTGCAGGAACTTCAGATCGTCCAGGTCCATGGCAAGGCCCAGCCGGTCCAGCTCGGCCTTGAGCCCCGCCTCGGGAAGCTGGGTGAAGCCGTCCAGCACCGCCACCTGGCCGGGGGCCTCGTAGGCCCGCTCCAGGGTGTCCGGCCGGTCCATGGACGCCTCCCGGCACTCCACCGGGTTGATGAGGTAGCGGCGGATCTTGTCCAGCTCCTGCTGCGTCAGCTCCCCCTCCAGGGCGTAGAGCTTGGCGTAGGCGATCAGGGGCCTGGCCCCCCCGGTCATGAGCTGGACGCACTGGGCGGCGGAGTCGGAGCGCTGGTCGAACTGCCCCGGCAGGGCCTCCACCGCCAGCAGGGCGCAGGGGCCCTCCGGCCGGGGGAAATCCCCGTCGTACACCGCGTCCACCTGGGGCTCGGAGAACACCGTCCCCTTGGCCTGCTCGAACACCGCGGGCTGGAGGCCCTGGGCGTCGTAGCGGTGGAAGATGGTCAGGCCGCGCAGCCCCTCCACCCCCAGCTGCTCCCGCAGGTCCCGGCACAGGCCCTGGGCCTCCACATCGAAGCCGGGACGCTTGCGGACGAAGCAGCGAAATACTTGGCTATTCATGATCTATTTCTCCTTCGGCCGGCGGCTCGCCGCCGGAAAATCACGGGTGAGACGCGATGGACCACTCCTCCATCCGGTAGAAGGGGTCGGCCCGGGTGGGCTGGAGGCCGGACACCATCCCCCAGCGCATCAGCAGCGACCCCCGCTTGAAGCACAGCGGGGCGATGGGCACATCCTGGGCGAAGCGCTCCCACAGCGCCTTGGCCGCCTGGGTCCGGGCCTCCCCCTGGGCGCTCCTCCAGGCGGTCAGGGCCTGGGCCAGCTCCCAGTCCTCGTGCCCGCCGTAGTTCAGCGCCCCGGTGAGCAGGGGAGAGGGGTCGAAATCGCCGGTGAGCCGGACCTCGCCGATGTACAGGTCGAACCGGCCCGCCGACAGGGCCTTGACGTAGTCGCTCCAGGGCAGGGTGTCCACCGTGACGGCCACCCCCAGCCCGCCAAGGGACGCGGCCAGGGCCTCCGCCGCCGCCTGGCGGCTCTCGTTGTCGCTGTTCACCACCAGGGTGACGGCCAGCGGATCGCGCCGGTGGTAGAGCAGGCCGTCCTCCTGGTCCTTCTCGTACCCCGCCTGGGCCAGCAGGGCGGCGGCCTCCTCCAGGTCCCAGCCCAGCCGCCCGTCCGCCTGCCGATCGTAGTCCCCGCACAAGGGGGAGACGGGCAGGCAGGCGGCGTCGGCGTGGCCGGACAGCTCCACACGGACCAGGCTCTCCCGGTCGAAGGCCCGGGAGAACGCGGCCCGCACCAGGGCGGACCGGCAGGGCCCCGACTTGGTCTGGAAGCCCACGTACAGCAGGTCGGTGGTGGGGTAGTCGCAGGTCTCGTAACTGCCGGAATACCCCAGGGCGTAGGGGGAGGAGAACTGGGTGGTGACGGCGGTGACCGCGCCGGAGTCGAAGGCGGCGATCCGCTCCCCGGCGGTGGACACCGCCGTCAGCGGGATGGTGGGCCAGGGCAGGGCGGAGGCGGCGGGGTGGTGGGGGCTGGCCTGGAGGTAGAGCCGGTCCCCGGCGGACTCATACTGGTAATATCCGGTGCCCAGGGGGGCGCCGCCGTCCTCCCGCTCCAGCACCACGGGCACGTCCAGCAGGGCGGGCAGCGCCCCGTTGGGGGCGGACAGGGCGATGGTCAGGGTGGCGTCGTCCACCGCCGTCACCGACACGACCCCCGCCAGCCGGGCGGCGTAGAGGCCGGAGGCCCGGGCGGCGTTCAGCGACGCGGCGGCGTGGTGGGCGGTGAGGGGGGTGCCGTCGGAGAAGAGCGCCCCCGCTTTCATGGTGAAGGTCCAGCTGTACCCGTCCTGGCTGGGCTGGCCGGAGGCGGCCAGCACCGGGCGGGGGACAAATCGGCCGTCCAGCTCGTACAGCCCCTGGTACACCAGCCCCGTCAGGTCCTGGTTGACCTGGCTGGCGCCGGTGAGGGGGTGGAGGGAGGCGGCGGGGTCGTAGCCCAGGCTGAACCGGGCCGCCTCCGGGGCCTGGCTGGGGGCGGCGGAGGGGGCGGCCGAAGCGGAGGGAGCGGGCGCCGGATCCTCCGGGCCGCAGCCCAAAAGGCTAAACCCCAGGCAGGCCGCCAGCAGCAGGGAGAGCCACCGCCTCATACCAGCTGGACGGCGGCGGCCATGGATCCCCGGTTGGTGCCCAGCTTCCGGTGGCTCCAGAACAGGTCGGAGCGGCAGGCGGTGCAGATATCGCTGACGGCGATGTGGGCCGGGTCCAGCCCGGCCTGCTCCAGGCGCATGGCGTTGATGCCCTTCAGGTCCACGGCGAACTTGCCGTTCTCTTTGATCTTGATGTGCTGGAGCACGGCGGTGGACAGCGCGGCGGTCATGGCGTTGGGCACGTCCTCGTGGGTCTCGAAGCAGTCGGGGCCGATGCCGGGGCCCACGGCGGCCAGGATGTCCGCCGGGTCGCAGCCGTACACGTCCCGCATACGCTCCACGGCGGCGGAGGCGATGCCGGCGGCGGTGCCCCGCCAGCCCGCGTGGACGGCGGCCACCGCCCGGCGCACCGGGTCGTAGAACAGGATGGGGATGCAGTCGGCGGAGTAGATCGTCAGCGCCACCCCGGGCAGGTCGGTCATGAGGCCGTCCGCCTCATAGGCCGCCTTCTCACAGGGGCCGCGGCGCAGATCGGCGGTGGTGACGGTGCGCACCACGCCGCCGTGGACCTGGTTGGTCACGGCCAGCCTGCCCCCGTCCGCCCCGATGGCGGCGAAAAACCGGCGGTAGTTCTCTCGGACATGGTCGGGATCGTCCCCCCGGCTGGGGCCCAGGTTCAGCGACTCCCACATCCCCTGGGACACGCCGCCCAACCGGGTGGAGAAGCCGTGGACCACCCCCCCGGCGGCGGCCATGCCGTCGGACTGGAAAAAGGTGACGCCCTGTTTGGTCTGCTCGATGATGTTCATAAGCACTCCTTATCCACCGGGGATCTCCCGGCACTGGACGGACTCGGAAGATATGACCTCCCCATAGGAGATCGTATCCCCTTGGCTCATCCCTTCAAGTCCCGCCCTTCGTCACGCGTCCTTGTGGTATTCCGCGCAGGTGCACTTCTTCCACTTCAGGCCGCTGCCGCAGGGGCAGGGGTCGTTGCGGCCGATCTTGACGGCCTTCTTCACCGGCTGCTTCTTCACGGTGCCGTCGCCGCCCGCTGACTGGCCGGTGATCTTGGCCACCCGCTCCCGGCGGATCTCCTCGTTGGTCTTGACGCGGACGGTGAACAGCCGCCGCACGGTCTCCTCCTGGATGGCGGACACCATCTGCTCGAACATCTCGAAGCCTTCCCGCTTGTACTCCACCACCGGGTCGGACTGGCCGTAGGCCCGCAGGCCGATGCCCTGGCGCAGCTCGGTCATGGCGTCGATGTGGTCCATCCAGTACTCGTCCACCACCCGCAGGAGGATCACCCGCTCCAGCTCCCGCATGGCGGACTTGCCCGGCTCCATCCGGCCCTCCATGGCCTGGTCGATCGCCTGCTCCCGCTTGGCGTAGTTGTCCCGGGCGGTGGCCAGCATGTCCCCGGTCAGCTCGTCGGGGGCGGTATTGCCCGCCTCGTCCCGGAACTTGGCCAGCTGGACCGGGGTGAACACCGACCCGGCCAGGTGGGCGGTGGCGGCCTGGAAGTCCTCGCCGCTGATGCGGCCCTGCTCCCCGGCGTGGCCCGCGATGCCCCCCACCGCGGAGGAGAGCATGTTCTCCACCGCGGCGTGGATGTCCTCGCCGTCCAGCACCTGGCGGCGCTGCTTGTAGATCACCTCCCGCTGGGTGTTCATCACGTCGTCGTACTCCAGCACGTTCTTCCGGGTCTGGAAGTTCCGGGACTCCACCTGCTTCTGGGCGTTCTCGATGGCCCCGGACAGCATCTTCTGGTCCAGGGGGGTGTCGTCGTCCACCCCCAAGCGCTCCATCATGTTCTGGATCCGCTCGGAGCCGAACAGCCGGAGGATATCGTCCTCCAGGGAGAGGAAGAAGCGGCTCTCGCCGGGGTCGCCCTGACGGCCCGCCCGGCCCCGGAGCTGGTTGTCGATGCGCCGGGACTCGTGGCGCTCGGTGCCCAGGATATAGAGCCCCCCCGCCCGGCGGACCTGGTCCGCCTCCTCCCGGATCGCCTCTTTGTACTTGGCCTCCGCCTCGGCGAAGGCCCGCCGGGCGTCCAGGATCTCCCGGTCGTCCGTCTCGGCGTGGCCCGTGGCCTCGGCCAGCAGCTCGTCGCTCATCCCCTGCTTTCTGAGCTCCGCCTTGGCCATGAACTCCGCGTTGCCCCCCAGCATGATGTCGGTGCCGCGCCCGGCCATGTTGGTGGCCACGGTGACCGCCCCCAGCTTGCCCGCCTGGGCCACGATCTCCGCTTCCTTCTCGTGGTGCTTGGCGTTGAGCACGTTGTGCTTGATCCCCGCCCGGGTGAGCATCTTGCTCACCAGCTCGGAGATCTCGATGGACACAGTGCCCACCAGCACCGGCTGGCCCTTGTCGTGGCAGGCCCGGATCTGCTCCACCACCGCTTTGTACTTGCCGTCCTTGGTCTTGTACACCAGGTCGGGCTGGTCCACCCGGGCCAAGGGGCGGTTGGTGGGGATCTCCACGATGTCCAGGTTGTAGATGGTGCCGAACTCCTCCTCCTCGGTCATGGCGGTGCCCGTCATGCCGGACAGCTTGTCATAGAGGCGGAAATAGTTCTGGAAGGTGATGGTGGCCAGGGTCTTGGACTCCCGGGCCACGGTGACGTGCTCCTTGGCCTCGATGGCCTGGTGGAGGCCCTCGTTGTACCGCCGGCCGTACATCAGACGGCCGGTGAACTCGTCCACGATGATGACCTCGCCGTCCTTCACCACGTAGTCGATGTCCCGCTTCATCACGCCCCGGGCCTTGATGGCCTGGTTGATGTGGTGGGACAGGGTGGTGTTCTCGGCGTCGGACAGGTTCTCGATGTTGAACGCCTGCTCCGCCTTCTTCACGCCCAGGGAGGTGAGGGTGGCGGTACGGGCCTTCTCGTCCACGATGTAGTCCGCGTCGTCCGACGTGTCCTCCTCCTCCTTGGCGTCCACCGCCTTCACCCGCTTGCACTTCAGACGGGCCACGAAGTTGTCCGCCAGCTGGTAGAGCTGGGTGGACTGCTCCCCCTGGCCGGAGATGATCAGCGGAGTACGGGCCTCGTCGATGAGGATGGAGTCCACCTCGTCCACGATGGCGAACACATGGCCCCGCTGGACCAGCTCGGAGGCATAGATCGCCATGTTGTCCCGCAGGTAGTCGAAGCCGAACTCGTTGTTGGTGCCGTAGGTGATGTCGGCGGCGTAAGCCCGCTGCTTCTCCCCCTTGTCCATGCCGTGGACCACCAGGCCCACGGTGAGGCCCAGGTACTTGTACACCTTGCCCATCCACTCCGAGTCGCGCTTGGCCAGGTAGTCGTTGACGGTGATGATGTGCACGCCCTGCCCGGTCAGGCCGTTGAGGTAGGCGGGCAGGGTGGCCACCAGGGTCTTGCCCTCGCCGGTCTTCATCTCGGCGATGCGGCCCTGGTGGAGGATGATCCCGCCGATGAGCTGCACCCGGTAGGGACGCATCCCCAGCACCCGGTCGGCGGCCTCCCGGCAGGCGGCGAAGGCCTCGGGGAGGATATCGTCCAGGGTCTCGCCGTTTTGGAGCCGGGACTTGAACTCATCGGTCTTTCCCCGCAGGTCATGGTCGCTGAGGGCGCGGTACTCCTCCTCCAACGCCTCGATCTTGTCCACCGTGGCGGTGAGCGCTTTGACCTCCCGCTGGGAGCGGGTGCCGAATACTTTTGAAAACAGGCCCATAGCGTCGTGTCCTTTCTCTTCTGAATCATTTCATTTATTTCCACAGCCGCGCCGCGCCTTGTCCGCGGCGCGGCCCTGAGCCCGCTGCCCACCGCGGCTGCGCAGCCTCATAAAAGTTCAAATCAGTATACCACAACCCCCAGGCAGAAAAAAGAGGAAATTGTAAATAATATGCGGGCTGGTAAACCGCTTTTTGTTGTGGTATGATATGAGAAACGCCCCGATCCCCCGCCTTGTGATAAGGAGGTGCCTTCCATGTCCCGTCCCTTCGCTCCCCTGCGCCCCCCCGTCTCCCAGCCGGCCCGGGTGATCCGGCCCCGGATCGAGCCGGGCCGCCGGGTGGTCGCCGTCAGCGACATCCACGGCAACCTGCCCTTTTTGAAGGGGCTGCTGGACGCGGTCCGCTTCTCCCCCGCCGACGTGCTGATCCTCGTGGGCGACCTGCTGGAGAAGGGGCGGGACAGCCTGGCCACCCTGCGCTATGTGATGGAGCTGGGCAGGACCCACACCGTCTACCCCCTGTGCGGCAACTGCGACCACATCGACCAGACCTTCCTTTCCGGCCCCGGGATGGACGAGGCCCTATGGCCGGTGCTGTCCCAGTTCTGGCGGGAGCGGTCGGTGCTGCTCCAAATGGGGGCGGAGCTGGGCCTGGCCCCCCGGCGGCAGTCCGACCTGCCCGCCCTGCGCGCCGCTCTGCTGGAACACTTCCCCCGGGAGACCGGCTTTCTGCTCTCCCTGCCCACCATCCTGGAGGCGGGGAACTTCCTCTTCGTCCACGGCGGGGTGCCCAGGGAGGACGATCTGGAGGGGCTGGACGCCTACGAGTGCATGAAAAACGACGATTTCCGAGGGCAGGGCCGCAGCTTCCGCAAGTGGGTGGTGGTGGGCCACTGGCCGGTGACGCTGTACGACCCCCACATCCAGCGCTCCGCCCCCCTCATCGACCATGACCGCCGCATCGCCTCCATCGACGGGGGCTGCGTGCTCAAGGTGGACGGCCAGCTCAACGCCCTGATCGTCCCCGATGTGTACGGGGAGGCGCTGGACTGGGCCTGGTACGACGGCCTGGACCAGGCCACCGCCCTGGACCCCCAGGCACCGTCGGCGGACCCGGTGAACATCCGCTGGTCGGACAGCGTGGTGGAGGTGCTGGAGGAGGAGGGGGACTGCGTCCGGGTCCGCCACCCCTCCACGGGGCGGACGCTGTGGGTGCCCCGGGATTTCGTCCGCCTCCGGCCGGACGGAAGGACCCACACCGAGGACGCCACCGACTACCTCCTGCCCGTGGCCCCCGGCGACCGTCTGTCCCTGGTGCGGCGGACCCAGCGGGGCCTGCTGGTGAAGAAGGAGGGGACGACGGGCTGGTATCACGGGCGGATCCGGATCTGACGAGGGATAGCGTCCCCCGCCGCGCCGGTCCCATCCCCCGGATCGGAAACAAAACGGTTTCATTGGTTACAGTTGGTTTACAATGTAGTTCCATCCATTGACTTTCGACAAGATCCGACCTATACTGGTTTCAGTTGAAGTATCGGGGGATGGACGCACATGGACCACATCGCAGAGCACGACACGACTTCAGGCCGGCCGGAGGAACTGCGCCTGTCCCTGGAGGAGCTGGAGAAGGCGGTGGCCAAGACCCCCGCCCGGGGGGTGCCCAAGCCCCTGTTCCTCGCCGTGACGGCGCTGGCGGCGGTGCTGGGGGTGCTGCTGGCCCTCCTCTGTTTCTTCGACAGCGATTACAAGCGCAACCTGTCCCTGGCCCACGCGGGCTACGACTATATGTGCCGGGAGCGGGACGAGGCCCAGGCCGGGCTGGCCGCGGCCCAGGATGAGCTGGCGCGGGTCCAGGCAGAGCTGGCCCAGGCCCAGGACACCATCGAGCTGCTGAAGGAATATTCCATGGCCGCCCCCGACGGCACCGTGCCCGAATATACCCGGCTCTACCCCGATCTCTACGCCCCGGAGTGGACGGGGGAGGCGGTGACAGGCGGCAAGGTGTGCTGTCTCACCTTTGACGACGGGCCGTCGGCCAACACCGACCGGGTGCTGGAGATCTTGGATCGATACGGCGTGAAGGCCACCTTCTTCGTGGTGGGCGCCGGCGCCGCCACCCCCGCCGGGCAGGAGCGGATGAGGAAGATCGCGGCGGCGGGCCACGCCATCGGGATGCACAGCTGGAGCCACGACTACAAGACAATCTACTCCTCGGTGGACGCCTTTCTGGCAGATTTCGACCGTCTGTACCAATACATATACGAGGTCACCGGCGTCCGCCCCTCGGTGTACCGCTTCCCCGGCGGCAGCCTCAACGGCTACGACCGGGGGGTGTACCAGGAGATCGTGGCGGAGATGGCCCGCCGGGGCTTCGTCTACTACGACTGGAACGCCTCCGCCCAGGACGCCACCGCCGTCCCCCGCCCGGCGTGGGAGATCGCCGCCGACTGCCTGCGGGGCGTCGGCCGGGAGCTGGTGGTGGTGCTGTGCCACGACAGCGCCGCCCGGGGCACCACGGTGGACGCCCTGCCCGCCGTGATCGAGGGCTATCAGAACGCGGGCTACACCTTCTCCTCCCTCCACCCCGGGGTGGAGCAGGTCACCTTCGGCTACCCCAAGATCCGCTGAGACCGGCCCGCGGGCGCCCTTCGGGGCTCCGACGCGGGCCGGTCCTTGTTCCTATTTTATTAAGGTAGGGCGAAAAACCGCCCGGATCGTTGTACATGATATGGAAAACCCCGCGTGAGGGCTAAAAGTCAAGAGAAATTTGCAAAGGTTTAGAAAAATTAGCACCCTGCACAAGCGGGGCGGGCGGATTTTATGCGTTTTCACAACAAAATGACATGACAAGCCAGCCGGATGGGTCAATCCCATCCGGCTGGTGCGCTTTTATGAGGTCAGGCGTCACGCCGCTTGGAGCTCCTGGTCAAAGAGCATGGCGGCGGACTTCCACCCCAGTATCTTGCGGGGGTAGTTATTGACCCACCGCTCCGCCGCCATCACCTCCTCCCGTGTAACATTGTCAAAGTTGGTGCCCTTGGGAAAAAACCGTCTAATCAGCCGGTTCATATTCTCATTGGAGCCTCTTTCAAAAGCGCTGTATGGGTGGCAGAAAAACACAACGGTCCGCTTGCCCTTGCGCCGGTGGGACATCTCGATGCCCTCGAAGTCTTGAAACTCACACCCATTGTCAACGGTGATGCTCTTAAACAGTTTATAGAACAGCTTGCCAAAGCGCCGCTCCAGGCCGTTGATGGCCTTGACCACGCTGGCCGCCGTGTGGTCCTCCACCAGCAGGACAATCCCCATGCGGGTCCGCCGCTCTGTCAGCACCAGGAGGGCTTGCTTGGAGCCCTTGCACCCCATAACGCTGTCCATCTCCCAGTGGCCAAAGCTGCCCCGGCTCTTGACCTCCTCCGGGCGCTTTTCGATGCTCTGGCCACGGGGCGCTCTGGCGGCCTCTTTTTTGCTCCGGGCGGCATAGTGGCGGCGGCCCTTATCATGCAGGTGCTCCGGGGTCAGAAAGAGAAACACGTCCCCACGGTAGATGTAGTTATAGACCGTATTCTCACAAATTTCCGTGTCATATTTCTCCCCATTATTTCGGATTTCAGCAAGGGCGGCACCAGGGGCAAAGCCCTGAACCATAATGAGCTCCTCCAGCCGCTTGACAAGAGCGTGGTCATGGCCGATTTTCAGCCCCTGCCCCTTTTCTTTGAGAAAGTCCTTGTATTTTCTGTGCGCCACGTCCGCACAGTAGACCTTGAGGTCAATGAGGTCCGAGGTGCGTTGGACACACAGGCCCCGGTTGATTTCGTAGTAAATGGACCGCTCACACTTGCCAAGGGCTGCCGCAATAGCAGGCTTTGAAAACCCCTTTTTCAGCATCCGCTCCAAGGTATACCTGTCATTGAGGGTGAAATGGGTGGCTCCTTTATGGTTCATATTGCACCTCCAGAAAATAAGAAAAGCGGGGCTCTCACCCCGCTTGCTCCATCGTGTACCGTCTTAAAAGCTCCGCTGTTTCCCCATCTGGCAGAATGTCCTCCAGCTTGCAGTTAAGGGCAAGGCAGATTTTGAGGAGGGTGGCCAGCTTTGCGCCACTTATTTCCTTTACGCCCTGCTCATAGTATTGGAGCATCCGGGGGTTGATACCGGCGGCGGTGGCCAGCTCAGATTGTGAGAGGTCATGCGCCAGACGTGTGCTTTGCAATCTGTTTTGTGTGGTCCGGGCCATAGAATTGCACCTCCTTTATTTCTGACCCTTATTATACACCAAAAGGTGTATAATGTCAATATAGAAAAAGGCCCGTGCAAAAATAAATTTTGCCGGGCACATTTTCAGTCTTTTGTTGCTCTCAGCCGGTCCGCCAGCATGGCCAGCGCCGCAACGTCCTTTTCGTCCAAGCCAGACACGTTTATGCTGGCCAGAGGCTCCACCCCCAGGAGATAATCCGTAGACACAGAAAAGGTCTTTGCCAGTTCCACAATGCTGGCCGGGGACGGGATGGAAAGCCCCTGCTCCCAGGAGTTTACGCCGTTGCGGGTGATGCCCATACGGCGGGCAAGCTCTGCTTGTGTCCAGCTCCGTGCCTCTCTCAGCGCTTTTATTTTTTCAGCTATCATCCGCAGCGCCTCCTTTCAAAACAATTATACTTGGCACGCCCGTCAAGTCATTATCAAACAGGCTCTGTTGCTTGACGCCATAGCGGAGGCCGGATATAATGGAGTTTGCAAAGGTAAAGAAAGAACAAGAAAGAGAGGGCGGGAAGATGAAAAAGCTGGGGCGATTTCTAAAGGCGTTCTTTGGTGTTGTTTGCGTCATTTATGTGGTCACTTTTATATGGCTGGCAATAGATACACGCAAAGCGGAGATAGTGTTGGGGGCGGTGTTGTTTGCGGTTCCAGCCTATTTCCTGCTGAGGAAAAGGAAAGCAAAGCAAGAGCCGCAGGGCGCAACGGCGGAGCCCGTGCGGCCCATTGTTCGCCAGGCGGTCAGTCAATACACGCCGGATGCGCCAGAGGAAACATTGCGGGATATGCGGACCTATTACACAAAAGAGCAGATAGAGGATGATGTGCGCATCCTCTCCGAAAGTTTCAAGCTGGCCCAGCAGACGGCTAATATTGACACATTCACCAGCCGGTTGGCATTGGCACAACGGACAGCATTGACCCTCCTGCAAGCCGAAAAAGCGGGGTGTAAAGGGATTTTGCCGGGTACAAGCAAAACGTGTGACCAAGTGCTCTCCAGTGTAAAAGACCTTAAAATTGCCTTTCTTGAAAACAGTTACATAAAAGAGACAACGGAGGCAATGCTGCTAAAAACACCGTCTGTGTAGCGCGACAAAATTTTTGAGAAACTCGGACAGCGAAAATGAGAAAAAATAGCGGATTTCTTAGAAGTAATTCTAAGCCCGCCCGCTTGCGGCGACGGCCCCCAGAATGGGGAGCGGCCCCCGCAGGAGGGCGGGCGTTATAGGGCCCCCGGAGAAGCGGCACACGCCGCCCTCCGGGGCCGTTTTCATTGTGGGTGGCCGGTTACTCGCCCTCGGGCTCCCCGGGCCCGTCCTGGGCTTCCTGGGGGGCTTCCTGGGCCGGTTCCGGCTCCTGGTATTCCTCCCAGCCGTAAACGCCCGGCTCCCAGACGTTGGAGGCTGCGCTGGAGACCCACCTCTTGCCGTTGTGGGTCACCTTCGCCCCCTGGTCGTAGGCGTCATGCGCCCCGATAGGCTGAATCCACTCCGGGAACTCCTCCAGGGGGTTGCCGATGCGCGTCCACATGGAGGGCGTGGCCGAGGGCTTGGTATTCTGGCCAGCGTCCTTGACGTCGTGGATGGAGCGATAGAGCTGGCCCTCGTCCTGGACGATGTCGCCCGCCTTGCCCCGCCAGTTTTCATCCCACGGGGTGAAGAGGTCGGGGTACTCGGAGATCGTTGTCTCGTCGAGCTGCTGCTCCTGGGCCATCTTGACGAACATGATCTCCGCGACGGCCTGGGCGGAGCTGCTCCGGCGAGCCGCCCGGTTCAATTCCCCGATAGACCGCTTCGGGGTCAGATACTGCACGTTGCTCATTCGTAGGCACCTCCAAAGCCAGAAATAGAAACTTCGCCCTCATAGCCCTCATTCTTAGTGATGGTGAAGCGGATGTTGACGCCCCACTTGTCCGCCGTCTTGGTCTTGTTGGTGAAGTTATAGACCCGGTTGATCGCCACCATGGGGGTGATGTCCTCCCAGGTGGGCTCGGCGTCGAAGGCGTTGTTACAAGCCTCCACCAGAGCCGTCGCGCCCTCGATATGCCATGTCGGGGTGACCAGCACCTTGGATGCGGCCTCGTCCGTCTCCTCCGGCTCATTGAGCTGGAAACAGATGACGCTCTCCTTCTTGGAGAATGTCCAGACCCGCACCGAGGTGGCGAAGTTGCCGTCCACGGCCTCCACCCGGAGCTGGTGGTTGCCATTGGTAAGCATGAGCCACCTCTCCCGAGTGAGCTCGATGGTCTCCTCTTGCCCCAGGGTAGCCTGATAGCTCCTGATCTGCACGTCGTCCACGAACTCGGTGACGACCACGTTGTCGCCCTCGATATCGGTGACGGTGTACTTCTCGGCGAAGCTGCCTGTCTTGTGGCCCAGGGCCATATCCTGGCCGGAGATTGCCGGTGCGCTGTTGGTGCGTTTGAAGGTGAGCCTCCGGTAGCTGGTGCCACCCTTGCCGTCCGTGACCATGATGGTGATGGTGTTGACGGAGTTGAGGTCGAGGGTGTAGAGCTTCTCAGAGGTGATCGCCACGCCAAGGGGCTCGCCCTTGGGGGCGTTGTTGATCGTGCGGATGGTCTCATCGTTGAGCTGCTCCGTCACGGTGAGGGTGTCGCCGTCCGCGTCGTTGACGGTATAATCGTAGGTGAAGCCCAGGTTTTTATCTCCCAGGTTGCCATCGACGCCGCTGATGGTGGGTGCGCTGTTGGTTCTGGTAAATGTCCACGTCCTGGTGGCCGTCCCGCCCTTGCCGTCGGTGACCACGACCTTCACGGTATGCGTCCCAAGGGACAATTCATCGACCGGGACGGAAATGGTATATACAAAATTTCGCGTCGGGCCGAACGACTTCGTCGTTCGGCCATCGATCGACTCCGTCGCCGTTAGCACGTCGCCGGAGTCGGGGTCGTCGACGCTGTACTGTATCGTGAAGTTGGTGTTCTTATCACCCAGATTGCGGTCACTGTCAGAGATCAGAGGGTCAGTGTTCAGGATTTCAAGGACGGGGCGAAAACCGACGTTCACGTACCGACCCGTTGCAACGTAGTAGTGCCAGTAGCGGGCCGACACCCAGCCGCGAACCGCACGATACGACGAATTTCCAGAATATACCTCTTGACACCAAGAGTAGCAGCCCATCCAATTCCAGAACTGATTGTGGGCACTCGTCTTGTCGGCGGCGGCGAGGGAGGTGTCCAGGTCGGACGATGTGGGGGCCGGGAGGCCGGTGATAACCTCCTCGCGGGTGATGAACCTGTCCCACTCGTTATTGGTGGGCGAGCCTCCCGCATATGCGTCGCTTCCCCTATAAGTGCTGCCACCCGTCAGAACGCGGCACTTATAGGTCGCCCCGTCGATGGTGACGGTCTTGCCGGTGATGTAGCCCTGTTCGTTCAGATCGTTCCAGGAAACAGAGACCAGGATGTTCCGGTCGCAGATCAGGAGGGTCTTGCTGCCGTCCTTGATCTTGTGCCACTGGAGCTTGTTGGCGTCCGCTGCCGGGGTGCTGCCGAGTGTGTAGTTTGCCATGCTCCCGCTCATTTGCGGGATGTCGCCGACGCCGCAGCCGCTATACGGCTCTGAGTCAGGACGCCAGGGCTTTGTGGGCCTTTTCAGTATCGTACCGTTGTTGTAAAATCCGCCGAGCTTGACGAGGCCGAGATATTGCGCCATAAGGTAGCTCTCCTTCCACTTTGATGAAGCGGTAGGGCGCGAATATCTTCGTCGCCAAATTGTAGGCACTTGCCCAGCGGGCAAAGCCGAGCCAGGAGTTGACTTCTTGCTGTATCTCCTTGCACGTCTTCTTGCCCTCCCTCAGCTTCGCAATCATAGCCTTGACCCGTCGCTTCTGCTTCCGCTTGGATTGCGTCCGAAGCTCCAGGTGCGTGGCTTTAATTTTGTAGCCGTAGGCGTTCACGCCCTGCCGCAAATAGAATATTTTCGTCTTGCTGTTGAGATCAAGATGCAGCTTGTCTTTGACGAACTGCTTGATCTTCGCAAGCCACTCCCTCGCGGTCTCTTTGTTCGGCGCAATGATGACGGCGTCGTCGGCGTATCGCCTATAGAGCTTTGCCCCGAGGAAGCGGATGCAGAACTGATCGAGCTCATTGAGGGTAATATTTGCGAAGTCCTGGGAGCTGACATTCCCCAGGGGGACGCCCTTTTCTCCTTCAGGGCTGGAGTCGATCACTTTGCAAAGAAGGCGATAAAAGCGGAGGAGGTCTTCGTAACGCTCCGGGTGCTTCTTTCGTAGCTTCTTGAACCGCTTCGCCAGGAGCCTTTTCAAGACTTGGCGGTCGATAGAATAGAAAAACTTTTTCACGTCGA
Organism: uncultured Oscillospiraceae bacterium; assembly: GCA_910588495.1. Lineage (GTDB taxonomy): Bacteria > Bacillota > Clostridia > Oscillospirales > Oscillospiraceae > Enterenecus. Next base: position 27,011 of record CAJUPU010000008.1, on the reverse strand, counting down.
TCTTTATGACGGCAGCTTCGTCGCCCCACTTCATCCGGGCGACCCTCATGTCGTGCTGCACATCCAGCGCGGCCCGGATGGGCCCTTTCCCGTAAAGACACGCATAGGAGCGGTCTACAAATACGGGCCGGTAGATGTCCTGCAAGGCTTCATGGACGGTAGTCTGCACGATCTTGTCCCGGAGCTTCGGAATGTGGAGGCTGCGCTCCTTTGGCTCCGTGATCGTCCTGTGACGATAGGAGCCAGGGATATACTCCTTCTTTCGTTGATCTGGGTCTGGCCGCGCTTTGATCGCCGTGAGCTCACGCCATAGTTGGACATTATTCACTTCGGAGAAGAGGTCGTATAAGACCGCCTCCCGAGTGTATTTCCGCTGCCCTCGGAGCGCGTTTTTATAGCTGGCCCCGATAGTATCCCACCCAACCATCTCCTCGTATGGTCTGAGCGGCATAATTGGCGGAATTATAGGGTGCTTGACCTTCTGCGCTGTCTTTACTAAAATGGGGAATTTCGTCATTGTGGCATCCTTTCCTTTTGAGAACGGCTTGGCACCTATGACGCGGGTTGTTACCCACATTGTAGACCTCCCCCCACCTTCCCAATACGAGAGGGCCGGGCAGAGCTTGGTCACTGTTTTTACGCCGTCAAAGACAAGGCGAAGGATTACCTCTCCCTTGAAGTATAACAAGGACGCGCACTCTAAGCCGTAGCCGACAATGACGCAATAACCTACAAGGCGGGGCGAAAACCGACGTTCACGTTCCGATTCGTTGCATTGTTGTTGTTCCAGTTGCGGGCCGACACCCAGCCGCGAACCGCACGATTCGACGCCAAACAGAGATAACCCTAAGTAGGTGCTTTTACTTTTTGGCTTGCGGAGCGTTGCCGTTGTTGATGAAATACTTCTGCAAGCCTCCGATGATGCGCCCGATCTCGTTGAGCCTCCCTTGCAATTCAAAGAGCTTCTTCTGCGTGATATACTTCTGGTTCTTCGCTATGCCAAACAGGACGAGGAGCAGGGTCTTTTCTGCGTCCGCCTCGTCCAGCCACTCCAGCCGCTTCTTGACGACGGTGAGGTTGTTCGCCATAACGGTGGCCCGGATGAGCTTGTAGCACGACTGCTTGATCTCTTGATTGAGGGAGAACTTTTCCGCGACGGGGAAGTTTTTGAGCAAGGGGTAGACGTCCCTTTCCAGGAATATCTCAGCCTTCTTCTGCAGGGTAGACGGATCCGCCATAGCCGACGCACCTCGCTTTCCTGATGCGTTCGATCTCGGCGATGTCCCCGTAAAACTCGAAGCCGTAGTCAGTGAGCTTGACCGTTGCCGGTTCGCCCGTGATGGAGCTACGGCCCTCTATGGTCAGGCTGGCCTCGCCGGTGAGCTTCAGGCCATCCCTGGTGATGAGGGCCAGTTCGTCCCGGGGACGCCGCTGGCAGCTTTCGCATACCTGGGAGAGCCCACTGAAGAAATTCCCGAGGATGCAGCTCGCTTCTTTACGGGTACAAGCGACCCTATACATAGATTTTCCGCGCCACGGGGTCATAGATGCCGGACGCGATTGCCACGGACGTTACGGAGACAAAATTGATGAGAAAGACATTGTTGACCATGTTATTCAGGGTTGCGTCTTTCAGTACCTTGATCTCACGCTGCGCGTCCGCGATCTGGCTGTCATGCAGGATAATGGTTTCCCGGTTCTGCCAGATACCGTCGTCCATGTGGTTCATGTTTGTCTGGCTTACGGGCGTCCCTTCCTGGATGACCTCCTCGGTGATGATGTCGACCACATGGTCGAGCCATCCGATGCGCTCATAAGACTCCATCGCTGCTTTCTACCTCCATTTCCTTGACGTTATATTTGAAGGCTACATAGAGCCCCTTGCCCGGTGTTTTCGTGAAGACCCGGTCGTCGGCCTTGGCGACGATGTCGCCGTCCTTATCCACCAGCTCCACGTTGGCCACGTCCCCGATGACGGTGTCGTTGAAGTAGATATAGACCCGCACGTCGGAGCCGTTGACCATGGTGCGGAACGGGGGGACGGTTTTCGGCTCTCCGTTCAGGGTATAGTTGGCGTGGTCGATGGAGTCGACAAAACGCCGCCCGATCTTCTGGATGCCGAGGTCAGTGAGTGTTTTTGCCATTTAGCGTCCGCCTCCTCTGGAATGTGTTGTGGTTGAGCAGCGGGCCGATCTGGAGCACCTCAAGTATTCCTTGACGCCCTGCTGCGCCTTGGAGCCCGTCGTGAGCCCGGAGGCCAGCCCCTTGTAGATGGTGTTCTCCCCGAAGCAGTAGCACTGCGGAGAGGCCGCAAAGGTGCCGATCTGCGGGAAGGTGACGTCGCTGGACTCTGCCCGGCCCTGGGGGTTGATGGTCGAGGCGATGATGCTGCCCACGCCGCCGTTAATGTCAGTGGTGGGGGAGCAACGGGTCAGCTCAGCGCACCTGAGATATACCTTGATGCCGCGCTGCTCCTGGGATGCCGCTGCAAGGATAGAGCCCAGCCCAGCATATAGGGTATATTCGCCGTAATGATAGAACTCCTCCGAGGCCGCGATGGTACCGGCTCTCGGGATATTGACGTCGCCGGACTCCGCCCGGTCGCCGATCACGATGTCCGACTTCAGGAGATAGCCGATGCTGGCCACATGGGGCCACACGCCGCAGACGAGCTGGTTGCAGCGGGGATAGTCGGAAACGCCCCGCTCCAGCCGGGAGAGCAGCAGGATGGTGTTGCCGCTTTCCGTCCCATAGAACGGTCTGCTGCTGCCCTCCTTGACCTTGCGAACCTCAGCGTCAATGACGGCGAGGTTGTTGACGCCGCTCTGCTTGCTGCCCTTCAGAAAGATGATAAACTCCGCCCAGTGCTCCGGGTCTTGTTCATAGACCGGCTCAATGTGGCTCTGCTCATAGCCCAGAGCTGCGAGGACGTAAAGGATGCCCTGGCGGGTACCGCTCCATCGAGAAATAATACCCTTCATGGAGAGCCGGGTGCGGTACGCCTCTGCATCCTCCCCCTCCAGCCTGGGCATATCGCGGTCTTGGCCGTGGACAGGGAGCATGACCTCCGACGCGCTGGCGACGTTGGCCTCGTCCCTGACCCGGAGGATCGCCGTCTTCAGATCATCGAACTCCCGCCCGATGACCCGGAAGAAGATAGCGAACTGGTTGACTGCCCGGCGTCCTTTTTTCAGCGGAGCAAACAGAAGGTCGAACATATAGTCGCCGAAGGTGTCAAACCGTTTCATCCGGTCACTCCCTTCTGACCGTCACGGAAACGGCCCCCAGGATGATGACCTTGTCCTTGTCCAGCTTGACGTCCTGCTCCGGGGCCGCGATTCTGACGTTGGTAATGTCGCGGTAGCCACTGCGGATTGCGTGGTTGATGTCTGAGAGGGTAAGCTCGTAGAGCTTGCGGCCCTTGCGGACGGCCAGGAGCTCCGCGAGGATGGAGTGGACACGGCCCTTGATCTCCTCGTCAGTCGCCGCGTCAGCGGTGGTGACGGTAACGCTGATGTCCTGGGCCACGGTGACGGATGACTTCACCAGGATATTATCATACGGCCCGGCGATCTTGTCAACAGCTTCCCGGACAAGTTTCAACAAACCTTCCGTCGCCTCGCCCGCCGTCCCCGTGACGATGACGTCCACGGTGCCCTGGCCCCGGGGGTGGTCGCAGTCCGCCTGGGCGAACAGGACGCCGGGGACGCCCTCCGCTGTGTTGATAAATGCGTCCTCGATCGCCCGCTGCGCCAGCTCCGACCAGGAGCGGAGGGTGCGCGTCCTTGCGCTCTCGTCATCCTCGGTATCGCTGCCCTCCCGGGTTATCCAGTCCTCGCCGTTGCTGATTTCCACCTCGCCGATATAGGTGAGGGACGTGGTGATCTGGCCTTGGGGGACATTGTAGCGGGTGCCCTCGTTCTCGGCCTCCACCAGAATGTCAACCGTCCGGGCCCCTTTCTGGAGGACGGCGGGCTCCAAGGAAAAGAAGCGCAGCTCCTCGCCGTTAATGTCCAGGGCGGTCTTAAATACCTGACCCTTGGCGATCTTGACCGCCTCGCCCTCCATATCCAGGCGGGTGACGGTTACAAGGCCCTGGGCCTTCTGCGCCCGCTTGCGCTTCTTGGAGTAGTCCGCCATCTTCAGGTCAAGCCATATCCCGGTGGCATGGGAAACGAACATATTATTTAAAACCAGCCGGAGCAGCTCAATGACCTCGATCTTGATACGGAGCGCAATCATGAGCATGGTGTGAAAGACGCCGCCCGAGTGAAAGTTGGTGATGACGAAGCCCTCGTTCTTCAGCTCCTCCACCTTAGCGTCCCGCAGTTCCTCCAGGCTGGGAACCGGGAGAACAGCGTCAAGGGTTTTCTTGTCGATCATTCTGCGATCACCTCCACGCTGACCGCGTCGATAACGATATTGAGCGTTCTGGCTTCATCCTCTCCCGCGAAGCGGAAGGTGCAGCGGAGCCGGGCGGTATCGTCGGCGCGGGTGATTGTTATGCCGATAGTTTCCGGGAGAATGACCTCCCGCCTCTGTAGCTTGCTTTTGACGCGCTGCGTCATTTCCAGGCGGGTGAGCTCAGTGTCCTCTGACTGTATGAAGTCGTAGAGGCCCCAGCCGAACTCGGCGTCGTAGAACAGATCACCCGGCTGCGTGAGGGCCTCCAGAACGATATTCTGATAGAGGCAGTCCAGCCTGGAGCACAGGGGTGCGTCCCCGTCCGCCGCCTGGGTGAGCTGCCAGGAGTCATCCAGGCGGATGTCGGTATCTTTCAAGCCCGTCACAACCGCACCTCCCCGATAATCGCCGGGGCCAGCTCACCATAGGGCAGCGCGATCGCCACCATCGCCCCCTGCTGGAACTGCTTCTTGGACTTGATCTGGGGGAGGGCCGGGAACGCCTTGTCAGGGCTCCCGAAGCGGTCGAGGACAGTGAGCTTGTACTCATACCAATGAGCCACGATATGGCCCCGGAAGCTGCCCCCGGTGTCATCGTTGAAGATGACCAGCTCCTTGATCTCGTAGGTATCGAGCTTCTTTACCGAGTCCACCTTTGCGAAAACGACGGTGGGGAGCTTCAGATGCGGATAGTCCACGGCGATGGATTTCTTGACGATTGACTTGACCATTTCCTCAAGCATTGACGCGCCCCTCCTTTCTGCGGTTAGAAGTAGATATAGGTGCGGATGAAGCCGGAGTCGTTGGTGGTGGACACCACCTTCAGCACCTCCTGCTCCCCGCTAATCTGGGGGTGGATAAGGTTGATTTTATGGGAGTGTTTGACGAAGGGCGCGGAGACTGTCTCCAGCTCCCACACGCCGCCCGCCCGGGTCAGGTTGATAATATTGACCCCATGCTCGAAGGTGTAGACCTTGCTCTGCTCCGGCTTCTCGTCCCAATAGAACGTGCCGCCAGAGAAGAAAAAGGGCACCTTGAGCCCCCAGGCCGCATTGACGGTGTTGATCGCCTGGACGACGCTCTGCTCCCGGATGGGGAGCATCTTCCGCTTCGGGTACCCCTTCGAGGCGAGCTTCATCTTGGAGAGCCCAGCCTTAGAGAGGAAGAAGGAGATCATCTCCTGGGGCGTAGTGTTCAGGAAGGTGTCGTTGATGATGGTCTCCTCCAGGAGCAGCATCTCGTCCTTCAAGTTGACCTCGTTGATGTAGGCCCCGCCGTCGTACTCCTTGGCGACAAAGCCGGAGAAAACCTCATCCAGAGAACCGTTGTAGCCCATCTGGATGGAGCCGGGGGCCTTGCGCGGAAGGGCGACCTTCGGACGGAACTGCTCCGTGAAGCGGATTTTTGCCCAGTCAAAATAGGATGACTTGGCGGAGTATATTTCGACCTCGATGCCCTTGTCGAAAGAGTAGCCTCCGGCTTGGGCCGCGATCTGCGGATAATAGAGCTCTGTTGTTTCCACGGTGCGCCTCCTCAATATGGCATTTGCGACATAACCTTGTTTAAGGCGGCGGTCGCCGCGCCGGTGACCATGTCACTGGCGGGCGACTTGCCCCGCTTGGTTCCCAGGTATTGCTGATAGTCCGGGTTAAGGTTGCTCGCTGCCGCTGTCGCAGCCTTGGCTTTGCTGCTGGCGGACGAGCCCCCGGAACCACCCGAGCTGCTGGTTGCTGTAATGGTCTGGGGAATGTATTCCCACAGCTCCAGGCTTGCCGTAAGCTGCGACTTCTTGTTCTCCCCCTTATGGGTGAGCTTCTTGAAGATGACCTTCTCAATGCCGTGGGCTGCTGTGTCCTCGCTGACGATGGGAATGGGCTGCGGGACATTCTGACCCGGCTTTCGGAATATCTCACGCAGGACGGCGTACCGCTCGTATTTGGTCTGGCTCTCGGTGTCGTCGATGATGAGCTCGATGATAACCTTGGCGTCCTCATAGCCGGTGGCCTGTTTGGGCTTGGTCGCGCTGCCTTCAACCTCCTGCTCGTCTACCTTTGCCGTCTCCGTGACCTCAATGCTTTTGATAAGGCCAGGGAGGACGACCCCGTTGAGCTTGATACGTTCGTCTTCAATGAAGATCATGGTCGTCCCCCCTTTCCTTATGCCGGGCTCGGTACGGCGTCCGGGTCGTCGTCGCCGTTGCCGTTGCTGTAGTCCTCGACTTCCTTCAGCAGCGAGAGCAGCGTCTGCAAGTCCTTAATCTTCTTCAGATCGACCTGCATGATGAGCTTTTGAATGATGACCTGCTTGCCGCCGCTGCTGGAGCCATCGCCTTCGGCGGTGTCGGTGTCCTCGCTGCTGCGGTCGCCGCCGATGTTGACCTTGGCGACCGGCTCGCGCTGCAAGGCCACCTTTGCTTTCTGGAGCCCCTGCTCCATTGCGTCGGCGGGGGCGTCCTGGGCCAAGGTCAGCCCGTGGGCGTAGGTGGTCATGGTACGCTGGCCCGATAGGGTCAGGGTGGAGAGCGGGCCCTCCTTCGCGTCGGAGAACGGGAGGAGGTTGCGGATTTTCTGGAGCCCGCCCTTGACCGCGTCCACTGCGCCGGAGAAGGCTGAACGGATACCGTTGGCGAAAGTGCTGACGATCTTCTTGCCGGAGTCGAAGAACCACGTCACGGCCCCCGTGACCGTGTTCTTGATATTGCCCAGGCCGGTCATAAAGGCCGACCCAGCCTCGGTGAATTTCTGGCCGATGCCCTGAACGATGCCGCTCATGGTGGACGTGAACTTGCCGCCGATCTCGGAGAGCTTTCCTCCGGTGAGATTGTCCAGGAAGGTGAAGCCCGCCGTGTAGTAGCCCTTAACGCCCTCCATCGCAGCGGCGGCGATGCCTTGGACTCCGCCGCCATGTTGCTCGTAGGCCGTCCGCATATTCCCCAGCTTCTCGCTGACCGTGGCTCCTGCTGCGTCCAGAATGCTGCCGACTGTGCCAGTGATGGGAGATAATTTCTCAGAAAACTTGTCCTTGATTGCGGTCAATTTGCCGCCTGTGAGGTTGTCCAGGAAATTGTAACCCGCGCCGAAGACGCCCTTGACCCCCTCGACCGTGGCCGCTGCCGCGCCTCGGATGCCGCCGCCGTTCTCCTCGTAGGCGGCTTTCAGGCCGTCCAGCTTCCCCCCGGTCAGGCTGTTCAGGGTGTTGAATCCAGCCTCGGTGATGCCCCGGACGCCCTCCATAGTAGCCGCTGCCACGCCCCGGATGCCGCCGCCGTTCTCCTCGTAGACGGCCTTCAGCTCACCCAGCCGCTGCGCTGCCGCGTCCTTCAGCCCGGAGAGCTTGCCCCCGGTGAGATTGTCCAAGAAGGTGTACCCGGCTGTGTAGACGCCCTTGACGCCCTCCATCGCAGCCGCTGCCGCGCCTCGGATACCGCCGCCGTGTTCCTCGTAGGCTCGCTTCATGTTGTCCAGCTTCTCCTGGACGGTGGCTTTCGCCGCCCCCAGGACGCGCCCGATCACGCCGCCGATCGCGCCGAAGATATTCCTGGCGACCTCCAGGGCTGCGCCCAGCTTCTCCTTGAAGAAGCCCAGAATTGCGTTGACGCCGTTGCGGAACCACTCGCACTTGTTGTAGAGCAGCACCAGGGCCGCTATGAGGGCCACGATGCCTATGACTATCCAGGTCACGGGGTTGGCGAGCAGGGCCGCTGTAAAGCTCCACACGGAGCCTATAAGCGGTGCCAGTGCGCCCTTCGCCAATAGGAACCCCGCCTTGAGTATCTTGAAGGCGGAGACCGCCTTGGTAATGACGAGGCCGACGCCGCCGACGACCGCGATCACGGTGCCCGCCACGGTGAGGAAGCCGCCGATCGCCAGCACGATGAGCATGATGATCTTGACGAGCTCCTTGTTCTCCTCTATCCATGAGGCGACCTTGGTGAGCACTTGCTCCCCCTTCCCCATGAGGTCGTTGACCGTGGGGAGGAGGCTGTTGCCTATGGACTCCGTCACGTTGTGGATGCGCTGCTGCAAGCGAGCGAACCGCTCCGGTTCGGTCTCCTGGATAGCAGACGCCATATCCTGGGCGACTCCGGTGCCCTGACCCATCGCGTCGTAGAGGTTGAGGATATTATCCTGCAAGTCCCCGGTCTTGGAATACAACAGGTCGATGAGGGCGACGGCTTCGGTGTCCCCGAAAGCCTTTTGCAGCTCCATCTTCTCAGCGGCGTCCATTGTCTCGCCGAACTTGCCCCGAAGCTGTTCGAGGATTTCAGGCATAGACAGGAGCTGATTGTTGGCGTCAAGGAAGGAGAGGCCCAATGCCTCGCCGCCTTTCGCCGCCGAGCGGAGGAAGGCTTTGTACTTTGTACCGGCTTCCGCCCCTCCCATGGTGGCTTGCAGCATACCGAGGATTGCAAGCTGTTCCTCCAGAGGGACGTTGGCGGTGGTGGCCGACGCGCCCAGGCTCTGGATGCCTTGGGCCATGCCGGTGCCGGACGTCTTGAACGCCCGGACGCTTTCCGCTATTCCAGCCGAGAACATTTCCCCGAACTGGATGTCGGTGAGATCGTCGTAGTAGCCCTTATAGATGCCGTAGCCGGTGGCGAACAGGGAGGTCATTTCCGAGGCCGTCGACTTGGTGGCCTTGGCGGTCAGGGCTGCGAGAGCGGTAAACTCGGCGACGCCCTCGTCCGACAGGGACGATATGCCGCTCTTGATGTCATAGGCCGCGCTGATGAAGTCGGCCTTTGTGGTGCCGCTCCACTGGTCGGAGAAGTTTCGGGCCGCACTCTCCAGCGCGTCCAGGTCTTCCACGCCCAGGGAGGCCAGCTCGCCCAAGGCCCGGCGTGTTTCAAACGTGGCTTCTACGGGGGCGAGCACTGCGCTGGTGATCTGGGAGCCAGCCCCCTGCATCGCAGTGCCCGCCTTGATGAATCCGCCGAAGGTCTGCCCCAGCGCGTCCAGCTTGGACACGTCCGCCCCCACGCGGGAGGCGATGCCAGCCAGCGGGCCAGAGAGGTGGTCGACCATGTTCATGACAAGCGACAATTTGAAGATGGATTCTAAGCTCACACTGCTCTCACCTCCATTTACGAGGAGAACACTTCGCTGATCGCTCGAGCGAGGATGTCCTTCTCCATCTCTTGGACGACGCGAGCCTTTGCCACATAGTCCAGAAATACGCCGATGTCGCTGATTGCTTCAGGGTCAAATTGCTCTAAGAGAGGCAGGGGAAGGAAGCGATATATCTCCAGGAGCCCTGTTTCTATAGCGTTCTCCCTGACCCCCGCGACCTTCTCCCTTAGAGTTTCTTCAAATTTACCGCGTTAGTCAGGCCCAGGATGTCCGTGAGCTTGCCGCCGATCGCAATGGCCACGCCGGGATAGGTCTCGGCGTCGGCGGTGAGCCTGGCTTCATCCTCTTCCACCACGGCGTCCAGCATGAACCGTTTGCTGGCCTTGGATGCGCCGATCTGGGCCAGCGTTTTGACGTAGCGGTCATAGCTGGCCACGCTGGGCCGCTTGAAGCGGTAAACGAGCTCGACCTCGTTCTCGTCGTCCTCGGAGACCGTCATGCCGATGCGGTAGACCTTGCCGTACTTCGCCTTCAGCTCCTCGTCGCTGGCCAGCTTGGGCGCAGCGGAGGAAATGGGGTTATCTTTCATGTTTTCCATGGGGGTGTCCTCCATTTCTCAATTATTCTGGGAATAACGCTCAGGCGGGCTCCAGGCCGTCCGTGACGATGCCGCCGACGATCATCATGTCGATGTCCACGGTCAGGCCCTTGTCGCCCTGGGCGGCTTTGTGGCTTCGCTTGGTGAGCTTGACGATCTTCAGCTCGTCCATGTGGGTCTTCTCCCCCTCGTTGGCGTAGGAAACGACGATGGAGGGGATGGTCAGTTTGTAGAAGGGGATGCCCTGGGATTTACACCATTTCAGGAACTCCTCGTAGTCGTCCCGGAGCAAGGAGATTTTCCCGGAGGACTTATAGTTTCCGGTGCCATAGCCGCGAGGCCGGTGGCCGTATCCGTAGGATTCCTCCATCTCCATCTCGTCGTCGTAGCTGATCTCCTGCACAACGAGAGCCAGACCGGGGAACTTGACGTCGACGTCGCCCCAGTCGTAGGCTTTGCCGTTTACTTTGAGGCTCATAGTCTCTTATCCTCCCTTCTGTCACGCAGTGATCGGGGCGCGGCCCAGGTCGATCTCCACCTCGCGGATGTAGCCCCTGGAGAGGTAGCGGATTTTGACCCGCATGGTCTCGTCCTCCAGGAACGTCTCCTCGTGCCCCTCCTTAACGATGATCTCATAGGAGCTGATCTCCTTGTTCTTCACCATGCGGTCGAGAGGGGTGGCGATGAACTTCGCCCGGGCCTCCAGCTCGCCCTGGATGTCCGTCAGGTCAATGTCGTCATTCTTGAACAACAGAGCCTTCTTCCGGGTCTCCCGGACGATCTTGTTCCTGACGCGCACGTCCTCGGCGTAGCGGTAGTCGCTCCCGTCCGGGCACATCATCTTGGTGTGGTAGACGTAGAGGTCGTCCAGACCGTCGTACTCCCGGAAGGTCAGGTACCCAGCCACGTCCAGGAACTCGATGATGGTATTATCGTAGCCAGCCGGGATAAGCTCCAGGAGCTGCGTCTCCGGGAAGCCGTAGCCCGCCTCGGGCTGGGTCTTGCCGATGGAGACCTGGACGGGGGCCTTGGCGTAGCGGCCCGACACCAGCCCGGCGAGGTTGACATTCTGCGTGGTGCCGTCCAGCCGGACGAGCTTGCCCCAGGCCGCACAGACCTGGATGTCGGTGTTCTTGATCTTCTTCCGGTTCGCTTCCATCTGAAACGCCCAGTCGTGGAGGTCGCCGTCCACGTCCGCCTGGGGGAACGCCGCCTCCAGCAGAATAAAGGCAGGCTTGTGGTAGACGTTCATGAGCTCCTTCTGGGCTTCGCTCATAGCTTGCCAGAGGGGGAGGGTGCTCTCCCCAACAATGTGGATGAACTCAAACTCCTGCGTGAACTCCTTCAGCCTGTCTACTGCTGCCAGTACGTCGCCGTTGGTCATAGCCGGGGCCGTGGAGCTGAAGGTGAAGGTGTCACCCACCAGGAAGGAGCTGGGCTTCTGGTCGACCTCCGCTGCCTCGGCGAACTGGACGGTCAGGCCCGTCCCCTCCAGGGCGTAGGAGCCGGTCACAGGGACGGTGATCTCGTCGGTGAAGCTGTGGCCTCCATTGATGGAGGCTTTGAAGGCTGCGGTGTTCAGCCCGCCCTGGGCGGTGATCTGGATAACCACCTGGAAGGCGTTGGTGGGGGAGCCGTCCACGGTCAAGCTGCCGCCGCCATCCCCCTCCTGCACCACGGGGGCCAGAGTGCCCGCCGTAGTTGCGGCGACCGGGAGGCAGAAGATGCGGGCCGCGCCGCCCTGGACGGCGTCCATGGTGGCGTCCGCCAGTGGGGACAGGCCCAGCCGACCCCTGATCTTGGCGGCGTCCATGTCGCCGGTGATGATGATCGGCGTGTCGGACACCACGGGCGAGGCCCCGATCTTGACGCTCAGCCCGTCGCCGGTGGCGGTCGCAAAGCCGAGCAGACCGTCAGAAATGATTGTCTTAACGTCTCTAAGCATTGCTTCTTAGCCTCGCTTTCCTTGGGGTGCGCCCATGGGGGCCCCGGTAAAATCGGCAACCGCCTGGAGGAACGCCTCCTCGGTCATAGCCCTGCCGGGCTTCCAGTCATTCGCGGCACATACGCCAGCGAAGATGGGCCGCGTAACCTTGTGCTTCTCCCGGAGCGTATCAATCGACAGCAGCTCCTGGGGCTGCGCCGCTGCGGGCGCAGCTTCCGGCTTGCTTCTACTCGCCATCTGTATTCTCCTTTCCGTTTATTTTCTCGATCTCGACCACCTCGACGTGGGTCAGCGGCCCGAAGTCCGTGTCCTTGTAGACGCCGCCGTTGAAGGTGACCGTCACGCGGACGGCGACCTGGGCCTTGAGCAGCGCGTCCTCGGTATCGACCCACTCCACGCCCTCTATCTCCAGCGGGACGAAATTCCCGTCGACCGTGATGCCACGGTCAAGCAGCGAGACGAACTTCTCCAGCATAGCCTCCACGGTGTCGTCTGTGTAGTCGCCTATGAGTACAACGAAGGTGACAGCCCGGTCAAAAACCTTGCGCCGTTTGTGTTTCGCTCCCTCTTCATCCCTAAATCGCTTTTTGGAGCCGTTTCGGGCGTAGGCTTCCCGTTCAAACAGAACTGCACCGATGTGGGACTCTTGGCTTTTCTGGAGGGCTTTCAGGGCTGTGTACGGTCTCGACTTGAGCCCCGCCGCCACCAACTTCTCCAGGAGGTATTGCTTGCTTTGCCCGTAGAGCATGGGTCAGCCCTCCCTTCCGATGAAGTCCTCCACGGTGGCCTTCATCTCCTGCATATCTTCGTCCGACAGGCCGAGGAAGGGCCGGGCCGGGATTTTGACGCGCACCTGTTTCTTGGAGACCCACTTGCCGTTGTACTGGAACCGCAGCACTTTCTTCCTGCGGGCCCGGATGGTGCGCCCAGGCTCACCGAACTGATGGGTCGCTGCGTGTTTGGCGTTGGTGCCGACCGCAAAGCCGGAGGCGTCCGATCTCGCGTGGATGGAGTTGCGGAGCTGGGCGGTCTTGACCAGGGTCTTGCCGCCCTCCAGTATTGCCCGCTTGGAACTCTTCCACCTCCGCCCGTCCGGGCCCTTGCTCTGCCGGAAGCGTTCCAGGGTTGACTCCCGGACGCCCTGGGCGAGTGCGGCGTTGATACTGCGGCGGTCGATCTCGGAGAAGCTCCGTATCCTGCGGAGCATAGCTCGGGTGTCACCTTCCAGGCGGATGTCGTACATAGCTCACATCCCCCTCATCTGCCCCCGGCTGAACAGCCGGGGGTTTGACTTGACGGTGAAGCCGATCGCGGCAGCGGCAGCGGGGTCGCCATCAGCATCGGCCCCGATGGAGACCTTGCCCTCCGCCACCAGGGTGAGGAACTTGACCGCCGCATTGTAGCGGTTGAGGTAGGTCTTCTGATCTGTCCCCTCGTCGATGCCGATGCGGGAGAACAGGTTATAGACCGCGATGTCCTTTGAAAACTTGTTGATGACCTTGGGGACAGGGGCGAGAGGGACGGCGTACCTTTTAGCGAGGTAGCCGTCGATCTCGCCGTCCGCGTCGGCGATCGCCGCGTCAATGATGGGGGCGACCAGCTCCTCCCGCTTCGCGGGCTCCTCAATAAAGGTGTCCCCGATGATCGCGTTGAGGGCGTCGTCCTTTATCATCTCCCGAACTTCTGCCCTGGTGCTGTAGCTCATGCCGCCCCTCCTCTCCGTCAGTCAGCAGCCCCGGTGCCGTCAGAGCCGAAGGCCATCTGCCAGAAGCCGAAGCCCACGTTGCCGCGGCTGTCCGCACCGTAGAGGAACTGTTTCTTCATGAACACGTTCTCGTCAGTCTCCTGGGTCTTGGAGACGAATTTGGCCTTTTTTCTCTGCTGGTAGATCAGCGGCTTCACGGGCCGGTTGGTGCAGAGCAGGAACCAGGAGGAATCGTGACCGGCGAGCTGGGGAACGACCACGGGCTTCGCGGTGCCCTGCATGGTGTTCTTGGTGCCGTTCACGAAGTCGGCGACCAGAATGTCCCGGGCCTCCTTCTCCAGAGCGGGCGGGACGATCAGCTTATCCGGGACAAGATTCAGGGCCCGGCCCTTGCTGTTGGTGAGGGACATGATTGCGGTGCGGGCCGCAATATAGGCGTCCATACTCAGCTTGGCGTGGCTCATGTTGGAGACGGTCTTCTCGCCGATTTTGTGGGCGGCGGAGAAGAACGGCTGGCCGTCGAAGCACTTCGCCGTGAAGCCGTCGGCCAGCAGCTTGAAGATCAGCTCGTCCGGGTGCGTCGCCGCCGACTGCGCCAGCATTTCAATCCGCACATTGTAGATGCCCAGCTTATCGTCCTCGATTGCGTTGCGGTCGACGCCCACGGTCAGCTCGAAGTCCTTGTTCTTGATGGTGTAGTCGCTGGCGGTGAGGTTCTGCACCTCCCGGTCGCCAATCCACTCCCTCATGCCGGGGATGTCGCCCAGCCAGGCGTAGGTCTCCGAGTCGGTGGTGGAGGGGATGACGGAGGCGATCTCGGTGTACATCGGCTGCACTTCCGTCAGGGCCTTGTTGAAGATGGTATTAAACGCGACGTAGATGCCGCGCAGGGTTTGGGGGTTGATAACCATAGCGCATTATCCTCCTTCTGTTCGTTAGGTGCTGGCGGCGGGCGCGGTCAGGCCGTTGCCGATCTCCACAGCGACGCCATTGTCGTCGACCCGGATGACCAGCCCGGCGACCGAGGCTCCGGTGGCCAGGGCGGTCACGGTCTGGTCGTCCTGGATGTAGCAGGGCTTGAGAACGTGGCCCGCGCCGACCTTGTTGGCGGCGGTGCTGGTGTTGGCGTAGACGAACACGCCCCGGGTGACCCGGATGACCAGCTCGCCATCGCCGCCCGTGTTCTCCACGGTTTCCTCGGCCCGGCCCGCTGCCGTCAGGCCCGCCGCCTTCTTCCCGGGGATAGCGTAGCCGTCCGCGTCCAGGGCGACCAGGGCCCCCTGGTAGATGGTGGTCTTAGCCTTTACCGGCAGGACGAGCTGCTTGCCGCCGTTCATGATCTCGGTGGTATCTCTTGCGTTAGTCAAAGCTCCCATAATGGCTTACTCCTCCTTCCCGTATTTCTCCAGGTCTTCCTGGCTGACGCCCAGCTGCTTGCAAACCAACGTGGTCGCCTCGTCCGGCTTGTCGGATTTGAGGGCCACGGTGCCGCCCAGGTCGATCTCGCCCATGGGAACGACCTGGGGGGCCTTCTCCACAAACGCGTCGAAGCCCTTGGGGTCGGCCAGAGCGTAGCTCCGGGCCCAGTCCTTCTGCGCCGGGGTGATCTTGCCCGCTTTCAGGGCCAGGGTGACGGCCTCGTCCGCGTCCCGCTGGGCGTTCTGCTGCTTCAGGGCCTTCAGTTCCTCCAGCACGTTGACGCCGTCGATGGTGCCGCCCTTGAGCTCCATGATCTTCGCGGTCACATCCTCGGCGGGGGCCCCGGCCTTCAGGCCCAGCAGTTCGCAGACCGCTTTGTTGGCGACGGTGGCCTCGTCCCCGGGCTGCTTGCCTTCCTTGAGGCTCTTGTTCTCGGCGACCATCGCCTGGAGAGCCTCCATGATCTGCTCCTCGGTGGCGTCCGGGCCAAGGCCCAGTGCCGCCGCCAGCTTCTGCATATCCATGTTCTCGTGTCCTCCTTCAAAATTATCTGAGTTGACGATCGGGGTCATGTTCTCGATCGCGGGGGTGTTGGTCAGGGCCAGGGAGTGCAGCCCTATGGCCTTATTGTCCATTTTGCGGACATTGACCACGGGGGAGAGGTAGCGGTATTCCTTATTCTTCAGATACTCCGCTCCCCGGGGTGTCCACTCAACAACGGCCACGATGTTCCCGTCCTCCAGCTTCAGCTCCTTCACCCAGCCAGCGGCGGGGGCCTCGACCCCCTTGAGGGTCTGGTGCTCATAGTCCACCACCAGATCGACGCCGCGTTGGGCGATCTGTGCCTTCATCGCCTGGAAGCTGCCCTCGTCCACATCAAACTCGCCCTTGGAGCTGACGACGTGGCCCAGGGGGAGGACGGTGATGGTCTCCGGGGCTCCCGTGAGCTCCACGCCGCCGCCCTTCAGAATAAAAAAGTCCTTCATTTTCCGGTGTCCTCCTTCATGCTTGCGCCGCGCCCCGTTATAACGCCGTTAGTACGCCCCACAACGGCCCCCGGGGCCCTGCCCCGTAACTTTACCCTCCCCGGCGTTGGCGTCGCTGTGTGGGCCCCTGTGCGCCTATTTGGGGGCTCCCTCCTTTTGCCGGGCTTGGTAGGCTTTCACCAGCGGCTCCGGGTAGTCCTTCAGGTCGGGCTCGAAGCGTACCTTTGCCGGGTTGGTGCCGAAGTGCGGGTCGGGCGCGACTGCCGGGAACGAGGTCTCCACAGTCAGCCCCCGCTGCTCCACCTGACGCTTGGAGAGCGTCTTCACGGTGCAGCGGCACTTGAAGCCATTAGGGGGGAACCAGGTATTCCAGACGGGGGAGTCTGCCGGGAAGACGCGCCCATCCATCTCCAGGTGGCTGGGGCGGGTGTGAGAGTCGTTGACCGCGTCGTACTGCCAGAAGGGACGCAGCTCCATGACGGCGGGGTCGGTCATTTGCTGGTAATGGCCCACATTGTAGGCCGTCTGGATATTGGTGCGGAAAATCAGATCGGCCTGCTCCGGGTTAAGCCCTTCGTAGCCTTCCGACTCCAGGAAGTCGTTCATATTGGCCTGGAACTCCTGGAGGGTGCTGCCCTCCTCCAGCGCGGAGAGCAGCTCGTCGTAAAACTTCTTGAGGATTTGGGCCTTGGTGTAGCCGCTGACGGTGAAGGCCAGGGCCCGGTATTCCTCGGCGATCTGATAAAAGATCTCCGCCGTAACCGGGACGCGCTCCTTGAAGTAGTCCACAGCCTCCTGGAAGGTCATGTCCTCCCGGCTGAAGATCGTGTCAATGCCGTCCATCTTCCAGGGCCCTCCCCTCCAGGTTGGCGTACACCATGACCTTCTGGAGCAGCTCCTCCGCCTGGGTGACGTCCATCGCCTTATAGAGCTCGGCGACAGCCTTCTCGTCCTCCATCATGTCCCGGAGCTCCTCCAGGCTCCCCGCATTCTCAATTATTTTGAGAATTGGGGCGAAGGCTTTCTTGAAGCTGCCAGCTCCGCGCCTGACGGCGGCGTCGGCCAGCCGGTCGATATGCGCCTGGGTGCCGGGCCCTGCGTCGGCCCCGGCCTTCAACGCAATGGTCGGCGCGGGCGGTTCCTGTTTGAACGGGAGGACGCTCGGCCCCGCTGCGGCCCGGGGTGCGGCGACCTCCTCGTCGGCCTCCGGCTCCGGGATGCTGAACTTCTTGTAGATGTAACTGGTGGGTACCCGCAGCCCGATCTTCCCGATGAGCACGTCCAGGATGTTGGCGGTCTGCTCCAGGTCTTCCCCTTCCTCGCAGTCAAACTGTATCTTGGGGATGCGCTTGTCCTCACCGAAGTTGAAGATGCACAGGGGCCGGATGAGGTCACGCCGGAGGGTGGAGGCCAGGGCCTTGCAGTCAGCCACGGTCAGGTCGTGCCGGACGTCGTTGTGGGTCTTGCTCTGGGCGTAGCTGCCGCCGCCGCTGTCCGAAGTGAGGGTCTGGCCCAGGATAGCCTTGCTGATCTGCTCGTCGCAGTAACGGGCCAGCCGCTCATAGAGGTCGGTGGAGCTGGTTTTTTCCGTGGTGATGAAGTCGATGGTGGTGCCGTCCGGGATGATGCCCGCCGCGTCCGCACCGATCTGGATGAGGGCTTGCATGAGGGCCACCTTGTCTGCCTCGCTCGCCCCGGGCGCATACTTGCCCAGCCGGAGCGGGAGGCCGTAGACCTCGGCGAAGCTGACCCAGTCCTTCAGGTCGTAATTCTTGAACAGGTACATCCAGGCCACGACCCGGAGGATACCCGCCCGGGAGCTGTGCCCGCTGCGGGCCTTGTACCTGTGGACGATGAACTTGTTCGCCGGGAGCAGCAGCCCCTCGGAGTGCTCCTGGGTGCGTACCTTGAATGAGTCGTCCAGGCTGTCCCAGAAGAACCGCTTCTGGTGCCGGGACTTGATCTGGGTGACGACGACGTGCCCCTCGTCATAGCCCCACATGATCTCCGAGACGGCGAAGCCCTTTCCGATCGCGTCCAGCAGATCGTTCTCCACGTCCTCGAAGCCCTCCATGCCGCCGAGCTGCTCCTCAATGAAGGCGGCGATCTCCTTGTCCCGGGGGTCGTCGCTGAACGGGATGATCTCGAAGTCCAGGCCGGTGACGGCGTTCTTCCGGGTCTGGAGCTGGCTGAACAGGTGGGGGTCTTTTTCCTCCATCTCCTCGAACAGCTCCATCTGCCGCAGCACGTCACCTGCGTCGGCCTCCTTGAGTATCTCAGCCAGCTTGACGGGGGTGAGGCCGTTGCTGGGGTATTCGCTGTATTTGTCCGTCACATGGGCAACGGCAATCTCCTGGGTATCGGGACGGCGCGGGGGCGCGGGCGGTGCCTGAGCGTTCTGCCGCTGCCGCTTTCTTCTGCTCATTCCACAGCCTCCTCAATGCGCCGCTGCGCGATCTGATAGAAGTCGTCGTCCAGCTCCACGCCGATGAACCGCCGTCCGGTCTTCTTGGCGGCGACCAGGGTAGAGCCGCTCCCGGCGAAGGGGTCGAGGATGAGGTCGCCGGGTTTGGTAACGCTGGTGATGAGGTTGGCCAGGAGGCCCACGGGCTTCTCGGTCGGGTGTACCATCTGGGAGCTGTTGATTTTCTGGAAGGTGACAAGGTCTTTCGGGCGGTGCCCGGGGAAGCTGAACTTTCCCTTGACCGCAAAGATGATGTTCTCATGGGAGGGGGCGAACGCCGCCTTGGTGTCGCCCATGCCGTGAAACACCTTGTCCCAGATCACTTCGCTCTTGACCTGGAAGCCCGCCAGCTTCATCGCGTCGATGAAGGTCTGCTGCACATCCCAGCGGGTAAAGCAGACCAGGGAACCCCGGCCCGACTCCCCGGATTTGAGAACCCGGAAGGCGTCATAGAGGAACCAGATAAAGGGCGACTTGTCGTTCTTGATTTTGGCCCCGGTCTGGGAAACGTAATTGATACCATAGGGCGGGTCGGTGATGATCGCGTCCACGCTCCCGGCCTCCATTTCCCGGAGCACTGTGAGGCTGTCGCCGTGGATGATGGTGTTCTCTTGGATAATAGCTCTCGCCTCCTTAGTAGGCTCCGCGCCGGAAGTCCAGGGCGCGGGCGACGACGCTTTTGTATTCGACCCTCCGACCGACCTTGATGTCCAGGGCCAGCTTCACGGCCATCTGGAGCCCGTCCGGGGCGTCGTCGTTCTTGCCCATAGGGTACTCAGTCATTTGCTTCAGGAGGGTCTTGTGCTTCTTGCTGAACTTGACGTAGCCGTTCTTGACGAAGGGCTGCAGCGACTGGATGCGGGCGTCTTTATTCTGGGTGCTGTTGATCTCCTCAATGGGAAGGTATTCGCCAGCCTCCGCCGCCCGCTGCCGCATGATCTCCGCGAAGTAATACTGGAACTGCACCGTCTCCACGCCGAATTTGTAGTAGGGCCGTTTGAAGTCCCGCTTCAGGCGGCGGCTCGCCTCCAGCGCGTCCTCGATAATCTGGTCGGGCTTTCGCCGGGCCACGTCCGCGATCACGACGTAGATATAGCCGGTGACGGTATCCTTGGCCAGCGCGAAAATGGAGCTGGTGTCCGACTTCTTGTTCTTGCCCAGGGAGGGGTCGTTGGCCCCGATGAACAGGAAGCGGGGGTCAGAGAAGTCCGGCTGCTGCTTCCCGTCGTCGTCCCAGAAGTCAAACCACTCCTCCTGGAAGGTGCAGTTTTCCGGGTCAATGGGGTCGTTCTGGATTTCGCTGTTAAAACTGGCCTCGCCCTCGGAGATACGGATAACCATGAGGTCGTAATAGGACAGCTTTTCTTCCCAGAGGACGGCGGTGCCCTCCAGCATTGCCTCCCGGTTCGCCTCATAGAAAGCCCGGGCTTCATCCTGCCGGTTCTCGTTGGCGAGGTCGGTGAAGATGCTCTCCCAGGTGTCCCAGAGCTCGCTGTTGGCGGCGAAGCTGATGACGCCCCGGTACTTGACCGCCTTGTAGCTGGGGTTTTTGGCGACGTTGGCCAGCAGCGCGTCAAAGTGCAGCAGCGTCCCGATGTAGACGATGTCCGTGTAGGTGTCGCCAGCCTTGGAGACCGCCTTATAAAACCAGTCCCGGAGCTTCTTGCGCTGCTCCGGCGTGTTGACGTTCTCGTCGTTCTCCAGATCGTCGCAGACGATGAGGTCGGGCCTCCACTGCTTGTGGCGGCGACCACGGATTTTCTTGCCGGAACCGATCGCCTCGATCTTGACCCCGTTGGCGGTCAGGATGACCGACGACTTCCAGACCTTCCCCTCCAGCTCCCCGAAGTCCTCCTGGAGAGCTGCGTTCTCCTCAAACTCGGTCTTGATGTCCGCCAGGAAGCCCTCGGCCTGTTCGGAGCTGTCGGAGAGGATGATCTCGTAGTGCTTGTAGGCATAGACCGCCGCGTGGATGGAGTCCTTGAAGGTAAAGGTCGTGCTCTTGGCGTGGCCACGGGGGGCTTCGATCGCCCTCCTGCATCCGTCCGCCCGGCTGATCTCCTTCGCGGCGACGGTGGGGTCGAGCCCCTTCAGGACGCCCTCCCGCCAGATGCGGTCGAGCTCGCCGTGGAACGCGGGGGATTTTCGGACAAAGTAGTGGGCGAGGTAGGCCCGCCCAAAATACTCCAGGTCGATCGCCCCCAGCTTCCGGCGCAGTCCCTTCGGCCCGGTCAGCTCCTGCCCGGCCTTGAAGTCCCGGAGAAGCTCCGCCCGACGCTCGGGGAAATTGCTGTCGCGGACAACATATTCGAGAAAGAGCTCCCGCTGGTAGTCACGGTTGGCGACTGCTTCCCGGTCTTCCGGCTCCTCCAGTCGCTCCAGGTATTCCTTCAGGTCAATCTTCCCCATCCGTCAACACCTTCTCCCGCGCCCGGGCCAGGACGTCGTGCAGCTCACCCGCCAGCTCCGGGTGCTGCTTGATCGCCGCCATGAGCTCCGCCTCCATCTGTTCAAAGGCCAGCTCCGCCTTCTTCTTCAGATCGGCCCGGACGCGCTTTTCGTAGGTGGCGTTTCGGGCCAGGGATGCAATCAGCCGCCCGGCCTTATCCAGCGGCATTTCGTCAAATTCCTCCTCGGCGGTGCTGACCCGCTGCATGAGGCCGTCCATAAGCACCAGCTCCGCCGCCTTGGTGTAGTCCAGATCGGGGTGCGCTTCCACGGCCTGGGCGATCGCCTGGGTGCGCTGGAGGGTTTCGGCCACGCGCTGCGCGGCCTCCCTCGTCCGTACTGCGTACCGGCCAATCGCCGACTTGCTGATGGAGTAGCCCTCGCCCTTCAGCCACTCGGAGAGCTCGTTGTAGGTGTTCGCCGGGTTTGCCAGCTTTACCTCGAACTGCGACTTGAGGGGCTCCGGGAGGTCGTCTATGGTGGAGTGTACACGACCTCTTCGGCGTTTCTTTTCAGACATTGACCCCACCATCCTGGATGGTGTCCTCCACCAAGTCGATGCCCTTCTTGGTGAGCTGCACCACGGCGTCCTTCCGGTAGGCGTTGTAGGCGTTGACGGAGCGGCTGGTGAACTCGATGTAGCCGCCGTCCTCCAGGTACTTGAGATACTTGCCAATGTCCGGGGTTATAATGAGGTTGTCCGCCATGAGCGCGTTGACGATCTGTCGAACCAGCAGGGCCCCGTTGTTGCCCCGGGCCAGGGCCCGCACGATATAGCCCCGGATTGCTTTGTTCTTCTCCACCTCCAGCTCGGTGGTCTCGTCCATAAAGGCCATAATTTACCCCTCCTTTCCGAAGGATGTCATAAGCCGGAGAACTTGATCGAGCTTCTGGTCGAGCCCGCTGATATTGTGGTCGACGCTGTTCATGCTGCGGATGAAGTCCTCCCGCAAGGTGTAGACCAGAGGCATATCGCTCTTCAGGTCGTTGAACTGGCCGATCAGCTCCTTCAGCTCCTGCTCCCGCTTCCGGGCCTCTGCCTGGATGTCGGCGGCGTTCTTCTTGTCCGCGTCCTCTAAGGAGGTCAGCGTCTTCTTGAAGAAGTAGGTCAGGGCTCCAACGACCAGGGTGCAGAGCAGCGACGCCGCTGCGCCGATAACGGCGGTGATTTGGATGACGTCCATGGGGCCCTCCTTACTCAGCGACAGCTCCGCCGACGCCCTCCTTCAGCTCGGCCTCGCCGACGCCGTCCACCAGGGCCCCAGGGAGTGTAATATAGGGGTCGGCCTGTTTGATCTTGAGGACGGCGTTCTCAATGCACTGCTCCAGATAGTGGTCGAAGCTGCCCAGGTGCTTCACGATGATCTCCTGCGTCTCCGGCCCGATCTCGCGCTTGACCTCATTGAAGACGTCCCGGCCCAGGGCCAGGAGCTTCTCCCGGTCGCCTGTTCCGGCCTTGACCGCTTCCCGGAGGGCTTTCGCCACAGTCTGCTCCGTGTAGCCGACCGCCTTGGTCGCCAGCCGCTCCACGTCGTCCAGGGCGTCCTCCAGAAGTGCCCGAGCACTCTCGTCCTCGATCTTCTTCGTCTGCGCCTTCACCTGGGCCCCGGCCAGCCGGATGTAGTAGACCGCATAGGCCCCGGCCAGGGCGATGACGGCCAGGACGATGTTGGCGAGTGCGGTGCTCGCCGCGCTGGTGATGATCTCCATGTTCATGTTTTTCTGCCTCCTTCAAGCATAAAAAATAAGACTACAGGCGAAGCCTGTAGTCTTAGGGTACTATGCTTTTCGTGAAATGTCCGCATGAAGCATTTCAGAGAATTATTTCTAAGATGTGTCACTCTGTTCGCCGAACAAGTCGAGCTGCCCCTCCACGTTCCCGGGGCCGCAAATGCTCCGAACCAGCCGGTCTGTTATGCTGTATTTTCTCGCTAATTCGAGGTAATTCCAGCCATTGAACTCGGCCTTGATGCGGGCGTCTCGGACGGGGCGGAGGATGTTGTCCAGCTGCGGGATGTAAAGGGTGGCCCCGCCGACGATTTTCAGCATCTTGCAGAAATTTTCAATGCCGATCTCCTCCGCCACTTGCTTCCATTGGTTGTCCGGCAGCATCTCAACGGTCAGCTCTTTTGAGAGATCATCCATGCCCGCGCCCCTTTCCTGTTACTCCTCCGGCGTCTGGCACATCCTGCCCAGGATGCCGAAGATCTCGCCGACTGTGATCGGCGTCCCGTAGCGAGCTGCCCAGACGTCCGGGCTGTTGATGATACCGGCCTCCACAAGCCGCGTCAGGCCCTCCCGCTGCCACTCGGGGAACTGTGCCAGGGGGTCGGGCTCCGGGGGCTCTGCGGGGCTTTGTGGCGTTTCCTGGGCCATGACCGCGCCCAGCAGCTTCACCACGCTGGCCCCGTAGCCTTTGCCCGGCACCGCCCAGCCCTTGCCCTGGGGGTTGTCGGAGGCTCCCAGCCATTCCACGAACTCGGCGGAACCCCGGGTGACCAGGGAGAAGCGCGGGTCGACGCAAGCGTTCACCAGCGGCTCCTTGGAGGCGTATGCCTTCAGGTGCTGGATTTGGGCCCGGACGCCGGTGCGCGGGTCGGGGAACGTCGCCGCCTGTCCCTGGGTGTTCCCGTTCAGGGCCCCGATGCCCGCGAAGTTGTTCTGGCCCGGCTGGACGATGCCGCCGAACTTGAAGAAGCCGGTCTCATGGAGACTCTGGGCCCAGGCCACATCGCCCCGGACGCCCTCGGCCCTGCCCTCCTCCAGATACATCTCCGCCAGCTCCTCAAGGGAGCAGCTGGTGATCTTCGGCTCGGCGTTCTTGCTCCGGCAGTAGAGGGCCATCTGCTGCGCCGTGGCCCGGGCCTCGCCCATGATCGCCGTCTTGGCCTCCTCGGTGGGGGCGTCTGTGCCCGCTCCGTTGAGCTCCGCCAGCTTCGCGGCGACCTTGGCCTTGAACTGCTCCCAGTGGGGGAGGATGTAGAGCGGGCAGTTTTTCCGGGCCCCCTGCACGATCGCGTCCGGGTGACCCATCCAGTGGTTGTGCGTGTAGAGCTGCTCCACGGTCAGGCCGTACTTCTTCAGCAGCAGCGCAGCCAGGATGACGCCGTTGGCCTCGGCCCCCAAGTCTTCCTTGCTCCCGGAGCCGTCCATGATGATCTCGATCGCGATGGTCGTCCCGTTCCCCGGGCCGCTGCCGCCGTCCCCGGCGTGCCAGCCCACCTCGGTGTCCTCCAGGTTCTGCCACGCATTGATGTCGTCCACATAGTAATGGACGCGGGCGTCGTTCATGTTGGCGTTGGGCCACGTCGCCCGGGTGTACTGCTCCGCGTCCTCCTCCACATTCTCCAGGTCGTTGGTGTTGTGGATGGTCACGCCCGCCACCTTGCCGGTGCCCCCGGAGAGCCGCTTGTCCGCTTTGAACTTCTGGCCCTTCTTGTATTTCCCGGAGTCCTTGGGCCACTTGGCCCCCCAGGGGATGATCTTCTCGTTGATGACGAGGCCGCACTCCGTCCTCGTCGCGTCAGGTGTCAGTTTTGCCATGGTGGTTTTACCTCCTATAAGTTGGTGATGGGGAGAATGACCTCGTCAATGAGCTCCCCGTAGGTGTACTTCGTGCGGCCCTCGCTCTCAAGTTTTCTGAGAAAGACGTTGTACTCAACCGCGAGCTTGAGCAGCTTGAGGACGCCGACCTCCTCCGGCGAGACCTCCTTCATGTCCGGCCCCACCATGAAGCCGATCGCCTTAATGAGCGAGAGCTCCGCCCGGATGGGCTCGGAGGTGTAGAACGCTTCAAACGCCTCGAACGCTTCCCGGGCGAACTTCTTTCGATTGAGCCGGGGTTTGTTGGGCGGGAGGACTCCGTCCGCTTGGAGTTGCTTTTTAATGGCCGCTCTCTCGGCCTTCTCGCGCTGCGTGAGCCGCTTCTGTTTCTTTGCCATATTCCAGCCCCCTAACGCTTCGGCGGGCCCTGTGCGGCCCCGTAGCCCGCGACGTGGAGCTGCTCCGGCGTGTCCTCGGTGATGGACACCACACGCACGTCGCCCAGAGGCTCCAGTCTCATAGCGATGTCCTCCTTGACGCCGATCGCCTGACCGGGCGGAGCTCCCACCTGGAGGGTGATGGTCAGCATGACCGCCGCCTCCTCTCCGAGGGCTTGCCCTGCAATCCGCACCGACTCGGGTCATTCTGACAGGCCCCGCGACACTTCCGGGCCTTGCGACGCCAGCAGTCAGCGCAGCATCGCCGCTCACGAACCTTGTCGCAGTAGAAGCGGGCGCAGTACCGGCCCTTATATACTCCGGCCATGTGAGCCCCCTCTCAGCCGTGGGTGGCGTTGAAGTTTTCAATCGCCCACCTGTTGCCTGTGGCGTACACGGCCCTCCGGGTGCGCTCGGCGGGCCCCTCCCGCCTTCGGGGGATGGAGGCCAGGGCCTCCATCATCCCACAGTCCGGACAAATGTCCGTGGCGTTGTCCGCCCGGGAGAGGGCGGGCCGCTCCGTGTACCTCCTGCCGCAGATCGGGCACACGCGCCCGGCCTGTTCGCTGTTACTCACTGTTGCTGCCTCCTTCCGTCTGCCCTGGTTTGCCGTCGGCCCCCAGGGGGCCGAGGCCCAGCTTCTTGCGGTAGATGTTCGCTGCCCGGATGACCTGGGCAAAGGCCGCGTCGCTCGCCACGCTTGAGGTGATGTTCTTCCGGGCCTTCTCGGAACCGTTGTGCCCGGTCGCCCCGGGGATAGCCGCCAGCGCGACCGGGTTGAGCTCCGTAAGGCGGCGGGCGACGGACTCCGGGAGCTTCTGGTAATAGATGCGGAGGAACACAAGCCCGGTCTCGGCACAGACCTCCACATCGCTCCGGGCGGTGCGCTGCATCTCAATGATGCCGCCCAGCGCAGCCAGGATGTCCTGGTCACTCGCCGCCCTCATCCCTCCCCCTCCTTCCGCTCCTGCCGCTTCAGGATCGCCTTGAGCCCCTCGATCACCTTCTCGCACTGGGCCACGTTCAGCCATTCCAGCCGGTCGACGCCGGTCATGCGCTTTACGAAGCCATGGATGCGCTGGGGGTTGTCGTTCCAGCCCAGCGACTCGGTCAGGGCGTAGATTTTGCGCCGCTGCTGGATGGTGCGGGCGTCGCCGCCCTCGTCGGTGCGCTTGGGGCGGGTGCTGCGGCTGACCCCGTCCTTCATATTCTGGAGGACGCGGGCCACCTCGTTGATCTGACCCTGGGTCAATGCTTTTATGGACTCCTTCCCGGTCTCGCGGTAAACGACCGCATGGAGGTCTTCATCCGTCATGTGCAGCTCTGGCGACTTGGCGATCGCCCAGAGGGTGCGGATGGAGGGCTGCTTGCGCCCTGTTCGTGCTGCTGCCATTCCTCGGGCCTCCTTTCTCAGCCGCCCGCCTTGATCTGCTCCAGCTTGGCGATGTTCACCTCATAGCCGAAGACGTCGCTCTGCTTCCAGGTGGCCCCGACCGCGTTGACCGTGTCTTCGCCGTACTTCTTCAGGGCGTCCTTGCTGATCTTCTCCTCCACCACGATGCAGTCGTGCATCTGGCGCGACTTCAGGCGGCGGATGATCTCCTCCAGCTTCTCCTTCGCCCGGGGGAGGGAAATGGAGGTGGAGAGCCGGAAGCCCACCTCGCCGAAGGTCAGGGTCATGGTCTTCGCCTTCCCCATCTCGTCCCGGTGCTCGGTGACGAATGCCTTGATCTCCCGCTCCAGCCGGGCCTGGGCGTCCTTGATGGGCTTGCTCTGCTCCTCGGCCACCTTCTGGGCCCCGATAATCTGCTTCTGCATATCGCTCTCGATGTCGCCCAGCGCGATCTGGGCCTCCGCGATCTGACGGAGGGCGTCGTTCACGTCCTCCCAGGATTTGAGGGTCGGCTCCTCAATGACTCGCTTTCTTGCCATGTCTAAGCTCCTCGTATAATAAGATTTGCAGAAGAATTTTAAGTGTATCTGCATAGTGCACT
>CAJUPU010000007.1 GCA_910588495.1 uncultured Oscillospiraceae bacterium | reverse complement strand
GTCAAGACTAAAATTGAAAAAGGGAGTGGATTTTAATATCTGAAAAAAGAGTATAGCAAACCAAGCCACCGCTTTTACAACGACCGCTGCCGCCGCTTCCGCGGTGGCCTCCTCCAGCCCCAGGGGCATAGTTGAGAAATACCTGGGGCTGGCGGGCCTTACCGATTTTTTTGACACAGTCATCGGCGCCGAGGACATCACGAATTCCAAACCCGCCCCGGACAGTTTTCTCGCGGCGGCGGAAGCGTTGGAAACCAGACCCGAGCGCTGTCTGGTGTTGGAAGATTCGGAAAACGGCCTTTTGGCGGCCCGAAACGTAGGAATGAGGGCGCTCTGCATTTGTGACCTGACACCGCCCGGAGAGGCCGCGCGATCCGCCGCTGCCGTACTGCCTTCCCTGGAATTTGTTTTCGATTGGCTGGTGAACACCGATCCAAGAGGATAAGCGGGTATCCGCGCCTGCGTACCGATCAAGCGGTATCATCAAAGCCATCGAAGCCAAGGACACCTGATCGTGGCAGTGCGCCGCAGGTGCTGAGTCACGCAAAGCCAGCCGCTCCTTCCCATGCGGAGCGATATTAGGAAAAGGCTGTAAGGCTTCAGCAAAATGTAGGAAGCAAACCATGAGCTGTGGTCTGGCGATCCAGAAAAGGGCCTCGCTGTCAACGAATAAACCCATTCTGATGAAAGGAAACAGGGGAAATTTTACCACACGTGATTAGCAGGGTCCCCTGTGTAATGCTGAAAGTGCAGCCTCGATTGCTTGATCTGTCCCTGGTCAAAGCCGGGGGCAGAATTTTTTTGTCTGTGGTCAGTTATGTGGTCAGGGACAAACGCAAAAATTGAAAGTAAGCGCAACCCCTCCCAACGTCTGGTGTCAGGCAGAGTCGAGTGAGAAAATACGATAGAATTCAATAAAGTGCCATGTACTCTCGAATAGTACATGGCACCGCTTGCAGCAAGATAGATTTTTTGGATGCTGATTTGACGCTTACATGTTACTTCCCATAATTATTGCTACATACTACTATGCAAGATTCTTTATTCAACATAGCTTATACATCAAAATTCCAAAAGCCCGGGGTCCAATCTATAACAAATCGAGCAGAGGGATTCCAGAAAGAACCCGCCAGCTGGCAGACGCATAAACTATTTCGAGGGCCGCATCGGTAGGGAGCCTTTCCTGCTGGCGTGCCGGCGCATTCCTGGCGCGCGCCCTCATTCAGAAAGGAGATTGTTTTATGTCTCTGCCCAGTTTTCCCAACATTGACCCGCCCATCAAGCGGGAAAACGCAGTCGATCAGATTCTTTCCTCCATCGCCATGGAGGAACTCGGCCTGAGTCACATCCTGAATGCCGAGGGCGAGAAGCTGCAATATATCCTCGGCACCCTGCCCGGCCTCAGCGGCCCCGCCGCTACCGTGGAAGATGTGCTGTCCGCTAACGAGAGCGTTCGGAACCTGCTGAAGACCGCTGTGCAAAATCAGCTCTTCCTGAAGTCCAAAATGCAAGGGGCGCTGGAGGCATCTCCCCTGCGGGGTCCGGCTGGCCCCACCGGCCCTGACGGCCCCGCTGGAGCTGCCGGAGCCACCGGCGCCACTGGCGCTGCCGGTCCCACCGGCGCCACCGGAGCTGCCGGAGCCACTGGGGCCACCGGTCCCGCCGGCCCCACAGGTCCCACCGGACCCACTGGCGCGACAGGACCAGAAGGCCCTGCTGGAGCAGATCTGATCGGCCCGGACGGTCCTACGGGCCCCACCGGTCCTGCGGGTCCCACCGGCCCCGTTATCATCGACTTTGCCTATGCCGCTAACACCGGCGCAGCCGCGATCCCTGTGAATGGCCTGGTGCCTCTGCCGAACGATCAGGTGAAGGCCAAGAACATCACCGTCAGCCCAGACAACACCAAGTTCACCGTGAAGGCCGCCGGGGTCTATCAGGTCGCGTATGACATCAATACCGACAAGGCCCTGACCGCCGGCGCCCGGCTGCTGGTCAACGGCGAGCCCAGGCAAGTGTCCGCTACGGGGGGGATATCGTCATTGTCCCTGAGCCGGCTTTCCAACGAGGTCCTGCTGCGCTTGGACGATAACGACGAAATTTCCTTGCAGATCTTCAATAATCCGCTTGGTACTGTGCTGCGGCCCACTCCCGTGGGGGCGTCTCTGAGAATCGTCCGGTTGAGTTAAGGAGGAACGCTTTATGTCAATGCCCACATTTCCCAAAAACGATCCTCCTCTGAGCCGCGAGGGGAGTCTGAACGAAATTATCGCTTCCATCGCCGCCGAGGAGTTGAGCTTGAGCCACATTCTCAACGCCGAGGGCGAAAAGCTGCAATACGTCCTGGGGACCCTGCCCGGTCTGGATGAGGCGGCCTCGCTGGATGAGGTGCTCCGGATCAACCAGAGCGTGAAGGACACGCTGTCCGGCATCGTGGAGCAGCAGATGATGCTGTCTGCCAAGCTGGGCGCGGCCTTGAAGGCCCCCACCATTCCCGGCCCCGCCGGTCCTGCCGGCCCCGCCGGTCCCACCGGCCCTGACGGAGCTGCCGGAGCCACCGGAGCGGATGGCCCTGCCGGTCCTACCGGAGCTGCCGGGGCCACCGGAGCGGATGGCCCCACTGGACCTGCCGGGGCTACGGGCGCAGCCGGACCCACCGGGGCCGCAGGTCCGCGGGGCACCGTAGAAAAAGGGGTTCTCTTTGGCGCTACCGGTCCCACAGGCCCCACTGGACCCACCGGGGCCACCGGCCCCAACCCCACAGCTGCCGCGGCCTTCGCCGCCAACATCCAAGGGCCTGACCTCAACGTGCCGTCCTATTCCGGCGTCGCGATCCCTCTGCCGGATGGCCAGGTCATGTCCGCAGATATTACCGCCAACCCGGAGAACACCGTGTTTCAGGTGAACAAAAAAGGCGCCTATCTGTTCTCTTACCGCGTGAATCTCACCAAGCCCGCGCAGGTAGGGACCAAGCTGCTCATAAGCGGCACGGCGCGATACACTACTATGGTCATCCCTGCGGTTCCTACTGCCAGCTTTGAGAATCAGCATGTGCATCTTATGAACGCCGGTGAGACGCTCCAGCTCCAGCTGTGCGCGGCCCCCCTCCCCGGACTTTCTCCCAAGGCTCAAACTGTCACCCTGGCGGGCGCCTCTCTGAGTATCATCCTGCTGGAAGAGAGGTAATGAAGGGGTACATTTCTCGTGTGCACACCCACTTAGAAAGGAGATCATTTTATGTCTCTGCCCAGCTTTCCCAATATTGACCCGCCCATCAAGCGGGAAGACGCAGTCAATCAGATTCTCTCCTCCATTGCGATGGAGGAGTTAGGAATGAGCCATATCCTGAACGCCGAGGGCGAGAAGCTGCAATATATCCTTGGCACTTTGCCCGGCCTCAGCGGCCCCGCCGCTACCGTAAAAGACGTGCTGAACGCCAATGAGAGTGTCAAGGATCTGCTGGAAACTGCCACGCAGAACCAGCTCCTCCTAAGATCCAAGATGCAGTGCGCGCTGGATACCACCCCCGCACAGGGTCCCGCTGGCCTCGCTGGCCCCACCGGCCCTGCCGGACCCGCTGGAGCCACTGGACCCACCGGCTCCGCCGGCGCGACAGGAGCCACCGGTCCCACTGGCCCTGCCGGTGCAACGGGCGCTGCCGGCCCTGCCGGCCCCACCGGTCCAACGGGGCCTGCCGGAATATATTCCCCAGGTATGGATGGTCTCACGGGTCCTACCGGCCCCACCGGTCCCACCGGCCCTAATGTCACAGCCACCTCCACCCTTGCTACAAATTACACGGGAGGCACCATCCGCCCCAATCCATTACGCGACGGTCTATTAGGTACCACGGTGCCTTTGCCGAATGTCGGGCGTAGCTGCACAGATATTGACGTCGATACAGCCAGCAGCGAGTTTATTTCGAAAATAGACGGGTATTTCCAGATCTCCTACAACCTCAATCCCTCCACACCGGTGGTGGGCACTGCTCAGATCGTGATCAGCAATGAGGTCAATAAAGCCTCTATCATGACTCCGCAGCTGGCTTCTAACCACTTTTCCAGCACGATCCTGGTGCCGCTGCGCAAGGGCGACAGGGTCTCCCTGCGGGTGATCAGCGCCACGCCGCTCGTGCTGCCGGCTCAGTCTGTCGGGGCCTCCCTGTTCCTGCTCCGCCTGGCCTAAGGGATAGGCTTCGGAAAAACGAGACCCATATGGACCACAAGGGTGAAGCCATGAAGTAAAGCCAGCCCTAAAAAGAGCCGCAGTGCTGGATCGAATCAGCACTGCGGCTCAATAACAGTTATGTGGTGGCAAGACTCAGGTGCATTTGCCGGGAGCAGCGGCCCAGCCCTCCACGATACGATCCAGCGTTGGAGCGGTCTCCAAGACCCAGGTCAGATAACAGAAGGGATTCAGCCCTGTTTCCTTGGCCGTCTCAATCAGGCTGCAGATCGCTGCATTGATCTGGGTACTCTGGTTGACGTTATCAAAGGACCCTTTGCTGGGTCCTTCCCTTTTGGGATTTCTACACGGCGAACACTTTTCGGTTGATACCAGTCCAGCTTTTTTGTGCTGACAAAAAAGATTCCGGACGCAGGAACCGGATCTGGTCCGAGCGCTGAAAGCGGCGCGGTGGAGCCACCGGCCGGGCCGCGCCGTCAGGCCCGGGCCTTTTTCAGCTCGTCGATGAGGACGGGCAGTACTTCGAACAGGTTGCCCACCACGCCGTAGTCGGCCACGTCGAAGATGGGGGCGTCGGGGTCCTTGTTGATGGCCACGACAACATCAGAGCCGCTCATGCCGGCCAAGTGCTGGATAGCGCCGCTGATGCCGCAGGCGATGTACAGCTTGGGACCCACGGTCTTGCCCGTCTGGCCCACCTGATGGGCGTGGGCGATCCAGCCCGCGTCCACGGCGGCGCGGGACGCGCCCACGGTGGCACCCAGAGTGTCCGCCAGGGCCTTGATGGTGTCGAAGCCCTCGGGGCCGCCCACGCCCCGGCCGCCGGACACGATGATCTCAGCGCCCTCCAGGTCCACGCTCTCGCCGCCCATCTCCTTGATGAGCTCGATCACCTGGGTGCGGATCTGATCGTCGGCCACGTGGATGTCCTCTTTCACGATCTCGGCGTTGGCGGCGGTCACGTCGCCCTTCTTGAACACGCCGGGGCGCACGGTGCCGATCTGGGGCCGGTGGTTGGGGCAGATGATGGTGGCCATCAGGTTGCCGCCGAAGGCGGGACGGGTCCACGCCACATTGCCGGTCTTCTCGTCGATGTCCAGGGCGGTGCAGTCGGCGGTCAGGCCGGTGTGCAGACGGCAGGACACCCGGGGGCCCAGGTCGCGGCCGTTGTTGGTGGCGCCGATCAGCATGCTGGTGGGGCCGTACTTCTCCACCAGGGTGCAAAGGGCGATGGCGTAGGCGTCGGTGCTGTAGTGCTTGTACTCGGGGCCGTCCACCACGATCACCTTGTCCGCGCCGTGCTCGCTGGCGGCCTTCACCGCCTCGTCCGCGCCGCTGCCGATGACCACGGCCACCAGAGCGCCGCCCTGCTTGCCCGCCATCATCTTACCGGGGGTCAGCAGCTCGATGCCCACGTTCTTCGCGGTGCCGTCCTCGTTGGTCTCAACAAATACCCACAGGTCTTTGGTCTTGGCTTCCATTGTGCTTCCCCTCCCTTAAATGATGCTGGCCGCGGTGAGCAGCTCGAACAGCTTCTTGGCGGACGCCGCGTTGTCCTCTTCCTTGATCTTCACGCCGCCCGTCTTCTTCTGGGGCACGAAGGTCTTCTTCACGTTGGTGGGGGAGCCCTTCAGGCCGATGCGGGTGGTGTCGATGTCGGGGAAGGCGTCGTCGCCCAGAACGGGGATCTCCGCCTTGTTGGCGGCCATCTTCCGCTTGATGGTGGGGTAGCGGGGGTCCCAGGCGGGCTTGGTGTAGGTGATCAGGCAGGGGAACTTCACGCCGACGACCTCGACGCCCTCCTCGACCTCTTTCTTCACCTTCAGCATATCGCCGTCCACCTCGGCCTCCAGGCCGTAGGTGACCTGGGGATAGCCCAGATGCTCGGCCAGCTCGGGGCCCACCTGGGCGGTGTCGCCGTCGATGGCCTGCTTGCCGCAGAAGATGGCGTCGAACTTGGCGCCCTCCAGCTCCTCCACCTTCTTCACGGCGTTATAGAGGATGTAGCTGGTGGCCAGGGTGTCGGAGCCGCCGAAGGTCCGGCCGGACACTAAGTACGCCTTGTCCGCAGCAATGGCCAGGCACTCCTTCAGGGCCGCGGTGGCCTGGGGGGGACCCATGGACAGCACTACGATCTTGGTATCGGGGTTCTTGTCCTTGATGCGGGCGGCCGCCTCCAGGGCGTAGCCGTCGAAGGGGTTGACGATGCTGGGAACGCCGTCACGGATGAGGGTGTTCTTCACCGGATCGATCTTGATCTCGGTGGTGTCAGGCACCTGCTTGACACAGACCAGGATGTTCATGATCCAATCAGTCCTTTTCGGTTTATGGTTGGGATACGGTTTGGGCCAGGGCCCGGATGACGCGCTCCGCCTCGTCCATAATGTCCTGGATCACGGCCCGCACCGGCTTGACGCTGTGGACCTGGCCCACGCCCTGCCCCAAAGGCAGGGCTGCCTCGCCGCCGGGGGCGTCCATGGGGCGGCGGCCCCCGATGTGCTCCGGGCCTCCCACCCAATCAGGGGTGCCGATGCGCTCCATCTCCCGGAGGCGGCACAGCTCCTCGCTGGTGTGGAGGCGCATGGGGGCGCCCATGGTAGAGCGCAGCAGGATGGTGTCGGTCTCCCGGGCCTGCACGACCCGGTTTTTGTAGATCTGGGGGAGGGCCAGTTCGGCGGTGGCCAGCATCCGGGTGCCCATCACCACGCCGGAGGCGCCCAAAGCCAGCGCCGCCGCCATGGCCCGCCCGGAGGCGATGCCGCCCCCGGCGATGACGGGTATGCCCAGCCGCTCCGCCGCTACGGGGATGAGGGCCAGAGTGGATACCTCGTCCGCGCCGGGCCGGCCGGCGCACTCCATCCCCACCAGCGTCACCGCGTCCACCCCGATGGAGGCCATTTTTTCCCCGTAGCGCACGGCGGGGACCTTGTGGATTACCTTCACCCCGGCCTCCTTCAGCATGGGCAGAAAGGCCCTGGGGCTCCGCCCGGAGGTCTCCACCACTCCCACACCCTCCTCCGCGATGACGCGAAAGAAAGCGCCTGCCCGCTCCTCGGGGATGAGGTCGGGGAAGAGGGAGACGTTTACCAGAAAGGGTTTGTCCGTGAGGGCCCGGGCCCGCCGGATGGCGTCCCGCAGGAGCTGGGGGAATCGAAGGTAGTTCCCCGCGGCAATGGAACCCATGGCCCCGGCGTTGGACACCGCGGCGGCAAATTCCGGTGTGGCCAGCCCCATCATGGCCCCGGCAATGATGGGGTGCCGGACTCCCAGAAGGGCGCAAAGCTCGGTGTGCACAGGCGGACCTCCCCTCAGCTGTCCCGCTTGACCAGCAGGGTGGCTTTGCTGGCCATACAAAGCTCACCGTCCTGGTTGTAGATGTCCCGGCCAAAGATCACGATGCCCCGGCCGGGCTTTTTGCTCTCGATCTTGTCCAGCACGGTGGTCACCATATGGATGGTATCCCCGGCGTATACCGGCTTCTTCCAGGCGATCTCCGTGCCCAGAAAGCCCAGGGTGGTACCCCGGGTGAGCCCGTCCTGGAAGGAGAAGCCGGTGGATATGGCGAAGGTCAGCGCCCCGTGGACGATGCACTGGCGGAAGCCAGTGTTCTCCTTGATATACTGCTCGTCGGTGTGCAGGGGGTTGTAATCGGCGGACAGGCCGGCAAAGAGCTGGACATCCGCCTCCCGCACGGTACGGCGGGCGGATTCGTAGCTGGCCCCCACCTGGAACTCGTCAAATTTCAAGCCCATATCCTGCGGCCCCCTTAAATGACGCCGCTGTCCTGAAGGTCCTGGAGCTCCTGGTCGCTGAGGCCCAGCAGGCCGCCGTAGACCTCCTCGTTGAAGCGGCCCACCTTGCCGCCCAGCCAGCGGATCTGCCCCGGGGTGCCCAGCATCTTGGGAGCCACGTTCTGCACCTTGATTTTGCCGAACTGCTCGGTGTCCATCTCCACAATGTCCTCCCGGAAGGCATAGTGGGGATCGGCCACAATGTCCGCCACGTTGTAGATCTTGCCGTTGGGGATGGAGTCGCCCAAAATGGCCAGGCATTCGCTGATGGTGTGAGCTGCCGCCCACTTCCCGAACTCCGCGTTGATCTCCTCATGGTGGATGCTGCGGTCGGAGGGGGTCTGGTAGCGGGGATCGGCCAGGAGATCGGGCCGGCCGATCTTCTCCATGCACACGCGGTAGAGCTTGTCCCCCGCCACGGAGACGGCCAAATACTTGCCGTCGCTGGTTTTGAAGTGGCCTGCGGGGACGGTGACGGTGGTGCCGTTGCCAATGCGGGTACGGATGGCGCCGTCGATGGAGTATTCGGCGATGATGGATTCCTGGATACGCAGGGCGGACTCGCACAAAGTGCTGTCGATCATCTGCCCCTCGCCGGAGCCGTTCACGTCCCGGTCATAGAGGGCGAACATGACGGCGATGCAGCCAAACATGGCGGTGTAGAAGTCGGACACGGACAGCCCGGGCTTGCAGGGCGGGGTGTCGGGGTAGCCGGTGACCTCCAGGAAGCCGCCCATGGCCAGCCCCATGCGGTCGAAGCCGGGTTTACTGGAGTAGGGACCGGTACGGCCATAGCCGGACACGGCGTTGTAAATGAGCCGGGGGTTGCGCTTATGGATTTCCTCCCAGGTGAAGCCCAGCTTGGTGAACACGCCGGGGCGGAAGTTTTCGATGAGCACGTCCGCATCTTCGATGAGCTGCCACAGCAGTTCCTTGCCCTTGGGGTCTTTGAGATTCAGGGAGACGTTCATCTTGTTGCGGTTTTCAATGCTGAACCACAGGTCCTTGATGCGGCCCATGTCACGGATGAGATCGCCGCTGCCGGGCTGCTCTACCTTGATGACCCGGGCGCCGAAGTCGGCCATCAGCGTGCCGCACCAGGGGCCGGCAATGATGTTGCCCACTTCAACGACCTTGAGTCCTTCCAACGCTTGCCTTGCCATAACAAGTTCTCCTTTTTTTAATTTGGTTCCGGGATGATCCGGCCGCAGGGGCCGGTTCGGTTTGCTGGAATGCGTTTGAGTGGACAAGGAGTTTATGCTTTTAGTATAAGTGATCCTGTCCCGAAAAGCATTCGGATGATGGAGAAAATCGTTTGATTTCTCCGACATTGTTCTATTTTCAGGCCAGAGATCAGCGCGGGCATTAATCAAATGGTTAAGAATCCGAAAGGACGCAGAAAAACGCCCGCACCCAAAGCAGGGGACGGGCGTTTGTTTTCTGTTTGATCAGTTTGCCTCGCCGGAATTTGCCTGGCTGTAGTAATCGCACATAAAGTCCAGGAATTCCCTGGCTTGGGGGGAGAGCGACCGCCCCTTCCGCCACAGGATGACCTGCACCCGGGGATAGACCGGGTCTACCACGTCAATGAGCCGCAGACCCACCAGCGCGGGGGCGCTGGTGGCCAGGCGGGTGGACAGGGTGATGCCCATGCCCTTTTTCACCAGGCGCATCCGGAGCTGTACGTCCGCCTCGGTGACGATGTTGGGGGTAAAGCCCGCCAGGTCGCACATGGTGTCGAAATAGCGGCGGATGGAGTAGGTGCTGGGGGGGACGATAAAGGGCTCGTGGTAGGCTTCCCGCAGGGAGATCTCCAGCCGTCCGCAGAACCGGTGCCCCTCGTACACTGCCAGGACGGGGGGATCGTTTGGAATGAGCACCTTGTATTCATACTGGCCTGCCGGCGCGTCGGACAGAGCGGTGATAATGAAGTCGGGCTGTGTACCCTGGTCGCCGCTGAACAGGCGTTGGTTGTCAGCCACCTGATGGTTGAAGGCGATATGCGGGTTGCGGTAGACAAACTCCTCAAAGGCGGAGCCCCAGGAGATGTTGGTGGAGGTATAGACGTTCAGGATGTTCAGGTTCATCGGACTTTCGGCCTTCAGCTCCGCGCAGGCCAGCTCCAGCTCGTTGATGATATTGGTCACGTGGAGGTAAAACTTCTTGCCATTCTCACTGAGCCGGATGTTCCGCCCCACCCGGTCGAAAAGGGGGACGCCCAGCTCTTCCTCCAGGCGGCTGATGGCAGTGCTCAGGGCGGGCGGGGAGATATACAGTTCGGTGGCGGTCTGGAACAGGTGCTCCCGCTCTGCCAAGGCTTTGAAATAGTGCAGTTGCTGCAGCTTCATGGGCCGCTCCTTTCTCGTCAGGGCTTCCGGCCGGGCGCCACGTGGGGGCACGGCGACGCCGATTGAAAAAGTAAAATTTTGTATCCTAACTGAATTATTCAGCGTGCCGAAAAAGTCTTGTCGCCACGCTGAGCGCGTTTTTTTTGAACCAAGGACATTCAAAAAAGCCATTGATCAAACGTGAAAGACACCGCTCCTGGGTTTTTTTCACACGATCTTCCTTCCCGTTCTCGAAAAAGAAGCGTGTTTCTCCACAGTCTCTTATTATACTTTATCTGCCTGACAAGGTCAAATGGTTTCGGAACAATTAATAAAAACGATAACAATTGGGTGCGCCAAACTGTCAAAACAGAAGAATTAAAAGAAATTCATTAAATCCTATTGTTAAAACTGAACATTAACTCTGGGGTTAACAAATCGAAATTTTATGATAATAGACAAAAACTGGTGGCGGCTTTATACTAAGAACTGCAAGGAGTTTAACAAAGTATCGAAAGAGGGGGTGCGCGCTATTCAATTCGATAGCTGTACGATCGCACTGATCATTCTGGCCGTCACAATGGTGCTGTTTGTCTGGGGCAGGTTCCCGCTGCCGGTGATTGCGGTGGGCTCCGCGCTGGCCATGGGCGTGTTTGGGGTGATCCCGTTTTCCAGCGCGTTTTCCGGGTTCTCCAATGACATCAACTTGATGGTGATCGGTTCCATGGTGGTGGGGGAGGCGCTGTTTGAGACCGGCGTGGCCCAGAACCTGGGCTCCACCATTATTAAAATGGTGGGCACAAACGAGCGGCTTTTCGTCATCACCTGCGTGGTGCTGTCCGCTGTCCTCTCCGCGTTTTTGAGCAATACCGCCGTGGTAGCCATGATGCTCCCCATCGTGGCGGCGGTGGCCGCCTCCTCCAAAGGGGCCATCACCAAAAAGCACTCGTATATGGCCATCGGCTTTGCCGCCAACGTGGGCGGAGGCATGACGCTGGTAGGCTCCAGCCCCAACGTGGTGCTTCAGGGTCTGCTGGCCGACTCCGGGCTGGAGACCATGAGCTTCTTTGACCTGACCCTGGGCAGCCTGCCCCGGCTGGCGTTCATTATCCTGTTCTATGCCACCATCGGCTACAAGCTCCAGAAAAAGGTGTTCGATTTCGAAGATGCGCCCGATGCCGGGGGCGGCGCCGACGGGGAAGGGGAGGAGCAGGGCTTCAGCAGACGCAAGATGATCACCTCTGTGGTGATTCTCATCCTGACCATCACCGGCTTTGTCTCCGGGATCTGGACGGTGGGTGCGGTGGCCATGGTGGCGGCGCTGGCCTGTATCGTCACCGGCTGTATTTCCATCCAGCAGGTGTTCGCCCGCATGGACTGGACCACCGTGTGGGTGATGGCGGGGTCCCTGGGGCTGGCCGCGGGCGTGTCCCAGAGCGGGGCGGGCGAACTCATCGCCAACACGATCATCAGCCTGATGGGCGGACAGGTGAGTATGTTTACGCTGCTGCTTATCTTCACCATCCTGTCCGTGGTGCTGGCCAACATCATGTCGTCCACAGCCACCAGCGCCATGCTGGGCCCCATCGCCTTTGCCATGTGCCAGGCGCTGGGCTACTCCGCCAAGCCGGTGGCTATGGTGATCATCTGGGCGCTGAACCTTGCTTTCCTCACCCCGATTGCCACACCCCCTGTCACCATGACCCTCCAGGGGGGCTACCGGTTCCTGGACTATACCAAGGTGGGGTTCCCGCTGATGGTGGGCTGCCTGCTGCTGACCATTGTGACCTATCCGTTCCTGTTCGGTGTCTGACCACAAATTAACATACAAGAAAGAAGGCGTTGCAACTATGATGCGGGATTACGATTTTATGTTGACGGAGGAGCAGCGGGAGCTGCGGGACCTGGTGGAGGAATTTGCGCAGAATGAGGTCAAGCCCATCTGCCGGGAGGCGGAGAAGGAGGCCCGGGTGCCCGAGGAGCTGATGAAAAAAGCGGTGGACATGGGGCTGCATATGGTCTCCCTGCCGGAGCAGCACGGCGGGCTGGGCCTGGATAACTTTACCTATGCCGTACTCCGGGAAGAGCTGGCCCGGGGGGACGCGGGGTTCGCGTCTCGTGTATTCGGCTTCGGCTTTGGCCCGCTGAAAATCGCCGGAAACGACTGGCAGAAGGAGTGGGTGGCCGGCCTGATGCGGGAGGGCGGCATCCTGGCCTTTGCCCTCACCGAGAGTGTGGCCGGCTCCAACGCCGGGGCCATGGTGAGCACCGCCCGGAAAGAGGGCGACGAGTACATCATCAACGGCGGCAAAACCTTTATCACCAACGGCGACTGCGCCGACGTATACACGATTTTCGCCGTCACCGACAAGGAAAAGGGGGCCAAGGGCGGCATCACCGCTTTCCTGCTGCCCAAGGACACCCCGGGCTTCACCGTTGGCCCCCACGAGGACAAGATGGGCATCCGCTGCGTGCACACCAATTCCCTGTTCTTCGACGATATGCGCCTGTCTTCCAAGTACCGTTTGGGCGAGGAGGGCCAGGGTTTCCAGATTGCCATGAAGATCCTGGACGAGTCCCGCCCCGGCACCGCGTCCTCCGCCGTAGGACTGGCCCAGGCCGCCTTGGATGAGGCGGTGGCCTATTCCAAGGAGCGGGTGGTGTTCGGTAAGCCCATCTGCAAGCATGAGGGCATCGGCTTCATGCTTGCGGATATGGAGATGCACACCCAGGCCGCCCGGCAGATGGTGTGGGGCGCCTGCCGCTCCGCCGATTCGGGCCGCACCAACAAGAAGCTGGTGGCCTGCGCCAAGTGCTTTGCCGCCGACACCGCCATGATGGTCACCACCAACGCCGTACAGGTCTTTGGCGGGAACGGTTATTCCCGGGAGTACCCCGTGGAGAAGCTGATGAGGGACGCGAAGATTTTCCAGATCTTCGAGGGTACCAACCAGATCCAGCGCACCATCATTTCCGGGGGCCTGACCCGCTGAAGGCGCCTCAGAGGAATCCATGCTATTCCGCCCACAACGCCCGCCATTTCCGGAATTTTGAAATAAGCCCAGCCATTTCCGTTGACGGGGCGGTTCCGCAATTCGATAATTAAAGAGTATATTCTTATGAACAGACCTGGGATCGACGGGGTGAAAGCATGGATTCTGTCACAACAGCCAAGGGCGGATCTTGTCACGGCGGAAGGCTCGCGGCCCATCCGGGCTGCCCGGGCGCGCCGGAAGTCCGCCGGGTCAGGAGGTGGAAACGCAGGGTTCCAATGTGTCCAACTGCAAGCAACAACGAGAAAAAGACACCAATTTGATATGAAACAGGAGGAGATCTGCAATGAAGAAATGGAAGAAGTTTGTCTGTCTATTTGGTGCCATGACCATGCTGCTCAGTGCGTGCGGGCCGACCAGTGAGCAGGGCCCCGCCAATTCCAAGGACCCGAACCCTGCCGCATCCACCCCCGCCAACGTCCCCGGCAACCGCGCCCAGACCCTGTTCGGCACCGGCACCCCCGGCGGCGTGTATGAGATCCTGGGAACCGGCATGGTGAATATCCTGAACCAGCACCTTACGGATGTGGAAATGGTGGCGGTTTCCCCCGCCCAGGTGCAGCAGCTTCCGGCTATGCTCCAGAGCGGCGAGGCCAGCATCGGCATCGGTATGGCGTGTATGTTTGAGCGCGCCTATAACGGCGAGCAGGAATATACCGGCGCGGAGCAGAAGGACCTGGTCCAGCTGTGCGGCATGTACGATAATATTTTCGGCATCATCACCCTTAAGGGATCTTCCATCAATTCCGTTGAGGATATTAACGAGTCCACCGTGATTGCCTCAACCGCTACAAATAACTTTGTTATGCATGAGCTGGTCAAGGCCGCCGGTAAAATCGACCCCGAAAAGATGGATTACCGCGTGATGTCCTATGCCCAGGCCGCCGAGGCCTTGGGTGACGGCAACGCCGATGTGATCATTCTCACGGCCTACCCCTATAACGGCACCCTGGATTCCGTTGCCTCCACCAAGGGAGTCAAATTCTTGTCCATGACAGAGGAGACGAGGAATCACTACAATGAGGCCAATCCGCGCAATCTGATGCAGGCTGTGCCGACCAACACCTATACCGGCCAAACCGAGGAGCACTGGGCGCCTACCGTGTACACCGTTCTCTACGCCAACAAGAACGTGGCGGACAACGTTATCTATGAGACTATCTCTACCCTGATCGACAACGTGGATGAACTGGCGCTCAGCCATCCCTCTGGGGCCGGACTCACGCTGGAAACCACCCAGCGTTATCTCACCGATGGGGTCATGTCCCTGGAGCGTATGCACCCGGCCGCTGTAAAGTATTTCGCGGACAACGGTGTGGAGTAAAAGACAGGACGATCAAACACAGCAGGGGGCGCTGTTCCCCCACGCGCCCCCCTCTTTTTATAAGAGAGTAGAAAGGAGGATGATTTTCAGACTATGGGAATCAAATTCAATAAAAAACCCATCATCACGGTGGTGGGTGTTGCGTGGTGCGCTTTTCAGCTGTATATCGGATTCTTCGGTGTGCTGTCGCCCATGCAGCAGCGCCCGGTCCATCTGGCGTTCGCGCTGATTCTCACCTATTTGACCAAGCCTGTCAGCAAAAAGCTGGACGCTGATAAGCTCTACATTGACCAGATCATCTGCATCATTTTTTCTGTCGTTTTTGCGGCATATATGTACCAACACGCAAAGGCGCTGAGTATGAACATCGGCGTTTACACCGCTTTCGAGGTGTTCCTGGGCGCAGTGATTCTGGTGCTGGTCATTGAGGGCGCCCGCCGCCTTACCGGCATGGGCCTCATTACCATCGGCATCGTGTTCCTCATTTATGCCTATGTGGGCCCGTATATGCCCGGCCCCATCCGTCATCCCGGGGCCAGCCTCCCCAAGATCTTTACCTTCTCAGCCCTCACCACCGAGTCCATATTCGGCACCTGCATTGACGCCTGCTCCACCTTCATCTTCCTTTTCGTGCTCTACGCCAAGATCCTGGAGAAAACCGGCGGTGGCCAGGTGTTCATTGACGTGGCCTGCTCTTTGGTGGGCCAGGTTCGAGGAGGCCCGGCCAAGGTGGCCGTGGTGGCCAGCGGCCTGTTTGGCTCAATCTCGGGCAGCGCTGTGGCCAACGTGGTGGGCACCGGTACGTTCACCATCCCGCTGATGAAGAAAATCGGCTATAAGTCGGAGTTCTCCGGGGCGGTGGAGGCGGTGGCCTCCTCCGGCGGGCAGTTCATGCCGCCCATCATGGGCGCGTCCGCTTTCCTCATTGCCGAGATTGTGGGCATCCCCTACTGGACCGTGGCCGCCTGCGCCCTGGTGCCCGCCGTGCTGTACTACCTGGCGGTGTTTTTCATGGTGGACTTTGAAGCGGGCAAGACCAACCTGACCGGCATGAAGCCGGAGGATATGCCCCGGACCCGGGACGTGCTGAAAAAGGGCTGGCCCTCTCTGGTGTCCCCGGTGGTGCTGATCGTACTGCTGGCCGGCCTCCAGTGGTCTCCGGCCAAGGCCGCTGTATGGTCTATTGTGGTGGCCTTTGTCATCTGCATGATCAACAAGAACACCCGGATGAACGGCAAGCAGATCATTGAGACCATGGTGGAGGGCGCCGTCGGCGCGCTGGAAACCTGTGTGGCCTGCGCCGCTGTGGGCATCGTGGTGGGTTCCATTACCCTCACCGGCCTGGCGCTGAAGCTATCCTCCCTGCTTATCACCGCCTCCGGCGGGCACCTCATCGTGCTCATGCTGCTGACTATGATCGCCTGCGTCATCATGGGCATGGGGCTGCCCACCGTGGCCTGCTACGTGGTGCTGGCCTCCATGATCGCCCCCGCTCTGATCAAGATGGGTGTGCTGCCCATTGCCGCCCACCTGTTCATCTTCTACTTCGGCATCATCTCTGCCATCACGCCCCCGGTGGCGCTGGCCTCCATGGTGGCCGCCGGCATTGCCAAGGCGCCCTTCATAAAAACCAGCATCCAGGCTCTGAAGCTAGGCGCGGCCGCTTTTGTGCTGCCCTTCATGTTCGTGCTCAACCCGGCGCTGATCCTCCAGGGCGGCGTGCTGGAAGTGATTCAGTGTGTGTTCACCGCCACGGTGGGGATTTTCAGTATGAGCGTCATGCTGGAAGGCTATTTCCTGGAGAGGCTGCCTGTCTGGCAGCGGGTGGTGTTCGGCGCGGCTGCCATTACCCTCATCATTCCGGAAACCTTTACCGATGTCCTGGGTGTGGCGATCTTCATTGTGGGCGTCCTGCTCCAGCTCATTGACCGGAAGCGCGCCCGGGCGGCGTTGGGCCAGTGAGCTGGAACTGCCCCGGGAACAAAAAGGAGGGAATAACGATGGATTTTCAATATTTGAAGTATGAGCTGAGGGATGGTATCGCCTGGGTGACGATCGACCGCCCTGAGCAGCGCAACGCCCTGAACCGCGCCACCCTGCTGGAGCTCATCGACGCCTTCAAGCGGGTGGACGCCGACGAGGATGTCCGGGTGGCCATCCTCACCGGCGCGGGCAAGGTGTTTGTGGGCGGCGCGGATCTCAACGAGCTGTCCGTTATGTCCGCGCTGGATTATCTGGATTACGGCAACCTGTACAATGTGCTCAACCGCCTCATTCGGGAGGGCGGCAAGCCGGTGATCGGCGCGGTGAACGGCCACGCTTTAGGGGGCGGCAATGTGATGATCCTGTCCTGCGACATCATCGTGGCCTCCGAGCGGGCCAAGTTCGCCGTCCCCGAGATCAACCTGGGTATTTTCGGCGGCGCGTCGGTGCTGCCCCGGCTGGTGGGCCGCTATCAGGCGGCGGAGATGGTGCTGCTGGGGGAGGCGTATACCGCCCAGAAAGCCTATGAGCTGGGCCTGGTGAACCGGGTGGTC
The DNA here is from genome assembly GCA_910588495.1 of uncultured Oscillospiraceae bacterium. Taxonomy (GTDB): domain Bacteria; phylum Bacillota; class Clostridia; order Oscillospirales; family Oscillospiraceae; genus Enterenecus. The sequence goes on along the minus strand of CAJUPU010000007.1, from coordinate 79,279 downwards.
CCCCCGGAGGAGGTCGTATCCACCGCCCAGTCCATCGCCGAGGGCATCCGGGCCAAGTCCCCTCTGGCTGTGCGTATGGCCAAGCGGGCGCTCATCCTGGGCAACCAGTACGAACCGGGCGCTGCGTCCGAGATGCAGCTGCCCATCATGTCCCTGCTCTATTCCGGCCACGACCAGAAGGAGGGCATGAGGGCCTTCTTTGAAAAGCGGGCCCCGGAGTACACCGGCCGTTGACCGCGAGGTGAGACTGGTGGAGAAAAAATGCCTACAGGGGCTGCGCGTCCTGGAACTGTCCCACTTTATCTCCGCCCCATATGCGGGCCAGATGCTGGCCGATCTGGGGGCGGACGTGATCAAAATTGAGCTGCCCGGGGAGGGAAAAGGGGATATCGCCCGGAAATATGACCCGATGTATAAGGACATGAGCTTGTACTTCGCGTCCTACAACAGAAACAAGCGGTTCCTTACGCTGAACCTGAAAACCCCGGAGGGCCAGGAGATCTTCAAGGAGCTGGTGCGCAAATCCGACGTGGTACTCAACAACTTCCGCCCCGGCGTGATGGAGAAGATGAACCTGGGGTACGAGCAGCTCAAGGCCGTTGATCCCGGCATCATCATGGCCAGCCTGTCCGGCTTCGGCCAGACCGGGCCCAACGTCCGCCGGCAGGCGCTGGATATGACCATCCAAGCCCTGTCGGGCTTCATGGATCTCACGGGGTTTCCCGATGCGCCGCCCACCAAGGGCGGGCCCGCCATCAGCGACTTTTTCGCGGGGCTGTACCTCACCATCGGCGTCCTGGCGGCCTACGTCTGCCGCCAGCGCACCGGGGAAGGGCAGAACGTGGACATCGCCCTGTTTGACGCCATGTTTGTCCTGATGGAGAACTACCCCGCCATTTACCGCATGAACGGCGAGATCCCCAAGCGGGCGGGTAACGGCCGGCCCTTCTCCGCGCCGGTGGGCACCTACCGGGCCAAGGACGGCGCGTGGGTGCAGATTTCTGGCACAGCGGAGGCCCACTTTGAAAAACTCATGGAGCTCATCGGCCACCCGGAACACATCGGCCGGTCCGGCATGGTGGGGGCCGCCGTGCGCAAAAAGGAGAGCGAGGGGCTGCTCAACACGGAGATTCAGGCGTGGCTGGACACCGTGACCGGGGAGGAGGCGGTGGCTGCCATGGACCGGTACGGCATCCCCAACGCCCTGGTGCGGACTGCGGAGCAGGTGTTCAACGACCCCCAGGTGGCCGCCCGGGAGATGCTGGTCCGCCCGGAGGAAAATGTGTTGGACGACCTGCCGGTGATCGGCAACCCCATCAAGATGAGCCTGACCCCGGCGCAGTACCGCCGGTCCGCCTGTGCCCCGGGGAAGGACAGCGGGGAGATCCTCCGGGAACTGCTGGGCCGCACGCCGGAGGCGGTGGAGGAACTGCGGAAACAACATATCATCTGAGAAAAGGGAGTATGAGAAATGGCTTACCAGAACATCAAGATCGAGATTAGCGACGGCGTGGCCGTGCTGACCCTGAACCGCCCCGAGGTGCGCAACGCCCTGGACTTCGTCACCTGGGACGAGATCCGCGCTGGGATGCGGGCGCTACGGGACGACAACAGCGTCCACGTGATCATTATCACTGGCGCAGGCGGCAAGGCGTTTGCCTCGGGCGCGGACATCCGCGCCCTTCACGCCCGCACCGTCGGCGAGCAGATGTGCAGCGAGACCAACGACATCCTGTACGAGATTTCCAGCCATAAGAAGCCGGTGATCGCCGCCATCGATGGCTACGCCCTGGGCGGCGGCTGTGAGCTGGCCATGGCCTGCGACATCCGGATCGCCACCCGCAAGTCTAAATTTGGCCAGCCTGAGGTAAACCTGGGCATCATCCCCGGGGGCGGCGGCACCCAGCGCCTTCAGCGCCTGGTGGGCATCGGCAAGGCCAAGGAACTGATTTTCACCGGCGACATCATTTCCGCCGAGGAGGCCGAGCGCATCGGCCTGATCGAAAAGGTGGTAGATGACGGCACTGTGTTGGAGGCCGCCTTGGAAATGGCCGGCAAGATCAAGGCCAAGGGCCCGGTGGCGGTGATGTTGGCCAAGATGGCCATCAATGTGGGCGCAAATACCGATTTGCTGTCCGGGCTGTATTTCGAGCGGTATTCCCAGGCGCTGGCGTTCTCTACTGAGGACAAGGCGGAGGGCACCCTGGCCTTCATTGAGAAGCGGCCGGCCAGCTTTAAAGGCGTGTAAGGCGCGCGAGGGATAAGGGACCGATATGAGTACAAAGATTTGGAACATTACGAAGTATGCCATCGCCCAATACGCGCAGGCGGTGGAAAACCTGGAACCGATGTACCTGGACGCCCAGAGTGCTCAGGCGGCGGGGCTCACCACGCCTGTCGCGCCCGCCAGTTTTTGCGCTCAGTACCAAATGTATATGGACCCCGAGGTGAAAGTTCCTACCGGCGGCGTGCATGTCAAGCAGAAGATGTCCTTCTTCAAGCCCATCCGGGCGGGGGACAAGATCACGGCTGAAACTCAGGTTTCGGAAGGGACGGACGCCAAGGGCAGGCTCTTGATCCAGTATGCTACCACATTTGCAAACCAGGACGGGGACGTAGTATGCTCCGGGGTGATGATCAACATGATTCCCGGGTCGAAAAAGTGAGGAGGACGGACAGATGAGGTACGCTTTGCTAAAAACAATGGAGCCGGGTACTCCTCTCATCCCTGTGTTCAAGCACATCGACCAGAATAAGATCGACAAATTTGGAGTTCTGAGCGGTTCCACCGGTTCGGTCCATGTGGACCCTGCGTTCTGCGCCAATTCGCCCTTCAAGACGACGCTGGCACACGGGTTTCTCACAATGGCCTATGCCTCCGAAATGATGGAGGTCAATTTTGGGATGGACTGGGCAGCCACCGGCTCAATTGAAGTGAAATTTATTGGACAGGCCCACCCGGGCGATACTGTGCTCACCCAGGGAACCATCACCGGGACAGAACGGACCGCAGAAGGGCTGCGGGTAGAATGTGAGCTGTCCATCAACAATCAAAACGACAAAAAGGTTTTGGCTGGCACGGCAAGCCTCGTCTGCAAAAACGCGGCGGACGGCACCCATGCCAACGGATAAGGAAAGGGGTAATTTATCATGAGTAATCTTCAGCCGCAGGATGTCGTCATTGCCGCATTCGGCCGCAGCGCGGTGGGCCGCGCCAAGAAAGGTTCCCTCAAGTACACCCATCCCGTGGACTTCGGCGGGCAAGTGCTGCGCCAGGTGCTGGACAAGCTCCCCCAGCTGAATCCCAAGGACATCGCCGACGTGATCATCGGCTGTTCCAAATGTGAGGAGGTTCAGGGCTATAACATCGGCCGCTTGATCTGCCTGCGGGCCGGCCTGCCCTACGACGTGCCCGCCCAGACTGTCAACCGGTTCTGCTCGTCCGGCCTCCAGACCATTTACAGCGCCATCAACATGATCCGGGCCGGGGATGCTGAGGTGATGGTGGCCGGCGGCGTGGAGACCATGTCCATGCTGCCCATGGGCACCAAGGAAGAAGTTCGCTGCGCCTGGATCAAGGAAAACGAGCCGGGGGCCTATATGCCCATGGGCCTCACGGCCGAAAACGTGGCCGAACTGTGCCATGTCACCCGGGAGGAGCAGGATGCCCTGGCTTTGGAGAGCCACCGCCGGGCTGCCGCCGCCCAGGATGCCGGCGTGTTCCAGGAGCAGATCCTCCCCGTGCAGGCGCTGGATGAGAGCGGGAACCGGTTCACCTTCGACAAAGACGAGGGCATCCGCCGGGGCCTGACCATGGAGGATCTGGCCAAGCTCAAGACCGTGTTCAAGGAGGATGGCACCGTCACCGCCGGCACCTCCTCCCAGATGAGCGATGCGGCCGCCATGGTGGTGCTGATGACCGCGGGAAAGGCCGAGGCGCTGGGCATCAAGCCGCTGGCGAAATTTGTCTCCTTCGGTGTGCGGGGCATGGACCCTGCCTACATGGGTCTGGGCCCAAAACAGGCCGTACCCATCGCCCTGGAGAAAGCCGGGCTTACCATCGATCAGATCGACGTCATCGAGCTCAATGAGGCCTTTGCCGCCCAGGCCATCCCCTGTATGCGGGATCTGGGGATGGATCCCGCCAAGGTGAACGTCAACGGCGGCGCCATGGCCATGGGACATCCTCTGGGCGCCACCGGTGCGATTCTCACCATCAAAGCCGTCAGTGAGCTGCGCCGCCGGGGCGGACGGTACTGCATGGTCACCATGTGCATCGGCGGCGGCATGGGTGCTGCGGGTATTTTCGAGGCGGTCTGAACACCGCCCGACATTCAAAAATTTGAGGAGGCTGTGCTATTATGAAAATTTCCGATATAAAAAAGGTCTGTGTGGCAGGCGGAGGCCTGATGGGCCGTCAGATCGCGCTGAACGCCGCGATCCACGGTTTTGACACCTATCTCACCGATAGCATGGGCGATGTGCTGGCCGCCGTAGAGAAGTGGAGCGGCGAGTATCTGGCCGGCCGGGTGGCCAAGGGCAAGCTCACGCAGGAGCAGGCGGACGCTGCCAAGGCCAGCTTCCACCTGTGCCCTGAGCTGAAAGACGCCGCCGAGGGTGCCCAGCTGGTGATCGAGGCGATTCTGGAGGATCGGGACGTGAAGCTGGACTTCTATAAAAAGGTGGGGGCCATTGCCCCGGAGGACGCCATTTTGGCCTCCAACTCCAGCTGGATGCCATCATCCACCTTCATCGCCTGTGTCTCCAACCCCGGCCGTCTGGCCAATATTCACTACTTCAACCCCGCGCTGGCCATGAAGCTCGTTGAGGTGGTCCGGGGCGAGCACACCGCCGACGACACGGTGCAGACGCTGGTGGAGTTCTCTGTGGTGAACGGCAAGACCCCTATCCGCGTGAACAAGGAGATCGAGGGCTTTGTGGTCAACCGTGTGCTGCGCGCCCTGCGGGACGAGGCTTTCTATCTGGTAGACGAAGGAGTGTGCACCCCGCAGGAGGTGGATCTGGGTGTGGAACTGGGCTTGAACTACCCCATGGGACCCTTCCGTCTGCTGGATCTTACCGGCATCGACCTGAATTACCTGTCCAGCACCACGCGGTGGAAGGAGACGGGGATTAAACCCAACGGCTATGACATCATCAAGGAGAAGTACGAAAAACACGAGTGGGGCCGCAAGACCGGCAAGGGTTTCTACGATTACACCGACAAGAAGTAACGTACATCTGTGAGCATAGCAGGGCTCCGGCCCCCAAAGGGGGTCGGAGCCCTTATTTTACCACAAAAAACGGAGCTGTCGGCAGAACGGGCTGAAATCAAAACTGAATAAGCATCAGACGGCGGAAGCCACGGCTTTTACACCTTGACCTCCGCTTTCGTTTCGACATCAGAGCCGCACCATCACGGCAAAGCCGCCGTTCCCGGCCCGCCGAACCGGGGCCCCCGCAAAGTCGGTCTTTGGCTTTGTGGGGAAAGGAGGGGCAACGGAGTGAGCGGGCCCTGACCTTAAAAAAGTCGGGGCAAGCGATTCATGGCTTGCCCCGATGTGTTTTTCGTTGACAAAAAAGATGCACCCAATCAGGCCCAATGTCGATAATCTAACAGACAAGTGCTAGAGTCTGTTTTAAAACTGTCAAAGTAACCAGCCAAGGATACAGGCAAGGCAGACAACAGCCCGGAAATAGAGTGCTTTCTTCTCATATCTGGTGGGAAAGCGGCGGTTGTTTTTCAGTTTAAGGAACAGATTTTCCACCAAATAGCGTTCTTTGTAAGTATGCCAGTCAATTTTTCTGGGATGTTTGGCAATGATACGGCTTGGAATTACCGCAATTCCGCCCCGTTCCTCCAACCAACGTACAAACTTGTCGCCGTCATAGCCTTTATCTGCCAGTATGAGTTTGCCATTCAAATCAAAAGGCTCCAACAGAGCCTTTGCCATACAGATATCGTTTCGGTTTCCGTTGGAGAGCAAAAAGCGTAATGGATTCCCAAGCCCATCCGTTACCGCATGGACTTTTGTGGTCAAGCCTCCCCTGCTCCGTCCGGTTTCCTCGTGATAACCCCTTTTTTTGCCCCGCTGGCGTGCTGGTGGACCTTGATTGTGGTGCTGTCCAGCATCAGCGTTGTTTCGTCCACCAAATCCTGCCCAATCAGGGCTGCGAGGATACCTTCCCATACTCCGCCTTTTGTCCATGCTCGAAACCGGCTGTACACGCTCTGCCATGGCCCGAACCGCTCCGGTATATCCCGCCATGGTATTCCGGTGTTCAGCCAATACAGAATTGCGTTGAGCATTTCCCGGTTGCTTCTTCCGGGCCGCCCTCCTTGCGGCTTCTTTTCTGGCGATAACAAATCCTTGATCCTATTCCATTGTTTTTCGCTGATTTCATGTCTTTTCATGTGCTCCATTTTATCAGGTCGGTACTTTACACACAATCCCTTAGTTTTAAAACAGACTCTAGCGCTCGACAAACTCATAATCGCTGGTTTGCTGAACACATTTCCCCTTGCCAATTCATAATAAAGGGTCCGCTCACAAATGCCGATAGCCTGCACAATTTTCGCCCTGGTGCCTTTGACTTTCAGCATCTGTTTAACAGTCAGCATGTCATTCCAGGTTATATGTGTGCTACCCTTCTTATTCATAGGTCTATCCCTCCTTTTTTTGTGGGATATTAGGCAGTGTTTACATAAGCAAAGGGACATAATATAATGGGTCAATGGAACTAAAGAAGGATCAATATGAAAAAATCAAAGACTACTTTCCAAAGCAGAGGAAACCAGCGAAAATCAGTAATTTGGACGGATTAAACGCAGTGCTGTATCTCGTAGAGAACGGGGGCAAATGGAAGGGCTTACCCAAAGGATACGAGAATTGGCACGTGACCTATGTCCGAGTGAACCGCTGGGCGAAAAAGAGTGTGCTACAAGAAGCGTTTGTCCGTTTGCAGTAGATGGGAATCATCCAAATCCAAGTGAATGTTGTGAGCCTGGATTCCGCCTGTATCTAAAGTACATCCGGACGGCACAGGTGCTTTGAAAAAAACGGCCCTCAGTCCGTCGGAAAGACACGGGGCGGATGGAACACCAAGCTTCATATGGTCGCCGCATCTGACCGGGATGAGGTAGTGTTTGCGTTGTCCGCAGGGAACTGTGGCGATGCTCCGGAAGGGCGCGCCCTTCTGCGGTAGCTTGGCCCGGTCGACCATACATAATCGGACATCCTCACATCCCGCAGCCGTCCAAAGCTGGGGTGTTCGTCCGGGATGATCTTATAGAGGCGCATGGGTTTCTGGCCCCGCAGCAGCACCAGGCACTCCTGGTTGTCCATGCGCATGATCTCATCCGGGTACATGAGGGGACGCTGGGTGCTGCTCTTGGTCTGGCTGTAGGGCCGGGTGGAGGTGTAGACTGGGGAGAACAGGGGCATCAGCGGCATTTGGTTGTTTTCCACCTTGATGGTCACCATGCCGCACTTTTTGGAGATGTAGGTGGCAGTGTCCACGTCGTTGCAGCCCAGGCAGATCTGGATGTCGGTACAGCCGATCAGCTCCTCCCACTCGGTTTTGGGGTAGCGGTCCTGGAGCTGGGGGATGGACTGGACGATGATCTGGCAGAAGATGGCCGAGCCCCGGCACACATTGAGAACCCGCTTGAAGTCCATCAGCTTGCCGATGTTGCAGAACTCCTCCAGGCAGACGTTCACCGTCACCGGCAGACGCCCATGGTCCCCATGCCTGCGGCCGTAGTCCATCAGCCGGGTGAATAGCTGGGAGAAAAACAGAGAGCTGAGAAACTCCAGAGAGGAATCCTGGGCGGAGATGCAGCAGAAGTAGGCGCAGGGCTTTTTCCCTGGCAGCGTCAAATCAATCTCGTTGTAGGAGGTGATCTTGTCCACCAGGGGATTCTGGAACACGGACAGGCGGTTGCCCAGGCCGATGGCAATGTTGCCCCAGATCTGCCGGTTAGCCAGCTTGAAGATGCCGTAGGGAGGCAGGGCCGGGTGGTCTTTCGGCAGCTCCTGAAACCGCTTTTCCAGGTCGGCAAAGGACTCGTTGGACAGCATCCGGTAGATGGTCCCCAGGGAACGCTGCTGGATGGGCAGCAGGTCCTTGGTGCCGGGGATGGTCTGGGAGGCAACGTAGTGCATCAGCGCCATGAGCAGATTCAGCTCCGCCTTTTCCCAGAAGTCCTGCCGCTCGTTGGCGTTGGAGGTGTTTTTGATGACGACCTCCGCGATGGACTGCACCAGGTCCTTGTCCTTCTCGATCTCGCTGAGGCAGTTCCAGGCGTCGCTGTTGGCCATGTCCAGCAGATCGAACATCCGCACCTCATAGCCCTGCTCCTTCAAAAAAGCGGACACACTCTCGTAGATCTTTTGCGATAGGTAAGCGTTTGAAGTAATCTCCGGCTTTTCCCCCGCTTAGCACCGTGCGTGATAGTTTCCCATCACACGGCGCCCCATCAATGTTTACCTATATTCGAGTTTACAGTTGCCAGCCAACAGCCGGAATTTATTGAGTTTCGCCATGTTGAGCTTGCAGTGTTTCAGCTTATCAAGATATTTTTGGATGATTACCGGGTCGGTTGCGTGGATGAGCTTATGAACATCCCCCGTTACCAGCGCCAGATTGGAATAGTTGTCCTTTCCGCCGCTGGATTTTGGCATGATGTGGTGGACTTCCATATCCCCCAACAGCAGGGGTTCTTTACAAATGGCACATTTTCCGCGCTGGGCGACATAAAGGGAAATGCGGTTGTCGTTCAGTTCGGTACTCTGCCCCTGTATGGGGTGCTCCATGAGCTTTTGCAGGATGATAGGGTTGATTGCCTTTTGCAGCTCATGGATTTTAGCCCGTCCCTTTTCAGAGTAATTGCAAATATCAGGGGAGAAGCACATAGGCGGCATAGTTTTCACTCCGTTGATTGGGAATCTGCTGTTGGACCGCTATGAGCGGAGCGGACACTGCCTGCCGGGAAAACGATCTAACAGGCGTGTAGTTCTGTCCCTGTCACGGGGAGAATATCCACCCTATCGGGAGAACGATCCCCGCACGCCGGAAATAAACGCTGCCGTTGAGCGTTTGACTGCGGAGAGGCTTGTCACTTCTGCCTGGAGGAAAGGCTATGAGGGTTGGCTGCTGGATAAGGTTTTTCTAAATCTGGACTCCTTGCCACAGATCTATACCAGGACTGGTCGAACATCGATTGCCGATACCGCCGATCTGCTATGTCAGCTTCTTCGACAGGCTAAAGCACAGATCCAGACGCCGTGGAAGCTCCGCTTTTTAGATGAGGAACTGTCCAGAATAGAAAAAAATCTCCGTCCCTCTCGGCTTTTATCAGGAGCCATGGAGCAGGTCAAGGGAATTCTTACTGTCCTGCAATATACGGAGGAGGGACCGGAGCTGATGCGGGTGATCAGTGTAAATTGCTTTCACGATTCTAAATATCTGGAGCGAAATCTGCTTTCATCGCTATCGTCTATTGTTAGAGCCTATGACCCGGAACTGGCAAATTACCGGACAGCAGATGAAGAACTGCTGTCTCAAAGCGCGGCACTGGCCCAACTCGGTATCCTGACCTACCCGGAAATCTTTGAGTTCTGCGGCAGTGTGCAGCTGTTTTTTGCGCAGTCCACACTGGATACATCACCTTTCCCGAAGGGCTTCTGCCTGCAGTCCGAAAATTTAGACGGCCTGTTGAAAATCGGACTGGATGATATTCACACGGTTTTGTTTGTAGAAAACAGGACCAACTACCGTCACATACTTCTGCGAGGTGTCCCCGCCCATCAATTAGTGATTCTGCACGGCGGATTCTATTCACCAACTAGACGGCAGCTTTTCAAATTGCTGTCCTCTGGTCTCACAGCCTCGGCGAAAGTGGCGTTCTGGGGAGATATTGACTTGGGCGGCTTTCTCATGTTTACGCGGCTGAAACAGTTTGTTTTTCCTGCTCTCGAACCATATCGGATGGGACTGGAGGATTACTGTGCATATCGGAACAGCGGCTCTGCCAGGAGCGCCGCCTACCTGGCATCCCTCCAAAAGCACATGGAACAAGGAGCCTTTGACCCAGTATTTACTCCTGTGGCACGTGCAATTTTGGAAGATGGGAGAACCATAGAGCAGGAAATCATGCTTTCAAACCATACGAACTGCTATTGAGCGGCAGTATTTTTCGAAATGCAACGATTTGATGGCGGTCGCTGCAGATCGGATAGTACCGAACACCAGTGCGGAGATACATTCCATCCATCCCAACAGCCCCCCAATAGCACCCCTCTGGATCCTGCTCGGAGGGAAAAAGAATTGTTCCGTTAGAAAGCTCATATGCTTGTTCCATTTGCTGTGAACAAAAGCTGCTGGGGATATCAATAATTGAAAAACCGTAGTCCATCGGCTTGTCTCCTTCTAAACACTCTTGGTATATGTATGTGAGTTTATATAGTTATATGAGTTGTCAATAAATTATTGTAGGCGTCGCTGCGCAGCCCCGGCCTCGCGGCGTACTGCTTCTTCCCCGTTGGCAGACCTCGCTGGCGTTCATATTCTCCGGGGCGGGGCAGTCGATCACGTATTCCGTGGCCGCGGTGGGCCCCATCACCGAGCCCTAGCCAATGGAAGGCCCTTCGCTTTCATCTTGATTATTTGCATCAAATGGCCTATAATAGAGCGGAGGTGAGGCTGACATGCGCAAATCATATCAAGTGATCTTTGGAGTGCTGCTACTGCTCCTGCTCGGCGGCTGTGCCGGCGGCAACGGCGACGATCCGGCAAAGACCGACCCCGGCGCGGCGGGCACCTCCCCTGCCCAGGAGGAGTCCTCCCCCATTTTTATCACCTTTGAGGCCACCGACCTGGAGGGAAACACGGTCTCGGAGGAGGTATTCACCCGGTCCAGGCTCACCATGGTCAACGTGTGGGCCACCTACTGCAACCCCTGCCTACGGGAGATGCCCGGCCTTGGCCAGCTGTCGGCGGAATACGACCCGGGAGAGGTCCAGATCATCGGCGTCGTCAGCGACGTGCGGGAGGGGGAGGACCAGTCCCTTGTGGAGAGCCTGGTCCAGCAGACCGGGGCAGATTACCCCCATCTGCTGGCAAACGCCTCCATCGACCGCGCCCTTTTGGCCAGTGTGAGCGGCGTGCCCACCACCTTCTTCTTTGACGGGGAAGGGGCGTACCTGGGGGGCGTGGTGGGCTCTGCGGACAGATCGAAGTGGGAGGAGCTTATCCATGAGCTTCTGGAAAAAATGTAAGCCTCACGCCTGGATACTGGGCGTTCTGGCCGGAGCGGGCCTCCTCGCCGCCGGAGCTTTTCAGGGACAGTTTGCTGTGATCTGGAAAAAAGCGGTGATGATCTGCCTGGAGTGCATTGGGATCGGGTGAGGCCATGAGACGACTTCGACTGACGGTGCAGCTGCTGTTCACCATCGTGACGAACGGGTACATGTACGGCTTTCTGGAGGGAAAGATCTACCGCGGCGGCTTGAAATACGCCTGCGTTCCGGGGCTGAACTGCTACTCCTGCCCCGGCGCCATCGCCTCCTGTCCCATCGGGGCGCTCCAGGCCCTGCTGAACCAGCGGGGGTTTCAGGTGCCCTTCGCCGCGCTGGGCGTTCTCTTCCTGTTCGGGAGCCTGCTGGGCCGCTTCGTCTGCGGCTGGCTGTGCCCCTTTGGGCTGGCGCAGGACCTGCTGCATAAGATCCCCGTGTTCCACAAGAAAAAGCGCCTTCCCTTTCACCACATCCTGAAATATGGAAAATACCTGGTGCTGATCCTGCTGGTGTGCATCGGCTCCCTGTTCCTGTTCGGGGGATACGCGAAGGTGCCCGCGTTTTGCAAATATCTGTGCCCCTCCGGCACCCTGCTGGGCGCGCTCCCCCTGTTGGGCGCGAACGAGTCCCTGCGGGGACAGGCCGGCGGCCTGTTCCTCTGGAAGCTGGGGATCCTGATCGGCATCGTGCTGCTGTCCGTGAAAGTCTACCGGCCCTTCTGCCAATATTTGTGCCCCCTCGGGGCGATCTACGGCTGGTTCAACCGGTTCAGCCTGGTGCAGATCCACTGGGAACAGGCACGGTGCGTGTCCTGCATGGCCTGTGAGCGGGCCTGCCCGGTGGCCCTTTCCCTCCAGGAGATCTCCCGGTCGCCGGAGTGCATCCGGTGCGGGAAATGTATCGACGCCTGCCCCCAGCAGTGCCTTCATTTCGGAGGACAAAGGACAGCGCCCAAAAAATGAATTTGATCTCCACACATAGATGCCAGACGGATCTGATCCGCCTGGCATTTTTTCCTCCAGAGCATATCCATGAACTGAGGTGATGAGATTGGAAAGCGCACAGCGAGAACTGTTGAGCGTCCTTTTGAACGCGGTCTATGACCGCGGCCTTTTGTCCAAACGCACCTATTGAGCGCAATGGATCTGGTACATTCCACGCCGGATATCCCCCCGCTTTTCCGGTATCCTGTGTGCTTGACAGAGGAGGCGGGACAGCATGGATATACTTAAGATCCGCAATGAAATGTGCAGCGGGAAAACGATCTTCGACTTTCCCCTGCGGGTGACCTTCTACGCCAGGGTGTCCACCGACAAGGATGAACAGCTCAACAGTCTGGAAAACCAGGTGCAGTATTACACCCAGTTCATCCAGGAAAAACGAAACTGGACCTATATCCCAGGTTATGTGGACGAGGGCATCAGCGGGACAAGCACGAAAAAGCGGGATAGCTTCAATCGGATGATAACGGACGCCAAAGCGGGGCGGTTCAACTTCATCATCACCAAGGAGATATCCCGCTTTTCCCGTTCCACCCTGGACAGCATCCAATATACCCAGGAGCTGCTGGAGCACGACGTGGGCGTGCTGTTCCAGAACGACAACATCAACACCCTGGACAGCGATAGCAAGTTCCGGCTGGTGGTCATGGCGGGGGTGGCCCAGAACATTGAGGACCACAGAGCTGGATCAGGTCATGGCCGGCATATTCGACCAACTGGCCCAAGATAAGCCGGCCATCATCGACGCCTTGATCGAAGCGATCTAGTCGGCCCCGGATGAACATGACTACATCCAGGACGCCCAGCGCGTTCAAAATGATATCACTGCCATCCAGGCAAAAAAAGACCGCCTGCTGGAAATGAGCATCGAGGGCGTCATTTCCACAGCGGAAATCCATTGGAAGAACACGCGGCGGCTGGAACACCAAACTTCATATGGTCGCCGCATCTGATCGAGATGGGGGTGATGTTTTCGCTGTCCGCCGGAAACTGCGGTGGTGGACCGGAAGGCTGCGCTTTTTTACAGAAGCTCGGTCCAACTGACCATCCGCTTTACCTTCTGATGAATCGGGCTTATGAGGGGGACGAGACACGGGCTTTGGCCGTGGAACTTGTTTATATAGCAGTCGTTCCTCCCAAAAGCAATCGAAAAAATCCTTGGAGCCATGATACACAGCTGTACAAACATCGCAATCAAGTCAAGAGACTTTTCCGTCATCTCAAACGCTTTCGCCGTATTTTCACTCGCTATGATAAACTTGACATTATCTTTTTTGCCTTTATCTATCTGGCTCTTATTGCTGATGTACTTATGTGAACACTGCCTAGAATACCTGACCCTGGCTGCATCTCTTTCTCACTCAACTGAAAAAATAATTATATTATAGCGTAGATGGTGGAGAATGTCGAATTGTTTTCACAGTACTAAATTTCCTTGCTTTGGGGAGGTATTGTCTTGACGCAGCCATAGCTTGGCCTCCTAATCACTCATCTGACAACCACTCGGTTCCTGCTCCTCTTACGTTTTTCTTTCTGGACAGCATCAAAAAGTTCGCGGGAAATGATGGCTGGATACGGACTTGACTTCTGGCATCGGATGACTTTACCTGAACGCCATCGACTACCTGTGTCTTTCCTAAGATAACATTTCTCACATACTTCTCGTTTGACAAGAGCTTTGAAATTGTTTCCCGGCTCCAGACCGCTTTGCCCGTGGGAGAAACAATTTCCATATCGGCCAATGCAACGGAAATCTTTCCGTAGCTGTCGCCAGCTTCATAACACTCGAAGATATAGAACACAATGACGGCCTCCGTGGGGTATACGACCAATTCGCCAGATAAGGTGAGCCGGTAGCCGTAGCATACGGTCGATGCCTTGGCCGATGAGCCACTCCGAAAGCTCTTTTGGAGTCCAGCTCGAATTTGCTCACTTTTTGTCATTTCTATATTAACATATTCCTTTCTATATTTCAATTCCTAAATAGCAAAAGGCACAGCCCGAAAGCTGTGCCAAGTCCATGAGATCATTGTTAAAGACTAGGGTTCAAGTCCCTTTGCATACTTTGCCAATATCTCAATAACGCTGATAAGTATAAGGAAAGCTGATAAGCTCCAGAATCTGGTCTCTTTTTGGCCTTGGAGTTTGTCAACTTTTCTTGTCTTGCGTTGACAAAAAAGATGTACCGAACGAAAAGTCTGTAAAAAAGGTAGTCGGCAAACTTCTTCTCGAAATTTGTTGACTACCTTGGCAGGGGCGAACACTTTAGAACCCCCGGCGCAATAAGCATCCAATCATCCGTATGGCCAATTCCGCAACGCAACTCACCAAATTCTAATCACTGCAGTTCTTTGATACAAGCATTGTCAGGGCCTGCTGGATTCCCTTCGCAAAGGCCAGATGGCCCATCTCGGAAAAATGCACACCGTCATATGTGAGACCGATCCCCCAACCGCCCGCATCGGCAAAACCGATATTTAGCAGCCGGGCGATGTCCTTGTAGCATTCTGCCAAACGGCGGGAGGCGGCTATGGTTTCCTCATCCTGTACCCAAGTGCCCAGCGCCATAGGCGGCGGGGCGACCAAGAGAATCTTGCGGGTTTTGTCCCAGCCATCCACGTGGAGCAACGCGGTCAGGAACCGCTCCATCCGATCCGCACATTCTCTGGCGGACGGACAGGATGGTTGAAGCAAATCGTTGCTCCCCAGCATTACGGTCAGGATATCCGCCTCCACGTGGCACAAGGACTGAACTGCAGTCTTGATTTCACCATCACCGCATGGGATAGAGCGGCCATTTTCTCCCCTGTTGATAACGTCCCACCCGTATCTCCTCAGCAGGGCTGTCCAGCGGACAGACTCCGGGTACCGCCCGCCCAGATAGGAGCGGGGATCGTACCCATAGGTATTGGAATCGCCATAGCACAGCAGACGGCGGCACATGGCACTCACCACTCCCGTTTGATCTCGCTTTCTTCCACCTGATACCGGCTGAGGAACTCGGCAAAATCTTTTTCACCGCGGATCAGCATCAGCTCCTCAAACTTCCCGCTGATGATGTCTTTGAACCCCGCCACCTGTTCGCCGGTGCAGATGCTGGATCGGATGACCGGGATCTTTCCAGTCTTGTCATAGGGGCTGACGGCCTGCCGCTTCCTTCTGCCGAACATCATTTGCCCTCCCTGGAGCGCAGTTGCTCCAACAGCCCTTGACAACCCTCCAGCACATCCCGCCAGGTGGTCTCGAAGTCATCGGTGTACCACGGATCGGCCACATCGCCGGGATGGTCGGTATAGTCCATCAGCAGATGCAGCTTCCCGGCAAAATCGCCGCCGCAGATGCGGTGCATATTCCGCAGGTTGGCCCGGTCCATCCCAATCAGCAGGTCGTACTGGTCGTAGTCGCCGTTGATGAACTGCCGCGCCGTCTTGCCCGTGCAGTCGATGCCATGCTCGGCCAGTTTGCGCCGGGCCGGGGGTAGACCGGGTTGCCGATTTCCTCCGTGCTGGTGGCAGCGGACTCGATGTGGAATTGGGATTCCAGTCCAGCCTGCCGCACCAAGTCTTTCATCACGAACTCGGCCATGGGGCTCCGGCAGATATTGCCGTGGCACACAAAGAGGATCTTCGTCATCGCTCACACACTCCGTGGTACTGTTTTTCCCAGTATAGCACACTTCCGGTTCCAAGTCGAGAGCTATCTCCAGATGGGCGGCGGACGCGATCTTCTCCGCCAGCGTTACTTTGCTCCACCCGAACCGGCGCACCGCCCGGATGTACCACAGCTTGTCCTGGAGCGTCAGCTCCGCTTCCAGGATGACCACGTTCTGTGTCCAACCGATGGACATGGCTTCGGCCAGCACCTCCGGGCTGTTCGCATAGGTGCGGTAAAAGTCCCGCATCCTCCGCAGGTTCCGGGGGGAGAAGCCGGAACTGTCGGGATAGGCGCTGTTCAGGTATTCCGCAGCCGCCACCGCCGCGCCCTTCTCCGGCCTGCCGCAGACCAGGCGGCCAATCTCGCGGTACAACTCCATCTGGGGCAGCTTTGCTGCCACCAGCGTGTCCAACGCCGCGAACAGGGCGCTGTAATCGGTGGGCTTCCTGACGTTCATAGGCTTCTCCGGCGCTGTGCGCCTGATAATCGATAACCGGCAGAAAGATGGACAGGGATCACCCCGCGTTTCTTTCTGCCGGTTTCTTCTGTCAGCGGCGGAATGCGTCCCGAAGCGCTTGTATCCGCTTTTCCGCCATTGCCTTTGCAATTCCTTTGCCTGTAAAAAAATCGAATCCGTGAAAGGTGCCGTTTACGTCCTCTATCTGAACCTCCACACCCGCTTTCTCCAGAGCTTTGGCGTAGGCGATCCCCTCATCATGGAGGCAGTCAAATTCCTCCGCCTCCACATAGGCGGGGGGGAGATCGGAAAAATCGCGGGCCAGCAGGGGGGCCGCGTACTGCGGCGTCCCATGATCCCCCTCCCGCAGATACAGCTCCCACATTTTTTGATTCAGCCCGGCGTTCCACATGGGGCTGTCCGTGTATTTCCGCATGGAGGCTGTTTCCATCCGGGAGTCGGTCACGGGGTAGACCAGCAGCTGAAAGCACAGCCGGGGCCCGCCCTCATCTCTGGCGCGCAGGGCGCAGGCGGCGGCCAGCGCGCCCCCGGCGCTGTCCCCCGCCCACGGCAATTCGTGCCCGATCCAGGCGCAGCCTGGGCGCGTTCTCCCACACCCAGCGCAGTACCCCAGGGGCCCGCCCGCGATGGGCAGGCCCTTGCAGCGCATCCGATGAACCATGTTGGTGAGCTGGTCTTTGCTGAGGTTCAGCGCCCGCTGGAGCTGGGCGCGGGTGCGGATGTTTTTGCGCCCCGCGCAGTTGACCTTCAGATAGGCCAGGAGCTGTTCTTCTTTCATGATGTCCTCCTTTTTCGGGGGGCATTTTCCCGGAAAAGGGGCATATAGACGCAAAAAAAGAAGGGGCCGATACCCTTATCGGGAAAACGGCCCCTGTAAATGTATTATTGCATTGTCATCCCAGGCTCCTCCTGGGGCTGGGCGGGGGTGCTGAACTGGTAGTAGAACTCGTTGGCGTTGCGGCGGATATAGCCCCAGCCGTCCGCGGTGGGCGTGTACCCCTCCTTTCCCAGAAGGTGGGCTTTGTAGCCAGCCAGGTCAATGCCGCTGGCCCGGATCTGCTCCTCCGTCATGCCGGCGTCCAGCAGCTTGCACCTGCCGGACTCCTCCAGATCGGCGCGCTGCATCCAGTCGTAGCAGTTGAGGTTTTGCGAGATGTCCAGCGCCAGTCTCAGGTCATGGCAGCCCTCCAGCGCCAGCGCGGCGGCATACCGCTCCATGAAGTGCGGGGAGCCCTGGCCCTTCTGCTCCAGCACATAGCCCAGCTGGACGCCGTCATAGAGCAGGTCCGCCACATTGCCGCTGTACTGGGCCATCAAGTCCCCGGCTCCGGGCAGAACGCACCGGGCGTCCACCAGGGCGCACTCGTCCCAGCGTTTTACCCGCAGCTCCCGCAGGGCCAGCACCTCCTCCATCGTGTCCTCGTAGTCATCTTCCAGCGGCCCCGGCAGGCACAGCCACACCCCCTCGGGTACAGCGGGGGAGGCCAGCTTCACCTTGACGCTCCACCCGTCGTCGGCGGGGAGGGCCATGCCGCGCCGGTAAACCGGCTGGGGGGTCGTTTCCGGGTACTGGACATAGTAGCTGCCGATGAACAGGCCGGGATGCCTGTCCTCATACTGCCGCCCCACCGCCTCCAGGTCGGCGAAGGCCAGGGCGTCCATCGGCATGGCGGTGTCATTGATCAGATAGCACCTGCCCAGCGCCTCATAGCTGCCCGCGTTCAGGCACACAGTGTACTCGTCCAGCGATTGGAGCCGGTTGATGGCCTGGACGGCGTTTTCAGGCGGATCGGCTTGGGCAGCGGCGGCCAGGATAATACCCTCCCGCACACTCAGCGTCCCCAGCCGCATCCTGATCCAATTCTGCTCCCGCTCCTCGCCGGGGAGCTGGGCCAAGTAATCAAATTCGTGCATTGGATCTTTCACCTCCATCCAAATCACTGCATCACCATCCCGGACTGCTCCGGGGCGGGGGTGCTGTGGGAATAGTGGAACTCCTGAGCGGTCCGGGCGATGTAACCGCCCCCATCCGCGGTCAGGGTATACCCCTGCTTTTCCAGCAGGTGTGCCCCATAGCTCCGCAGGCTAACGCCACCGGACTGAGTGATCTTTTCCGACACCCCGGCCTGCGTCAGCGCCTCTTTTGCGGATGCCTCCAGATCGACCCGGGGCAGCCAGCGGTAACAGTCGGGATTGCGCGAAATATCCAGGGCCAGCTTGAGGTTCTGACAGTGTTCCAGCCGCAGCGCGGCGGGATACCACGGGGTATCCTCCCCCAAGGGCCACCAAAGGGCGTCAGCCAGACTGAGGCCGTCCCGGATCAGTTCCTCCACATCGCTGTACTGCTCCATGAGATCGCCCGCTTCGGGTAGGATGCACCGGGCGTCCAGCAGGGCGCATTCCGCCCAGCTCTGGGCGTGAAGCGTGTTGAGCGTCACTTCTTCTTCGATGCTGGTCTTATCCCCCAGGCCGTCCTCCCAGGGCAGCCGCATCCACACGCCCTCCGGCAGGCTGGGGGACGCGATTTTCAGTTTGACCGTCCAGCTGCCGTCGTTGGGCAGGGGCGCGCCCTGACCCTGGTAGGCGGGGGTGGGTGTGACGTCCGGGTAGGCCACATAGCAGCCGTCCAGAAACCGGCCGGGATGCAAGACCGTGTAATGCTTCCCAACTTGGGCCAGATCGACATAGGGTTTGACGTCATCCGGCACTCCGCGGCATTGTGCCAGATAATACTCACCCAGCCGCTCATAGCTGTCCGCGCCGCATACGATCCGGTAGACATCCAACGACTGGAGCTGGTTGATGGCCTGGACGGCGTCTTTGGGCTGGTCGGCCTGGGCTGCGGCGGCCAGGATGATGCCCTCCCGCACACTCAGCGTTTTCAGCCGCGTCCTGATCCAATTCTGCTCCCGCTCCTCGCCGGGGAGCTGGGCAAGGTAGTCAAAATCGTTCATCGCGTCTCCATTTCTCCGGGGCTGAATACGGCGTCCTCCAGCCGGTCCAGCCATGTTATATCCGCTTCCTCCGCCGTACAGTG
This sequence comes from uncultured Oscillospiraceae bacterium, assembly GCA_910588495.1. Classification (GTDB taxonomy): domain Bacteria; phylum Bacillota; class Clostridia; order Oscillospirales; family Oscillospiraceae; genus Enterenecus. The sequence goes on along the minus strand of CAJUPU010000007.1, from coordinate 59,812 downwards.
GATTCCCGTCAGTTTACAGCCGAAGGATTCCAAGTCCTTCCGAACCGATTTTACACAATAATCCGAAAAGCTCTCCGCCTCCTCCTTGCTTTCATCGTGGCAGGCGAAGGTGTACTCCAAGTCCACCCTCCGGCCATCAAATTGGAATGTCAAATCGCCCTGAACATGGCTTCCGAGCGTATCATCCTGCTGGAAGGCATTCTGGACGTGCCCGGCAAACGTCCGCTGCACATCCGGGAGCGCCAGCAGGTTCAGCTCACCGCTGCCGTCGAAGTCCAGCTTGAATGATACCTTTGTCCGCACATCATAATCTGTGCCCGTGTCCACTCCAGACCCCCTCCTTTTTTGATGCAGGCCGCGTTAGGCAAAGCTCATCCCCTCTGCCCGCGTCTGTTCCTGATCCATACCCTGGACGGGATGACTATCGGCGCGCTCGACCAGCCCGTAGGCAGTGAGCTTTCCGCCGCTGGCTTGGATAAGTGCGCTGCCGAAGGCGCATAGCTGCACATGGGGCAGCAGCAGCTTGACCATATCGTCACCCAGAAGCTGATCCAGCTTGACCCCGGCCACCTCGTCTGGCTCCAGCAGATCCGGGTCGAAGATGTACTGATCCAGTTCGTCCGCCAGCGTCAGCGCCTGGGCGATGTCATCGCAGCCGGTGGCGGCCAGCACCGCCTTGTATTTGGGTATCTCGCCATCCACCTCCAGCTCCTCCAGACGGGAGGCCAGCAGATCCAGGGTGGAGCGCATGGCGGTGTGGCCGTTGAGGGCGGGGGCGGCGCAGTCCACACACCGGGCGGGTTGCTCCACCACGGTTTCGCCCAGCGGGGTGGGGAGCTTGACTCGGCTGCCGTCCGGCAGCTCCGCCAGGATAGCATAGTCCGGCTTTTTGATGGTGATATCCAGGGTTTGGTACACTTGCTTCAATTCATCGTGCCGCTGGACATAACCGCCGCGGGTGAACACGCCGCCCTCCGCCTGACGGAACTGTTTGCCGATCCGCTCAAAGTCCAGCAGCGCGAACGCAGCGTCAGAGAGATCGTCAGCTTCCGGGACAAAGCCGTTCTCCGCGCAGAACCGGCCCAGTTGGGCGTCGGTCACCACCCCTTCTACCAGGTGGCAGCAATTTGTGCTGGAGGCCAGGTCGATCAGCCGGGGCAGGGGGATGCGCGATTTTTCAGACTGTTCCCGCTCCATGATCGCCAGCCCTTCCACGATGGCAAGCTCTTGTTCGTCCAGTGCCGCAAACCGTTGGGCCAGGGCATTCAGTTCGGGCAGGGTGCCTTTCTGATCCAGATACATCAATACGCCGGGGAAGGCGTCGGACTGGAGGATTTCCCACCCGGGCGCTTCCCCCTCCGCTAACCACAGCTTTTCCAGCGCGTCCAGCATAGCACAGGGGGTGGCGGGGAGAGTGAGCTTTGTGTAGACACCGTTGTGGCCGTCCAGTTCCACCTCAAATATCTTACGCAAAATCCATCCCCCCTATCTGGGGCTGGGCGGCGGTCTGCTCCGGCCCGAACCGCTCCTGTTCCGTCTGGATGCTCCACACGTCCGAATTCCAGAGATGGACGTACAGCTCCGCGCCGTCACCAGCGTCAAGCTCCCGCTGTTCAAAGCCCTCGCCCCATCCGTCCGAGGCTTGGCCAGCAACATAGTCTTTCAGCCGGTTCAGCTCCCCGGCGGTCAGCTCACCCTGCACCTGGCACTCGGCTACGCCCCAGAGCTGGCCATCCCGCCGTTCCAGGCCGAACACCACTGAGTGCACCTTGTCGGCCATGGCGTCATTTTCATGATACCAGTGCATGATGCCCCGCTCCGCCTCCTCGGGCATACGGTTGCGGATCAGCGCCGCCATGATCTGATCCTCGTACTCCAGCAGCTCCCGCCCGTCCAGCAGCTCGCTCTCCTCGCCCATATCCCCGTATTCGTCCGGCTCGAACAGGTCGGCGGTGAGCGGCATATAGAGCTTCAGCAACTGAGGGGGCGGCGGCAGGACGGTGAAGGAGTCCTGGCCCATCACCAGGCCCAGACCGCGCCCGTTGTCCCAGGCCACGAAAACGGTCCCCATATCGTCGATGTACTGGAGCGTGCCCATAGATCCCGGCTGGATGGGGCACGGGTCGTCCGAGCCCATCTCCCGGAGCTTGACCCGGCTGCCCACGGGGTACTGCTCCCGCAGAAAGTCCAGCCATTCCTTTTGGATGCTCATGGTTTTCATCCTTTCCTGTTATGATTTTTGCACCGGAATTTCCTCCGGCTGGACATGAAAAAAGCCCCGTCCCTTGGATGGAACGGGGCCAAACACTGTTTGCGCCGGAACGTATTCACTTGAAATTTCTGACCTCGCTTACCCACAGGCTCACCTCCCTTCACCAGCATTAACAGCGACATTACCACAGATCCCCTCCAAAAGCTACCCGGCAGAAGCAACAGACTTGTCCCGCTCCATGATCCGGGCCATCTCGGTGCGCAGGCACGTTTCGCCGTTGCCGCACACGAAGCCATGGCCGGGGTAGGGACAGCCCGCGCAATGGCTCTGCGGCCCGGTGACGGCGGGGAGCGGCTCGTGGGGCGTAGTGGTCAGGCACATGGACTCATAGAACTGCGGCTCCCGGTTATGTTTGTATCGAACTCTCACGGCGACATCCCCATTCCCGGCCCGCTGTCCGCCTGCTGCTCCGCCGCTTCCAGCTCCTCCGGCCCGGACCGTGCCGCAAATTCCTCCAGATCGTCCGCGAGGATCTCGCACTCCACAGCCCAATCCTCCAGCCCCTCATCGTTGGCCCGCAGCTCCCGGGCGTAGAGTTCCAAACCTGCGAGGGTGTTTTGTACAGCCTGCTCACCCAGGCCTGGCGCACAGCCGGTGCCTCGGGCGGTTGACACCGCGTGGTCGAAGGCGCTGCCGTACTGCTCCGCCATGTTCCGAGCGCCTTCCGGCGTATCATCCTCAGCCAGCCCCCAAAACTCCGCCATCTCGATGCAGACCATACGGAGCCGGGGGAGTTGATCCTCGTGGCCCCGTACTGCCAGTTGGGCGGCGTATTCCGTGAGACCGGCGATGCACTGGCGCATGACGTCCTTCTGTCTCTGAAATTCAGGCCCCATCAGGGTGAGAAGCTCCTCTACCGTATAGGATTTTCCGGCCCCCTGCGGGGTCGCTGCCGTTTTTTCTGTGTTATTCAAAGCGCATACCTCCTTGGTTGTGAATGTCCTCCGGCATCTCCGGCCCGTGCTGCTCCATCGCCTCCAGTTCCCGCTGGTTGGACAGGCTGACGCGCTCGTCCAAATTGTCCACGCTGGCGGAAATCTGCTCCATGGTGGTTGTCAGCGTTTTCTCCCGTTCCCTGGTGATGGGGTAACCGCTGTCCAAGATTTCCGCGATGCAGCGGTACACCTCGGTGAGCTGCTCATCGGTGAACTGGCGGTGGTCGTCCACCAGCCCGGCGCGGCAGGCGAAGTCCAGCTTGGCGGCCTCATAGCTGTCACCGCCGTCATAGTAGTGGCCATGGGCCACGGCGGTACGATCCGGGCTGCGCGCCCAGGTGACGAACTTGTACCCCCAGCCCTGATCCAGCTCCTGTCCGGCGAGAACCACACCGTTGAAATCCGCCAGCAGCCGGAACCCCTCGTGGAGCCCCTCCGCTGCCAGCGGCGGGGCGGCAGCCATGGCTTCCGTGTACTCGTGAACCTGGGCGCTGATCCCCGCCACTGTGCCATAGACGTCCACCACCGGCCGGGTGTCCGCTGTCTCAGGCATGAGGAAAATCGTCCCGCCCGGGGCCACCGCCATGACCTCTTGTCCATCCAGCAGCACCGGCAGACGCTCCTGCTCCACCGGCCCGGTGGAGATGCCCTCCCGCTTCAGGCGGCGGGCCAGTTCAGGGAAAAATTTGTCGCTCATATTGCAAAACCTCCTTTTTTATGTATCGGTTCAGCCCATGCCGCCCAGCACCGGGCCGCTGTCCTGCTCCCGAACCTGGTTCAGTTCCTGCTGGCGCAGGTCGAAGCAGGTCAGATAGGCTTGGTAGTCCCCGCGCACCGGGTTGCAGCGCAGGCAGTAGCGGTACCGCTCCGTTTCCAGCACGAAGCCGTAGTTCCGGGCCGCGGTGCCGCCGATTTCTCCGCCGCCGATATGGCACAGGCGGAACATGGTGGAAAAATCCTTCAGCACGCTCCGGCGCAGCTGGCCCATGATCTGGCCCAGTTCCTCCTTGAACTCCGGGGTGTTCAGCCCCTCGGGGCCACGCGGCCACCAGGTATGCCAGAACTCGTCCCCGTCACGCCCGAAGTCGATGCGGACGTGGCCAATAGCACCCAGCTCCTCATCCTTTTCAGCGGGCAGGGCGTAAAAAAGTCCCGCTTCATCGGGCGAAGCGGGACGCATCTCAAATTTGATTGGGTCGTCCGGGACGTCCAGGCCATACTCATCGCAGAAGGCTTCCAGATCCATCTCCTCCCCGTGGAGGAAATAGTCCCCCTTCCCGATCCGTCTGGCTTTGGTGGTGGGCCGCTTCAGCGGCTTGGGGGAGAGGACGGTGCCGCTGTGGTAATAGCTGGTGTAGTCCACCAGCTCGGCGTGGGCGGCGGGGTCACTGCCCGTCCCCCGCATATCGTAGCAATACCACCCGTCCGGCACTGTTTCCCGGGGGATCGGCTGATCGGCAGCAAGCACGGGCTTGCCGAACAACTGGGCGTGCCGCAGCTTGTCCTTGAAAATATTCACTGCCATTGTGTATTCTCCCTTCGATTCGTTTGACACAACAACTACCACACTTTTGCGGGAAAGTCTACTGACATTATCCCATCGTCTGGCCCATCTCCGGCCCATGCTCGGGCCAGGGGGCGCTGAGGCGGCGCACATGGCCGAAGCTGGTTTCCCGCACTCCGTCCGCTTCCATCTCAGACCGGCCCAGGGCGTCGAAATCGGTGAAACCGTCCAGCATATCCAGGATCTCGTCATCCGCACCAGCTTTGCGCAGGGCCTCCCGGCCATATTCCCTCTCGCTGTCCTCCACCAGTTCATAATCGTCAAGATACATTGCGGTGAGGTTGGCATCAGAGAAGGAGCTGGGCTGCTCTGCCTCCAAGACCGCGCCGAACACCCTCAGCTCCTGTGCTGTCATCTCCTGGACGCATTTGGCCAAGATGTGGGCGTCTTGCAGCGTAATGGAATCCATATCAAGCAGATGCGCCCATGGATAGTCGATCTCTACGTTTTTGATGACGGCGCTGCCCAGATCATCCAGCCGCAGCGCCCTTTTTGCCTGCTCCAGTTCGTCATCCGCGGCGGGCAGCCCCAGACGGCAGGTGCTGGTGGGGGAGACCAGGGTGAGGGCGAAGGTGGGGCGGGTTTCCTCCGCCTGCATCTGAACAGCCTCCCGGCGCTTCACGTAGCCGCTGGGTGTGTACGCTCCGCCGTGGTCGGCGTAGTATGACCTGCCGATCCCGGCGTAGTCCAGGTAGGGCCAGGTATCCTTGGGAAAATCAACTTCTGCCAGCCCATGCTCCACCAGCCAGCCGCCCAGCTCCTTATCTGTGGTGACGCCCTCAATGAACTCGTATTGGCCCAGGCTGTAGACAACGCGTAGGACATCGTCTAACCCGTTGACGCTCTCGGCATCCAGTGCGCCGGAAAGAAGCTGCTGGTCCTTGACGCTCATGCCGTCCACCATTCCTGCCAATACGTTCAGCCTCCGAATGTCGGCTTCCTCCTCCAAATCCGCGCCGCTGATATACTGGGCGAGGTTCAAGAACAGGGAGGTGCCTGTGATCTTGGCAGGGCCGCCGCTTACGCTGCAGCGGTCCAATTCGGTGAGCATGGGCCAGATCATGTCAGGGGCGGCGGGAAGCCGGATGCAGACTTCGTGATCATGCTCTCCCTTGGAAACGAAAATATCCATTACGCCATACCCCCCATCTCTTGCTCCCGCTGGTGCCGCTCCGTGGGATCCTCCATCATCAGCTCATCCAGTGTCAGGCTGCCGTGGTAGGACACATAGCCCAGCTCGGTGAGGGCGCTGTCCGCCTCCGGCCTGTCCGATTTGGGCACGAAGTCGAACTGATCCAGGTTTTCCGCCAGCTGGCGCACTTCGTCGGCGTATTTGGGCTGGGCCAACAGCACCACCGCCTCCAGTTTCTTCCGCTCCTCCGCACTCAGCGGTTCGACAGCCCGGCACAGCGCGTTGAGGTCATCCAGGCCGTCGCGGGTGGGACTGACCATGTTGGACACCTGCGGGGGCAGCTCGTCCATAGCGATTTCCATCCGAAAGCCCTCCGGACCGCTCCCCGCCCGCATCAGAGTCCTCTGGATCTGCCGATCCGAAGATGGAAGATAGAGATACCCGGTGGCCTCACCATCCTCCTCGGACTTGATCTCGATCATCAGCTCGGGCATTTGGTAGAGGTATGCCGGGAAGTGTCGCCCGTCGTAAAGCTGCTCCAGCTTCATGCCGTTGTCATACACGACGCCATACGGGGTGACCACCCCGGCGCCGCTCTGGATCAGGTCGAGGGCTACCGCTTGGCCATCCACTTTGTCGAACTCCTCTACCGGCATAGAACCGCCGTTGACGGTCAGAGCGTGGCCTTTGCCCGTCTGCTCCAGGTTAGAGAAATCAGTGATCACCGTGGCCTGCTGGCAGCAGAAGGTGAGGTTGATAAAGTCCTTGATACTGGACAGGTTCAGCTTGGAGGCCATGGCCTGAAATTTTTCGTTCTCATCTTGGCAGAAGCTGTCCAGCCGTTTGGCCAGATAGTCCAGCTCGTCCACATTGACGCTCTGGGCCACCAGCCGGTTGAGGATGGGGTACGTGCTGTCCAGCCCGTCCACCCGGCAGTCTTGGGCGGTGGGGGAGCCGATGCCCATGTCCTCCAGCAGGCCGATGGTGTGGTCGTATTCGCTGTCCGGGATGGGGAAGGGGATGGTGGCCTGACCCAGTTCGGGTTCGGTCTTGCTGCTGATAACTGCTTTGAAGATCATGTTCGACACATCCTTTCGAGAAAATAAAAAGGCCGTGATCCTTCAGTGAAGAATCACGGCCCTGTTGGGTACAGTTGTTGCTTAGGGTAGCGCCCTTTTTCAAATGAAAAAGGGCGCTACCCTAAAACGATACATTTTTTGAATAATAAATCTTTGACTGATATTCAAGTTACAGTCCGATTGAGTTCAGCGCCCTTTTTGGTATCCTTGGTGTGCGGGTTCAAATACCGCCAGACGCTCAAAATGGCTTGTTGGCATCTGTCGTTCGTCTTGTGAAATTTGAGAGGGTGAAAATCCCGGAAACAGTTGATGCCGTAGGCGTTCAGCCTGCGGCATCTAAACTGTTCGGTTCTTTTGGTCCGGGTGACACGACTCGAACGTGCGACCTCCTGCTCCCAAAGCAGGCGCGCTACCAACTGCGCAACACCCGGATATGAAATTTTTTGCCTAGGGTTCGTTCGAAAATTGTTAGCATACCTAAACGACGGCTCTTTTTCCGCCATGCTTTGCCAATTTTCCTTGGAATACACCAAGTATTCCTGCGTCAAATTGGCTTCGCCTAGCGAAAAATATCTCGCCGCCGGGCATATTTCCAATTTTCAAACAGCGCCTAGACCCGCCCGTGCTCCCAAAGCAGGCGCGCTGCAAGCTTAACTATTATACCTGATTTCCTTGCGCTTTGCAAGAGGGTATGGTATGATACCCGGGAAAAACAAATGAGGTGGACGCTATGCGGATGCGAAAGAAGAAAAATCTGCTCCCCCGGATGGACGCCTGCGGGGCGCTGCTGGTGCGGGACCCGGCCATGGAACGGGGCCGCTGGCGGGAGCGAAAGCCGGGCGCCGTCCGCCTCCGGCTGGAGCTGGGCTGCGGCAAGGGCCGGTTCACCGCCGAGACCGCCGCCGCCCACCCGGACGATTTATATGTGGCGGTGGAGCGGGTGCCCGACGCCATGGTCATCGCCATGGAGCGGTGCCGGGCGCTGGGCCTGACCAACGTGTTCTTCATCGACGGCGACGCCGCCGCCCTGGACCGGTATTTCGCCCCGGGCGAGGTGGACCTCATCTACATCAACTTCTGCGATCCCTGGCCGTCGGTGAAGCACTCCCGCCGCCGCCTGACCCATGTGGATCTCCTCCGGGGCTACCGCCGGGTCCTCAAGGAGGGGGGGCAGATCCATTTCAAGACGGACAACCACGACCTGTTCGAGTGGTCTCTCTTCCAGTTCCCCAAGGTGGGCTTCGCCCTGTCCGAGGTGACCCGGGACCTCCATGCGCACGGTGTCCAGGGGGTCATGACCGACTATGAGGAGAAGTTCCACGCCATGGGCACCCCCATCAACCGCTGTGTGGGCACCATGGAGGCCCTGCCCGAGCTGGAGATCGTCCCGGCATATGTCCACCGGAGGGACGTGGCCGCGCTGTTCCGGGAGTATACGGATATGTTGAGCGCTGGGGACAGCGGATTTCGAACGTATCTGGACATCCAGCGCTATGAGGAGGAGCTGGACCATCTGGAGTCAAAATACGGGGGGCCGGACGGACGGCTGTATCTGGCCTATTGGGAGGGCGCCCCGGCGGGGTGTATCGGCCTGCGCAGGCTGGACGGGGAACGCTGCGAGATGAAGCGCCTCTATGTCAGGCCGGAGTTCCGGGGCAAAAAAATTGGAGCGCAGCTGATGGAGAAGGTCATAGAGGACGCCAAGGAGATCGGGTATTCCCACATGCTGCTGGACACCCTCCCGTTTCTGGAGGGCGCGCTCCATCTATACGAAAAACGCGGATTCTATCAGGTCGAGCGCTATAACGACAGCCCGCTGGAGTCCTCGATCTATATGCGGCTGGACCTGTGACGAGCCGCGAGAGCCCCGCCCGGGCCAACAAACCTGGGCGGGGCTCTTCTGTTCAAGGGAGAGCGGGTCACAGCGGCAACAGCACCCGATACATCATAACGAAATGGGCGATGGAGCCCAGCAGGATGAACACGTGGAACACCTCGTGGCACCCGAACCGGGGATTGTCCCGCCCCGGCCACTTCAGGGCGTAGAGCACGCCGCCCACGGTGTACAGCACGCCTCCCGCCAGCAGCCAGGCCACCCCCCGCAGCCCCAGCACCTGCCACAGCGGGTAGATGGCGAAGATGGCCAGCCAGCCCATGGCGATATAGATGGTGGAGGTGACCACCCGGGGACAGTCGATCCAGGTGAGACTCATCACCAGCCCGGCGATGGCCAGCGCCCAGATCACGCCGAACAGCGACCAGCCCCAGCCCCCCCGCAGGGCGGTGAGACAGACCGGGGTGTAGGACCCGGCGATGAGGAAATAGATCGAGGTGTGGTCCACCTTGCGCAGGGCCACCCGGCCGTTGACGGTGGTGTTGACGCAGTGATAGAGGGTGGACGCGGTATACAGCCCCACCATGGACAGGCCGTAGACGGCGAAGGAAACGATCTTCCACACATCGCCCAGCCGAGCCGCCCCCATCACCAGCGCCACGGTGGCGGCCATCCCCAGCGCTGCCCCCACGCCATGGGTGATGGCCGACCAGGGCCGCAGACCGTCGTATGGGTCCCGTCCCTTTTCCACCGGACGCGCCCTGCGCGGGGAGAGATGGTCATAGGGATCGCGATATAATGCCTGCTCCATTCAGAACACCGCCTTTCTTACCTGTTAGTATAATACGTCTGGCCCGAGATGTCAATATCGGAACTATGGAATATGATTATTAAAATCATATTAGCAAAAAATTACTTTTCTTCCCGTCGAAACAAGGGGGATTGAATCTTGCGGGAAAACGGAGTATAATACCTCTTGATATTGAGGGAAACGCGCCGCCCGGCGCCGCCCTTGAGGGGGACGACCATGGAAAACTCGTTGGGCCTGTATCTGCACATCCCGTTCTGCCGGAGCAAATGCGACTACTGCGATTTTTATTCTCTGGCGGGTCAGGATGACCGGATGGACGACTACCAGAGGGCGCTGCTCCAGCAGATCCTGGACACCGCCCCCCGGGCCAAGAAGCAGGTGGTGAACAGCGTCTACATCGGCGGCGGCACCCCCACCTGGTACGGGGAGAAGCGGCTGCTCGAGCTGATCGGCGCGGTGAAGAAGCGCTTCACCCTGTCGAAAGACGTGGAGTTCACCCTGGAGGCCAACCCGGACAGCGTGGACGAGAAGATGCTCAGGCGGCTGCGCCGGGCGGGGGTGAACCGGCTGTCCATGGGGATGCAGTCCGCCTGCGACAGGGAACTGGCCGCTGTCCACCGTCCCCACACCTTCAAGCAGGTGGAGCAGGCCGTGAAAGCCGCCCGGAACGCCAAGATCCGCAACCTGAACCTGGATCTGATCTACGGCCTGCCCGGCCAGACGGACCGGAGCTGGCGCACATCGGTGGAGGCGGCGCTGGCCCTGGAGCCGGAGCACCTGTCCTGCTACGGCCTGACGGTGGAGGAGGGCACCCCCCTGGCCCGGCGGGTGGCGGAGGGGGAGGGGCTCCCCGATGACGACGAGCAGGCCCAGCGCTATCTCTGGACGGTGCGCCGGCTGGCCCAGGCGGGCTTCGAGCAGTATGAGATCTCCAACTTCTCCAAAACGGGATGCCAGTCCCGCCACAACCTGAAGTACTGGATGGGGCGGCCCTATGTGGGGCTGGGGGCGGCGGCTCACTCCGACTTCGGCGGCTGCCGCTACTCCTTCGTCCGGGACCTGGAGAGCTACATCCGGGGGGCGACGGGGGACGGCAGGCTGGTGGACGAGATGGACGAGATCCCCCGCCGGGAGCGGGGCAACGAATACCTCATGCTCCGGCTGCGCACCACCCACGGCATCGAGGAGTGGGAGTACCGCCGGGAGTACTATATGAACTTCGACCCCATCGCGGCCAAGCTGTCCGAATTCGAGCAGAAGGGCTGGGCGGCGCGGACGGGCCGCCGGTGGCATTTTACCCCGGAGGGCTTCCTGCTATCCAACCGGCTGATCGGCGAGCTGATGGAGGTGCAGGAGGTGGAGACCCTGGCGGACACCCTGGAGCTGATCCGGGGCGGGCGCCTGCCCAAAAAGGAGCAAGGGTGAGGGGCGGCTTTGGCCGTCCCTTTGCCGTCCCCTGCGCTCCCAATATATTCCGTTTACAAATGGAAGTATCTGTGATACCATATAATCTGCTTTTTTACGCCGGAAACCCCGGGGGACGCCGTCCCCCACGCGACAACAGGAGGGACCTATGAAAAACATCAAAAAACGGTGCGCCGCGCTGGCCCTGACCGCCGCGCTGGCCCTCTCCCTGGCCCAGCCCGCTCTGGCGTCCTACGCCCTGGGCACCGAGCTGTCGGCCCAGACCACTCCGCTGGGCACGGGCACGGAGCTCACCGCCCAGAGCCTGTGGTCGGCCTCCAAGAGCGATCTGCGCACCGAGCACTATGTGACCTATTCTCCCAACTCCACCGTGAAGCCGGTGGTGTTCAGCGGTACATACGTGGCCAGCACCAACACGGTGCAGTCCGCCGCCGCCCAGCTGGAGAGCCAGGGCCTGCGGGTGGCCGCGGCCGTCAACGGCGGCTTTTTCAACACCGACGGCACCATCGTGGGGATGCTGATGACCGACGGGGTGCTGCGCTCCCTGGACGTGGAGAATTACGTCCTGCTGGGCTTCACCAACGACGGCAAGGTGTTCATCGACGAGAGCAGGCCCTCCATGTCCGCCTCCTGGACGGCGGTGGAATATGTCTATCCCGATCCCCAGCCCGACCCCGCCGCCACCCCTGGACCGGGGCAGGACCCTGCGGTGTCCCCGGATCCCTCCGCCACCTCCGACCCCGGGAGCCTGGACCCGGCGCCCATCCCAACTCCCGACCCGGTGCCGGTCACCGTGGAGCGCACCTTCCCCGTGGCCGGCTTCAACGCCTACCGCAACGCCAATCACCTGGGCGGGCTGTACCTCTACAACAAGGACTTCTCCTCCCGGGTGTCCAGCCACGGGACCAGCGTGTCCGCCATCCTGCGGCCCCTGAGCCCGGAGGGCCTGAAGCTGAGCGGTACATATGCCTTTGAGGTGGTGTCCGTCACCGACACCGCCCAGGAGGGCGCCGCCTTCGACGGCAATATTCCCGAGGGCTGCTATATGCTCTACGGCGAGGACCGCGGCAACCCGGAGCTGCTGGCCGCCCTGCGGGGGATGCAGGCGGGCAGCCGGGTCACCCTGACCATCGGCGGGGCCGGGGAGCAGTGGAATAACGCCGCCTACGGCGTCAGCGGCATGTACTCCCTGCTGAGAAACGGCCAGATCGTGTCCGGCCTGCCCGCCACCCCCAATCCCTACACCGCCGTGGGGGTGAAGGCGGACGGCACCGCCATCTTCTACACCATCGACGGCCGCCAGAGCGGCTATTCCGTGGGGGCCACCTACGCCCAGGTGGCCGAGCGCCTCCAGGAGCTGGGCTGCGTGTCCGCCGTGGCCCTGGACGGCGGCGGCTCCACCACCCTGGGGGCCACCCTGCCGGGCAGCACCGGCTTCTCGGTGGTGAACCAGCCCTCCACCGCCGGGCGGAAGATCAACAACACCATCGCCCTGGTGAGCCCGGCCGGGGCGGACATCCTCACCCCCGGCGCCTACGTCACCGCCCAGCAGCGGGTGGTGCTGGCGGGCTCCAAGCTCCCCGTCACCGCCGGAGGGTATGACAGCGCCGGACGGCCCACCGGCCAGACCTATGTGGATCTCACCGCCACCGGCGGCTCGGTGGTGGGCGGCGTGTACACCGCCGGGGCCACCCCCGGCACCTACACCATCTCCGCGGGCCAGACCGGCGCTCTGACGGTGGAGGTGGTGGATGAGCTGTCCGCCCTCACCGTGATCCGGAAGGACAACGGTGCTCGGGTCACCGCGCTGAACCTGGAGCCGGGAGACGGGGTGGACCTGACCGCCAAGGGCTCCTGGTGGAACCTGTCGGTGGCCATGGGGGAGGAGGACCTGACCTGGACTGCCGATGAGGCGGTGGGGACCATCGACGCCGCCGGGCGCTTCACCGCGGGCAGGCGCTCCGCCCAGGGCAGCGTCACCGTGTCCGCCGGCGGCCGGTCCGTCACCATCCCCGTGACGGTGAGCAGCGAGGTCCCCTTCACCGACATCTCCGGCCACTGGAGCGAGGACTACATCGTCCAGATGTACCAGCTGGGCCTGACCACCGGCTACGGCCAGGAGGACGGCACCGCCGTCTACCTGCCCGACAACCCCCTGACCCGGGCGGAGCTGCTGGCCTTCCTCACCCGGGTGCTGGGGGTGGACGAGACCGCCTATTACACGGTGGAGACCCCCTTCGCCGACAATACCTCTATCCCCAACTGGGCCCAGCTCTATGTCCAGGCCATGTACACCCTGGGGGTGCTCAAGGGCAGCGAGCGGGACGGCAAGCTGTACGCCGACGTGGACAGCTACGTCACCCGGGAGGAGACCATGACCTTCCTGGGCCGGGTGCTGGCGGCGTCCCAGAGCGCCGACCTGTCCGCCTTCCCCGACGCCTCCTCCGTGAGCGACTGGGCCTCGCCCCACGTCCAGACCCTGGTGGGCCTGGGCATCGTGGGGGGGAGCAACGGCTATTTGGAGCCCGGGGCCAACATCGACCGGGCGGCCATCGCCAAGCTGCTGGTGGAGGTCTATCCGCTGGACAAAGCGCTGCTGGTGCCCCGGCTGGATCTGATCTCCTGATAGATCCGTCAAAAAAAGTCTGCCCAGCTAGGCAGACTTTTTTTGACGGACGGACCGTTCTCTGCGGCAGTTGGCCAGGGGCCGGTCCAGGGCGGGCCGTTCAGCACCCGCCCCCGCAGCCGTGGTGGCCGCAGCTCCCCTCATGATGGTGCTCCCCGTGGTGGCTGCATTTGACCTGGGGGTCGTAGTCCAGCGCACCGGCCGCCAGGGCCTGGGCCGCCTGGTCGGCGCTGCCGGACACCCCGCCGTACAGCCGGATGCCCGCCGCCGCCAGCGCCGCCTGTGCGCCGCCGATGCCGCCGCAGATCAGCGCGTCGGCGTTCAGCGCGCCCAGCACCCCCGCCAGCGCTCCGTGGCCGCTGCCGTTGGTGTCCACCACCTGGGAGGAGACGATCTTTCCCTCCTCCACGTCATAGAGCTTGAACTGCTGGGTGTGGCCGAAATGCTGAAAGATCTGGCCGTCCTCGTAAGTCACCGCGATCCGCATGATGTGTTCTCCTTTCGCTCTTGCGTATTGTTGATGATAGCGCCGCTTGAAGCAGCCGCCGCACTCCTGTCCCTCGCCGCCGCACAGCCGGAAGTCGCCCCCCTCGATCCGCAGGGGAAGGCCGTCCACCAAAAACCGGGCCAGCTTCTCCCTGGCCCCGGCGTAGATCTGCTGGACGGTGGTCCGGGCCACCCCCATCCGGCGGCTGCACTGCTCCTGGGACAGCCCCTCCCGGTCGATCAGGCGGACAGTCTCGTACTCGTCCACCGTCAGCACCACCGGCGGGGCCTGGGAGCGGCCATCGGCGGGGGCGAATTCCAGGGTGTCCGGAAAGTGACACACCCTCCTGCACTTTTTTGGTCTGGACACGGCCGGGCCCTCCTTTCGACACAGGATGACAGGTCCATCATACCACGATCCCGGCATATGTCAACTATTTTTCCGGCATATGCCGAAAACTGGAGGCTCCCGCGCCCGCTGGACATTTCCCGGCCGTTATGGTATAGTCGGTGCGGATGAAAAAACGCAGGAGGTGCATCATGAGATACCGCAGATTGGGAAAGACGGGCCTGATGGTCAGCGAGATCGGCTTCGGCGCGGAGTGGATGGAGCGCCACAGCCCGGAGGAGTGCAGGGCGGTGCTGGACCGGGCCGAGGGACACGGGATGAACATCCTGGACTGCTGGATGTCCGACCCCAGGGTGCGGGACAGCCTGGGACAGGCCCTGGCCGGGCGGCGGGAGCGCTGGTACATCCAGGGGCACATCGGCTCCACCTGGCAGGACGGGCAGTATGTCCGCACCCGGGATGTGGACAAATGCCGCGCGGCTTTCGAGGACCTGCTGGCCCGGCTCCAAACGGACTACATCGATCTGGGCATGATCCATTTCGTGGACACCCAGGCCGACTGGGACGCGGCCATGGCCGGGCCGTACCTGGACTATGTGGAGGGGCTGAGGGCTCAGGGCGCCATCCGGCACATCGGCATGAGCACCCACAACCCGGCCATGGCCAGAAAGGCGGTGGAGGGCGGCCTGGTGGAGATGATCTTGTTCAGCGTCAACCCCGCCTTCGACATGCACCCCGCCACCGACGACCTGGACACCTATTTCGACTGGGACAACTACCGGGCGGACCTGGGGGGCATCGACCCCCAGAGGGCGGAGCTCTACCGGCTGTGCGAGGCCCGGGACGTGGGCATCACCGTGATGAAGCCCTATGCCGGGGGGCGGCTGTTCGACGAGCGGCGCTCCCCCTTCGGGGTGGCGCTGACGCCGGTGCAGTGCCTGCACTACTGCCTCACCCGGCCCGGGGTGGCGGCGGTGATGGCGGGGTACGACACCCCGGAGCATGTGGACCAGGCCGCGGCCTATGAGACGGCGCCGGAGGAGGAAAAGGACTACGCGGGGGTGCTCTCCAGCGCCCCGAAGCACACCTTCGGCCGGGGGGAGTGCACCTATTGCGGCCACTGCAAGCCCTGTCCCGCCCATATCGACATCGCCATGGTCAACAAGTACTACGACCTGGCCTCCATGCAGGCCCAGGTCCCCGCCTCGGTGCGGGCCCACTATCTGGCCCTGGACCACCACGCCGGGGAGTGCGTGGGCTGCGGGGCCTGCGAGAGCCGGTGCCCCTTCGGGGTGGAGGTGGTCCGGCGGATGGCGCAGACGGCGGCGCTGTTCTCCCGGTGACCCATCTTTACAAGATCGATACGATCTCTTGCTGACATCGATACCGGCGGGATGATAGGATATAGGCGTCCACCGCGGGCAGCGCGGCGGGCGCCTATGGCATATGACCACAAGGAGGGATCCCCATGGCCCATATCCTCATCGTGGAGGACGAGGAGAACATCGCCCGGATGATCGACGCCACCCTCACCCTGGGGGGCCACACCGGCAGCTGGTGCCCCGACGGGGCCCAGGCGGTGGAGTCCATCGAGAGCGGCCGCTTCGACCTGGTGCTGCTGGACGTGCTGCTGCCCGGGCTGGACGGCTTTTCCGTCATGGAGCGGCTGAACGCCCAGGCGGTGCCGGTGATCTTCCTGTCCGCCATGCAGCAGGTGGAGGACAAGGTCCGGGGGCTGCGGCTGGGGGCGGAGGACTACATCGCCAAGCCCTTCGAGCCGCTGGAGCTGCTGGCCCGGATCGAGGTGGTGCTCCGCCGCCGGGGCCGGGGGCAGGCCCTTTTGCGCTACGGCCCCATCCGGCAGGACCTGGACAGCCACACCGTCACCCTCCGGGGGGAGGCGGTCCCCCTGTCCCCCAAGGAGTTCGAGCTGCTACGGGTGTTTTTGCAGAACCAGAACCTGGCCCTGGGCCGGGAGAAGCTGCTGGCCATGGTGTGGGGCTATGAGTTCGCCGGGGAGAGCCGCACCGTGGACATCCACGTGCAGCGCCTGCGCCAGAAGCTGGAGCTGGCCGACCGCCTGGTCACCCTGCCCCGGATCGGCTACCGGCTGGAGAAGCTGCCATGAGGCTGTGGCAGAAGATCGTCCTGCCCACCCTGGCCCTGCTGGTGCTGTCCACCGCCCTGGCCTCCATCTTGCTGCTGCGCGCCAGCCGGGACGCCCTGTGGGAGCGGGAGGGCCAGCGGGCGGTGACCCAGCTGCAATACCTGGCCGGGATGCTCCGGGCGGGGGTGGTGAGCCACCGCCTCCAGCAGGGGGCCATCCAGCTCAGCGCCGGGGAGGCGGAGCAGGCCGCCCGGCAGACCCTGGGCCAGCAGGGGACGGACAGCTATCTGGCCGGGCTGGCGCTGCTGGATGAAGAGGGGCGCTTCCCCTTCTGGTCCCGACTGGTGGAGGACTTGCTGGGGCGGCTCCCCGTCCCGCTGGAGGGGGAGCCCGGCGCCACCGTCTACCAGCTGTGCCCCGGCGGGCAGGAGGGGGAGTGGTTTCTGCTGTGCGCCATGCCGGTGGCGCTGGAGTCCCGGCCCTACCGCCTGTGCGCCGCCTACGATGTCAGCGGCCTTCAGGCCCGGCTGGACCGGGAGGCGTCCGGCACGGTGGGGCTGTGCCTGGGGCTGAGCCTGGCCGGGGCGGCGGCGCTGCTGGCCCTGGTGTGGCTGCTGCTGCGGCCGCTGGCGGCCTTGGACGAGAGCGCCCGGCGGGTGGCCGGAGGGCGGTACGATGAGCGGCTGGCGGTGCGGGGCCATGACGAGCTGGCCGGGCTGGCCCAGGACATGAACGCCATGGCCGCCGCCGTTCAGCAGCGGGTGGAGCAGCTGGAGCGGGTGGCGGAGGACCGCCGGGTGTTCATCGGCAACCTGGCCCACGAGATGAAAACGCCGCTGACCAGCATTCTGGGCTTCGCCGACCTGCTCTACCTCCCCGCCGAGGTGCCCGGGGAGCAGCGGGTGGAGTACGCCCAGGTGATCTCCCAGGAGGCCAAGCGGCTGCGCGCCCTGTCGGGCAAGCTGCTGGAGCTGATCACCCTGGGCAGCGCCCAGCTGGAGCTGGCCCCCGCCTCCCTCCGGGACGTGGTGGCGGAGGTGGAGCTGGCCTTGCGCCCCGTCATGGCCCAGAGCGAGCTCACCCTCACCTACCACTGCGCCGGGCTGACCCTGGACATGGACCGGGAGCTGTTCAAGTCCCTGCTCTACAACCTGCTGGACAACGGCCGGAAGGCCAGCTGCCGGGGCGGGGCCATGGCCCTCACCGCCCGGGAGCGGGAGGGCGGGGCGGAGATCCTCATCCAGGACCAGGGCCGGGGCATCCCGAGGGAGGAGCTGGACAAGGTGTGCCAGCCCTTCTACATGGTGGACAAGAGCCGCAGCCGCAAGGCCGGGGGCGCGGGACTGGGGCTGGCCCTGTGCCGGGAGATCGTGTCCGTCCACGGCGGGACCATGGAGCTGGACAGCCGGCTGGGGGAGGGCACCCTGGTCACCCTGCGCTTCCCACTGAGCAAACAGGAGGAGGAGAGCCATGCGAGATCTTAGATTCATCCTGTCCGCCCTGGCGATCCTGCTGGCGGGGGCGCTGGCGGCCGGACTCGCCGCCCGGACGGTGGCCGCCCCCCGGACCGGGGAGGTGGTGAGCGCCGGGGTGGTGAGCGTCCCCTCCGTGCTGGGCCGGACGGCGGAGCAGGCCCTGTTCTACCCCTGGTCCATGTACGATATGCAGACCCTGGTCCCCATGGGGGAGGAGGTGGTGAAAAATGTCTCCTACGATATCGTCCATTCCGTGCAGGATGCGACGATGTCCTGCGTGGCCGCCACGGACGCGCTGGGGGCGGAATTCGACCTCGATCTGCTGCTGCGGAGCATGACGTGGAACCAGAGCGAGATCAAGACCGCCGACATGGTGTTTTTGAAGGACTTCCCCGCCGCCCTGGAGGACGGAACTCCCGTATCTCTCCACTACGCCCTGAGTTTTTCCGGCCCCCAGTCCATCAGCTGGCTCATGACGCCCCGGGAGGGGGCGGAGCCCTCCGAGGAGCAGCGGCAGGCGGCGCTGGACAAGGTGGAGGAGGATCTGGCGGGGATGCTGTGGAATCTCCTCCGGCCGGACCGGGACTTCACCAACGATATGGCCGCCTTTTTGCAGGAGTTCGACAAACGCTTCCTGGCGCTGAACCAGGGCGCCCTACACCAGCGGATGGAATTCGTGCTCGTCCAAGCGTTTGACCGCATCAGCTACAGCTATTACCAGGAGTCCCCCCTGGCGGAGGCCGCCGAGGGCCAGGTGGTGGAGTCATTTGACGGGGCGATCCCCTTCCAGCCGCCCCCGGCAAAAGAGCTGCTGGCCCGGGCGGACGGCGGAAGCGGCGATCTCCAGCTCGTTGCGGCCCAGGACCAGATCGTGGTCCTGTTCACTAACGACATCGGCATCACGATGGGCGTCTACTACGACATCCGGCTGGAGCGGTACGGCGGGCTGGGCATCGCCGAATGATCTTTACAAGTTCGATACAGCTTCTTGGTGACTTTGAGCCCCCCTTTGACGGACAATGGGTACAACGGCCCGGAGAACGTGAAAAGGGGGACTTTTTATGAAAAACACTACCATGACCATGGCGGTCCTGCCCGCGCAGGCGGCGCCCAGGCCCCGGAAGAGCGCCCGGCGGCAGGCCCTGCGGCGGCGCTACCGCCTGCAGATCCTGGCGGCCGCGGCGGCGGTGCTGATCGCGGCGCTGGCGCGGACCGTTCCGGCCCTGGGCGTCCCGCCGGAGGGCGGCCGCCCGGTGGAGTGGATCGCCCAGAACCCGGAGCTGCCCAACGGCTGCGAGGTCACCAGCCTGGCCATGGCGCTGGGGGCGGCGGGCTGTCCGGCGGACAAGCTGGAGCTGTACCGGGACTATCTGCCCAAGGCGGATTTTTCCCAGATGGACGGCGTGCGCTACGGCCCCGACCCGGAGAAGTGGTACGCGGGGGACGCCGCCGACCCCGCCGGGGGCTGGTACTGCTTTGAGGGGCCCATCGTCCAGGCGGCCAACGGCTGGCTGGACCACTGCGGGAGCTCCCTGCGGGCCAGGGACCTGACCGGGCTGAGCCGGGTGGAGCTGGACCGGTACGCCCAGGCGGGGACCCCGCTGGTGGTGTGGGTGACTCTGGGCTACGCCGCGCCCCAGTACAGCGGCTCCTCCTGGACGCTGGAGGACGGGCGGGCGTACCGGCCCTACCGCAACCTGCACTGTGTGGTGCTGGCGGGGGTGGCCGATGGGCAGTACCGGATCTGCGACCCCATCAGCGGCTTCGTCCAGATGGACAAGAGCCTGTTTTGGGACAGCTTTTCCGCCATGGGCGGCCGGGCGGTGGCAATCGAGTGACCCCGCTTGCGTGAAAAGAACGAGCCCCGCCATGGGCGGGGCCTCGGGAAAAGACAGGGACAGGGCAGACCGTCACGGTCTGCCCTGTCCCTGTCATTCCTGTGTCAAACGGCGTTGTTCCTCTCCTACAGAGCAAAGACCCGCCCCGGGACGGCGGCCGCCGCTGGACGAGCCTGCCGGGACCGGGATGGAGGATCCACACGGCGCGGCCCCGTATGGGTCAGACCTGCAGGATGCGCTCCCCCATCCGGGTGATGAGGGGGACCACCAGGGCGTTGCCCATGATGAAGTAGCGCTGACGCTCCGGCATTCCGGTGTCGGTCCAGCCGTCGGGGAAGCCGTTGATGCGCTCGGCCTCCACCGGGGTCAGGATGCGCAGCCGCCCTGTCTCCGGGTCGGCGATGACGTGGGTGCTGCGGTTGGCGCTCCCCTCGCTGGTGAGCATGGTGCGGGCCGGGCGGTCCAGCGGGTCGGGGAAGGCGATGCCGCCCTCGGAAAAAATGTATGCATGGCCCGTTTTTTTGGCCACCCGGGGGATCTTTTTGGGGCCCTTCATGTAGGTCCACTTGTCCAGCTCGTCCTCGGGGATGAAATAGCGCCGATCCACGCCGCCCCGCTCCACCAGCGCCGAGAGGGGCTGGGCCTCGGCGCGCTGGGGGACCACCTCCCGGGTGTAGATCTTGCCGCCCACCATCGCTCCCGCGCCGCAGAAGGGGGCGGAGAACCGCTGGGTCATGTCCAGCAGGTCGGCGTACTCCTCCAGATCCACCGTCCTGGCCGGGGAGGCGAAGGACGCCTCTACGGGGAAGGCCGGGGCGAAAAAGCCGCCGGTGCGCAGCCAACGCCCCCCGTTCTTCTCCAGGTCCAGCCGGGTGAGGCGGTTATGGAACCGGGTGTGCTCCCGGGCGGCGAAAATGAAGGTGCGGCGGCGGCGCTGGGCCAGGCCGTAGTCGGCGGCGTTGATCACCCGCCACTCCACCACATAGCCCTTGTCCCACAAACAGCGCAGGATGATCCCAAAGTCCCGGCCCCGCTGGCCGGCGGGGGACTTCAGCAGCCGGTCCACATTCTCCAGCAGGATGAACTTGGGACGGCGCAGCCGGACGATCTGGTCGATGGACCACCAGAGCACCCCCTTTTTCCCCTCGATGCCCCGGGCCCCGGTGCTGGCCACCGAGTAGTCCTGGCAGGGGAAGCCCCCCACCAGCAGGTCGTGGGGCGGCACCTGGCCGACGGCGGAGGCAATGTCCTGGTTGGAGCAGTTGGCCTGCCCGCCGTCCCTGCCGAAATTGGCGGCGTAGCACTTATAGGCCCACTGGCCCGACTGGCCGGGCTCCCACTGGTTGGCCCAGACGGTCTCGAAGCGGGGCGAGGCGGCCTCCAGCCCCACCCGAAATCCGCCCACACCGGCGAAAAGCTCCACCACGCGGATATTTTTTCCACCGGCCACTTCCCCATCCCTCCGCTTTCTGTTATAATCGGAACCAAAGTATAACACACTTCGCCAAAAAGATCAAGAGGGAACGGGAAAAATTTTTTGGCCAAGGGCCAAGACACAAAACAGAGAAAGGATGACGGCAGGATGCGCTTTATCACCCACGACCACCGCCACGCCCAAAACCTGTTCGACACAGACCCCCGGTACGCCCTTTTGTACCGGGAGATCGTGGACGTGCTGGAGGGGATCGGCGACGAGCAGCTGATCCAATGCTACGAGGAGAACCGGCGGGAGAACAAAAAGAGCCTGTCCGAGACGATCAACCGCCTCATCAAGGAGGGGCTGGTGGCCCGGGGCTGGCAGGCGGAGAGCGCCATCTTCAGCGACCCGGCCTATAAGGACGGCCGGGACAAAAACCGCTGGCGGCTGGACTTCGCCAAGGACCAGATCTCG
Source organism: uncultured Oscillospiraceae bacterium (assembly GCA_910588495.1). Lineage (GTDB taxonomy): Bacteria > Bacillota > Clostridia > Oscillospirales > Oscillospiraceae > Enterenecus. Next base: position 37,988 of record CAJUPU010000007.1, on the reverse strand, counting down.
GTGGAGGTGGCCTTCAACCACGGCGAGGCCATCGCCTGGAACCTGATCAAGCCCGTGCTGGCCTGCGAACTCAACCATGTGGCCAAGGAGGTGCAGACCTCGGCGGGGGTGCTGATCTGCGCCACGGAGGCCATGAAAGCGGCGGGGAACTTCGACAGCGCGGTGGGGTCCTATGAAAAGTTCCTGCGCTATCTGCTGCCGCTGCAAGCCATGCTGCCCACCCCGATCCTGATCGTGGGGCTGGAGCCGCCCGAGGGCTTCCACATCGACAGGGACACCAAGCGGGTGGTCCGCCACGCCCCCTGACCCGCCATGAAGCACCCCAAGCAGTACGACACCACCCCGGCGGTGTCCAGGCGGATGGGGCGGGTGCGCCTCAAGCGGGGGGAGGCGGAGACCATGCTGGCCAAGGCGCTGTGGCGCAGGGGCTACCGCTACCGGCTCAACCACAAAGCGCTGCCCGGCTCGCCGGACATCGCCCTGACCAAGCACAAGATCGCCATCTTCGTGGACGGGGAGTTTTGGCACGGCTACAACTGGCTCTACAAAAAGAAGGTGAAGTCCAACCCGGACTACTGGCGGGAGAAGATCCAGGAGAACATGGCCCGGGACATCCGGGACGGACAGCGCCTGGCCGCCATGAACTGGACCGTCCTGCGCTTTTGGGAGCGGGAGGTCAAGCGGGATCTGGACAAGTGCGTCCAGACCGTGGAGGCGGCGGTCTTTGAGGGGATGCTCCAGCGGCACGAGGAGCGCTGCGGCCGGCTCTCCGGCGGCCCGGACCAATGACCGCCCGCCGTCCCCGCCCGCCGGGGGCGGCGCGCAAAGGGGCGCGGGCAATATTTTTCGCGGCGGACGCTCCGCCCGCCTCCGCCGGTCCCTTCCCCCAAGATCCGCCCCGCGGGTGGCATTCCCCGCTATCCCGGCATATCATGGGGAAAATGTCCAATGCAGGGCCTGCCGGAATGGGCCGGACAGGCCGCCGGAGGCCCGCGCCGCGCTATTGACACTAAAAGAAGGGGAATGGTATAATCATACAGTCGGGCAGGCCCAGGCCGCGCGCAGCGCCTCGGGCCCCCTTCCGCAGACGGCCCAGGGTGCCCCATGGGGGCGGAATGGAGAGCGTGAAAATGAAAGAGAAACCGGACAAAAGGGAACAACGGAGAGGGGGCCCTCTGCTCCTCTCTATTTTGCTGGTCTTTTGCGTTTTCGGCACGGTGATATACATGGTGGCCCGGAGAACGTCCCGGGAGATGTCCGCCGCGGCCATCCAGAACCTGAGCGAGAGCCTGGACCTGATCCAGTGCACCATCGAGGCCATTTTGAACAGCGAGGCGGACTTCCAGGCCCTGATCGCCCAGGAGGCGGCCCGGGCGGAGGATCTGGAGGAGTTCATCCTCTCCGCCTCCAGCAGCCGGACCATGGTGAAGCTGTCCCTGATCCCGGCGGGCAGGACCCAAGGCATCTCCAACAACGGGGAGGCGTTCACGGCGGAGGGGCTGGACTTCTCCGCCGGGGGCATGGTGGCCGGTATGCCCATCTCCCGGTCCTACGTGAACCATATGGGCACCTGGGCCTACACCATGAAATGCCCCGTGGAGCGGGACGGGCGGGAGCTGGGCACCCTTTACGTCGAATACGTCTACGACACCATCGACCGCGCCCTGCCCTCGGAGGGGTTCTATAACAAGCAGGCCACGCTGTATATCATGGACGCCCAGAGCGAGCGGTTCGTCCTGAAGCCCAAGGGGATGGGCCAGCGCAGCGCCGGCCACCTGAACCTGGACGACTTCTACCGGGCCAACGCGATCCAGGACCCCGACATCCGCTCGGAGGTGGCCCAGTGCCTGACCAGCGGGCGGAATATCCTGTTCTACCACGATATCCGGAGCGTCAACGCCCTCAACTATATGTGGTCGGTGAACGGCGGGACCATCTTCCTGGTGGGCTATGTGCCGGTGGAGGCCATCCAGCAGGAGGGGCGGACGGTCAACCAGAACATCGTCATGGTGGTGGCCGCCATGCTGGCCGCCTTCTTCCTGTGCGTGCTGCTGTACTACCTCAGCTGGCGGCAGCAGGAGCGGGTGAGGAAGGAGCGGGAGGAGGAGCGCAGGCTCCACAGCCAGCAGCTGGCCCAGGCCCTCCAGGCCGCCCAGATCGCCAGCACCTCCAAGACCACCTTCCTGTCCAACATGTCCCACGACATCCGCACCCCCATGAACGCGGTGCTGGGCTTCACCACCCTGCTGGCCCGGGACGCCGGAGACCCGGCCAAAGTGCGGGAGTACACCAGGAAGATCGCCGCCTCCGGCCAGCACCTGCTCAGCCTCATCAACGACATCCTGGACGTGTCCAAGATCGAGAGCGGCAAGGTGGTGCTCACCTTCGACAAGTTCGCCCTGAGCGACATCGTCTCCTCGGTGGAGGCCATCATCCAGCCCATGGCCCGGGCCAAGGGGCAGGAATTCCACGTGGAGGTGTCCGGCATCCGCCACGAGTACCTGGTGGGGGACGAGACCCGGATCGACCAGATCCTGCTCAACCTGCTGTCCAACGCCGTGAAGTACACCCCGGAGGGGGGCCGCATCCAGCTGCGTATCCTGGGGCTGAAGCAGCGCTCCAGCCAGTATGAGCACATCCGCATCGAGGTGGAGGACAACGGCTACGGCATGACGCCGGAGTATCTGGAGACCATCTTCGACGCCTTCACCCGGGCGGAGAACAGCACCACCAACAAGGTGCAGGGCACCGGGCTGGGCATGGCCATCACCAAGAGCATCGTGGAACTCATGGGAGGCACCATCGACGTGTCCAGCCAGGTGGACCAGGGCTCCATCTTCCGGGTGGAGCTGGAGCTGCGCATCCAGGAGGACCGGGCCGACCCGAAATTCTGGGCGGAGCGGGGCATCTCCCGGGTGCTGGTGGTGGACGAGGACCCGGACAGCCGGGAGAACATCCGCGCCCTGATGGCGGACGCGGGGATCCATTTGGACGCCGCCGGGCTGGAAGAGTCCCTGGACAAGATCCGGGGCGGGGCCGTCTATCAGCTGGCCCTGCTAGACTGGGACGGGCCGGGGGCGGACGGGGCCGCCGCGGTCCAGGCCCTGCGGGGGGCGCTTTCCCAGGCCGTGCCGGTGGTGATGCTGGCGGAGCACGACGCCCAAGTGCTGGAGCGGGCGGAGGGCACGGCGGTGCTGGCCAAGCCGTTTTTCGTGGCCGCCTTCCGGGAGAAGGTGGCGGAGCTGTGGACGCGGGATGTCCCCGCCGCCGGGGCCGAGCCGGAGGCGGACGGCGCTTTGGAGGGGCTGCACTTTCTGGCGGCGGAGGACAACGAGATCAACGCCGAGATCCTGGCGGAGCTTTTGGAGCTGGAGGGGGCCACCTGCGAGGTGGCGGAGAACGGCCGCCTGGCGGTGGAGCGGTTCCAGAGCGCGCCTCCCGGCCGGTTCCACGCCATCCTGATGGACGTGCAGATGCCGGTGATGAACGGCCACGACGCCGCCCGGGCCATCCGGGCCCTGGACCGGGAGGACGCCGGGCAGATCCCCATCATCGCCATGACGGCCAACGCCTTCGCGGAGGACGAGAAGGCGGCGCTGGACGCGGGCATGAACGCCCATGTGGCCAAGCCGCTGGACGTGGAGCTGCTGAAAAAGACGATCAGGCGATTTGTGAAGTGAAAGGACGAAGCAGAGCATGAAAAAACGGAACGATGGCGGCCCGCGCCGGTGGGCGGCGGTGTGCCTGGCGGCGGCTGTGCTGCTGGGGGCGGCCGCCTGCGGCGGCGACACGGACCGGAACCTGCTCCCATCGGAGAAGGTGAGCGGGCAGGTGGTGGACCTGTTCAGCCCCATGGAAAAGACCGACCCAGACGCGGAAAACGTGGCCAGGACCGCCTTCGACCTGACCGTCGCCCTGGCGGAGGAGCGGCTGGGGGTGGCGGTGGCCTATCAGACCTACACGGCGGAGGACTACCTGGACAAGACCTACGATGAGGTGGCCCTGGACCGGGCCCGGAACGACATGGACGATCTGTATCTCCTTAACCCGGACACCATCCTGACCTTGGGGGCGGAGGGCAAGCTGATGGACCTGTCGGGGCTGGACAGCGCCCAAAACCTGCGGGAGATCATCCGCATCGCCAACACCGTGGACGGCAAGCTGGTGGCCATTCCCCAGGAGGTGGTGGCCTACGGCCTGTTCGTCAACATGGACCTGTTCCGGCGCTATGGCCTGGAACTGCCCAATACCCCGGAGGAGTTTTTGGAGTGCTGCCGGGTGTTCCAGGAGAACGGGATCGAAACGCCTGTGGGCGCCAACCGCTGGTGGCTGGAGACCTTCGTGTTTGCCCAGGCCTACGCCGATCTGTACAACGGTGGGAATGCCCAGGCGGAGATCGACGCCCTCAACAGCGGCCAGGCCCGGTACAGCGACTATATGCGTCCCGGCTTCCAGTTCCTCCAGACGCTGATCGACCGGGGCTATATCGATCGGTCGAAGGCCCTGGTCAGCGAGGCCGTCGAGGGGGAGGGGGCGGACTTTTTGGCGGGCAAGACCCCCATCGTCATGGCCTACTGGGGGGCGGCCAACGCGGAGACCGCCTATGGGCGGCCGGAGTTCGAGCTGCGGGTCGTCGGCTTCCCCAGCAGCCGGGGCCAGATGCCGGTGATATCCATGACCGGATGGGCGGTGGGCGCCAACGCGGAACACGCGGAGCAGGCCATGGAGGTGATGGAGGTGATTACCTCCGACGAGGCCCTGGCCCTCTACTCCCAGACCAACCGGGTGATCTCTCCCTCCAAAAACGTTTCGGTGGACTGTATCCCCGCCCTGGAGCCGCTGAACGAGCGGATCGAGGAAGGGGTCTATGTCCTGGGCTCCAACGCGGGCATGGACGTGGAGCAGTGGGGCAACACCTGCCTGATCGTGCGGGAGCTGCTGGGCGGCGCCACCGTGGAGGAATGCATGGCGTCCTTCGACCGGCTCCAGGACGCGGCGCTGGCGGCCCGCTGACAAAGGGGATACGGCAAAACGGCATAGGACCCATTCCGCAATGCGGGATGGGTCCTGTATATTGGGGCGGCGGGCAAAGATCCCTCTTGACAAAAGGAGCAATCGTACTATAATGGAGATACAAACGTTTGATGGAACATCCGGCTGACCGGGAGGAGGGGACCCCATGGAGGTGATGGACAAGCTGACCATTCTGGCCGACGCCGCCAAGTACGACGCCGCCTGTACCTCCAGCGGGGTGGTCCGGGGCGGAAAGCCGGGGACCATCGGCACCGCCACCAATTCCGGCTGCTGCCACACCTTCACCGCCGACGGGCGGTGCGTGTCCCTGCTGAAGGTGCTGTACACCAATTACTGCCAGTACGACTGTGCCTACTGCGTCAACCGCCGCTCCAACGACGTGCCCAGGACCGCCTTCACCCCTCGGGAGCTGGCGGAGCTCACCATCCAGTTCTACCGCCGCAACTACATCGAGGGGCTGTTCTTGTCCTCGGCGGTGCTGAAGAGCCCGGACTACACCACCGAGCGGATGATCGAGACCCTGCGCCTGCTGCGCACCGAATACCGCTTCAACGGCTACATCCACGCCAAGGCCATCCCGGGGGCGGACCCGGAGCTGACCTACGCCCTGGGCCTGCTGGCGGACCGTTTGAGCGTCAACATCGAGCTGCCCTCCCAGGCGTCCCTCCAGCTGCTGGCCCCGGACAAGACCAGGGCGGCGATCTTCCGGCCCATGGCCCAGATCCGGGACGGGGCGGCCCGGTCCAAGGCGGAGCTGAAGCTCTACCGCCACGCCCCTAGGTTCGCCCCGGCGGGCCAGTCCACCCAGATGATCGTGGGGGCCACCCCGGAGAGCGACCGCCACATTTTGTCCCTCACCGAGGGGCTCTACCGGAAATACCGGCTGAAACGGGTGTTTTTCTCCGCCTATATGCCGGTGTCCGACCACAAGGACCTGCCCGCCTCCGCGGGGTTCAAGCCGCCCCTCCTCCGGGAGCACCGGCTGTACCAGGCGGACTGGCTGCTGCGGTTCTACGGCTTCACCGCCGGGGAGATCCTGGACGAGGACCACCCCAACTTCGACGCCGCCCTGGACCCCAAGAGCGACTGGGCCCTGCGCCACCCGGAGTTCTTCCCGGTGGAGGTGAACCGGGCGGACTACGAGGCCATCCTGCGGGTGCCCGGCATCGGGATGCGGGGGGCGGAGCGGATCGTCGCCGCCCGGCGGTACGGCCCCCTCAGCTTCGAGGGGCTGAAGCGGCTGGGCGTGGTGATGAAGCGGGCACAGTATTTCATCACCTGCTCGGGGCGGATGCTCCCCGGCCTGCGGTGCGGCCCCGACAGCGTCTACCGCCGCCTGACGGGGCTGGAGCGGGCCGCCCTGGGGAGCGGGGAGAGCTGGGAGCAGCTGTCCCTCTTCGGCGGGGAAGGGGGGACGGCATGACGGCCTATCGCTACGACGGCACCTTCGCCGGCTTCCTCACCTGCGTGTGGGACGCCCTGGAGACCAAGACGGAACCCATGGCTTTCCTGCTGCCGGAGGACGGGGCGGCGCTGTGGGAGGAGCGGGAGCCGCCTGCGGACCGGGATAAGGCCCGGCGGCTGTACGCCGCGCTGTCCAAGCGGGCCTCCCCCGCCTTCCAGAAGCTGATCGCCCGGGGGTTCCTCACCTGCCTGCCGGAGAAGGAGCTGGCCCTGTTCACCCTGATCCGCCGGGGGCTGGGGGAGGGGGACCGGGCGCGGCTGGACCTCAGCGACCCGGTGATGGCCCGGGTGAACCTGGCGCTGACCAAGATGTGGACCGAGTGGGACCATTTGAAGGGTTTCATCCGCTTCTCCGAGCTGGACGGGGTGCTGGTGGGGGAGATCGAGCCGAAGAACCGGGTGCTCCCCCTGCTGGCCGGCCACTTCGCCGCCCGGTACTCCGGGGAGCGGATCGTCCTCTACGACCGCACCCATAAAGAGGCGTTCCTGTGCGACCGGGGCCGGTGGAAGCTGGTCCCGGCGGAGGACTTCCGCATGGGCCCCGCCGGGGAGACCGAGCGGTCCTACCGGGCCATGTGGCGGAAATACTGCCAGACCATCTCCATCGAGGGGCGGCGAAACCCCAAGTGCCAGTCCGCCCACCTGCCCAAGCGCTACCGCCACGTGATGACGGAGTTCCTCACCGACGCTGAGATGGAGCGCGCCCTGCCCGAGCGCCCCGGCTCCGCCCGGCCCTTGGGCGGCGGGGCCGCCTCGTCACCGCCCCCGTTTTAGACAGTCCACCACGGGCTGGATGTACCGGGGGTCGGAGATGTCGTAGGAGCGGGCGATGGCCTCCTGGAAGGCCCGGTCCTCCGGGTTCTTGGCCTTTTTCCGCGTCATGGCCCAGGCGGCGAAGCGCATCATGGCCCGGTCCACGCCCCCCATCCTCTCATAGCACAGCCCCGCCTGGAGGTAGAAGTGGGGGATGGCCTCCCGCTCCTCCGGGGTGAGGTTCTGGGCCCACATCTTCTCGATGGCCTCCTCCGCCTCGTTGGGCATGGCCCCGGTGGCAAAGAGCACGAGGCCCTTCGCGCCCCGGCGCGCAAGGAGCGTCCGAGCCTTTTTCCAGCCGTCTAAGTTGCCGGCGTGGAGGCGGCTGCCGAAGGCCACGGCGTCATAGCCAGACAGGTCCGCCGGGGCCTCCGATAGGGGCAGGGCGGGGCAGTCCAGCGCCTGGGCCATGAGCTGGGCGTAGTTCCGGGTGAAGCCGGTCCAGCTGTTGTACAGTACGATCACGTTACGATCCATTCCGCATCTCCTCCTTGATCTGGGCCAAGAACGCCTGATAGGCCCCCTCCTGCCAGGGGAATATGTCCTCCGCCGGGATGCCAGGCACGGCGGTGGAGAAGATCGCTCCCAGGCCCACGGTGTACACGATCATGTTGATATGGAGCCGCCGGGCTCGCTCCCCGTCCAGCCCCAGCTCCCCGGCGATGGCCTCGTCCAGCCGGGGGTCCGACGCCTCCCGGCACAGATCCTCCAGCCCCGACACCCCCTCTCGGGGGCAGAGGATGAACAGCTTGAACAGCTGGGGCTCCTCCTTTGCCAGCTGGAGGCAGGCCCGGCCCACGGCCTGAAAGCTCTCGGGGCCGTACTGCTCTTGGGACAAGCGCTCTCCCACGAACCGGCGCACCCGGGCGTATACGTCCCGGCGCAGGCCGTCCATGTTCCGGCAGCAGCTGTAGATGGGCTGGACGGAGCAGCCCAGGCGGGCGGCGATCTCCTTCACCAGCACCCGCTCCATGCCGCCCTCCCGGGCCAGCTGGAAGGCGGTATCCACCACCATCTCCTTGGTGATCTTCTGTTTGGGCATAGCCTCACCTCATATGATCGATTTATATAAACGGTTTATATAAATCGATCATATCACAGCCCCGGCACGATGTCAAGAGAGAAGCCCTTCGGCGGGATCGATCCCGCCGAAGGGCGTTTTCTCGTTTTATGGGACGTTCCGGTCCGGCGGCGCGCCGTTTTTCTCAGCCGCAGAGCAGGATCGCCATATGGGCCAGGGTGGCGCTGTGGTTCTGGAAGAACTCGTCCCGCAGCTTGGCCTTCTGGGGCGTGTTGTGCATGAGCCCCCGGCTGACGCACACCATCATCCGGAACAGCTCGGCCTTGTCCCCGGCCGCGCCCTCCCGGCAGCTGGCCACCGCCATGAAGCGGAAGAACGAATACAGGTTGCAGAAGTCCACGTAGCTCTTCCACAGCTTCTCCCGGTCCACCGGATCGGGGACCTGGAGGTTGAAGAACAGCGTCACCATCAGGTTCTCCATGAAGTACGCCCGGTCTTGGAAGTTCTCCTCGAACCGGGCCCGGGCCGCCAGATAGGGGTCGTTCGGGAGGCTGAAATTGACGGCCTGACCGCCCTCGAAGGTCAAAACCGCGCCCAGCCCGTCCAAAACCTCTTTCAGCACGGCGGAGAGCTCCCGGTTGGGGCTCTGCGAGGCCAGCATCACCCGGATATTGTTGGTCAGGAACATGGACAGCGTTTTTTGCTGGTCGGGCAGCTGGAGCCGCCGGTCCGTCTCCGGATCGTCCACCAGCGTCCTGGTCCGGGCCAGCCAGCCGTCCACGTCCTCCTCGCCGTCCGCCAGCTCCTTCAGCGCCAGCCCCATCAGCAAGATCCGCTGGGCCAGGGGACGCCGCCGGTCCTGCAAAAGGTCGATGCACGCGGAGCGCAGCTCCTGGAAGCGCAGGCGCAGTGGGCCGGATGTCCCCATGATGAGGGTGCGGGTCTTCGATTTGGGCAGGGGATCGGCCACGAAGTCCACCCCGTCGGGCAGGTCCCACAGCAGCTCCAGCACCGCCTCGCAGGCCGGGGTCAGCCGCCGCTCCAGATAGCCGGAATCCGAGTATGCCTGGGTCCGGGGGAACACCCGGCACACCTCGGGCAGAGCGCCGTGCCCCTTCTCCAGCTGGAGGGAGCACAGCCCGTCCTCCCGCAGGAGGGGGCAGGTGCCGCCGGACATGTCGAACTCCCCGTAAAATCTCTCGGCGTTGGGCCCCTGCCGGATGCGGCGGACGTTCTGCTTTAGGTTGGCGGTCAGCTCGTCCGAGCCCTCCTGCCGTTTCAGCGCCAGGTAGTCTTTTTTGTTGAAGGTGATGTTCCAGCCCTTGCAGCAGGAGAAGCGGCACGCCCCCGCCAGGCATTGGAAGCGGTCGTAGTACGCGGGGCGCAGATCGTAGTGGATGGGAAGCTGGTCGGCCATGGGGCCACCGCCTTTCTGTCATAGTGAAAGGGGGCGGGCCGAAGCCCGCCCCCTGCGTTGGGTCTATGCGGTTTGCGCCAAGAACAGGGTGTTATCACGCCTCGCCTGTTCGCGACGCGCGGCTTCCCTCCGACTCGGGCTGGTCTGCGGGCCGCTGTGCGGCCCTCCGCTCGCCCTCGCTTCGGTCCACCCGCGCTGCTCACGACGGCTCGGACGCTTACTGGAGCAGCTGCAGCACGCCCTGGGGCACCTGGTTGGCCTGGGCTAGCATGGCCTGGGCGGACTGGATCAGGATGTTGTTCTTGGTGTACTTCATCATCTCGGCGGCCACGTCGGTGTCGCGGATGGTGGACTCGGCGTCCTGGATGTTCTCGGTCATGACGGACAGGTTGTTGATGGTGTGGTCCAGACGGTTCTGGGTGGCGCCCAGAGTACCGCGGATGTCGGACACCTTGTTGATCGCGGCCTTGATCACGTCGATCGCGGCGGCGGCGCTGGTCTGGTCGTCGATGCGGATCTTGTCGATGCCCAGAGAGTCGGTGTGGATGTCCTTGATGTTCACCTTCAGCTGGTTGAAGTCCTCGGCGGTGTCGCCGATCTGGAGGGTCAGGGACTTGCCCGCCTCCTTCACCACGTTGGTGGTGGACTGGGCGCTGCCGAACGCCTGGATCTGATTCTCCAGGCCCCAATCCTTCTCGGTCAGGTTGGCGCCGCCGGTGTAGGTGGTGCGCTCGTTGACCACGATCATGGTGCCCCGCTCCTCCACCTGGACGTCGAACATCTCGTTGTCCTTGGCGGCCACGGACAGCCGGTCCAGGGCCTTGCGCAGATCGTTTTTAAATTCATCAGTGCCCTTCTGGCCATCGGTCAGGTTTTTCAGGTCCCGGATATCCACTACCTTCACGTTGTCGGCGTACTCGGTGTTGAAGGTGGCGTCGCTGCCCGCGAACACGTAGTACTCGTCGCCGATTTTGAAGCCCTTGCCGTCGGCGATATAGTCGGTGGTCTTGTTCACGCCGTTGGCGCTGGCGGCGTTATCCGTGTTGAACCGGATATACGCCTGGGCGTAGATGGTGTCGGCGGGGGTGGTGCCCTCGTTGATCTCGCAGGTAGCGGCGTTGCCCACCACCGCCAAATCGTTGGCGGCTGCAAACTTAGCCAAATCGGTGCCAGCGGCAACAGTAGCATTGCCCACCAAGCCGATATTGAAGTTGCCCGCAAAGTAGTTCTCGCCCTGGGCATTTGCACCCTTGGCGGCGTCGGTGTTGGCGGCGGCGCAGGCGTCGTCGTAACCCTTGTCGGTCATTTCGAACTTCAGCTTGTCGCCGTCCCGGGTCACGGTGTACTCGATACGTGCAGACACGCCGCCAGCGGTGCCGTCGCCCTTGTTGTTGCCGACCTTGAGATAGACCTTGCCGCCGTTATCGTTGATGGCCTTCTCAATGGCGGTGGCGATGTCCTCGGAGGTGATCTTGCCCTCGCCGTTGGCGGTCACGCTGTACTTGAGGGCCGTATCGGCGGTGTCGCTGGTGGACAGGTGGTTGGTCTTGTTGCCGGTGAAGTTGTCGGCGCCGCCGCCCTGGAGAAGGAACTCGATGTTCTCGATCTTGGTGCCGGCCGCCGCGCTGTAGCCGGTGCCGTCCAGGTCCACGGTAAAGGAGGTCTTGCCCGCCACGGCGGCGTCCTTGTGGTAGCGGACGCTGTCGTCGCTCTTGTTCAGCGCGCCGGTGGCCGGAGCGAGGGTCGAACCGGTGAGAAGGATGCCGTTCTTGGTGTTGGGACCGCCAACATTACCGGCGGTATTACCGACTGGAGTGCCGTTGACGTTGTTGCCGATCTTCATCCCGGCGAACACGGTGGTGGTGTTGGCGATCCGGCCGTCGGCGTCCATGGAGCCGTCCAGCAGCTTGATGCCGTTGAAGTTGGCGCTGTCGGCGATGCGGTTGATCTCGCTGTTGAGCTGGTCCATCTCCTTCTGGAGCTGGGCGCGGTCGGTGGTGTTGTCGTAGGTGCCGTTGGCGGACATGGTCGCCAGCTCCACCATACGGTTGAGCATGTCGTGGACCTCGGTCAGCGCGCCCTCGGCGGTCTGCACCAGGGAGATGCCGTCCTTGGCGTTCTTCTGGGCGGTCTCCAGGCCGGTGATCTGGGCCCGCATCTTCTCGGAAATGGCCAGACCGGCGGCGTCGTCACCGGCGCGGTTGATCTTGTAGCCGGAGGAGAGCTTCTCCAGGTTGGCCTTCATCGCGGACACGTTGTTGGTGTAGTTGCGGTAGGCGTTCATCGCCATGATATTGTGCTGGATACGCATGATAAAACTCCTTTTTATGAATTTTTTTGCGCGCTTGGGCCATCCATTGCCTCTGCGCGTTGGGGCTTCCGGCGTCGCGGGAACGACCTGGCCGGGGCGTTCCGGTCTCACCGGCGCTGGGGTATGCCTCCACCGGCCTAGGACCGGAGGGGGCGGGCAGGCGGGGGGCGTTCACATGCTATACTTTATTGGACAGCCGGAGCGCTCTTGCCTACACCTATGTATTCGGCACTGTGATATGAAAATTAAGTGTGTTTTGAGAATTTTTTCTCCTACTGCCTGACTGTTCAAAAAGTCCACCTTTTGTTCATGGAGTGGGTAGAGCCGCCGGAGGATGCGCGCGGCCCAACTGGACCCGCTCGATCTTAGGGGCTTTCGATCCTCTGCCCGGCCCGATCGGGACAAAAGCACAGCGGCCCCGGAAAGATCCTTCCGGAGCCGCTGTGCTTAAACTTTAGGGCCGCGCATTTTGCCCTGAAAACGGGAAACTATATATAATGAAGGAGAGCGCCCACGGTCGGGCCGGAAAAGCGCCGCATGGGGGGAGGGCCGCTCACGCCATCGCTTGAAAATAGGCCCGGTTGCGGGCCACCGTCGGATCGTCCGGCTTGCAGGCTCCGGCCAGCTCGTTGAACTGCGCCGCCCGCTCCTGGTCCCCCATGCGGCTGTGGCAGACGCACAGTTGGATACAGGGCAGATAGCCGTAGCAGTCCGGGGCCACGAACCCGCCCCGGCGGTCATCCCGGGGGCAGGTCAGGGCCAGGGCGTACCAGAAGGCCGCCTGGCCGTACCGCTCCCGCTGGAAGAACCAGCGCCCCAGCTCACAGCACGCCTCCGCCCGGGGCCGGTCGTAGGAAAAGGTGCGAAACAGCGCCGCCAGCGCTGCCTCGGGCCGGCCCAGCCTCTCCTGGCAGTAGGCGCAGTGACAGCAGGCGTCGATCTCGTTCTCCACCCAGCCCCCGCCCTGGGCCAGGAACTGCTCAAAGACCTCCAGGGCCTGGGCCCAGCGCTGGTGATAGTACAGCTCCCGGCCGTAATAGAACCGCTGCCGGGGCTCCAGCGTTTTTCCCGCGGCCAGCTGGGCCTGGTAGATCCGCAGGTTGCGGTCCGGGTCGGAGGGACGGGTCTTGCGGTGGGTGACGGCGAAGTCCGCGTACAGGACCTTGCCCGCGGGAGCGACGGCCTCGTGGACGGCTCCCTCCCAGGCCATCCCGGCCCGGTTCTTGATCAGCCGCTCCCGGTAGTAGGAGAAGGTGACCCGGCCGCTCTCATCGAAGCCGGTGTGATAGGGGGCCATCACCACCGAGACAGCGGGGTCCAGGGTCTCCTTCAGCGCCAGGAACGCGGCCCGGTCCGCCTCCAGCAGCACATCGTCCGCGTCCAGCCACATGCAGTAGTCCATGGACGCGTGGGCGAAGGACTCGTTCCGGGCGGCGGCGAAATCGTCCCGCCAGGGGAAGTGGAATACCTTGTCTGTGTAGCGCCCGGCGATCTCCTTCGTGCGGTCGGTGGAGCCGGTGTCCACGACGACGATCTCGTCGGCCAGATCCGCCGCGCTGTCCAGGCACCGCCCCAGCACATCCTCCTCGTTCTTCACGATCATGCACAAGCTGACGCTCACCATATCGGAGCCTCCTTCGATCCAGTTTGAGTCGGGCCGCCGCAAGGCAAGACTGGCGGGGACCTGTGACGTGTCAAAAACGGCCGTGCCGGCCCGCCCGGCAAAGCGCCTGGGGCATCCTATGCCCCCGGCGGGCGGCAGGTGAGCTTGAAACAGGGCGGTCCCGGCCGCATAGGATGGAGCGGCGGCGGGGCGCTCCCTGCCGTACGACCCGCGCCGGTCCCGGACCGGCGCGGCACAATGGAGCATTTCATATGTCTATGCCTTCTTTTCCCGCCCATGGGGCGGATATGACGCGGGAGGAAGCCCTGACCATGATCATCGCCTCCATCGCCATGGAGGAACTGGCCCTGAGCCATATCATCAACGCCGAGGGCGAGAAGCTGCAGTACATCCTGGGCACTCTGCCGGGGGCGAAGCCCTGCGCCTGTCCTCAGGACGTGCTGGCGGTGAACAAGAGCGTGGCCTCCCTGCTGGACGTGGTGGCCCAAAATCAGATGCTGCTGAAAAACAAGCTGGAGAAGGTGCTGGAGGTCTGTCCTGCCCCGGTCCCGCCCTGCGGGCCGTATCCCCCCGGCCCTCCCTGCCCCCCGCCCTGCGGGCCATGCCCGCCGCCCTGCCCTCCCCCCGTCTGTCCGCCGCCGTGCCGCGGGCAAACGCACTGGCCTCCCCCCGGCGGAGAGAAGGCCAGGCCAAAATGTGCCCTCCATCTCGTGGAGCGTCAGGCGGGATATCTGTGGGGCCCGGGCTGCCGCCTGCCCTGGCGGCAAAACGGCCGGCAGGGGGAGCAGATCTGCTGGAACGAGTGCGACCCCACCCAGATCCGGCTGGACCCCCGTGCGGCCTATGCGGTGCGGTGCACGCTGACCGTCCGCGCCATGCCCCCGGCCAGGGGCGAGGGCGCCGTCTGCCTCCGCCAGACCCCCTGCGGCACCTTCGCGGAGACCCAGCCCCTGCGCTTCTCCCTGGAGCGCGCCGGGGACAGCCCCCAGACCCTGCACTACGCCGCCGTGCTCCATCCCCGCTCGGGGGGGAGCGCCGCCGCGCAGCTCTCCCTGGTGCTGGACACCAAAAACGCCCTGTGCGTGGAGCGGGCGGCGATGGACGTGGTGGAGCTCTAGCCCGAGAGGACCGAAAAATGCGCAATATTGGGCGGGAGCGTGCTGGACGGCCTGGAAAGCCGCCAACATGCTCCCGCCGATCGAGATAGGCATATATGACCGGAACGATAAAAAATGTGGTGGTGTCCGGCGGCCGTCTGGCCGCCGGGCCCTGTGCGCGCCGGCATGTTTCCAGAGAAAACCAGCGGCAGGATCTGAATACATTGGCAGATCCTGCGGATAATACAGATGGAACGATACAAAAAATGCCGCGGGCAGCCGCGGCAGACGCAGGAGGAAAACCATGAAAGCGACTGGGATCGTACGCCGCATCGACGACCTGGGCCGGGTGGTGATCCCCAAGGAGATCCGGCGCACCATGCGCATCCGGGAGGGCGACCCCTTGGAGATCTACACGGACCGCGAGGGCGGCGTTATTTTCAAAAAATACTCTCAATTGGGCGATGTGTCCGACTTTGCCGCCCAGCTGTGCGACACCATCAGCCGGGTGGCGGGCCTGCCCGCCGTGATCACCGACCGGGACAGCGTGATCGCCGCCGGCGGCGTGCCCCGCCGTGAGGTGGTGGACAAGCGGGTGTCCCCCCAGGTGGAGCAGGTGATGGAGGACCGCCGCAGCGTCCAGGCCGATCAGCCGCTGTCCCTGTGCGACGGCACGGACAAATACCGGGTGCTCATCGCGGTGCCCATCCTGTCCGAGGGAGACGTGCTGGGCTGCGTGGCCTTCGTGTCCGATGGGGACGCCCCCGCCCTGGGGGAGGTGGAGCTGAAGCTGGCCCAGACGGTGGCCGGCTTTCTGGGCCGCCATATGGAGAGCTGAGCTGATCCGGGCGTGACGGAGCGGGGCGAGGGCCGAGGGGTCCCCGCCCCGTTCTCGTGGGGGAAAGGGCTTGCGTTTTCCGGCGGGATGGGATATACTGGGGTCAGAAACGGCTGGCCGTTTCTTCGTGTCCCGTTGGGACACGAAAGGACTGTTAGACCATCGATATAGAAAGGATGAGGAAATGAAGCTATGGAAACGGGCCGGGTCCGTGGGCCTGTCCCTGGCGCTGTGCGCCGGGCTGGTGCTCCCGGCGCTGGCCCACACCGTGACCATCGTCGGGGAGGGGTCGCAAGAGGTGGGCACCGTCCAGGAGGGCGTCACTGCGATCGAGAACAGCGTAAGCGGGTCCGGCACCATCACGATGACCAATGACGATATTGGCGGTGCTACGATCAGTGGGGGCAATGTGACCCTGGATCTGAACGGCCACACCCTCACAAGCAAGGAGGAAGCCGGCATCGAAGTGTCCGGCGGCGAGCTGACGCTGAAGGACTCCGGGACAGGCGGCAAGGTCAGCGGCAATAATGCCGGCGTGACGGTAGATAACGGCAGCAAAGCCAACATAACGGGCGGCACCGTCAGCGGCATGGACGCAGGCGTGAAGGTGGATGCTGGTGGCACCGCCAACATAACGGGCGGCACCGTCACCGGCAATATGTCCGGCGTGGAGGTGTACGGCGGCACCGCCACCATATCGGGCGGCACCGTCAGCGGCAATACATTCGGCGTGTTTGTGGTGAGCGGCACCGCCACCATATCGGGCGGCACCGTCAGCGGCGATTATTTCGGCGTGTCTGTGGGGAGCGGCGGCACCGCCGACATATCGGGCAACGCCAGCATCAGCGGCAGTGATGAGGGCGTGTTTATGGTGGGCGGCACCGCCGAGATATCGGGCGCCGCCGCCGTCCAGGGCGGTACAAGCGGCGTGTCGGTGCTCAACGGTAACGCCGAGATAAAGGGCGGCGCGGTCAGCGGCGAAACAGGCGTGGTTGTGTCCGGCGGCAAGGCCGAGATAACGGGCGGCTCTGTCAGAGGCGAAACGGACGGCGTTGCTGTGCAGGACGGCACCGCCGCCATATCGGGCGGCACCGTCAGCGGCAAAGATAAAGGCGTTGTTGTTGTGCTTGGCGGCAAGGCCGAGATAACGGACGGCTCCGTCAGCGGCGAAACAGGCGTGCATATGTATTATGGCACGTTCACCATGAACGGCGGCACGGTGGGCAGCATGGTGGAAGGCGGCAATGCCATAGATATCTACGACACAAACATAGACAAGATCGCCATCGAGCTGAACGGCGGCACGCTCTACGGCGAGGTGCCGGATGGCGTGAACACCGACAATGTCACAGTCAAAGACGCGCCCTTCGATTC
The DNA here is from genome assembly GCA_910588495.1 of uncultured Oscillospiraceae bacterium. Taxonomy (GTDB): domain Bacteria; phylum Bacillota; class Clostridia; order Oscillospirales; family Oscillospiraceae; genus Enterenecus. Next base: position 20,995 of record CAJUPU010000007.1, on the reverse strand, counting down.
CAACGCCCCCGGCCCGGACCCCGATCCCGGTCCGGATCCCGCTCCCAACCCGGACCCCGATCCCGACCCGGCCCCCGCCTCCGATCCCCTGGCCCGCCCCGCGGCGGCCAGGACCCTGCTGGAGGAGCTGTTCCGGCGGGCGGGCGGCTCCGGCGATCTGTGGAGCTGGGCGGTGGAGAACGGCCTCGTGGATGAGGACGGGGACGGCGGGGAGCTCGTCACCGTGGCCCTCCTCCGCGCCATCCTCACCCGGTACGTCGAAGCCTTTGGCGGAAACGCGGTGGCGGTGGAGGAGCTGACCACCCTCACCGGCGAAGATCCCAGCGTGGTGGACAACTGCCGCGCGGTGCTCAACGAGTTTTTCGGCGAATAGATCCCCAAGAGCGTCCGGCCTCAGGGCCGGGCGCTCTTTTCGTGGGCGGAAAACGGTTGACAGCGCAGAAAAACGTGATATACTTGCCATAGAATGCGCCCCAGGACGCAGAAAAGACAAAAGGAGTGTTCGATGATGGATAAAAAAGTGGCCGCGCTGCTGAACGACCAGATCAACAAGGAGCTGTACTCCGCCTACTTATACCTGGACATGGCCAACTTCTACAGTGCCCAGGGGCTGGACGGCTTCGCCAACTGGTATGAGATCCAGGCCAAGGAGGAGCAGGACCACGCCATGCTCATGTACAAGTACCTGCACAACAACGACCAGACCGTCACCCTGGAGGCCGTGGCCAAGCCCGACAAGCAGTTCAAGGAGCTGATGGACCCGCTGAAGGCGGCCCACGCCCACGAGCAGTACGTCACCAGCCTGATCGACGCCATCTACGACGCCGCCCAGCAGGCCAAGGACCACCGCACGGTGCAGTTTTTGGACTGGTTCATCAAGGAGCAGGGGGAGGAGGAGGCCAACTCCTCCGGGCTGATCCGCAAGATGGAGCTGTTCGGCGGCGACGCCAAGGGGCTGTACATGCTCAACAGCGAGCTGGCGGGCCGGACCTACTCCGCGCCGTCCCTGACGATCTGATAAGGCTCAAAAAAGTCCGGCCCCGTCCAGGGGCCGGACTTTTCGCAGATCCTCACCGCTGGGGCAGGTAGTCCGCGGGGTCCACGGGATAGCCCTCCTTCAGCAGGGCGTAGTGGATGTGGGAGGCCAGGCCGCTCTCCAGCGCGGCGGTGCCGCCCACGGAGCCGATGATGGTGCCGGTGTCCACCGCATCGCCCACCTCCACGGTGGGGGTGGCCGCCAGGTTGGCGTACTGGCTCACCAGGCCCTGGCCGTGGTCGATCTCCACCACGGTGCCCATCAGATCGTCCTGATAGAGGGCGGACACGGTGCCCGCGGCGGCGGCCAGCACCTGGGCGCCCCGGTCGGCGGCGATGTCCAGGCCGTTGTGGGTGCGCCAGTCGCCCATGGTCTGGTTATAGGCCAGGGCCTCCACCGAGAACCCGGCCACGATCTCCCCCTTCACCGGCCATGTAAAGACCAGAGGAGCCGGGGCGGGAGTGGGCGTGGGGGCAGGCTGGACGGAGGGGGCGGCGGACGGAGCGGTCTCCAGCCGGGCGGACGCCGCGGCGGGGGGGTCGGAGGGCTTCGCCGCGGGCCTGGGGGTGGGCTGGGCGGAGGGCCTGTCCGCGATGGCGGCGGAGCCGGACACCGGCTGGTCCAGCGTGTCCTCCAGGCCGCCCCGGACGCCCTGCACCAGATACCAGCCCGACAGGGCGATGGCGGCCACGCACACCAGCACCACAAGATAGAAACCCTTTCCCGAGATGAAATCGCTGAGCTTATCGATCCATGTTCGTTTGTTGTTCATAACAACACCTCCGGCCCTATTGTGGACCAGGACGCCGGGATCTATACCAATTTGTGGGGAAAAATCCTCCCCCTCCGGGGATTGTTTTCGACGGGGGGGATGTGGTAAACTATCCGGGAGATCGAATCGGGAGCTTCCCAAGGAGGCGGGACCATGCCGCTGACACGAGACACCCCTCTGACCGGCCTGCCCGGGGTGGGCCCCGCCAGGGGAAAAAAGCTGGAAAAGCTGGGCCTGCGTGCCCTGGGGGACGTGCTGGACCATCTGCCCCAGCGGTACGAGGACCGGCGGGAGCAGTACGCCCTGGGGGACGCCCCCGTGGACCGGCCCTGCTGCGTGTCCGCCGTGGTGGCGGAGACCCCCAGGGTGAGCTACGTCCGCCGGGGGCTGTCCCTGGTGAAGATCAAGGCGGTGGACAGCACCGGCACGGTGCACATCACCTTCTTCAACCAGGACTACATCCGGGAGGCGGTCCGCCGGGGGGAGAGCTATATCTTTTTCGGCGTGGTGGAGCGGCAGGGGAACCTGTTCGCCATGACCAACCCGGTGTTCGAGCGGGAGGGGACCGCCCGGACCACGGGGCTGATCATGCCGGTGTACCCCCTGACGGCGGGCATATCCAACAATCTGCTGGCGGGGATCGCGCGCCGGGCGGTGGACGAGTGCCTGGACGGCCTGCCCGAGGTGCTGCCCGCCCGCCTGCGCAAGGAGCACCGGCTGTGCCAGACCCAGTTCGCCCGGAAGAACATCCACTTCCCCGACGACTTCGAGGCGCTGGCCATCGCCCGGCGGCGGCTGGTGTTCGAGGAGCTGTTCGTCCTCACCTGCGGCCTGGCCCAGCTGAAGGACCGCCGCTCGGCGGGGGAGGGCCGGCCGGTGGAGGGTTCGCCGGAGGACTTCGCCGCCCTGCTGCCCTTCGCCCCCACCACTGCCCAGCGCCGGGCCATGGACGACATGGCCGCCGACCTGCGCTCCGGCCGGGCCATGAACCGGCTGGTCCAGGGGGACGTGGGCTCGGGCAAGACAGCGGTGGCCGCCTTCGGGGCCTGGGCGGCGGCGAAGAACGGGCTCCAGTGCGCCCTTATGGCCCCCACCGAGCTGCTGGCGGAGCAGCACGCCCGGACCATGGAGGCCCTGCTCTCCCCCGCCGGGGTGCGGGTGGCCCTGCTCACCGGCTCGGTGAAGGGGAGGGAGAAAAAGGCGCTGCTGTCGGCGCTGGAGGCGGGGGAGATCGACCTGGTGGTGGGCACCCACGCCCTGTTCTCCCAGGGGGTGGAGTACAAGGACCTGGGGCTGGTGATCGCCGACGAGCAGCACCGCTTCGGGGTGGCCCAGCGCTCCGCCCTGGCGGAGAAGGGAGGGGCCGTCCCGCCCCACATCCTGGTCATGTCCGCCACCCCCATCCCCCGGACCCTGGCCCTCATCATCTATGGGGACTTGGACGTGTCCGTCATAGACGAGCTGCCCCCGGGGCGCTTCCCGGTGACCACCCTGCTGGTGGGGGAGGACAAGCGGGCGCGGATGTACGGCTTCGTGCGCAAGCAGGTGGGGGAGGGCCGCCAGGTCTACATCGTGTGCCCCGCGGTGGAGGAGAATGGCGGCGGCTGGGAGGACGGGCCCGGCATGGACCTGAAGGCGGTGACCGCCTACGCCGCCCAACTGCGGGAGCGGGTGTTCCCCGAGCTTCGGGTGGGCTTCGTCCACGGCAGGCTGAAGGCCCGGGAGAAGGAGGACGTGATGTCCGCCTTCCACCGGGGGGAGCTGGACATCCTGGTGTCCACCACGGTGATCGAGGTGGGGGTGGACGTGCCCAACGCCTCGCTGATGATCGTGGAGAACGCGGAGCGGTTCGGCCTGAGCCAGCTCCACCAATTGCGGGGCCGTGTGGGCCGGGGGAAGCACCAGAGCTGGTGCGTGCTGGTCACCGCCAGCCGCAGCGAGACCGCCCGGGAACGCCTCAAGGCGCTGTGCGCCACGGGGGACGGCTTCCAGATCGCGGAGGAGGACCTGCGCCTGCGGGGCCCCGGCGACTTCTTCGGCAAGCGCCAGCACGGCCTGCCCCAGCTGAAGGTGGCGGACTTTGCCGCCGACATGGAGCTGCTGAAGGAGGCCCGGCAGGCGGCCCAGGAGCTGATCGCCGCCGACCCGGAGCTGAAAAAGCCGTCCCACCGGCTGCTGAAGAAAAAGGTGCGGGAGCTCTTCGACGAGAACGCGGAGCTGTTCAACTGAACGATATCACAAAAGAGGCGGACAGACCGCCATGAGGAGAATGCGGATGAAGCGGCTGACCATCGGGATGCTGGCCCATGTGGACTCGGGCAAGACCACCCTGTCCGAGGCCATGCTGTACCGCGCCGGGGCGGTGCGGAAGCTGGGGAGGGTGGACCACGGCGACGCCTTTTTGGACACCGAGGAGCAGGAGCGGGAGCGGGGGATCACCATCTTTGCCAAACAGGCGGTGCTGGACTGGAAGGGGTGCCGCTTCGCCCTGCTGGACACCCCCGGTCATGTGGACTTCTCCGCCGAGACGGAACGGGCGGTGCAGGTGATGGATTACGCCGTGCTGGTGATCGGCGGGGCGGACGGGGTGCAGGGCCACACCGAAACGCTGTGGAAGCTGCTGGAACGCCACCGGGTGCCCACCTTTTTGTTCGTCAACAAGATGGACCAGCCGGGGACGGACCGGGACGAGCTCCTGGCCCGGCTGCGCGGGCGGCTGGGCGATGGCTGCGCCGACTTCTCCGGCCCCTGGGAGGCCGTGCTGGAGCAGGCCGCCCTGTGCGATGAGGAGCTGATGGAGCGCTACCTGGAGACCGGGACGCTGGACGACGCCGACCTGTCCGCCCTGGTGGTGGAGCGGAAGCTGTTCCCCTGCCTGTTCGGCGCGGCGCTGAAGGTGAAGGGGGTGGACGCGCTGCTGGACGCGCTGGACCGCTTCGCCCTGGAGCCGGACTGGCCAGAGGAGTTCGCCGCCCGGGTGTTCAAGATCTCCCGGGACGAGCGGGGGGAGCGGCTCACCTGGATGAAGATCGTCGGGGGCGTTTTGAAGGTGCGGGACGGGGTGCGCGGCCCGGACTGGGAGGAGAAGGCCACCCAGCTGCGCCTCTACTCCGGGGCGAAGTTCATCCCCCTGGACCAGGCACCGGCGGGGACGGTGTGCGCCGTCACCGGCCTGAGCCGCACCTGGGCGGGCCAGGGCCTGGGGGCGGAGGAGGACTGGGCCGGACCGGAGCTGGAGCCGGTGCTGGCCTATCAGGTGCTTCCCCCGGCGGGGGGCGATGTCCACACCCTGCTGGCCCAGCTGCGCGTCTTGGAGGAGGAGGATCCCCAGCTCCAGGTGGAGTGGAACGAGGGGCTGGGGGAGATCCGGGTCCACCTCATGGGGGAGGTCCAACTGGAGGTGCTGGCCCGGCTGATGGAGCGGCGCTTCGGGGCCCAGGTGACCTTCGGCCCCGGCCGGATCGTCTATCTGGAGACCATCGCGGCCCCGGCGGAGGGGGTGGGCCACTTCGAGCCCCTGCGCCACTACGCCGAGGTCCATCTGCTGCTGGAGCCCCTGGAGCGGGGAGCGGGGCTGGTGCTGGACACCGTCTGCCCAGAGAACGCGCTGGACGGCCACTGGCAGCGGCTGATCTTGACACACCTGATGGAGAAGGAGCACAAGGGGGTGCTGACGGGCGCGCCCATCACCGACATGAAGATCACCCTCTTGACGGGCAGGGCCCATCTCAAGCACACCGAGGGGGGCGACTTCCGCCAGGCCACCTATCGGGCGGTGCGCCAGGGGCTGATGAGCGCCCAGAGCGTCCTGCTGGAGCCCTGGTACGCCTTCCGGCTGGAGGTGCCCGGGGGGAGCGTGGGCCGGGCCATGACCGACCTGCAGCGCATGGGGGCGGAATTCGCGCCCCCGGAGCAGGCGGGGGAGAGCGCCGTTTTGGCCGGCAGCGTCCCGGTGTCCGCCGTGGGGGGCTACTGGAAGTCGGTGGCGGCCTACACCGGAGGGCGGGGGCGGCTGTCCTGCACAGTGGAGGGCTACCGCCCCTGCCACGACGCCGAAGCCGTCATCGCCGGGCTGGGCTACGACCCGGACCGGGACGTGGACGAGCCCTCCGGCTCGGTGTTCTGCGCCCACGGGGCGGGCTTCAACGTGCCCTGGGACCAGGTCCGCTCGCACATGCACCTGGACAGCGGCTGGCGGCCGCGGTCGGAGCGCCCGGCCCGGGAGGAGGCCGCCCCGGTCCGGGGCGGGGCCATGAGCTATGAGTCCCGGGCGGCGCTGGACCGCGAGCTGGAGGCCATCTTCCAGCGGGCCTACGGCCCGGTGAAGCAGCCCCACGCCTTCCGCCCCGCGCCCAAGAGCGCCCCGCCCAAGCCTAAGCCCTGGAAGGGGCTGAAGGTCCGGGACGGGGAGGACTATCTGCTGGTGGACGGCTATAACATCATCCACGCCTGGGACGAGCTGCGCGCCCTGGGCCGGGAGGACCTGGACAGCGCCCGGGAGCGGCTGATCCACCGCCTGCGCAACTACCAGGGGTGGAAGCGCTGCAAGACGATCGTGGTGTTCGACGCCTACAAGGTGAAGGGGAACCCGGGCAGCGTGGAGCGGCTGGGGGACCTGTTCGTGGTGTACACCCGCGAGGCGGAGACGGCGGATATGTATATCGAAAAGACCACCTACGCCCTGGCCAAAGAGCGCAGGGAGCACCGGGTGCGGGTGGCTACCTCCGACGGGCTGGAGCAGATGATCATCCTGGGCCACGGGGCGGTGCGCATGAGCGCCGCCGAGCTGGAATTCGAGCTCAGGCAGGCGGAGGGGGAGATCCGCCGGATCATCGGGGGCTGAAGGGGGCGCGGCGGGCTGTATGATCCTGGAAGGATCGCAACATAATGGAATAGGATCTCCAGATTTATGAAAAAACGGAGGTAATTTTATGATAAAATTGAAAATAATTTTCTTCTTCTCTTGACGCGGCCGCTGGAAACAGGGTATGATTATCTCAGAAGCTGTACCAATAACCAAAGTATTCAGATCTGCGAGCCAAAATCGCCGGTGGCAAGGCGAAAGATCGCGGGAATACTTTGTGTATTTCAAGATCTTTCAACGCGGCCAGCGGCGATCTTGGCCGCAAAGCTGGGTGCTGAGGCTATTGGTACAGCTTCTCAATGGTACGGCGATCGTCATGACACAGTGTGCAGGAACAAAAACGACTGTAGAAAGGTGGAATGTTGAATGGGTGCGATCCAGTTCCCGGCCCAGAGGGCCCCAGGCCCCGCCCAGCCCCCGCGTGTGGGGAGCGCGTTCAAGCGTCCTTTCCATCTGACCCAGGTGCGGGATGGACGCTTGGACGGGCGGTAGGGAGGCCGGTATGCCTTACGGCGATGTGTTTACCCGGATCAACCGGGAGTATTACCAGCTCACCGGAGCGGAGCGAAAGATCGCCGACCACATCATGCACCAGCGTCATGACTGCCAATATATGTCCATCTCGGAGCTGGCGGAGGAGGCCAACGTGGCGGAGGCCACGGTGTCCCGGTTCTGCCGCCGCCTGGGATACAAGGGCTACAGCGCCTTCAAGCTGGCGGTGGCGGGGGCCGCCGCCGGAACCACCCCCGTCAACCCCCTGTACGGCGAGATCGACGCGGAGGACGATGTCAGCGAGATGTGCCGCAAGCTGTACGCCGTCAACGTGGAGTCGATCACCCAGACCATGGACATGCTCGACCCCGCCAGCGTGTCCGCCGCGGCGGAGCTGCTGATCGGGGCGGAGCGGGTGCTGTGCATGGGCCTGGGCGGGTCCATGGTGCTGGCGCTGGAGGCGGCCCATCTGTTCTCCACCGCCCTGCCCAATTTCTACGCCGTGGCCGACTCCCACTTCCAGGCCATCCGCTGCTCCATGCTCACCCCCCGGGACGTGGTGCTCTACTACTCCTACTCCGGCTCCAGCAAGGACCAGGTGGACGTGATGAAGATCGCCCGGGAGCGGGGGGCCAAGACCATCCTCATCACCCGCTTTCCCAAGTCCCCCGGCGCGGCCTGCGCCGACGTGGTGCTGGAGTGCGGCTCCCGGGAGAGCCCCCTCCAGATGGGCTCGGTGGCCGCCCGCATGAGCCAGCTCTACCTCACCGACGTGCTGTTCAACGAGGTGTGCCGCCGGGATGTGGACGCCTGCCGGGAGCGGCGGGGCCGGGTGGCCGACGCCCTGGCCGACAAGCATCTGTAGTCTGGAAACGATCTTCAGTGCGGGGAAGCATTTCGGTCTTTTTTTCAGAATGTGTTGACAAAGACTGGAAAGGATCATACAATATGAACTGACCGCCTGTGGCGGGCGCGGGACGATCTATCCTCCTTCCACAAGCTCTATCCCGGGAACGGGAGGCTCCGCCGGCAGCCGTGACGCCGGACATCCGATCGATATGAGGTGTTTGTCATGCGTATCTACCAGGAAAAGGACTACAATGCCGTGAGCCGCCGTGCGGCCTCCATCATCGCCGCCCAGGTGGTGTCCAAGCCGGACTGCGTGCTGGGCCTGGCCACCGGCTCCACCCCCGTGGGGGCCTATCAGCAACTGGTGAAGTGGTATGAGCAGGGGGATCTGAGCTTCGCCCAGGTGCGCTCGGTGAACCTGGACGAGTATTGCGGCCTGGCCCCCGACCACGACCAGAGCTACCGCTATTTCATGCAGACCAACCTGTTCGACCACGTGGACATCGCGGCCGGGAACACCAACGTGCCCAGCGGCCTGGCCGCCGACCCGGCGGAGGAGTGCCGCCGGTACGAGGCGGCGGTGGCCGCGCTGGGCTACGCCGACCTGCAGCTGCTGGGCCTGGGCCGCAACGGCCACATCGGCTTCAACGAGCCCTGCGACGAGTTCCCCCTGGCCACCCATCTGGTGGACCTGACCCCCAGCACCATCGAGGCCAACGCCCGGTTCTTCGCCAGTGCCGGCGACGTGCCCAAGCAGGCGCTGACCATGGGCATCGGCACCATCATGAAGGCCCGGAAGATCCTGGTGGTGGCCAACGGCGCCGACAAGGCCGACGCGGTGGCCAAGGCGTTCGCCGGTCCCGTCACGCCCTCCATGCCCGCCTCCATCCTCCAGCTCCACCCCGACGTCACCCTGGTGGGGGATGGCAGCGCCCTGGCCAAGCTGATGGAGGTCAAGGGATGAGGATCTCCGGCGGCAAGGTATTCGATCTGGACCGGGGCTTCGTGGAACGGGACGTGTGCTTTGACGGCCCCCTGCTCGTCCCCGACAGCGGAGACGGCGGGCGCTACGACGCCTCCGGCTGCTATGTGATCCCCGCCCTCACCGACGTGCACTTCCACGGCTGCCGGGGGGCGGACCTGTCCGACGGCGACCCGGAGGGCCTGCAGACCATGGCGCAGTACGAGCTGAGCCGGGGGGTCGCCCAGATCTGCCCCGCGGGGATGACCCTGCTGGAGGACCGGCTGATGCAGGTGTGCCGCACCGCCGCCGCCCACCGCAGGGAGGGCCGCCCCGGCGCGGATCTGGTGGGGATCAACCTGGAGGGGCCCTTCCTGTCCTACGCCAAGCGGGGCGCCCAGAACGGCGACTGGCTCCACGAGCCTGACGCGGCCATGCTGCGCCGCCTGATGGAGGCGGCGGAGGGCCTGGTCAAGCTGGTGTCGGTGGCCCCGGAGCTGCCGGGGGCGCTGGAGTTCATCAAAGAGGTGTCCGAGGACGTGGCCGTGTCCGTGGCCCACACCACGGCGGACTACGACACCTCCTTGGCGGCTTTCCGGGCCGGGGCGAGGCAGGTCACCCACCTGTTCAACGCCATGCCGGGCTTCACCCACCGGGCCCCGGGCGTGGTGGGGGCGGCGCTGGACTGCCCCTGGAGCCGGGTGGAGCTGATCTGCGACGGCGTCCACATCCACCCCAGCGTGGTGCGGGCCGTTTTCAAGATGTTCGGCCCCGGCCGGGTGGTGCTGATCTCGGACACCATGCGGGCCGCGGGCATGACCGACGGCACCTACGACCTGGGCGGGCAGGAGGTCACGGTGAAGGGCCCCCTGGCCACCCTGGCGAACGGTACCATCGCCGGATCGGTGACCGACCTGATGGCGTGCATGAAGACCGCCGTTTCCTTCGGCGTCCCCCTGGCGGACGCGGTGCGCTCCGCGGCGGTGAGCCCCGCCCAGGCCATCGGCATCTTCGATCGGGTGGGCAGCCTGGACAGCGGCAAGCGGGCCAACGTGGTGGTGCTGGACAGGGAGCTGGACGTGAAGGCCGTGTTCTTCAAGGGCGCTCAGGTGGTCTGAGCGCGATAACAAACAAGGGAAACGCGCTCCAGCGTTTCCCTTGTTTTGTCAAACAATTTGCCGGGCCATGGCCGCAGCCGGGCTCTCGGGAGGGGCGCTGTCCGCCGGGGCGGGCAGGGCCAGGCCGTGGAGGAAGCTCCCCGAGGAGGACTGGATCTGCCCGCCGATCACCTTGTCCCGGTAGATCAGCAGGGAGATCTGCACCGGCTCGGCCTGGGCGGGGTAGTTGGTGAGCTGATAGGTGTACCGCTTCACCCGTTTGCCCCGGTACTGGGTGAGGTCGAAGCCCTGGTCCGCCTGGAGCTTCAGGTAGTCCTGATAGCTGTCGGCGAACTCCTCCGGGATCAGCAGCTCCTCGGTGGCCATGGGCTGGGGGGACACCTGCCACCCCAGGCCGCTGAGGTAGGCCAGCCGGTCATCGTTGGTCTTGATGTGCTTCACCTCCGCCGAGACGGCCACCGCCCGCCCCCGGAGGGTGAGGCCGAAGGCCAGGATTGCGGATACACAGCATAAAACGGCGGCGGCGCCCGCCATCAGCCGCCTCTTTGGTATGCGCGCCGTGAAGATGATCATGATACCACTCCGTTCTATGAGTTCTCATGACTAAGGATATGTGGCGTGAGGCTGGGATATGATGGCGGAGCGGTCCGGAAAAAGGATGGGAGGAGCGGATGGAACGGCTGGACAAGCGGCTGGCCGGCACGGGGAAGTGGAGCCGGAAGGAGGCCCGGGAGCTGATCCGGGCGGGCCGGGCGGCGGTGGACGGCGCGGTGTGCCGCGCCCCCGAGGCCAAGGTGGACGAACGCGCCGCCGTCACCGTGGACGGCGCCCCCGCCGGGTCCGGCGGGCCGGTGTACCTGATGCTGAACAAGCCGGCGGGGGTGGTGTCCTCCACCGATGAGCCGGGCCAGCCCACGGTGCTGGACCTGCTGGGGGAGGAGCTCCAGGGCCTGGGCATCTTCCCCGCCGGGCGGCTGGACAAGGACACCGAGGGGCTGCTGCTGCTCACCAACGACGGCGCGCTGGCCCACCGGCTGCTGTCCCCCAAACGCCATGTGGACAAGGTGTACTATCTGGAGGTGGACGGCGTCCTGGACCAGGCCGACGTGGAGGCGGTGCGGGCCGGGGTGGTGCTGGGGGACGGCTATACCTGCCTGCCCGGGGAGCTGGAGCCGCTGGGCGGGGGCCGCGGCCGGATCGCCATCCACGAGGGGAAATACCACCAGGTGAAGCGGATGATGGCCGCCCGGGGCAAGCCGGTGACCTATCTGGAGCGGGTGCGGTTCGGGCCGTTGGAGCTGGACAGGGCCCTGCCCAGAGGGGCCTACCGTAGGCTGAATGACGAGGAGCTGAAAGGAATTTTCAGTCAATGACACGAAAAATTTGGCACTTTCCACAAAAAAATTTCAAGAAACTATTGAAATCCGCTAAGAGACTCGGTATAATAGGAAAGTGCCTATATGTAAAATCGACAAAGTGGCGGAGCGCACCAGGGCCGGCCGCGTAGAAAGGAGAAAACGCAATGTCCAGCAGGATCTTTCAAAGCGTCGTTCTTCAGATGAAGGATTGTTCCGACCGGGCCGTGGGGGTCATCGACGAGCAGGGCACTGTGGTGGCCTGCAACGAGCTGGCCTGCATCGGGGAGAAATGGGCCAGCGCCGCGGCGCTGCTGGCGGCGGAGCAGGACGCCCAGGTGGTCAGCGGCGGCTTCACCTTCAAGGCCCTGCCCGGCTGGAGCGGCCAATACGACTACGCCGCCTTCGTCAGGGGGGAGGACGAGCGGGCCGCCCTGATCTGCTCCATGGCGGTCATCGCCCTCAACGGGGCCAAGACCTACTATGAGGAGAAGAACGACAAGGCCGCCTTCGTGAAAAACATCCTGTGCGACAACATCCTGCTGGGGGACATCTACGTCCGGGCCAAGGAGCTGCACTTCGTGTCCGAGGCCCCCCGGGCGGTGATCCTAGTGCGCCAGCTGGGCGCCCCCGACGTGTCCGCCGTGGACGTGATCTCCGGGCTGTACCCCGACAAGCAGACCGACTTCGTGCTGTCCGTCAGCGAGACCGACGTGGCGGTGGTCAAGCACCTGGGGGAGAACGCCGACGCCCGGGACCTGCATAAGATCGCCCAGACCGTCCAGGAGGCCCTCACCCGGGACCTGGGGATCAAGACGGTGGTGGGCATCGGCACCATCGTGGGCCACATCCGGGACCTGGCCCGTACCTATAAGGAGGCCCAGGTGGCCATCGACGTGGGCCGGGTGTTCGAGACGGAGCGGTCCATCATCAACTATGAGAACCTGGGCATCGGGCGGCTGATCTACCAGCTTCCCACCACCCTGTGCGAGATGTTCCTGCGGGAGGTGTTCAAAAAGAACCCCATCGACGCGCTGGACCAGGAGACCCTGTTCACCATCAACAAGTTCTTCGAGAACAATCTGAACGTGTCCGAGACCGCCCGGAAGCTTTTCGTCCACCGCAACACCCTGGTGTACCGGCTGGAGAAGATCAAAAAGCTCACCGGGCTGGACCTGCGGGAGTTCGACGACGCCATCACCTTCAAGGTGGCCCTGATGGTGAAGAAATACCTGGTGTCCCGAGGGATCGAGTCCTGAAGCCTGCGAGAGCCGCCCGGCGGGGCGGCTCTTTTCACGCGCCCGGCGCTGCCGCCGCTGTTTTCAAAAAGTTTACACGATCTTCCGGTGGAGAATGCTGGGGATCGGCCCGCCCCGGTTGACAGGGCGGCGCTCAACGGATATAATGGTAAGCGATTCCGTCTGCGCATCATGACGAAACGGCAGCGGCGCGGCAGCGATCAAGATTCAGACAACTGTGGAGATGCGGGCCCATGATACGATTGATCGACGTACATAAAGAATACGACAACGGCACCAAGGCCCTGAAGGGGATCAACCTGCGCATCGAGGATGGGGAATTCGTGTTCCTGGTGGGCCCCTCCGGCTCGGGAAAATCCACCATCATCAAGCTGCTGACGGCGGAGATCGTCGCCAGCCAGGGCCGGGTCATCGTCAACGGATACAACCTGAACAACATCCGCCGCTGGCAGATCCCCCACATGCGCCGCACCCTGGGGATCATCTTCCAGGACTTCCGGCTCATCGAGAAAAAGACGGTGCAGGGCAACCTGGAGTTCGCCATGCGCACCGTGGGGGCCAGCGGCCGGGAGATGCGCAAGCGGATCCCTTATGTGCTGGACCTGGTAGGGCTGGACGACAAGGCGGACGCCTATCCCAACGAGATGAGTGGCGGCGAACAGCAGCGGGTGGCCATCGCCCGGGCGCTGGTGAACAACCCCCGGATGATCATCGCCGACGAGCCCACCGGCAATCTGGACCCCCGGCGTTCGCTGGAGATCATGACCCTGCTGGAGCGCATCAACGCCATGGGCACCACCATGCTGGTGGTCACCCACGAGCGGGACCTGGTCAACCGGTTCTCCAAGCGGGTGGTGGCCATCAAGGACGGCGAGATGATCCGGGACGGTCAGGGAGGCTACTACAGAGCATGAGACGATTGAACTTAGGGTATTTCATCAAAGAGGGCTTTTCCAGCATATTTTCCCACGGGCTGATGTCCTTCGCCGCGGTGTGCATGATCGTGGCGTGCCTGATCATCATGGGGTCCTTTTCCCTGCTGGCAGTGAACGTGGACGAGATGCTCAGTCAGCTGGAGGAGGAGAACGAGTTTTTGGCCTTCATCGACGAGGACTACACCGACGATCAGATCCGCGCCCTCATGGAGCAGGTGCGGCAGATCGACAACGTAGACCCCGACACCGTGACCTTCGTTTCCCGGGAGCAGGCCAAGCGGGATTACCTGAGGGGCCACGAGAGCGAGGGGCTGTACGTCAATATGCCCGACGAGGTGCTGCGCGACCGGCTGTCCATCCATGTGCTGGACCTGGAGCGGTTCAGCGAGACCGTGGAGGCGGTGAAGGCCCTGCCCGGGGTGGCCAACCACCGGGCGGCCAGCGAGGTGGCGGAGGGCTTCGTGGCGGTGCGCAACGCCGTCACCGCCCTGGCCTACGTGCTGATCGGCATATTGGCGGCGGTGTCCCTGTTCATCATCTCCAACACCACAAGGCTTGCGGCCTTCTCCCGCCGGGAGGAGATCGCCATCATGAAGATGTGCGGCGCCACCGACGGCTTCGTCCGCTGGCCCTTCATCGTGGAGGGACTGATCCTGGGCATCATGGGGGCGCTGGTGGCCTTCTTCCTCCAGTGGGCGGTGTACGCCGGAGTGTGCAAGGCGCTGGTGGGCGGCGGGGCGGTGTCCTTCTTCGCCCTGATGGATTTCAAGGCCATGTGGAAGGGCGTGCTGGGGGTGTTCCTGACCTCCGGCTCCATCATCGGCGCCTTGGGCTCCGGCTTTGCCATCCGCAAGTTCCTCCAAGTGTGACAGGTGCAGAGGAGAGACCATGAATATACGCAAAAGAGCCCTATCCGGTTTTTTGGCGGCGGCGCTGCTGTTCCTGACGGCGGCCACCGCCCTGACCCTGCCCGCCGGGGCGGTGACCCAGGGGGATATCCAGGCAATCCGGGACCGGCTGGACGATGCCGCCGGCCGGAAAGCGGAGATCGAGGAGCGGCTGGCCGCCATCCGCGGGGATATGGCCCAGGCGGAGGAGCAGGCTTCGCTGATCCAGGCCCAGGTGCTCCTGTGCGAACAGCAGGTGAGCACGGGCCGGGAGCTGCTGGCCCAGATAGATGGGCAGATCGGGGAAAACCAGCGGCAGGTGGCCGAGCTGGAGGCCCAGGAGGCCGCCCAGCTGGAGGAATTCTACCAGCAGGTGCGCTGGCTGGAGGAGACGGGGGAGAGCTCCTTCCTCACGGTGCTCTTCCAGGCCCGGAGCTTCTCCGACATCTTGAACTATTCCATGCTGGTCACCGATGTGATGGACCATAGCGAGCGCATCGTGGAGCGGCTGCGGGCCACCCAGGTGGAGCTGAACACAGCCAGGGGGCTGCTGGAGGAGAACCGCGCCCAGCAGGCCCAGGCCCAGCGGGGGCTGGAGGACAGCCTGGCCCAGCTGGAGGAGCAGAGGGCCCGGGCCCAGGCGCTGCTGGCCCAGCTGGCCGCGTCGGAGAGCGAATACGCCCGCAAGGCCGCCCAGCTGGCCGCCGACGAGGCGGAGATGGAGCGGGAGCTGAAGGAGGCCGAGGCCAAGTGGGCCGCCCAGATCGCGGCGGGGGGCGCCTCCGGCGGCTGGTACTGGCCGGTGCCCGGCTATTACGCCATCACCTCCTACTTCGGCGGGCGGTATGTGAACGGGAAGTGGGACAGCCACACCGGCACCGACATCGGGGTGCCCCAAGGGGTGGAGATCCATGCCGCCCAGAGCGGGGTGGTCACCCTGTCCCGGTATAACGCGTCCTACGGCAATTACTGCATCATCAGCCACGGCAACGGCTACGTCACCCTGTACGCCCATCAAAAGCAGCTCCCCCTGGTGAAGGTGGGGGATACCGTGGAAAAGGGCCAGGTGATCGGCTACGTGGGCAACACGGGCAACAGCTACGGCGCCCACCTGCACTTCGAGCTGCGGGTGGACGGGGTGCGGGACGACGTGCTCAAGCTGTATCCAGGCCTGAACTTTATCGACAGAAGCTGACCCGGATGGGAGGAAACGGTACATGAAGAAAAAGACCCAGCGCATCATCGTCATCGTGGTGGCGGCGGCGCTGCTGCTGTCGGTGATGGTCCCCGTACTCAGCGTGTTCGCCCGGGCCAGCGTCACCCAAAACGACATCCAGAACATCAAGAGCGAGCTGAGCGACATCCAGGCTCAGAAAAAGGATGCGGAGGCCCGCTTGAAGGCCATCCGCAATGACCTTTCCAAGGCCAAGGAGCAGGTGCAGCTGATCCAGGACCAGGTGCTGCTCACCGAGCAGGAGATCAACGCCAGCCAGGCCATGCTGGATGAGTACGACGCCCAGATCGCCGTCAAGGAGGCGGACATCCGGGAGCTGGAGCGGCAGGAGGAGGAGCAGTACCAGGAGTTCTACGAGCAGGTCCGGTGGCTGGAGGAGACGGGGGGCGTGAACTACCTGTCCATCCTCTTCGAGGCCAACAGCTTTGCCGACATGCTGAACTACACCATGCTGATCGGCGACATCATGGACTACTCCGACCGCATCATCCAGGACCTGGAGGCCACCCAGCGGGAGCTGGATATGGCCCGGGAGGCCCTCCAGACCGACCGGGACGCCCAGGCCCTGGTCCAGCAGGAGCTGGAGGGAAAAAGGGAGGAGCTGGAGCGGAGGCGGGAGGAGGCCCAGCAGCTGCTGAACCAGATCGCCGCCTCCGAGAGCGAGTACGCCAAGGAGGCCAAGGAGCTGGCGGACAGCGAGGCCAAGATCAACAAGGAGCTGAAGGAGGCCGAGCGCAAGTACGCCGCCCAGCTGGCCGCCCTGGAGGCGGAGAAGAACGCCAACATCAACATGTCCAGCGGGGACTGGTACTGGCCCCTGCCCGGGCGGTATAAGATCTCCTCGCTGTTCGGCGGGCGCATCGACCCCATCAACGGCCAGCGGGCCAACCACACCGGCACCGACATCCCCGCCCCCGGCGGCACCCCCATCTATGCCGCCAAGGACGGGGTGGTGACCACGGTGAACGCCAACAAGAACGCCTCCTCCTACGGCTACTACTGCATCATCAGCCACGGAAGCGGCTATGCCACGCTGTACGCCCACCAGAACCAGGTGCCCATCGTCCAGGAGGGCCAGACGGTGCAGAAAGGTCAGGTCATCGGCTATGTGGGCACGACGGGCCGGTCCACCGGCAACCACCTCCATTTCGAGCTGCGGGTGAACGGTGTGCGCAACGACGTGCTCAAGCTCTATCCCGGCATGACCTTCACTTCCCCCGGCGGCGGGAAGATCAGCGGCGGCTGACGCCGGGGCAAAGTCCGCTCTGGGCGCGGGGGGAGACCCCGCGCCCTTCATTTCGATCGAGGAGGTCCGGACCATGGAGGAGCAGACGGTACACAGGGAGAAGAAGCGGCGCAGGCTGGCCGGCTGGGCAAAGATCGTGATCGCGGTGGCGCTGACCCTGGCGGCGTCCACCGGGATGTGGTGCCTGCTGCTGGGCCGGAGCGGCCTGGCCATGGTGCAGACCTATCTGCTGGCCCGGTTCGCCTTCGTGGAGGCGGACGCGGATCTGGACAAGGCGGTGGATCTGGGGCTGGACGCCTTTGTGAAGGGGCTGGGGGACCGCTGGTCCTACTATCGGACCCAGGAGCAGTACCGGGAGCTGAGAACGCGCCGGGCCAACAACTACGTGGGCATTGGCGTCACGGTGAACGTCAAGGACAGGGAGGAGGGCCTGCTGGTGGAGTCGGTCACCGAGGGCGGCCCGGCCGACAAGGCCGGGGTGGTCCCCGGCGATGTCATCACCGCCGCCGGCGGGGTGTCCCTGGCGGGCGAGGCCCGGGGGAAGGGCTCCGACTACATCAAGGGGGAGGCGGGCACCCAAGTGGTCCTCACCCTGCTGCGGGAGGACGGCGGGTCGGTGGAGGTGACCTGCACCCGGGCCACCCTCCGCAGTCCCTCCGCCAGCGGGAAGCTGCTGGAGGGGGACATCGGCTATGTGAAGCTGGACAATTTCTACTCCGGCGCGGCGGACAGCTTCCAAAAGGCGGTGGACGCCCTGGTGGAGCAGGGGGCCCGGGCCCTCATCGTGGACGTGCGCAGCGACCCCGGGGGCTATGTGGCGGAGCTGGTGAAGATCCTGGACTACCTGCT
Organism: uncultured Oscillospiraceae bacterium; assembly: GCA_910588495.1. Classification (GTDB taxonomy): domain Bacteria; phylum Bacillota; class Clostridia; order Oscillospirales; family Oscillospiraceae; genus Enterenecus. The sequence continues at coordinate 3,138 of CAJUPU010000007.1, read as the reverse complement.
CCCCGAGGGGCCGGTGTTCACCCAGAAGGCCCGGTGGTGGTTCCCGTCGGTGACCCAGTCGGACGCGGACTGCGTGGATCTGCCCATGGTGGCCATGGTGAACAAGGACAGCTACTCGGCGGCGGAGCTGCTGGCCGCCCAGCTCCGGGAGAGCGCGGGGGCCCCCATCGTGGGGGAGCACACCTCCGGCAAGGGGTACTCTCAGATCACCTTCCCGCTGCTGAACGGCGGCGGGGTGGGGCTGTCCACCGCCACCTACTGCACCGGCAGCGGGCGTTCCCTGATCGGCGAGGGGATCGTCCCCGACGTGGAGCTGTCCCTGTCCGAGGGCGCGGTGATGGGGGAGGAGAGCGACGATCAGCTCCAGGCCGCCATCGATCTGCTGAGGAAATGAGAAAAGCTCCGCCTCCGGCGCTGGCCGGGGCGGAGCTTTTTGCCGCGTTTTCAAATGTCGCCCTATTTTCTGAGGAAGATGATGCCCAGGGTGTTGGGCCCGCAGTGGCAGGAGATGGTGCACCCGGCCACCGCGGTGGTCACCTCCCGGAAACCGGACTGGCGCACCATGGCGCACACCTCCTCGGGAATGGCGGGGTCGCACCGGGTGTGGACCACGAAGATCCGGTCCAGGTCCACATTTTTCCCGGCCAGCTGGTCCTGGACGTAGTCGGCCAGCACCTTTTCGAAGGCCCCCCGGTACTTTTTGCCCACGGCCATCCTGCCGTCCGACAGGACGATGCAGGGCTTGAGCCGCAGCAGATTGGCCCCCAGGGCCACCACGGAGGAGCAGCGGCCCCCCTTGGCCAGGTAGTCCAGCTTGTCCACCACGAAGGTGGTGTCCACCTGGGCGATCAGGCTGTCCAGCATGTGGAGGATGTCCTGGATGCTGTCCCCCCGCTCCGCCGCCTCGGCGGCCTTCAGCGCCAGGATGCCCTGGCCCACGGTGAGGTTCCGGGAGTCCACCACATACACGTTGTCGAAGTCCTCCGCCGCCACCAGGGCGTTCTGGTAACAGCAGGAGAACTCGCTGCCGATGGTGATGTGGAGGACGCTGTCGTACTTGGGGGACAGCCCGGCGAACAGGGCCTGGTAGTCTGCGATGTTGACGGCGGAGGTGGTGGGCAGCTGTCCGCCCCCCTCCACATGGCGGAAGATATCCTCCGGCGCGGCGTCCACGCCGTCCCGGTAGGTGCCCCCGCCGAAGGACACGTACAGGGGGACCATATCGATCTGATAGCGCTCCAGCAGCTGGGGAGGCAGGTCGCAGGTGCTGGTGGCGGTGATCTTGATGGACATATGGCAGCCTCCATTTCCATTGTTTGAAGTCCCCCCATTATATCAAATGGGGCGGGGGAATACAACCGGGGAATTGTACAAGCTCCCTGGCCGCTGTCCGAGGCCCCGTTAAGAGTTTTGACAGGAGCGGCCCGCCTGTCAAGGGCCGTTCCTGTCATGTTGGGGGGACGGGGCGCATATGTGTCGTTGAGGTGATGGACATGGTGGGGCGGCTGGTGCTGGCGGGGGAGAAGGGCCGCTTCCGGCTGGAGGAGGACAGGCTGGGGCCGCTGGAGGTGGTGCGGGCGGTGGTGTACGCGCCGGAGGGACTGCCGCCCTGGCGGCTGCGCTGGCGGCTGCGCCGGGCGGAGCGGGCCCTGGTCCGGGCGGGGGCGGGCCGGGTGGTGCTGGACGGCGGCTTTCCCTATGGGGACAGGCTGGCCCTGCTGCGGCCGGTGGACCCGCTGCCCTTTTTCCGGGGGTGCGCCGACGTGCTGGCCCTGGGCGCGCTGGAGGCGGAGGGAGTGGACCGCCGCCGGGGGCGTGTGGCCCTGTCCGCCCCCCGGCTGTGCGCGGAGCTGGAGCGGGCGGCGGAGCGGCTGTGCCCCCAGGTGCGGGGGCTGCTGATCGACGCCCCGGCGGGGGAGGATCATGCCCGGTATCTCCAGCGCAGGTTTGGCCTTCCGGTGAGCCCGCCCTCGGCGGGGGCGGACGTGACCGTGGCGTTTGGTCCGGATGGGGGGCGCTGGGGACGGAGCGTGGAGCTGTACGAGGGCGGCTCCCTGGGCGGGCTCACCCTCACGGCGGAGGGGGTGGAGCTGCCGCCGGAGTGTGCCCACCAGGTGCTGGCCCTGCTGTGGGAGCGGGGGGAGGTGCGGCGGGAGGATTTGAGAGTTATCCGGGCCGGGACGTAAAAAGGGTGGAACTGTTTGGCAGTTCCACCCTTTTGAATCATACCGGCCTAAAAAATGCCGCGATTGTACTTGAACTGGGCAAACAAGATGACAGCGGCCCCGGCCGCCGTGCCGACGGCAGCGATCCAGAACAAGGGTTCAAAGTCAAAAATCATTTGAAGGATCGCGGTCAAAGCGATGGAGGCTCCCACGATCAGTATCCCCGATCCCATCGCCTTTCCATACTTGGGGGCGTCGGCTTTGGTGACCCTTGCGCGGTTATACCAATGAACGGTTGAGATATCCCCTTTTATGTTGATGATGCCAACGAAGATCAGGATGAGGCTAAAAAACAATAAGGATATATATTTCATGAAAGACCCTCCTTTATCAGGTCATACATACTGAGATCAGGCTTTTTTCTGGGCATGAGCTCAAAACTTTGCTCCGCCGAACTCGGACAGAGTGACGCTCTTGTTGCGCTCCGCCGTCCAGTTGATGGACCACTGGGAGGCGAACAGCAGCAGCTGGTTCTGCCGGTAGTCCTCCACCAGCATGGCGTCGCCGGGCAGGGTGAGCTCGTCCGCCCGGAGGGGCTCGTCCCCGTCGTGGTGGAGCCAGCGCAGGTACTCGTAGGGCAGGCCCTCGGCGTACAGATCCACGCCGTACTCGTTTTTCAGGCGGTACTCCAGCACGTCGAATTGGAGCGTGCCCACCACGCCCACGATGACCTCCTCCATGCCGGAGTAAGGGGTCTTGAAGATCTGGATCGCGCCCTCCTGGGCGATCTGCTCCATCCCCTTGAGAAACTGCTTGCGCTTCATGGTGTCCAGGGGCCGCACCCGGCGGAAATGCTCCGGGGCGAAGGTGGGGATGGGGTCGAACTGGAATTTGTGGGCCGCGGTGCACAGGGTGTCGCCGATGGAGAAGATGCCCGGGTCGAACACGCCGATGATGTCCCCGGCGTAGGCCT
>CAJUPU010000006.1 GCA_910588495.1 uncultured Oscillospiraceae bacterium | reverse complement strand
TAATAAAATAGCAATTCACTTCAATTTTGCTCTTGACATTTGTTAGCAGGTCTTTGCGTAGCACTATTTGACTTCTGCTGTTGACCATCTTGTATGGCTTGATCTACAAAGGGTTCCGGCTCCCGGGCCCCCTCGCATACGCCCCACGGCCCCGCCGCCGTCCTGGGCCCTTCTTGGGCCGTCCAGGGCATGAAAAAAGAGCGCCGATCGTCTCGACGCCCTCGTCTCAAGTTGTCCGAGAATTGAGCCCCCGCTCGCGGGCCCGTCCCGGTTGAAAATGCCTCGTTTCCCGCTGAAAAAGCGGGTTTTCTTATGCTTTCCCACCCTGTCCCGGGTTATCCCGCATCTCTCAAATATCCTGTCTCTTCACTGGGCCTTGCAGCAATTCATCCGGCCTACCCATTCCATCTGATTTTCGGCCTTTAACCGCTCTGTTATGCCCTGCCGCTGGGCATAATCTTTTACCAACTGAAAAAGCATTTCCTGCCTGCGGGCCTTGCTCTGCGTTTTGGAAAGGGGGAACATCTTTGCCGAAAAATCGGGTTGAAGTCACCACAACGAAACATCAAATCGGCAAAACGACCTATTTTGTCTGTGCCTCGCCCAGCGACCGGGCCACGGACAGTCTGGACAGGAAAATCCGAAAACTTATCAAAAAGGACATGGAACAATGCAGAATATTTGACAAACAGTGAATTTTTGGGCTGACACGGGCGGCGATTTATGGTAAAATGGCATCAGTACATAACCATGCTTGCCTGCCGCCGGAAAGGAGGACTACCGTGTTGCAGGCAGGCAAAATCACCGCCCTCTATTGTAGGTTGAGCCAAGAGGATATGCAGGCTGGGGAGAGCGAGAGTATCCAAAATCAAAAGCTGATTTTACAACGGTACGCTGATGGACATTTTTTCCTGAACACCCGCTTTTTCGTGGACGAGGACTTTTCCGGTATCGACAGCGGCCGCCGGATTTCAACCGCATGATTCAGGCGGCGAAGCAAAAGAAGTTCCAGATTGTCCTGTGCAAGTCCCAGTCCCGGTTCACCCGGGATATGGAGCTGGTGGAGAAGTACATCCACGGCCTGTTCCCCCTCTGGGGGATCCGGTTCGTCGCAGTGGCGGACAATGCCGACACCGAGGTGAAAGGCAACAAAAAGGCCCGGCAGATCAACGGCCTGGTGAACGAGCGGTATCTGGAGGACCCGTCCGAGAATGTCCGCATGGTGTTTGACCTGAAGCGGCGGGAGAGCAAGTACATCGACACCCGGAAAGCGAGTGGTACCGGGTGGAGGGCACCCACGAGGCCATCATCGACCGGGCCGACTTCGACGCCGCCCAGCGTTCCCTCAAGCTGCGCACCAGGGCCGACGGCTCCGGCGAGGCCCACTTGCTGTCCGGGCTGGTGAAGTGCGCCGACTGCGACTCTACCATGAGCAAATGCTCCAGATGATAAGCGGCTGAACGAATAGTGTGTTTTCCTGAACGCGGGATCGCCCGCTCATATCAGAGAGAACGCCCATCCATGGGGGTCCTGGACCCTGAAAATGGGTATCCGCACATTTTCCTTGACTTGACCATTCAAATCAAATAAGCTGTCTTTAGAAACGATGCCGCAGATGGGAGACGGCTGCATCGGATCTGCTCGATCGGCCGGGATACGGCTTTTTGAAAACCGGCCCGCACCTGGGGAAGAAGATCGTTTTCCTCACCTGCGGCGGCTGTGGCAGCTATCGAGATGTGCCGGATAGAGATCGACGAGAGGGTGGTGCGGGGTGAAATTCAACATACCTGACGGGGCGCGGCACATCCTGCAAACGCTGAACGGGGCGGGCCATGAAGCCTATCTGGTGGGCGGCTGTGTGCGGGATCTGCTGCGGGGCGTGGAGCCCCACGACTGGGATATCTGCACCTCCGCCCGCCCGGAGGAGACGGAGCGCTGTTTTGCCGGGCGGCGGATCGTGGAGACCGGCCTGAAGCACGGCACCGTCACCGTGCTGGTGGAGGGCGAGCCCTATGAGATCACCACCTACCGCACCGAGGGGCCCTATTCCGACAGCCGGCGGCCGGACTATGTCCGCTTTGTCCCCGACCTGGAGGAGGATCTGGCCCGCCGGGACTTCACCATGAACGCCATCGCCATGGATCCGCAAGGCGATCTGAGGGACCCCTTCGGCGGGGCAAAGGACATCAGCTCCGGCCTGATCCGCTGTGTGGGCCGGCCGGACCGGAGATTTCAGGAGGACGGGCTGCGGGTGATGCGGGCGCTGCGGTTTGCCGCCGTATTTGGCTATGCGGTCGAGGGACGGACCGCTCAGGCCGTCCACGAAAACCGGGCCGTGCTGGACCGGGTGGCGGCGGAGCGGATCAACGCGGAGCTGCGCAAGCTGCTGGTGGGCAAGGGCGCGGGGGACGTTTTGCGGCAGTACCCGGACGTATTCTGCCAATTCTGGCCCCAGCTGGGGCCGCTGGTGGCGCTGGAGCAAAACAACCCCTGGCACTGCTGGGGCGGCTGGGAGCATACCATCCGCGCTCTGGAGGCCGCCCCCGCCGATGTGACCCTGCGGCTGGCCATGCTGCTCCACGACATCGGCAAGCCCGCCTGCAAGTCCACCGATGAGGCGGGGATCGACCACTTCTGCGGCCATTCGGCGGTGGGCGCCCAGCTGACGGATCGAATGCTCCGGGCGCTGAAGTTCGACAACAGGACCCGGGAACGGGTGGTGCTGCTGGTGGAGCGCCACGATGTACAGATCCCTGACCGAGAGCACTCCATCCGCAAATGGCTGGGCCGGCTGGGGCCGGAGGCGTTCTTTCAGCTTTTGGAGGTCAAGCGGGCCGACGGAATGGGGCAGGACCTGGAAAAGGTACGATGCCGTTTGGATGAGCTGGACGAAATCGGGGCCAAGGCGGAACAGATCCTGGCGGAACGGCAGTGCCTCACGTTGAAGGATCTGGCGGTGGATGGGCGGGATGTGATCGCGGCGGGAGTGAAACCGGGGCCGGAGGTGGGGCGGATATTGGATGGGGCGCTGGGACAGGTGCTGAACGGAGAGGCGCCGAACGAGCGGAGCGCTCTTTTGCACTGGATCGCCCGCAGCCAAAACAGAGAGCGGAAATGAAATGCCCCCCAGAGCAGGCGAGCAGAGGTCCTATCCTCTGTCTGTCTGCTCCGGGGGAGCATATCGGGGCCGGGTCTTTGGGATAAAGGTCACAGCGCCAGCCGCTCCCGGACCAGCCGGGCCAGCTCAACGGGGCGGATCTTGCCGGTGATGGTCTTGGGGAGCTGGTCCAGGAAGAGGATGTACCGGGGCGCCTTATAGGCGGCCAGGCGCTGGGCCAGCCGGGAGCGCAGCTCCTCTGCGTCCAGGGCCGCGCCCTTTTGGAGGACGGCGCACAGGCACACCTCCTCGCCGTAGTGCCGGTCTGGGACGCCCACCGCCTTGCACTCCAGGATCTCGGGGCAGGCGGCGGCCTGTTCCACCTCGGCGGGGGAGATGTTCTCGCCCCCCCGGATGATCAGCTCCTTCAGCCGCCCGGTGAGGTGGATATTTCCGGCTTCGTCCAGCCAGCCCATGTCGCCGGTGTGGAGCCAGCCGTCCTTGTCGATGGCCTGCTGCGTCTCCTCGGGCTGGCCGAAATAGCCCTGCATCACCAGATAGCCCCGGACGCAGATCTCCCCGGCCCGGCCCGGGGGCTGGTCCTTGCCGCTCTCGATATCGGCGATCTTGCCCTCCACGTGGTCCATGAAGTGGCCCACGGTGGCGGCCCGGACCTCCAGGGGATCGTCCAGGCGGGCGGTGGTGAGCCCCGCCGTGGCCTCGGTCTGGCCCAGGCTGGACAGCAGGGTGAAGCCAAAGCCCCGGTCGATCTGGCAAAACAGCTCCTGGGGGTAGAGACTGCCCCCGATGAATCCCGTCCGCAGGGAGGACAGGTCCCAGCTGGAAAGATCCGGGCGGCACAGGATGGCGTGGTACATGGTGGGCACGCTGCTCAGAACGGTGCACCTGCCGCGGGCAACGGCCTCCAGCAGGACGGTGGTCCTGCGGCTCTCGGGCAGGTAGAGGCAGGCCCCGGCGGCGCAGGCGGCCATCACGTTCACCGACAGGCAGAAGCAGTGGAAGATGGGCATGGCCACGCAGAAGCGGTCGCGCTCGGTGGCCTCCAGGTCGTGGGCCTGCTGGATCCCACTGTTCACCCGGCTGTACTGGCTGCTCATCACCGCCTTCGGCATACTGGTGGTGCCGCTGGTGTAGAGGATGTAGCCGGTGTCCTGGGGGGAGACAGCCTCCTCCGCCCGCTCCAGCGCCCCCTCCGGGGCCTCGTCCAGGCTGTCCAGCGGCGCGAAACCGTTCCCTTCGCCGCTCAGTCCGGCGCAGAGCACGTCCTCCAGGGTGGGGACCTCGTCCGTCAGCCCCCGGCACAGGGCGGGGAAGTCCAGCTCCTTATAGCCGTCGGTGACGATGAGGCGGCGGATCTGAGTGCGGCACAGCAGCTGGGCCAGCTCCGAGCGCTGGAGGCTGGTGTTCAGCAGGGCGGCCACCGCCCCGATCCGAGGCAGGGCGTAGAGGAGAAAGACGGTGTTGGGCTCCCCCTCGCACCACAGGCCCACCCGGTCCCCGGGCTCCACCCCCCAGGAGAGCAGGCGGCGGGCGGTGCGGTCCACGGCCTGGTCCAGCTCCTGATAGCTCCATATCCGGCCCTTGTATTCCAGGGCGGGGCGGTCCGGGAAGCGCCGGGCGGTCCGGCGGAGGAAGCGGCTGACCGTCAGGTCCTCCAGGGGGAGCGGCGCTCTCATCGCCCGGCCTCCGCGGGGGCGCCGCCGAAGCAGATCTTCTCCACCAGGGGGGACAGGGGCTTTTTCACCATGGCCATCACCTTGCCGGTGACGATGGCGGTGATGATGGTGCCCTCCCGGATGTACACCAGCTCACGCAGGCACAGGAAGGACAGGGCCGCGCCGGTGAGGACCACCACGCAGTCGATGACGATCTTCATGTTGTGGAAGGCCATGCCCGTCTTGTCCGCGATGGCCAGGGACAGCCCCTCCATGGGCATGGGCACCAGCTCCACCCCGATGTACAGCACCACGCCGATGGCGATGAACACGATGCTGACGGCCAGCATGAGCAGCTTGCCGGGGTAGGTGGGGATGGCGAAGTCGCCCACCACGTCCTTGGTGAAGTTGACGAAGTAGCCGAAGATGGTGGAAAAGACGATCTGGAACAGGTTGACGGGCTTGAACTGGCGGCGGAGGATCAGGATCTGGAGCAGGATGTAGGAGCAGAACACGATCACCACACAGTTGCCGGGGTTGAGCTCCAGGGCGATGGGGCCCAGCCGGAGCGACTCGGGGGTGACGGCGCTGACCACATAGGGCAGGGAGTTCACCGGGGAGATGCCCAGGTCGGAGTTGGCGGAGATGGCCACGCCGAAGGCCAGGAACAGCAGCCCCAGCACGTAGACCAGGACGCGGACGACCCACTGGGCCGGTGTGCTTTTTCTCATCATCGATGTCCCACCCTCTTGTATCGGTAGATTTTGGCGAACAGATTCACTGAACTTGTTCGTCAAAAATTATACTACCCATGGCCCACAGCGTCAATAGGGAAACGGCGCCCCGAAGATCTTTGTGCATTGTGCGTAGTTTCGCGCCGAAAAATTGTGGGATGTGCCGAGGGAGCGGGCGGCCGCCGGAGGCAGGCCCCTTTGGGGGAGCGAAAGAGGGCCCCGCTGTCAAAAAATTCCCTTGCCACCGGCGTTTTTTTGCAGTATGCTGGACATAAGCTGGTCAGTGCCCGCCGGCCACAGGATGTGAGGTGCCGCCCTATGGAAGAGCTCGCTTTTTGGCAGAAGATGAACCGAGGCCGCCACCCCGAGGGGGCGGGCCCGGAGGGGAGCGAATACTGCGTGTTCTACGGCCCCGTCCGGGAGCCGGTGGAGCGCCAGCGCATCTTCGGCGACGAGGACAGCCTGACCCTGGAGCTGGTCTATGGGGAGCAGAGCGTGCCGGGGGAGCTGCGCCTGCGGCAGGCGGGGAGCAACCTTCTGATCGAGGAGTCCCCCCAGGGGCTGTTCCGGGCGTTTTTAGAGGGAAAGACGGTGAGATACATCGGCCAGGCGCTGATGTATGCCCTCCAGTTCAAGATCGCCGACCTGTCCGCCCTGATCGAGCGGGGGGTGGAGGACATGAAGCGGCTGGAGGACGGGCTGGACCGCCACATCGACAACACCGGCACCTATCAGATCCTGGATTTCCGCCGGAAGTACACCCTGTACGGCGACCAGGTGATCGCGGTGAAGGAGATCATCGCCCGGATCGACAAGGGGTATTTCCCCATGCAGATGCAAAACAGTTATGTGCTCCAGGGACAGGTGGCGCTGGAGTTCCAGTTCCTGGAGGAGCGCTATGAGCTGATCAAGAACACCGTGATCAAGGACCTGGACACTTATACCTCCATCGTCAACAACAACATCAACCGCAACGCCCGGCTGCTGAGCATGGTGTCCCTGGGGGCGGTGGCGCTGAACTTCATGTTCGGCGGGCTGCTGGCTGTGAACCCGGCGATCGGCGTGGTGGGGGGCGTGATCATCGGCGGCGTCACTGCCGGGGCGGCGGTATCCTACCGGGCGGGGGGCGTCCACAACGCGATCGAGCTGGGCCGGGAGCGGTTCGGCCGCTCCGCCCTGAAGGCCCGGGCCCGGGGGGCCCGGGTGCTGCCGGAGTCAGCCCCGGAGGAGCAGCCCCGGCCGGAGGAGGCCCCGGTCCATGAAACGGAATAGCGGAAGAGCGCGGAGCGGCCTTGAAAGGGGCCGCTCCGCCGCCGTTTTCGACAATTTGTCCGATCAGTCAAAAAATTCCCCTCAAGACAAGATATTACCCGTCCAGCTCAAAATAATTTATTGAACGCGGGTGTTTTTTTGCTATAATGGATTGGAAATGCTGGGCCGTCAGGGCCTGTCCGGCGGAGAAACAGCGCGGAAGGACGCTTCGGGGGGCGAGAGAGCGTGGGAGAGTCCAAAAAGCTATCCGATCGGGTGAACATCGAGCAGATCCAGTCCATCCAGGACAAGTGCTCCAAGGCCATGGGGCTGGCCTTCGTCACCGTGGACTACAAGGGGAGGCCCATCACCAAGTACAGCGGCTTCACCGACCACTGCGCCCTGGGCCGGGAGCTCCAGGGCTTCTCCGAGCTGTGCGAGCAGTGCGACGCCCACGGCGGGCTCCACTCCGCCATCACCGGCCAGCCCTACATCTACCGCTGCCACGCGGACCTGGTGGACTTCGCCGTGCCGCTGATCCTGGACGATACCTACCTGGGCTCGGTGATGGGGGGCCAGGTGCGGCTGGCCGACGCTGAGGAGCGGGAGCTGGAGCACATCATCCCCCGGGCCAACTGGCGCAAGAGCGAGGCCATGACGGCGGCCTACGGCCAGCTGCGGGAGATGACCTACGACAAGCTGCTGGCCTCGGTGCAGGTGGTGCGGGACATGATCCTCTATGCCCTGCAGGGCCAGGGCAGGGAGGCGGACAGAGCGGCGGAGGAGGCCCAGGCCGAGGCGGAGCGCCCGGTCCGCCGGGCGGAGCGGGGGCCCTTGTGGCAGGAGGAGACCTCCGACCAATTCTTCTTCGTCATGAACCTGATCACCCAGCTGGCCTATCAGGAGGGGGCGGACCGCACCGGGGCGGTGGCCCTGGACTTCGCGGACATCATCCGCTACACCAGCGACGCCGAGCGCAAGCTGTCCGTGCTGGGGGAGGAGCTGAACTACGCCGAGGCGTTCCTGCGCATCCAGAAGGCGTGGTGGGGGGAGATGCTGGACTACAGCATCTCCGTCCCCCGGCAGTACTGGGGGATCAACTGCCCCTTCCTCATCTTCCGCCCCATCATCGACATCACCCTCCAGTCCTTCAAGAGCGAGGACGGCCAGCGGAAGATCGACCTGTTCGCCGAGGAGAACGGCAAGGACCTGCTGGTGCTGGTCCAGGCCAACAGCGAGAGCGTGGGGCCCGAGGAGCTGGAGAACCGGGCGGACGAGTACCTGGCCCGGGAGCACAGCTCCCTGCGGGACCTGAACCGGAGCCTGAAGCGGGTGATGGGCAAGCGGTGCGAGCTGTCCGTGGGCCGCAGGGGGGACGGGCAGCCGGGCTATGCCGTGCGGCTGAAGCTGCCCCTGAAGTGGCGGTGAGCCGGGGGGCGGAGAGAAAGGCGGTGGGAAGAGCCATGTGCCGGGTGCTGATCTTGAACGAGAACCGCCTGGAGCGGGAGAACACGGTGAAGATCCTGTCCCAGGGGCTGCCCGAGGCGGACATACTGCCCGCCGCCGCCCCCCGCCAGGCCCTGGACCTGCTGGGCGAGGGCACCTTCCGCCTGCTGATCGTGGACGTGCCCTGGTTTGACGCGGACTACTGCAACATGATGACCTGCGCCAAGGAGCTGGCCCCCGAGATGCCCATCCTGGTCACCTCCACCGGGCGGCGCAGCGAGATCGTGGCCAACGTGTGGCGGCTGGGGGTGCAGGACTACCTGCTCAAGCCCTACCGGCCCGCCTGGCTGACGGCGGCGGCGGAGGTGATGATCCGCTGGACCGCCAAGCCCGCCGGCGAGTGGGAGAAGGACCACCGGGAGCGCTATCTGAAGCGGGCGGCGGAGCACATGCAGTCCTTCCGCTATAAAAAGTGCATCAACACCACAAAAGAATACCTTGATTCTTTGTATCAGGAAACGGATGATATAGATGTGATCCGGTTCAGCACCCTGTCCTTCGCCGAGGGGCTGGCCCGGCTGGGGGGGTCCCTGGGGCCGTCGGCCCAGCTCAAGCTGTCCAACCTCATGGAGCGCTTCCGCCTGCGCTTCGACCAGCAGGGCAGGAAGCACGACTCCTTCCTGGTGCTGGAGAAGATGTGGGGCGTCATCTTCGACGCCATCGACGAGGACCGGTGCTACGCGGTCAGCGACGAGCAGCGGGTGCTCAACTACGTGGACCGCAACGTGAAGGAGGGCATCGGGCTGGACGAGGCGGCGGAGTACGCCAACATGAGCTCCAGCTATTTCAGCAAGTTCTTCAAACGGATCACCGGGGTGAACTTCATCACCTACATGATGGACGGCAAGATCAGCGCCGCCAAGGACATGCTCACCGACACCGACATGCCGGTGATCAACATCGCCTACGAGCTGTCCTACAGCGAGACCAACTATTTCGGCAAGGCGTTCAAGAAGAAGGTGGGGCTCACCCCCACCGAGTACCGGGAGCAGCACCAGCACACGCGGGGCCGGTCGGGGGAGGGGAACGTCCCCCGCTGAGGCGCCCCGGGGATGGAGGACATCGATGCAGGAATTCAACGTCAGCACCAAGGTATTTTTCGGCCCCGGCGCCCTGGAGCGCCTGCGGCAGGTGGAGGGCAAGCGGGTGCTCATCGTCACCGACCACTTCATGAACCAGATGGGCGTGCCGGAGCGGGTGGCCTCCTTCCTCACCGGCTGTACGGTCAGCGTTTTTGACGGCGTGGTGCCCGATCCCCCCATCGAGGTGGTCACCGCCGGGGTGGAGGCATTCCGGGACTGCGGCGCCCAGGCGGTGATCGCGGTGGGCGGCGGCTCCACCATCGACGCGGCCAAGGCCATCCGGGAGGTGGCCAAGCAGGCCCTGGGGGTGGACACCGACAAGATGGAGTGCTTCGCCGTCCCCACCACCAGCGGCACCGGCTCCGAGGTGACGGACTACGCCGTCATCACCGACCGGGAAAAGGGGCTGAAATACCCCCTGAGCAGCCGGGCCCTGCGGCCCATGGTGGCCATCCTGGACCCGGAGCTCACCGTGTCCGCGCCCCCCTCCGTCACCGCCGACGCGGGGATGGACGTGCTCACCCACGCCCTGGAGGCCTATGTGTCCACCGGCAGCAACGACTTTGCCGACGCCATGTGCGAGAAGGCGGTGTCCCTGGTGTTCCGCTTCCTGCCCCTGGCGGTGGCCGACGGGAACGACCTTTTGGCCCGGGAGAAGATGCACAACGCCTCCTGCATGGCGGGGCTGGCCTTCAACTCGGCGGGGCTGGGGCTCAACCACGGCATGGCCCACGCCATCGGCGGCAAGCTCCACATCGCCCACGGGCGGATCAACGCCATCCTCCTGCCCAAGATCCTGGCCTTCAACGCCGACCTGGCCACCGTCCACAAGGGGGAGTACTGCGTGGCCGCCCGGAAGTACCAGCGCATGGCCAAGGTGCTGGACCTGCCCGCCCCCAACGTGCGGCTGGGGGTGACCAACCTGATCCACGAGGTGGAGAAGCTCAACCGCAAGATCGGCATACCCGCCACCCTGAAGGCCCAGGGGGTGGACCTGGACAGGGTGAGGGAGCTGAAGGGAGAGCTGGTGGCCGCCGCCCTGGCGGACGCCACCACCTCCACCGATCCCCGCCCGGTGGAGGCCGCCCATGTGGAGAAGATCCTGGCCCAGATCATGGGATGAAAGAGGAACCTTTCCCCATATAGAGGCAGGAAAAGACAAAAACTGAAAACTTTTGGATGAAGATACCACTTCGGGCCCCGCCGGTCCGGAGTGGTATCTCGCGTCTTTTTGGGGCCGAAACTTGTGGGAAACGTTGAAAAGGAGCGGGAGAGGAAATTTTCGATCTGGAAGGAATGGACAAAAAAGTACCTGTTAGGGGCAAGAAAATCTTGTCCTCGCTTCTGTATAATGTATCATGGTAGGCCCGCGTACACCGCATTTTGTCTGGGAAAGGGATGTGCGGTGCGGGCCATAAAAATCAAAGGAGGCAGCAAGTATGCAGAAGGAAGCTCTGGGCATGGTGGAGACGAAGGGCCTGGTGGGCGCGATCGAGGCCGCCGACGCCATGGTGAAGTCCGCGAACGTGGCTCTGGTGGGGTATGAGAAGATCGGCTCCGGCCTGGTCACCGTCATGGTCCGCGGCGACGTGGGCGCGGTCAAGGCGTCCGTGGACGCCGGCTCCGTGGCCGCCGAGAAGGTGGGCGAGGTGGTCTCCGTCCATGTGATCCCCCGTCCTCACAGCGATGTGGAGAAGATCCTGCCCCACATGGAGTGATCCCGCGGATCCGGCAACATCCCCGCGCGACAGTTCTCATCATCATAAACATCACATCTAATGGAGGTAAAACACATGGATGAATTGGTCAGCAAGGTCATGGACGAGGTCATGAAGAAGATCGGCACCTCCGCCCCCGCCGAGGAGTGCGCCTGCGCGGCCGCCCCCCAGTGCAACCTCACTGAGTTCGTGGGCACCGCCCTGGGCCACACCATCGGCCTGGTGATCGCCAACCTGGACCATCAGGTCCACGAGCAGCTGAAGATCGACCCCAAGTACCGCGCCATCGGCATCATCTCCGACCGCGTGGGCGCCGGCCCCCAGATCTTCGCCGCCGACGAGGCCGTGAAGGCCACCAACAGCGAGTGCATCCTGGTGGAGTGCCCCCGGGACACCGAGGGCGGCGCCGGCCACGGCTCCCTGGTGATCTTCGGCGCTGAGGACGTGTCCGACGCCCGCCGGGCCGTCGAGGTCTGCCTGCGGGAGCTGGAGCGCACCTTCGGCGACGTGTACGGCAACAGCGCCGGCCACCTGGAGTTCCAGTACAGCGCCCGCGCCAGCTACGTGCTGAACAAGGTCTGGGGCGCCCCCCTGGGCAAGGCCTTCGGCATCACCGTCGGCGCCCCCGCCGGCATCGGCGTGGTGCTGGCGGACACCGCCTCCAAGGCGGCCACCATCGACGCCGTCACCATCGCCACCCCGGGCAACGGCGGCACCAGCTACTCCAACGAGGTCAACTTCTTCTTCTCCGGCGACTCCGGCGCGGTCAAGCAGGCCATCATCGCCGCCCGGGACGTGGGCATCCAGCTGCTGAAGACCCTGGCCCCCGATGAGGAGCTGAAGTCCACCACCACCCCCTACATCATTTAATCTGAGCCGGGAAGGAGCATAAGCTATGAAATCTAAGCGTTTTGAAGCTCTGGCAGCCCGCCCGGTGAACCAGGACGGGTATGTGCAGGAGTGGCCTGAGGTCGGTCTGATCGCCATGAACAGCCCCTTCGACCCCAAGCCCAGCATCAAGATCGAGAACGGCCGCGTGGTGGAGATGGACGGCAAGTGCCGCGCCGACTTCGACATGCTGGACACCTTCATCGCCGACCACGCCATCCGGCTGGGCAACGCGGAGAAGGCCATGGCCATCGACTCTCTGGAGATCGCCCGCAAGATCGTGGACATCAACGTGTCCCGGGACGAGATCCTGGACATCACCCTGTCCGTCACCCCCGCCAAGCTGACGGAGATCGTGGGCAAGCTCACCATCGTGGAGATCATGATGGGCATGACCAAGATGCGCGCCCGCCTGATGCCCGCCAACCAGTGCCACGTCACCAACGTGAAGGACAATCCCGTCCAGATCGCCGCCGACGCCGCCGAGGCCGCCGTGCGCGGCTTCGCCGAGATGGAGACCACCGTGGGCATCGCCCGGTACGCCCCCTTCAACGCCATGGCCCTGTTCGTGGGCGCCCAGGCCGGCCGTCCCGGCATCATGACCCAGTGCGCCCTGGAGGAGGCCACCGAGCTCCAGCTGGGCATGCGCGGCTTCACCACCTACGCCGAGACCATCTCCGTGTACGGCACCGAGCCCGTGTTCATGGACGGCGACGACACCCCCTACTCCAAGGCGTTCCTGGCCAGCTGCTACGCCAGCCGCGGGCTGAAGATGCGCTTCACCTCCGGCACCGGTTCCGAGGTCCAGATGGGCTACGCCGAGGGCAAGTCCATGCTGTACCTGGAGGCCCGCTGCCTGGCCGTCACCAAGGGCGCCGGCGTGCAGGGCACCCAGAACGGCTCCGTGTCCTGCGTGGGCGTGCCCGCGGGCGTGCCCGGCGGCATCCGCGCCATCGCCGCGGAGAACCTGATCGCCATGCTGCTGGACCTGGAGTCCACCACCTCCAACGACCAGACCTTCACCCACTCCGACCTGCGCCGGGTGGCCCGCAGCGTGCCCCAGCTCTTCTCCGGCACCGACTACATCTGCTCCGGCTACTCCGCCACCCCCAACTACGACAACATGTTCGCCGGTTCCAATTGGGACGCCGACGACTACGACGACTGGAACATCATCCAGCGGGACATGCGGATCGACGGCGGCCTGCAGCCCGTCAAGGAAGAGGAAGTCATCAAGGCCCGCAACAAGGCCGCCCGTGCCCTCCAGGGGATGTTCCGCGAGCTGGGCCTGCCCCCCATCACCGACGAGGAAGTGGAGGCCGCCACCTACGCCCGGGGCTCCGAGGACATGCCCAACCGCAACGTCAACGAGGATCTGAAGGCCATCGAGGCCATGATGGCCCGGAAGGTCACCGGCGTGGACTTCGTCAAGGCGCTGGACAAGGCCGGCTTCCCCGACGTGGCCCAGAACATCTACAACATGCTCCGCCAGAAGGTGGCCGGCGACTACCTGCACACCGCCTCCATCTTCGACAAGGACTTCCACGTCTTCTCCGGCGTGAACGCCCCCAACGACTACCATGGACCCATGACCGGCTATCAGCTCAGCGAGGAGCGCTGGGAGCAGATCAAGAATATCCCCAACGCCATCCGGCCGGAAGACATTTGATCAGAGGGAGGGTCGAACTATGAATTTTGACGAGAAAATGCTCCGCAGCGTGATCGAAGAGGTCCTCAAGGAGATGGGCTCCGCCTCGACCGCTCCCGCGGCCAAGGCCGCTCCCGCCGCCAGCGCCCTGTCCGCCGGCGAGATGACCCTGGCCGACACCGGCGAGGCCGCCAAGGGCGTCGCCCCCGACGAGGTGGTGATCGGCCTGGCCCCCGCCTTCGGCGTGTACCAGCACGAGACCATCATCCACCAGCCCCACAGCAAGGTGCTGCGGGAGATCATCGCCGGCATCGAGGAGGAGGGCATGAAGTGGCGCCTGATCCGGGTGTTCCGCACCTCCGACGTGTCCTTCATCGCCCATGACGCCGCCGAG
The DNA here is from genome assembly GCA_910588495.1 of uncultured Oscillospiraceae bacterium. Lineage (GTDB taxonomy): Bacteria > Bacillota > Clostridia > Oscillospirales > Oscillospiraceae > Enterenecus. The sequence goes on along the minus strand of CAJUPU010000006.1, from coordinate 84,075 downwards.
TACTCCGGCTCCGGCATCGGCATCGGCATCCAGTCCAAGGGGACCACGGTGATCCATCAGAAGGACCTGCCCCCCCTGAGCAACCTGGAGCTGTTCTCTCAGGCGCCGCTGATCGAGATGGACACCTTCCGTCAGATCGGCAAGAACGCCGCCAAGTACGCCAAGGGCGAGGCCCCCACCCCCGTCACCGTGCGCAACGACCAGATGGCCCGCCCCACCTATCAGGCCATCGCCGCTCTGCTCCACATCAAGGAGACCGAGCACTGCGACCGGGACAAGAAGCCTCAGGCCGTCACCGTTTCGTTCAAGTAAAAGGGAGGCAGGAATATGGATCAGGAAGCTTTGATGAGACAGATCGTGGAGCAGGTCATGAGCGCCATGAACAAGGGCGTTTCCGCTCCCGCTGCCCCCGCGGGCGGCAAGATGACCGCCGCCAACTACCCGCTGGCCGAGAAGGAGACCGATAAGATCAAGACTCCCACCGGCAAGCCCTTCAGCAGCCTGAGCTATGACAAGGTGATCTCCGGCGAGCTGACCTCCGACGATATGCGCATCGCCCCCGAGACCCTGGAGTACCAGGCTCAGGTGGCCGAGTCCGTCAACCGCGAGGCCTTCGCGGGCAACCTGCGCCGGGCCGCCGAGCTGATCGCCGTGCCCGACGAGCGCCTGCTGGAGATCTACAACGCCCTGCGCCCCTACCGCTCCACCAAGCAGGAGCTGCTGGACATCGCGGGCGAGCTGGACGGCAAGTACGGCGCCAAGACCGCCGCCGCCCTGGTGCGGGAGGCCGCCGAGGTCTATGAGAAGCGCGACCGTCTGAAGAAGTTCTGAGAGACTGGACAAGTCAGGAGGCACCGCACATGAAGATCGTTGCAGGCATCGACATCGGCAACGCGACAACTGAGACCGCTCTGGCCAGGTCGGAGGCTGGCAAGCTGGAATTCCTGGCCAGCGGCACGGTGCCCACCACAGGCATCAAGGGGACCCGGCAGAACATCAACGGCATCTTCCACTCTCTGGCCGACGCCTTGGAAAAGGCGGGGCTGGAGGTGGGGGACCTGTCTGAGGTGCGCCTCAACGAGGCGGCCCCGGTGATCGGCGACGTGGCCATGGAGACCATCACCGAGACCATCATCACCGAGTCCACCATGATCGGCCACAATCCCTCCACCCCCGGCGGCATGGGCGTCGGGGTGGGGGAGACCGTCCTGATCGGCGAGCTGGAGGACGCCCCCGGGGGCAAGGACTACATCGCCGTGATCCCCGCCGCCGTGGACTTCGAGGAGGCGGCCCGGCTCATCAACCAGGGCTCCACCGGCACCCGGCAGGTCACCGCCGCCATCGTGCAGCGGGACGACGGCGTGCTCATCCACAACCGCCTGCACCGCAAGATCCCCATCGTGGACGAGGTGTCCCTGGTGGACAAGGTCCCCCTGGGGATGCGCTCGGCGGTGGAGGTGGCCGGGGTGGGCGGCGTGGTGGAGGTGCTCTCCAACCCCTACGGCATCGCCACCCTGTTCGGGCTGTCCTCGGACGAGACCCGGCAGGTGGTGCCCATCGCCCGGGCCCTGATCGGCAACCGCTCGGCGGTGGTGATCAAGACCCCCAGCGGCGACGTGAAGGAGCGCAAGATCCCCGCCGGTTCCATGGAGCTGAAGGGCGCCATGCGCACCGTGAAGGTGGACGTGGACGACGGGGCCGACAAGATCATGAAAGCGGTGGAGTCCATCCCCGCCCTGGAGGACGTGCGGGGCGAGCCGGGCACCAACGCGGGCGGCATGCTGGAGAAGGTGCGCCAGGTGATGGCCAACCTGACCGGCCAGCACCCCCGGGACATCCACATCCAGGACCTGCTGGCGGTGGACACGTTCACCCCCCAGAAGGTCCAGGGCGGCCTTGCCAATGAGTTCTCCCAGGAGAACGCCGTGGGCATCGCCGCCATGGTGAAGGCCGACCGCCTCCAGATGGAGGCCATCGCCCGGGAGTTTGGCGAGCAGATCGGGAAGCCCGTGGAGGTGGGCGGCGTGGAGGCCGACATGGCCATCCGGGGCGCCCTCACCACCCCCGGCACCAACAAGCCCCTGGCCATTTTGGACATGGGCGCCGGTTCCACCGACGCCTCCATCATCAGCGAGGACGGGACCATCCACTCCATCCATCTGGCGGGGGCGGGCAACATGGTCACCCTCCTCATCCAGTCGGAGATGGGCCTGGACAGCTTCGACACGGCGGAAGACGTGAAGAAGTATCCCATGGCCAAGGTGGAGAGCCTGTTCCACATCCGCCACGAGAACGGCACCGTGGAATTTTTCCCCACCCCGCTGGACCCCAACATTTTCGCCAAGGTGGTCATCCTGAAGGAGGGCAAGATGCTCCCTCTGGAGGGGGACTGGTCCATGGAGAGGATCCGCCTCATCCGCCGTCAGGCCAAGCAGAAGGTGTTCGTCACCAACGCCATCCGAGCCCTCACCCGGGTCAGCCCTACGGGCAGCGTCCGGGACATCCGGTTCGTGGTGCTGGTGGGCGGCTCCGCCCTGGATTTCGAGGTCCCGCAGATGGTCACCGACGCTTTGTCCCAGTACAAGGTGGTGGCCGGGCGGGGCAACATCCGGGGCAGCGAAGGCCCCCGCAACGCGGTGGCCACCGGATTGGTGCTGTCGGTGCTGGAAGGGAGGGCCTGACCCATGGCCATGCCCATCGAGATGACCAAACCTAATGTCCACGTCCTCATGAGCCCCGACGCCTCCCAGGCAGCGCTGCGGCAGCTGACCTACGGCATGGAGGAGGAGGGGATCCCCTGGGAGCAGGGGACGAAAGAGGGCATGGACGCGCTGGCCATGGCCTGGGAAGCCGCCCAGGCATCCCGGCTGGAAGTGGGATTGGGACTGGACCGCCAGTTCGTGGTCCTGCACTACTCCAAGCTGGACCAGGGCCGGCCCCTTTACCGCGTCCCCGCCCGGCAGGCCGACCAGGTGCGAGCCCTGGGGGCCAACGCGGCGCGGCTGGTGAAGAAATTGCCGCTGAAACCTCTGGACTAGGAGGTACGTGTATGCAGAAGAGTTTAGGGCTCATCGAGACCCAGGGGCTGCTGGGCGGCGTCACCGCCGCCGACGCCGCGGTGAAGTCCGCCAACGTGGAATTGATCGGCTATGAGCTGACCAAGGGCGGCGGCTGGACCACCGTGAAGATCCAGGGGGATGTGGGCGCGGTCAAGGCCGCCGTGGACGCCGCCAAGATCGCGGCGGGCAAGGTGTGCCGGGTGGTGAGCACCAAGGTGATCGCCCGTCCGGCCCAGGCGCTGGACCGGCTGGTCTGGACGGAGGAGACCGTGGGCCGCGAGCCCCCGGAGCCCCCCGTGGACCCAGAGCCTCCCGCCCCCCCGGAGCCCCCCGCGGGCCCCGATGAGCCGGAAAAGGAAGCGCCCGCCCCGTCTGTGGAGGAGGCGCCGGAGGCCCAGGCCCCGGCGGTCCCCGAGGCGGAGGAGGAGGCCCCCGCCCCCGCAGCGGAGGAGCCGATCCCCGAGGTGGCGGAGGAGGAGCCGGTCCCCGAGCCGGAGGCTCCCGTGGAGGAGCCTGAGACGGCCCCGGAGGTCCCGGCGGAACCCCAGCAGGAGGCGGAGGCCCCCGAGGAGGGGCCGGACGGGGCGGAGGAGGCCCCCGCCGGGGAGGACGCCCCGGCCAAGCCCAAGACCGCCCGGAAGGCCCCTGTCAAGAAGGGGAGCAGGCGCAAGCAGTGAAGCAAGGCCGGGAACGGCCATTTTTAGGAGGTAACTTATGAGCAAAGGTGAAGCGCTGGGCATGGTGGAGACGAAGGGCCTGGTGGGCGCCATCGAGGCCGCCGACGCCATGACCAAGTCCGCCAACGTCGCCCTGATCGGCTATGAGAAGATCGGCTCCGGCCTGGTCACCGTCATGGTCCGGGGAGACGTGGGCGCCGTCAAGGCGTCTGTGGACGCGGGCTCCGTGGCCGCCGAGAAGGTGGGCGAGGTGGTCTCCGTCCATGTGATCCCCAGGCCCCACACCGATGTGGAGAAGATCCTGCCCAAAGAGCTGGGCTGAGGTGGTATGAACCGTGGAGAAGCAGACCTATGAGATGTTCGTCCGGCTGGTCACCCGGCTGGTGATTGAGGAGCTGGAGAAGTTCCAGCGCTCGGTGCCCATCGGCGTGTCCAACCGGCACATCCACCTGGACCGGGCGGACATGGACATCCTGTTCGGCCGGGACAGCGAACTGACCTTCAAAAAGGAGCTGGGCCAGCCGGGCCAGTATGCCTGCGAGGAGATGGTCACCCTCCATGGACCCAAGGGGGAGCTGGGCCGCGTGCGCGTGCTCGGCCCCCTGCGGAGCGAGTCCCAGGTGGAGATCTCCGTCACCGACGGGTTCGCCCTGGGCGTGCGCCCCCCCATCCGGGAGTCCGGCAAGCTGGCGGGCACCCCGGGCGTGACCATCAAGGGCCCCAAGGGGACCATCGAAAAGGACACGGGCACCATCGCCGCCCTGCGGCACATCCACCTGCCCCCCGAGGACGCCCAGCGCATGGGCGTGCGGGACAAACAGATGGTGAAGGTGGAGATCCGGGGCCCCCGGGGGGGCATCTTCCACAACGTGCTGATCCGGGTGTCGGAGCAGTTCGCCCCCGAGATGCACATCGACGTGGACGAGGCCAACGCGTTTGGCGTGAAGAACGGCGACCGGGCCTATATCATCGTGGAGTGAAGGCCGGGCCGCTTGAGGGTGGAGAACGGATATGAGCCATGACATGGAGGCGTGCAACGCCACGCTGCTGGCGTTCCAGCGCCTCATCGAGGAACAACGAAACGAGCCTTGGACGGGGGCGCTGCGCACCGGCGTGGACCTGGGCACCGCCAACATCGTGCTGGCCGTGGTGGACGGGGAGGACCGGCCCGTGGCCGGGGCGACCTATCCCTCCACCGTGGTGCGGGACGGGGTGGTGGTGGACTACATGGGCGCGGTGCGCGCCGTCACCCGGCTGAAGGCCCAGCTGGAGGACCAGCTGGGCGTGGAGCTGGAGGCGGCGGGCTGCGCCATCCCGCCGGGCATCGTGTCCGGCAGCGTCAAGGCCATCGGCAACGTGGTGGAGGCGGCGGGGTTCCGCCTGACCACCACCGTGGATGAGCCCACGGCGGCGGCCTCGGTACTGGGCATCACGGACGGGGCAGTGGTCGATGTTGGCGGAGGGACCACCGGCATCAGCATCCTGCGGGACGGCAAGGTGGTATTCGTGGACGACGAGCCCACCGGCGGCACCCATATGACCCTGGTGCTGGCGGGCTTCCACGGGTGCGGCACCCACGAGGCCGAGCTGATGAAGCGGGACCCGGCCCAGGAGCACAGCGTGTTCCCGGTCGTCAAGCCGGTGGTGGAGAAGATGGCCGCCATCGTCAAGCGCTGCCTGGCGAGATGCCCGGTGGACACGGTCTATGTGGTGGGGGGCGCGTGCTGCTTCACCGAGTTCGAGACCGTGTTCCAAAAATATCTGGAGGTCCCTGTGGTGAAACCGGCGGCCCCGCTGCTGGTGACGCCGCTGGGCATCGCCATGAACTGCACGGAATAAGGCAGGTGAGGACCATTGACACAACAGGAACGGCGCGATCTGGCCATGGCGCTGCTGGCGGACGAGCTGGCGGAGCGGGTGGTCCGAAAGCTGATCGACCGACAGAAAAAGGCGCTGGTGATCGTCACCGGCGCGGCCATCGGTGTGCCTACCGCGCTGGAAAAGCTGAAGGAGCTGAGGGGAGAGGGGTTCACCTACCATGTGCTCATGACCCGCAGCGCCATGTACGTGACGGGGGAGGAGGCCGTGCGCGCCGCCCTGGCCCCGGAACAGCTGTGGGTGGAGTCGGCGGACGCGCCCCCTGAGAAGGTGGCGGCCGGGTTCGACACCATCCTGGTGCCCGCTCTGACGGTGAACACCGCCGCCCACCTGGCCGGCTGCATGTCGGACACCCCCGCCGCCGCCATGATCTTGAGCGCTCTGCTGAAGGGAAAAAACGTGGTGATCGCGGTGGACGGGGCCTGCCCGGACCATCCCAAGCGCAAAGAGCTGGGCTACCATATGGCCCCCGCCCTGCGGGACGCGCTGCATGATAACCTGGTGAAGCTCCAGAGCTATGGGGCCAGGCTGACCCCGGCGGAGGGGATGGCGGACGCGGCCCGCCGTGCGATCGCCAGCTTTTTGCCCGCGCAGGCGGCAGAGCCCGCCAAAGGGCAGGGGCCCGCGGCCCAGGGCGGGAGCGTCATCCGGCCCGCGCTGGCGGGCAGGATCCTCAGCGTGAAGGCGGTGAACACCGCACCCCGGGGGGCGGCGATCGCCGTGCCGAAGGGGACCATCGTCACCGCCCTGGCCTCCGACGAGGCCCGCAGGCGGGGCGTGACCATTCGATTCGAATCGTGAGAAAGGTGGAGCGAAATGTATTTAGGCAGAGTGATCGGCACCGTGGTCTCCACCAGTAAGAATGAGAACCTGATCGGGATGAAGCTGCTCATCGTGGAGAAGCTCACCGAGCGCCTGGAGCGGGACGGCACCACCGAGATCGCGGTGGATTCTGTGGGCGCGGGCACCGGCGAGATCGTCCTGGTCAGCCAGGGCAGCTCCGCCCGCTATGTGTTCCAGAACGCCTCGGCCCCCATCGACAAGGCCATCGTGGGCATCGTGGACACGGTGGAGGTGGGCTGATGGCGAATCTCTACACCAAGGGCGGCGACAGGGGCCAGACCAGCCTGGTGGGCGGGGGCCGGGTGAGCAAATCCGACCCCAAGGTGGAGTGCTACGGCACCATCGACGAGGCCAACTCCATGCTGGGCCTGGCCTATGCCCAGACCGAAAATGAATTCATCCGCACCACAGTGCGCAAGATCCAAGGGCGGCTGTTCTCTGTGGGCGCGGAATTGGCGAGCGACTCCCCGGAGACCGCCGCGGCCCTCAAGGGAAACATCTCAGAGGAGGACGTGGCGTTCCTGGAGGGGGTGGTGGACACCTGCACCCTGACCACCGGCAAGCAGACCCACTTCGTCATCCCCGGCGTGGACCCCGCCTCGGCGGCCCTCCACGTGGCCCGGACCATCGTGCGCCGGGCGGAGCGGCGGGTGGTGGAGCTTCCCGTGCGGGAGGTGCTGGTGCGCTACCTGAACCGGCTGTCCGACGCCGTCTACGCCATGGCCCGGCTCCAGGAGGACCTGACCCAGATGCGGGAGAAGGTCACCGGCCTGGTCAAGGAGGCCATGGAGCGCTGCGGCGGCGGGGGCCTCCCCCCCATGAGCCTGGAGGTGCTGCACCGCATGGCGGCCCGGGCCCAGGAGAAGTCCAGGCAGCTGGGCGTGCCGGTGGTGTTCTCCGCCGTGGACGCGGGCGGCAACCTGATGTTCCTCCAGCGGATGGAGGGGGCCTTCGTGGGCAGCATCCAGGTGTCGGCGGGCAAGGCGTACACCGCCTTCGCCTTCCAGATGCCCACCCACGAGCTGGGCGCGGCCTCCCGGCCCGACGGCCCGCTGTATGGGATCGAGAACGCCGACCCGGGCAGGATCGTGCTGTTCGGCGGCGGCTTCCCCTATATCGTGGACGGCAAAACGGCGGGGGGGATCGGCGTGTCCGGCGGCACCGTGGAGCAGGACATGGAGATCGCGCGCTACGCAATGCAGATTGAAGGAGGGACCGCGAATGAGCTTTGATGAACAAGTGGTGGCCAACATCGTCAAGCAGGTGCTCAGCCGGGTTGACATGGGCGGCGCCCAGCCCAGCTGCGCCGCCGCGGGCGGCGACTGGGGCGTGTTCGAGAGCATGGACGACGCCGTGGAGGCCGCCGCCGCCGCGCAGAAGGCATATCTGAACTGCTCCATGCACGACCGGGCCAAGTACGTCCAGGCCATACGGGACGTGGTGCTGGAGGAGGAGAACCTGGACTACATCTCCCGCCTGGCCGTGGAGGAGACCGGCATGGGCGCTTACGAGTACAAGCTGGTGAAGAACCGGCTGGCCGCCACCAAATCCCCTGGCATCGAGGACCTGACCACCGATGCCATGAGCGGCGACGACGGCCTCACCCTGGTGGAGTACTCCCCCTTTGGCGTGATTGGGGCCATCACCCCCACCACCAACCCCACCGAGACCGTGATCTGCAACTCCATCGGGATGCTGGCGGCGGGCAATTCCGTGGTGTTCAGCCCCCATCCCCGGGCCAAGATGGTGTCGCTGCACCTGATCCAGCTGATCAACAAGGCCCTGGCCCGGGCGGGCGCCCCCGCCAACCTGGTGGTCACGGTGTCCGAGCCCTCCATCGACAACACCAACGCCATGATGAGCCACCCCAAGGTCCGGATGCTGGTGGCCACCGGCGGCCCCGCCATCGTGAAAACGGTGCTGTCCAGCGGCAAGAAGGCCATCGGCGCTGGGGCGGGCAATCCCCCCGTGGTGGTGGACGAGACCGCCAACATCGAAAAGGCCGCCCAGGACATCGTGGACGGGTGCAGCTTCGACCATAACCTGCCTTGCATCGCGGAGAAAGAGGTCATCGCGGTGGACTCCATCGCCGACTACCTCATGTTCAACATGAAGAAGTCCGGCGCCTATGAGCTCAAGGACCCCGCCGTGATCGACAAGCTGGTGAAGCTGGTGGTGAAGGAGGACGGCAAGCACCCCGTCACCGACTTCGTGGGCAAGAGCGCCCGCTACATCCTGGAGAAGGTGGGCATCAGCGTGGGCAGCGAGGTGAAGGTGATCATGATGGAGACCACCGAGGACCACCCCTTCGTGCAGGTGGAGCTGATGATGCCCATCCTGCCCATCGTGCGGGTGCCCGACGTGGACGCCGCCATCGACATGGCCATCCGGGTGGAGCACGGCAACCGCCACACCGCCATGATGCACTCCCGGAACGTGGATAAGCTGACCAAGATGGCCAAGCTGATCCAGACCACCATTTTCGTGAAGAACGGCCCCTCCTACGCCGGGATCGGCGTGGGCGGCGAGGGCTGCACCACGTTCACCATCGCCGGGCCCACCGGAGAGGGGCTGACCACAGCCAAGTCCTTCGCCCGGCGGCGCAGATGCGTGCTGGTCGGGGGCCTGGATGTCCGTTGACCGGAAGGGGTGCGCATATGTCTGAAAATCTGATCGCCCAGGTCCAGAGCGCGGGCGTGGTGGGGGCCGGCGGCGCCGGCTTCCCCACCCACGTCAAGCTCAACGCCAAGGCGGACACGGTCATCATCAACGGGGCGGAGTGCGAGCCTCTGCTCCGGGTGGACCAGCAGCTCATGGACCTCCAGGCGGAAAAGCTGCTCACCGCTTTGGACCTCATCGTGGACCAGGTGGGAGCGGAAAAAGGCGTGGTGGCGCTGAAAGAGCACTACCATGCCGCGGCGGAGTCGCTGAGAAAGGCCCTGCCCGCCCATCCCAAGCTGAGCGTCCACCTGCTGGGGGCCTTCTACCCCGCCGGGGACGAGCAGGTGATCGTCTACGAGGTCACCGGCCGCATCGTCCCCGAGGGAGGCATCCCCCTGGCCGTGGGAGTGGTGGTCACCAACGTGGAGACCGCCCTCAACGTGCTGGACGCCTCCCAGGGCAGGCCGGTGGTGGAGAAGTATGTCACCCTCACCGGCGCGGTGCGCGCGCCCAAGACCGTCAAGGTGCCCCTGGGCATCACCGTGGCCCAGGCCCTGGCTCTGGCCGGGGGCCCCGCCGTGGCCGACTACAAGGTGATCAACGGCGGGCCCATGATGGGCAAGATCGTGGGCGTGGACAGCGCCGTCACCAAGACCACCAAGGGCCTCATCGTGGTCCCGGCGGGGCACCCCCTGCTGGTGAGCCTGGAGCGGCCCGTCACCGATTCCACCCGCCGGGCGGCCACCGCCTGTATGCAGTGCTCCCTGTGCTCCGAGGTGTGCCCCCGGCACATGCTGGGCCACCGCCTGGAGCCCCACAAGCTCATGCGGGTGGCGGCCTACGGCTCTTTGTGCGACCCCGAGCAGACCCCCATGAACGCCTACCTGTGCGTGGGGTGCCGCCTGTGCGAGTACGCCTGCGTCATGGGCCTGCAGCCCTGGAAGCTCAACGCCAACATGAAGAACATCCTGGCGGGCCAGGGCATCCGCAGCAGCTTGAACGGCAAGCCCGACCGGGCCGCCCCCTACCGGGACCTGAAGCGCTACCCGGTGCACAAGCTGATCCATCAGCTGGGCCTGTCCGCCTACGACGTGGCCGCGCCTCTGGACGAGGCCGTCCCCGCCTATGACAAGGTGACGCTGCCCCTGCGGCAGGGGGCGGGCGCCCCCTCCGAGCCGGTGGTGGCCGTAGGCGGCCGCGTGGAAAAGGGCGATCTGATCGCCAAGATACCCGAGGGGAAGCTGGGCTCCAGCCTCCACGCCAGCATCGCGGGGACCATCACGGCCATCGACGGCGACAGCATCGCCATCCAGGCTTGACGCTGAGAAGAAAAGAGGACGCTTATGGGAAAGTCGATTGGATTGATCGAGCTGAAGAGCATCCCCGCCGGGGTGCAGACCGCCGATGAGATGCTGAAGGCCGCCAACGTGGAGCTGCTGGTGGCCACCGCCATCTGCCCGGGCAAGTATATCATCATCATCAGCGGGCAGGTGGGGGCCGTCAAGAGCTCCATGGAGACCGGGCGCAAGACGGCGGGGACCTACCTGATCTGCCACCACACCATCAACAACGTGCACGCGTCCGTGCCGGGGGCCCTGGTGGGCACCGCCGACGCGGGCAAGATCGTCTCTCTGGGCCTGCTGGAGACCATGTCCGCCCTCACCATCGTGCGGGCGGCGGACATCGCGGCCAAGGCGTCCAACGTCACCCTGATGGAAGTCCGGGTGGCGAGGGGCCTGGGCGGCAAGGGCTACCTCATCCTCACGGGGGAGGTGTCCGCCGTCAAGTCGGCCATCGATTCCTGTCTGAACCAGCTGGCGGACACCGGGGACATCACCAGCACCTGCGTGATCCCCTCCCCCCACAAGGGGCTGCTGGAGAAACTGATCTGACCAGTTCCGGACGGCGGCTCTGTTCCGCCGTCCGGGCCGGTCTCATGAACAAAACGGGAAAGGAGCGTGGACGGCCATGGACAAGGAGCCTCTGGACAGCCTGCTGAGATTCGGCGCCTCCACCGAGGGCAAGATCCGCCTCATCCAGGAGACGGTCCCGGGCAAGCAGGTGACCCTGGCCCACATCATCGCCAGCCCGGACGAGATCATCTACAAGAAGCTGGGGCTGGATCCCAACGTGGACTACGCTCAGGCCGCCATCGGCATCTGCTGCCTGTGCCCGTCGGAGACGGCGGTGATCGCCGGGGACGTGGCCCTCAAGACCTCCCGGGTGGAGATGGGCTTCATCGACCGGTTCAGCGGCACGCTGATCTTCACCGGGCGCATCTCCAACGTGCAGTCGGCCATGCAGGGCATCACCTCCTTTTTGCAGCATAAGCTGGGCTTCACCGTGTGTGAGATCACCAAGACATGAAGAAGATCATGTTCGTGGGGCGCAGCGAGTGCGGCAAGACCACCCTCACCCAGGCTCTGCGGGGGGGCACCATCGCCTACCACAAGACCCAGTATGTCAACCACCACAGCGTGGTCATCGACACGCCGGGGGAGTACGCCCAGACCGCCAACCTGGGCCGGGCGCTGGCGCTGTACTCCTATGAGGCGGACGTGGTGGGGCTGCTGCTGAGCACCATCGAGCCCTATTCCCTCTACCCGCCCTGCGTGGCGGCCTGCGCCAACCGGCCCGTGATCGGCATCGTCACCCAGATCGACCAGGAGGACGGCGACATCCAGCGGGCCCACCACTGGCTGGAGATGGCCGGGGCCGACCCCATCTTCCACGTCAGCTCCTACACCGGGGAGGGGATCTGGCAGATCCTCAGCTACCTGAAGGAGCCGGGGGACGTGCTCCCCTGGGACACGGAGGAGGAGGCCAACCAGCGGCGTGTGGTGCTGTCCGATAAAAATAGGGAGTTTTGACACCAAGCCGCCCGGCGTCCAGACGCCGGGCGGCTTTTTCGGGAAATGGACACGACCGACCTGAGAAGCTGTACCAATAGCCTCAGCACCCAGCTTTGCGGCCCAAATTGCCGCTGGCCGCGTTGAAAGATCTTGAAATACACAAAGTATTCCCGCGATCTTTCGCCTTGCCACCGGCAATCTTAGCTCGCGAATCTGAATACTTCAGCTATTGGTACAGCTTCTGAAAGCGGGGAACATGGCCAACCGGCCCCCGCCGCCGGGGGCTTTTTTTGGAGAAAATGGCCTTGCCATCTGGGGAGAAATGGTATAAAATAAAACTTCACGGTGGCCGTCGTCCGACCGCCCACCATCTACAAAAGACGCGAGGACATGGATATGGAAAACGAGAGCATCAAGATCGGCCTGCCCCGGGCCATGCTGTACTACCGCTGCCGTGTGCTGTGGCAGACTTTTTTCCAGGAGCTGGGGATGGAGACGGTGGTCAGCCCCCCCACCGACCGGGAGATCCTGGAGCGGGGGACGGCTCTGGCCATCGACGAGGCGTGCCTGTCCTTGAAGATCTACCTGGGCCATGTGGCGGCGCTGGTGGGCCGGTGCGACTACATCCTGGTGCCCCGGGTGAGCAATTTCGGCCGCCAGCGGGCCATGTGCACCCGGTTCGAGGCCCTGCCCGACCTGGCGGCCAACGTGTTCCGGGACAGCCGCCAGCGGTTCCTGTCCTATGATGTGGACGAGGAGATGAAGAAGGCCGGGGAGGAGGACGCCCTGGTGGAGCTGGGCAAGAGCCTGGGCGCCTCCGCCAAAGCGGCGAAGAAGGCGTACAAGGCGGCGAAGAAGGCGGAGCTCAGCCACCACAAGGAGCGGGTGCAGCGCTACGAGCAGCAGTATAAGAAAACGGGGATGAAGGTGCTTATCGCCGCCCACAGCTATGTGGCGGAGGATCCCTACATGGGCCGGATGGTGAGCGACTATCTGAAAAAGGCGGGGGTGGTCCCCGTCCGGGCGGACATGGTGGACCGGGAGGCGGCCCTCAAACACAGCCGGGAGATCTCCCCCACCTGCAAGTGGGAGATCAGCCGGGAGATCCTGGGCGGCGTGGCCATCCACCAAAACGACGTGGACGGCATCATCCTGCTCAGCGCCTTCCCCTGCGGCCCCGACGCCATGGTCAACGAGCTGATCGTCCGGCGGGTGAAGGGCGTGCCCATGCTGGAGCTGGTGCTGGACAGCCAGAGCGGCACCGCCGGGGTGGAGACCCGGCTGGAGAGCTTCATCGATATCATCCGCTTCCAGAAGGGGGTGCTGTGATGGGAGAGAACAAGACGAGGAACGTGTCCTTCCCCCGGTACGCGGAGTACAACTGCGCCTTCAAATACATCGTGGAGCAGGCCCTGGGGTGCAAGTACGTCATGCCCCCCGCCCTCACCAAGCGGACCATGGAGCTGGGCACCAAGTACAGCCCCGACTTCGTGTGCACCCCGTTCAAGACCATGCTGGGCAGCATGATCGAGGCGCTGGAGGCGGGGGCGGACACCCTGCTGATGACCCATGGGCTGTGCCGCCTGGGCTACTACGGGGAGCTGCTGGAGCAGATCCTCCGGGACCTGGGCTACCAGTTCGACTTCATCAATCTGTCCGACTACGACATGTCCAAAAAGAAGGAGTACCTGCGCATCATCCGGCGGTTCGACCCCAAGGCCAGCTACGCCCGGTTCCTGATCCAGTTCATGGAGGGGCTGCGGATGGCGGAGTATGTGGACGACATCACCGGCGAATACTATAGGAACTGCGGCTTCGACGCCACCGGCGACCAGTATGAGCGGGCCTACCGGGACTTCCTCACCGCCATGTACACAGCCCAGGGCCGCTCCGACGTGGAGTCGGGCTACCGGGCGGCCAAGCGCGCCCTCCAGTCCATCCCTCTGGACAAGCCCCAAAAGCCCCTGCGGGTGGGGATCGTGGGGGAGTTCTACACCGCCATGGACGCCTTCTCCAACCTGGAGCTGGAGAAGAAGCTGGCGGACATGCGCTTGGAGGTCCACCGCTGGATGAACGTCACCAACCAGTTCCTGCGCTACGGCAGCGGGCAGAAGAACCTCCGGGTGAAGATCCGGGACCTGTGCCGGTACGACATGGGCCCCACCTCCACCGCCAACATCTGGTATGCCCGGGAGTGCGCCGAGCGGGGCTTCGACGGGCTGATCCATGTGAAGTCCGCCGCCTGCACCCCGGAGATCGACGTGATGCCCGTATTGCAGAACATCGGCGCGGACTACAAGATCCCGGTGCTCTACCTCACCTATGACGCCCAGACCAGCGACGTGGGGCTCATGACCCGGCTGGAGGCGTTCTATGACATGATCGACATGAGAAAGAAGGTCTTATAACGTGGAACACGCGTATCTGGGCGTAGACGTGGGGTCCATCTCCACCAAGGGCGTCATCATCGACAAGAAGAACGGCATCCTGGCCAGCCAGTACATCTGGACTCAGGGGGACCCCATCGGCGCGGTGAAGGAGCTGGTGGGCCTGCTGGAGGGCCAGTTCGACAAGGAGAAGTACAAGATCGTGGCCACCGGCACCACCGGCTCCGCCCGGAAGCTGGTGGGGGTGGTATTGGGGGCCACCATGGTGAAGAACGAGATCACCGCCCACGCCGTGGGCACCACCACCTTCTACCCCGACGTGCGCACCATCCTGGAGATCGGCGGCCAGGACTCCAAGATCATCCTGGTGGAGAACGGGGTGGCGGTGGACTACGCCATGAACACCCTGTGCGCCGCGGGCACCGGGGCCTTCCTGTCCAGCCAGGCCAAGCGGCTGGGCATCGAGGTGGAGGAGATCGGCGACTACGCCCTGCGCTCCACCCACCCCACCCAGATCGCCGCCCGGTGCACCGTGTTCGCCGAGTCCGACCTGGTCCACAAGATCCAGATGGGCCACCCCCGGGAGGACATCATCGCCGGGGTGTGCAACGCGGTGGCGGCCAACTACCTCAACAACGTGGGCAAGGGCAAGAAGATCGTCTCCCCGGTGGTGTTCCAGGGGGGCGTGAGCAAGAACAAGGGCGTGGTGGCCGCCTTCGAGCGCACCCTGGGCTGTCCCGTGGTGGTGGACCCCAACGGCCACCTGATGGGGGCGCTGGGCGCGGCCATCCTGGCCAGGAGGGGCAGCAAGCGGCAGGAGTTCGATTTCTCCGTCGAGAACATGGAGTTCCGCACCCGGGAGGCGGGCTGCGGCGGGTGCTCCAACCACTGCGAGATCATCTGCGTCTACCGGGGGGACGAGCTGATCGACTCCTGGGGCAACCGCTGCGAGCGGGGGGCCAGGGTCCGGGGCTGAGGCGGACGATCTGGACGATCTGGAAGGGCCGCACCGGCCCTGGCAAAAAATTTTTTGCGATTTTCAAAAAAAGAAATTGCAATTTGGGCCGGGGTAATATACAATAAACAAATAATGAAAAGCCCTGCGCCTTGACGGCGGAGGATCCCGGCCGCAAGGGCCGGCCCTTGCGGCCCTCTTTTGCAAGCAAAAGAGGAACGGCTTTCATATAAGGAGCTGTACAAAGAAACGAAGAAGGCGGGATGCATATGAACACAAAGACGCTGGCCTATATCCTCAAGCGCATCGGGCTGGCCATCTTGACGGTGTGGGTGGTCATCACGGTGACCTTTTTTGTGATGCACGCCGTCCCCGGCGGGCCGTTTTTGAGCGAGAAATCTCCCTCCCCAGCGGTGCGGGCGGCGTTGGAGGCCAAATACGGCCTGGATAAGCCCCGGTTCGAGCAGTATACCACCTATCTGAACGATATCCTCCATCTGGACTTCGGCCCCTCCATCAAACAGCGGGGCCAGCAGGTGTCCACCATCATCATGGACGGCATGAAGGTGTCCGTCAAGCTGGGCGTGATCGCCGCGGGGTGCGCGCTGGCGTGCGGCGTGGTGCTGGGGGCGGTGGCCGCCCTGCGGCGCAATAAGCTCATCGACCGGATCATCATGGTGGTGACCACCGCCTTCGTGTCCATGCCCTCTTTCATCATGGGCTCGCTGCTGCTGGTGGTCTTTGTGGTCAAGCTCCAGCTGCTGCCGGGCAACGGCTCGGCCCAGTCGGGGCCGGCGGGGCTGGTGCTGCCCATCATCACCCTGGCCCTGTACCCTATGGCCTATATCACCCGCCTCACCCGTTCCTCCATGCTGGACGTGCTGGGGCAGGACTACATCCGCACCGCCCGGGCCAAGGGCGTGTCCGGCCGGCGGATCATCTTCGGCCACGCGCTGAAGAACTCCCTGATCCCCGTGATCACCTATGTGGGCCCCATGCTGGCCTACATCGTCACCGGCTCCCTGGTGGTGGAGAAGATCTTCGCCGTGGCCGGGGTGGGCCGGGCCTTCGTGAACAGCATCATCAACCGGGACTACCCCCTGGTCATGGGCACCACCATCGTGCTGGCCGTCCTCATCGTGGTCATGAACCTGCTGAGCGACATCCTGTACAAAGTGGTGGACCCGCGGATCAGCTTCGATTGAGGAGGGGCGGAACATGTCAAAGAAACCTTTCAGCCTCCATGTGGACCTGAGCGCCTTCGACCCCGCATCAGAGCAGGACAAGGCGTACATGGTCCAGATGCGCCCCTCCAGCACCTTCTTCAAGGACGGCGTGAAGCGCCTGGTGAAGAACAAGGTGGCCTTCGTCAGCCTGATCATGATCGTGCTGATCGCCCTGTCCTCCGTCATACTGCCCATGGTCTGGCCCTACTCCTACGATCAGCAGCTGGGCGTGGTCCCCGGCAAGCCGGTGGACTCCTCCTATAACAACCTGGCCCCCTTCACCTACGGCCGGGCGGAGCAGAAAAAGATCGACGCGGGGGAGAAGGTGTTCCCCCATGTGTTCGGCACCGACGCCATGGGCCGGGACTACTTCATCCGAGTGGTGTACGGTGCCCGCATCTCCCTGGCGATCGGCTTTTTCGCCAGCATCATCGTGCTGATCATCGGCATCACGATCGGCTCCGTGGCGGGCTACTGCGGCGGTAAGGTGGATATCTTCATCATGCGCATCGTGGATATCATCTACTCCCTGCCCGACATGCTCATGGTGATCCTGCTGGCCACCACCCTCAAGGCCTCCGGCCTGGAAAAGGCCATCGAGGGCACCGTGCTGGAGAAGATCGGCGCCAACATCATCAGCCTGTTCATCGTGTTCGGCGTGCTGTACTGGGTGTCCATGTCCCGGCTGATCCGGGGCCAGATCCTCTCCCTGCGGGAGCAGGAGTATGTGCTGGCCGCCCAGGCCGCCGGCGCCAAGGGGCGGTGGATCATCGCCAAGCACCTGATCCCCAACTGCATCAGCGTGGTGATCATCTCCACCGCCCTGCAGATCCCCAGCGCCATCTTCACCGAGAGCTATCTGTCCTTCCTGGGCCTGGGCGTCAACGCCCCTATGCCGTCGCTGGGCTCCCTGGCCTCCGACGCGCTCAACGGCATCAGCTCCTACCCCTACCGCTTGGTGATCCCGGCGGTGATCATCTCGCTGATCGTGCTGTCGCTCAACCTGCTGGGCGACGGGCTGCGGGACGCCTTCGACCCCAAACTCAACGCTTGACGGAAAGGAGCGTGGGACCATGTCTCTGTTAGAAGTGAAAGATCTGCACACCTCCTTCTTTACCGACGCGGGCGAGGTGAAGGCGGTCAACGGCGTGTCCTTCTTCCTGGACCGGGGGAAGGTGCTGGGCATCGTGGGCGAGTCCGGCTCGGGCAAGTCCGTCACTGCCTACTCCATCATGCAGATCCTGGCGGGCACCGGCAAGATCGTGTCCGGCTCCATCAAGCTGGACGGGCAGGAGCTGGTGGGCGCCGGGGAAAAGGTGATGAAGAACGTCCGGGGCAACAAGATATCCATCATCTTCCAGGACCCCATGACCTCCCTCAACCCCACCTACACCATCGGCCGCCAGCTGATGGAGGCGATCCTGCTCCACACCGACCGGAACAAGAAGGAAGCCTGGGACCGGGCGGTGGAGATGCTCCGGCTGGTGAACGTCAACGAGCCGGAGAAGCGGATGAAGCAGTATCCCTTCGAGTTCTCCGGCGGTATGCGCCAGCGGGTGATGATCGCCATGGCCTTAGCCTGCGAGCCGGACATCCTCATCGCCGACGAGCCCACCACCGCGTTGGACGTGACTATCCAGGCCCAGATCCTGGAGTTGATGACCTCCCTGCAAAAGGAGCTGGGCATGGCCATCATCATGATCACCCACGACTTGGGAGTGGTGGCCCAGCTGTGCGACGAGGTCATCGTCATGTACGCCGGCTCCATCTGCGAGCAGGGCACCGCCGACGAGATCTTCTACAACCCGGGCCACGAGTACACCAAGGGCCTGATGCGCTCCATCCCCAGCTCCAACACGGCGGGGAAGAAGCTCCAGCCCATCACCGGCACGCCCATCGACCTGCTGAACATGCCGGCGGGCTGTCCCTTCGCCCCCCGGTGCGACGCGGCCATGAAGATCTGCATCAAGCAGCGCTGCGAGAACATGCAGCTCAACGGCGACCATCGCGCCGCCTGCTGGATGAACGTGAAGCGGGGCGTGGAGGACGGCTCCATCAAACTGGACGGGGAAGGGGGCGAGGACCATGAGTGAGAAGGCTGATCGGCCCCTGATCGAAGTCAAGGACCTGAAGGAATACTTCGACATCAACGTGGGGATGTTCCGCAGCAAGCCGCTGAAGGCGGTGGACGGCGTGTCCTTCTCCATCAACAGGGGGGAGACCCTGGGCCTGGTGGGCGAGTCGGGCTGCGGCAAGACCACCGTGGGCCGGACGATCCTCCACCTCTACAAGCCCACCAGCGGCGAGGTGTGGTACGACGGGAAGAAGCTGGAGAGCCGGGCGGACATCCAGGAGTTCCGCAAGAAGGCCACCATGGTGTTCCAGGACCCCTACTCCTCGCTGAACCCCCGGATGACGGTGTCCGACATCATCGGCGAGCCTTTGGACATCCACAAGCTGTGCGCCTCCAAGCAGGAGCGGGAGGAGCGCATTTTGGAGCTGATGGGCCATGTGGGATTGAACAGCGAGCACGCCTCCCGGTATGCCCACGAGTTCTCCGGCGGCCAGCGCCAGCGCATCGGCATCGCCCGGGCCCTGGCGGTGAACCCAGACTTCATCGTGTGCGACGAGCCGGTGTCCGCCCTGGACGTGTCCATCCAGGCCCAGGTGATCAACATGTTCGACGAGCTCCAGGACAAGCTGGGGCTGACCTACCTGTTCATCGCCCACGACCTGCTGGTGGTGCGCCACATCAGCGACCGCATCGCCGTGATGTACCTGGGCAGGATGGTGGAGCTGGCCGACGCGGCGGAGATCTACGACCGCCCCATGCACCCCTACTCCAAGTCCCTGCTGTCGGCGGTGCCGGTGCCCGACCCCAAGGCCGCCCGGGCCAACCAGCGCATCGTCCTCACCGGCGACATCCCCAGCCCCCTCAACGCCCCCTCCGGCTGTCCCTTCCGCACCCGCTGCCAGTACGCCACCGAGCAGTGCGCCGCGGAGATGCCTGCCTTCAAGGAGGTGGAGAAGGGCCACTTCGTGGCCTGCCACCGGACGGCCGAGGTGAATTGATCCGTTTCATCATGCGCGCCGGGGGAGCTCCCCCGGGACGACGCGCATTTTGAAAATAGACCGAAAATGAAATAAGGAAGGAAGAACGTAAATGAAAAAGTTCCTGTCTCTGCTCCTGGCCATGGCCATGGTGCTGAGCTTGGCCGCCTGCGGAAGCGGCGACAAGCCCACCGAGAGCACGGCCCCCGATGCCTCCAAGGCCCCCAGTGAGAGCAGCGCCCCCGCCGGCGCCACCTCCATGGCGGTGTGCATCGCCTCCGAGCCCGACACCATCGACCCCGCCCTGAACTCCGCCGTGGACGGCGCCACCCTGGTGTCCCACCTGTTCTCCGGCCTGGCCAAGTGGTCCCAGGATGACAGCGGCAACCTGATCATCGTGGCCGACGCCGCCGCCGAGCTGCCCGAGGGCGTGGTCAACGAGGACGGCACCGTCACCTACACCTACACTCTGAAGGACGGCGTGACCTGGTCCGACGGCCAGGCCGTCACCGCCGCCGACTTCGTGTTCGCCTGGAACCGGGCCGCCAGCCCCGAGCTGGGCGCCGACTACGGCTATATGTTCGAGGTGGTGGACGGCTACGCCGCCATGAACGAGATGACGCCCGTGCTGGACGAGAACGGCGAGCCCAAGAAGGATGAGGAGACCGGCGATCCCGTGATGGAGATCGCCAACCCCGACGCCGTGCTGAACGTGAAGGCCGTGGACGACAAGACCCTGGAGGTCACCCTGGCCAACGCCGTGGCCTACTGGAACGAGCTGCTGGCCTTCCCCACCTACTTCCCCGTCCGTGAGGACGTGGTGTCCAACGAGGCGTGGGCCACCGATCCCTCCACCTACGTGTCCAACGGCGCCTACACCATGACCGGCTGGGACCACAACAGCGTCATCACCCTGGAGAAGAACGAGCACTTCCACGACGCCGATGAGATCCTCATGGACAAGATCGAGTTCTACCTGTCCGACGACGCCAACAACATGCTGACCAACTTCCAGAACGGCAGCTGGCTTCTGATCGACGACGTGCCCACCAACGAGATCGCCAACCTGAAGCAGAGCGACCCCGAGCAGTTCGTGGTGGCCGGCCAGATCGGCACCTACTACGCCTGCTGGAACATCAACCAGGAGATCCTGCCCGCCGGCAGCAACCTGACCGGCGTGGAGGCCGAGAAGGCCCGCCAGGAGATCCGCAGCGCCATCTCCCTGCTGCTGGACCGCAACTATATCGTGGAGGATATCGCCCAGGGCGGCCAGGTGCCCGCCTCCTCCTTCGTGGCCATGGGCATGACTGAGCCCGACGGCAAGCAGTTCTACCAGAACACCGGCGTCAGCGCCGACTTCGACGGCTACTACAACGTGAGCGCCGACGCCCTGGAGTCCAACTACGCCTCCGCCGTGGAGACCCTGAAGAAGTACTACACCTTCGATGAGGCCTCCCAGAAGTTCACCGACTTCCCCACCATCACCTATCTGTACAACACCGGCTCCGGCCATGAGGCCATCGGCCAGTATATCCAGGCCGCCGTGTCCAGCGTGGGCATCAACGTCAACATGGACAACCAGGAGTGGAACACCTTCCTGAACACCCGTAAGAACGGCGACTACGGCATCGCCCGCAACGGCTGGCTGGCCGACTACAACGACCCCATCTGCTTCCTGGACATGTGGGTCTCCGGCTCCGGCAACAACGACATCCAGTACGGCAAGGGCGCCCACAAGGACCTGGCCATGTACAGCCTGGATCTGACCGGCCTGGGCTATGAGGACATCAAGGTGGAGAACGGCACCTGGGCCCAGACCTACGACGTGCTGATCAGCACCATCAAGGCCTGCACCGACAACGAGGTCCGCTATCAGCTGATGCACATCGCCGAGGACATGCTGATGGACACCGGCTGCATCATCCCGCTGTACTTCTACACCGACATCTACATGCTCAACAGCAGCGTGGATGGCTTCTTCTCCAACCCCCTGGGCTACAAGTACTTCATGTACTGCACCGTCAACGGCTGAGCGACAGCCTGAGCGGCAATGCCGACCCGGCGCACGGCGGATCTCCCGCCGTGCGCCCTTTTTTGTGCCGCTGTGGATATCGCCCTGGCAGATGGGCCGGATGGGGCAGGATCTGTACAGATCGCCCATTGCAATTTCCGGTGGGCTTTGATAACATGAGAGCCTGACAATATATAAATAGACGAGAGACACGATGACGGGAAGAGTAGGTCTGCGCCCCGCTTTTCAGAGAGCCCCGGTGGTGAGAACGGGCAGGCGGAACAGGCTGAACATGGTCCCCGAGGGTCGCGGGTGAGCCGTGATGGGTGAGCCTGGGACGGGTCCGCCCGTTACAGCGGCAGCCGGTGGGCGTCCGCCCGGCCGGCCCCGAGGCCCGCGCCGTGAGGCGCGGCGCGAAACAAGGTGGTACCGCGTGATCGCACGCCCTTGCGCAGAGAAGCTGCGCGGGGGCGTTTTTTGCGCGTTCCGCATATATCCCCCGGCGATCACGCCGGGACGAGGAAAGAGGTCCTTGCACATGGAAAAGAAAAGCAAGCTGTTCCGCCCCCTGGCGGCGGCCCTGGCCCTGACCCTGCTGCTGGCCGGCTGCGGCAGCGGCGACGGCCCGGACGCGGACGCCTCCGGTTCCAAGGCCCCCGCCGCCCCCGGCGAGTCCGCCGCTGCCGGCGGGGACGGCCGGAAGGTGTTCCGCTTCGGCCAGGCCCCCTACGGCGACACCCTGGACATGCAGGTCAGCACCGGCAGCCTGTCCGCCTCCATCGCCGATGAGATCACCGAGAGCCTGCTGCGCTTCGACGACGACAACAACGAGGAGCCGGTGCTGATCACCGACTTCCCCACCGTCAGCGAGGACGGCACCGTCTACTCCTTCGAGCTGAAGCAGGGGGTGAAGTTCACCAACGGCACCGAGCTCACCGCCCGGGACGTGAAGTTCACCTTCGAGCGGATGTTCACCCCCGCCACCGGGGCCAAGAGCTTCAGCTACTTCAGCATGATCCAGGGCGCAAAGGACATGCTGGACGGCAAGGCCGACCAGCTTTCCGGCTTTGAGATCCAGGACGACTACCACTTCACCATCACCCTGGAATACCCCTTCGCCCCCTTCGTGAAGAACCTGGGCACCAGCTACGCCAACATCTTCCCCCAGGACGCCTGCACTGCGGCGGGGGCCGACTGGGGCATCGACGACAACCTGATCGGCACCGGCCCCTATAAGTTCCAGTCCAACGACCCCAACACCGAGGCGGTGCTGGTGAAGAACGAGGACTACCACGGCGGCGAGGTAAAGCTGGACGAGATCCACGTGGTCTACTACAGCGACACCACCACCAAGCTGCTGGCCTATGAGAACGGCGACATCGACGCCTGCGACCTGCTGGCCTCCCAGCTGGGCCAGTACAAGGACAGCTACGGCGACCAGATCACCGCCTATCATCCCCTGGGCACCTGCTTCCTCAGCTTGAACCTGGATGTGGACGCCCTGAAGGACGCCAAGGTCCGCCAGGCCATCTCCCTGGCCATCGACCGGGAGGAGCTGGTGGAGTACGTGCTGGACGGCGCGGGCATCCCCGCCACCACCTACCTCAACCCCGCCATCCCCGGCCACGACGACTCCCTGCCCGTCTACGAGTACAACGTGGAGAAGGCCAAGCAGCTGCTGGCCGAGGCGGGCTATCCCGACGGGCTGACCATCGACGGCGGCAAGGTCCGCCAGCAGGAGGAGACCCTGGCCACCGCCGTCCAGGGCTTCCTGGCCGACGCGGGGATCGAGTACGTCTTTGACGTGGTGGACGCCGCCACCTGGTCCAGCGATCGCACCTCCGGCAAGCTGGCCACCACCTTCATCACCTGGAACGCCCTGTATGCCGACGCCGACTTCCAGGTGTACAACTACTTCTACAGTGCCAACAGCGGCCGCCAGAGCGTGAACTACAGCAACCCCGCGTTCGACAAGCTGATGGACGACGCCCGCTCCGACACCGACGAGGCCCACCGGGCCGAGCTGTATAAGCAGGCGGACCAGATCCTCTCCCACGAGGACATGGCCTGCATCCCCCTGTACTACCCCCAGTCCCAGTTCCTGGCCAAGCCCTATGTGAAGGACATGAAGGTGGGCAACCTGATCTACCACCTGTGGAACATCGACATCGACCTGGAGGCCCAGGCGGCCTTCAACGGCTGAGAAAAGAGGACAGCGAAGCGGGGCGGCGGGCCTGAGGCCTCTCGGGCCGCCGTCCCGGAGACAGACGTGAACACAGCGAGAAAGGGAGCGGTGCTTCCATGAAACGATACCTGGTCAAACGGGTGCTGCTGGCGCTGGGGATCTTGTTCTCCATCTCCCTCATCACCTTTTTCATCCTGAACATCATGCCCGGCGACCCGGTGGCCCTCATGCTGGGAGACACCGCCGACCCCAACACCATCGAGACCGTCCGCCACAACCTGGGCATGGACAAGCCCTATCTCCAGCAGTACCTGGAGTGGATCGCCGGGGCGTTCACCGGCGATCTGGGCACCAGCTACTTCCAGCGCAAGGCGGTGGCCGGGCTGCTGGCATCCGCCTTTGGCTACACCGCCCGGCTGGCGGCGCTGTCATACCTCATCGCCCTGGCGGTGGGGCTGGCGGTGGGCATCGTGTCCGCCCTGAACCGGGGCACCCTGCTGGACCGGGGCCTCATGACCCTCACCGTGGTGGGCATCAGCGCGCCCAGCTTCTGGGTGGCCATCATCCTGCAGATCTTCATCGGCCTGCGCTTCAAGGCCATCCCCATCGAGGGGCTGGACAGCCCGATCTCCTACCTGCTGCCCTGCATCTCTCTGGGGCTGCGCTACGCCGCCTCCATCGCCCGCATCACCCGCACCAGTATGCTGGAGGTGATGGGCCAGGACTTCATCCGCACCGCCCGGGCCAAGGGCCTCTCCCCCGCCCGCACGGTGCTGGTCCACATGTTCCGCAACGCCCTGGTGCCCATCATCACCGTGGTCGGCACCGACATCGGTACCCTGTTCGCCGGGAGCATGCTCACCGAGTCGGTGTTCAACATCCAGGGGGTGGGCAAGCTGCTGGTGGACAATATCACCAAGCGGGACATCCCCGTGGTCCAGGGCTGCGTGATCTGCGTGGCCGTGGTGTGCGTGGCGGTCTATCTGATCGTGGACCTGCTGTACGCCGCGGTGGACCCCAATATCCGGCTGGGAGGTGAGCAAGCGTGAACCGAAAAAAGGAGCCCTCTCCCGTGCTCACCTACCAGGGCTACTACCGGGAGAGCTGGGAGCTGCTGAAAAAGGACCCCCTGGCCATGATCAGCCTGGCGGTGGTGGTCGTGCTGGTGGTGGTGGCCCTGTTCGCCCCCCTCATCGCCCCCTACGACCCGGACAAGCAGGTGCTGCGCCAAAAGCTGATGGACCCCTGCCTGGAGCACTGGTTCGGCTGTGACGAGCACGGGCGGGACATCCTGTCCCGGTGCATCTACGGCTGCCGGGTGAGCCTGAGCGTGGGGCTGGTGAGCCAGCTCATCGCCACCGTGATCGGCTACTTCATGGGGGTGTGCGCCGGGTATTTCGGCGGCAAGGTGGACGCCGCGATCTCCTTCCTGATCCAGGTGTTCTCCAGCCTGCCCGACCTGCTGCTGGCCATGGCCCTGATGTTCGCCCTGGGCAGCGGCCTTTTGAACCTGTATATCTCCCTGGGGGTGCTGGCCTGGTCCCGCACCGCCCGGCTGATCCGGGGCACGGTGCTCCAGCTCAAGGAGAAGGAGTACGTCCGCTCCTGCAAGGTGGATGGGGGAGGGGACCTGCGGATCATCCTGCGCCACCTGCTGCCCAACTGCATCCCCACCCTGATCATCACCATCACCATGGGCATCCCCTCCGCCATCCTGTCCGAGGCCAGCCTCAGCTTCCTGGGGCTGGGGGTGCGCAGCCCCATGGCCAGCTGGGGGTCCATGATCGCCGCGTCCCAGGACTATTTCCGCCACAAGGCGTTCTACAGCCTGTTCCCCGGGCTGTGCATCATCGTGGCGGTGATCGCCTTCAACACCCTGGGGGACGGCCTGCGGGACGCGCTGGACCCCAAGCTGAGAAAGTGAGGGAGAGACGATGGCTGATACCATATTGGAGGTCCGGGACCTCTCCATCACCTTTTTCACCAAGCAGGGCCGGCTGCCCACGGTGGACGGGCTGTCCTTCTCCCTGGAGCGGGGGGAGACCCTGGGCATCGTGGGGGAGTCGGGCTGCGGAAAGAGCATGACCGTGAACGGCATCCTCCAGATGGTGCCACCCCCCGGCAAGGTCACCGGCGGCAGCGTGAAGCTGGCCGGGGAGGAGCTGGTGGGCATGAGGGAGCGGGAGCTGTGCAAAAAGCGGGGGCGGGACGTGGCCGTCATCTTCCAGGAGCCCATGACCAGCCTGGACCCCCTGATGACCTGCGGGCGGCAGATCTCCGAGACGATCCAGGCCCACAAAAAGGTGAGCCGGAAGGAGGCGGACGCCCGGGCCCTGGAGCTGATCGAGCTGGTGGGCATCCCCATGCCGGAGAAGATCTTCCGCTCCGTCCCCGGGCGGCTGTCCGGCGGTATGCGCCAGCGCATCGTGATCGCCATGGCCCTGTGCAACGACCCCGGCGTGCTGATCTGCGACGAGCCCACCACCGCCCTGGACGTGACGGTCCAGGCCCAGATCCTGGGGCTGATCGACGAGCTGAAGGAGAAGTTCGGCACGGCGGTGATCTTCATCACCCACGACCTGGGGGTGATCCGCCAGATGGCGGACAAGGTGCTGGTGATGTATGTGGGCCAGGCGGTGGAGCAGGTGGACGCCAAGGAGCTGTTCGCCAACCCCCTCCACCCCTACACCCAGGGGCTGATGCGGTGCATCCCCGGCATGGACGGTGGGGACGGCGATCTGCATGTGATCGACGGCGCGGTGCCCATGCTGTACGATCTGCCCCAGGGCTGCCTGTTCGCCCCCCGGTGCCCCTATGCCGATGAGCGGTGCCGCAAGGAGCGCCCCGGGCTCTACGGCCCGGAGGGCCACCGAGTGCGCTGCTTCCGCTGTGAAGCCATGGGAGAGGGGGGAGCGGTGTGAGAGAGCCCGTTTTGAAGGTGGAGCACCTGAAAAAATACTATCCCATCCGCAAGGGGGCCTTCTCCAGGGAGAAGGCGGTGGTGCGGGCCTGCGACGACGTGAGCTTCGAGCTGTACGCCGGGGAGACCCTGGGCATCGTGGGGGAGTCGGGCTGCGGCAAGACCACCACGATCCAGTCGGTGATCCGGCTCATCGAGCCCACCGACGGCAGGATCTGGCTCAACGGCCAGGATTTCCGCACCATGAAAGGGGAGGAGCTGAAGCGGGCCCGGCAGAAGCTGAAGCTGATCTTCCAGGACCCCTATTCCAGCCTGAACCCCCGGATGACGGTGAAGGAGATCGTGTCCGAGCCGCTGGAGATCGCCGGGGCGTGCAAGGACAAGGCCGAGCGGGACCGCCGGGTGCTGGAGACCATGGAGCAGGTGGGGCTGGACCCCTCCTATCAGGACCGTTATCCCCACGAGTTCTCCGGTGGCCAGCGCCAGCGGATCGGCATCGCCCGGGCGATCGTCCTGCGGCCCGACGTGGTGATCTGCGACGAGCCGGTGTCCGCCCTGGACGTGTCGATCCAGGCCAAGATCATCAATCTCCTGCGCCGCTTCCAGCGGGAGCGGGAGCTGGCCTATATCTTCATCAGCCACGATCTGGGGGTGGTGCGCCACATCGCCCACCGGGTGCTGGTGATGTACCTGGGCTGTGTGGTGGAGGAGGGGGAGAGCCGGGAGCTCTTCGCCCATCCCCTACACCCCTACACCCGGGCCCTGCTGGACAGCGTGCCCCGGATGGATTCCGACGGCAGGCCCGCCGCTGCCCTCCAGGGCGACGTGCCCAGCCCGGCGGACCCGCCCTCCGGCTGCCTGTTCCACACCCGGTGCCCCTACGCCCGGGAGGTGTGCGCCAAGCAGGCGCCGGAGCTGCGGGAGCTGAAATCGGGGCACAAATGCGCCTGCCATTTTCCCGGCGCCCATGAAAAGGAGGAAGAACAGCCATGACATTCGACCGCGCTCAACTGGATCGGGACTTCCGGGCCATGATCGGCCCGCTGTGCGAGGCGGTGGCCCCCACCGGCTTCGAGGACGAGGCGGAGGCGCTGGTGCGCGCCCTGCTCTCGGACACCCAGGGGCTGACCTACGAGACGGACGCCCTCCACAACCTGATCGTCCACCGCCCGGGCAAAGGAGCCAAGGTGGCGGTGGTGGCCCACCTGGACGAGATCGGCCTGATCGTCCGCCACATCGACGACCGGGGCTTTTTGTGGATCGAGACCCTGGCCGGGGTCCAGCCCCAGCAGCTGTTCGGCAAGCACGTCGTCGTAAAGACCGAGACCGGCCACGTGGACGGCCTGGTGAACCACATCCACCCCGGCCGCCCCGCCCCCTGTGCCGAAATGCCCCAGACGCTGGCCGACTTCTTCGTGGACGTGGGGGCCTCCAGCCGGGCGGAGGCGGAGGAGCTGGGCATCGAGGTGGGCGACCCCATCTCCATCCAGTACCCCACCCTGTTTTTGGGCAAGGACGGCAAACTGGTGGCGGGCAAGGCCCTGGACGACCGGGCCTGCGTGTACCAGCTCATCGAGCTCACCCGGCTGCTGGCGGACGACCCCGAGGGCCCCGACTTCTACGCCATTTTCTCCACCCAGGAGGAGACCGGGGGCCGGGGGGCCATCGTGGCGGCGGATAACCTGCGGCCCGACATGGTGATCGCCCTGGATATGTCCCTGTCCACCGACCTGCCCGCCTTCCCCGACCGGGGCTTCATCAACCGGATCGGAGACGGGGCGTCCATCAAGGTGCTGGACCGCTCCCGGGGGGCGGCCTGCGGCCTCATCGCCGACCGGGACATGGTCCGGGGGATGAAGGCCGTGGCGAAGGAGCGCAACATCCCCTATCAGATCGAAGCGTACACCGCCGGGGCCACCGACGCCAGCGTCATGCAGACCCGGGGGGGCGGCATCCGCTGCGGCGGCATCCAGATCCCCATGCGCTACGTCCACAGCTATGAGGCGGCGGCTGTCTCCGACATCCTGGACAGCCTGGAGCTGCTCTATTTCTACGTCCGGGGGCTGTGACCCCCCCGCCGGACCCGTCCGGCCATGAAAGCGCCCGTCCCCGCTGGAGACAGCCGGGGGCGGGCGCTGGTCTATTTGTACAAACTGGAATGGTCCGGTTTGGGGGATCGTGACAAAAATGAACTGCCCCCTTGACAACCGGACAATCTTGTATTATAAAAATACACGTGAGGAAACTCCTGCCTGGCGCGTCAACAGGCGCCGGGCAGCTTCGCCCGACAGGAAGGCGGCCCCGTTCCGTTCCCAAAAATGGCTGTAGTCAACGGTTTGAGAGGATTTGGCAGAAATGCCGGACCAAGACCGGGACCAGTCGGGCGGAGCGGGGCCGTTCTATCGTCCGAACTTGTTGTATGATAAT
This sequence comes from uncultured Oscillospiraceae bacterium, assembly GCA_910588495.1. Classification (GTDB taxonomy): domain Bacteria; phylum Bacillota; class Clostridia; order Oscillospirales; family Oscillospiraceae; genus Enterenecus. The sequence continues at coordinate 54,943 of CAJUPU010000006.1, read as the reverse complement.
AATACAAGTTGAGCAGGGATATCCCCCGGAAAGGAACGGTGGCCCATATGACACAGCGCATCCCGCAGAAGCTCCACGAGCAGGTATTCGACAGCATCAAGGACATGATCCGCTCCGGCGAGTTGGAGCAGGGCGAGCTGCTGCCCAGCGAGAACAAGCTGGCCCAGCAGCTGGGGGTCAGCCGGGTGACGGTGCGCTGGGCGCTGAAGCAGCTGTCCGAGGCGGGCATCATCCAGACCCGGAAGGGCAAGGGAAGCATCGTGGCGGTGGACTGGAAGGGCCTTCTGGAGGAGGGCGAGCGCCACGACCAGGCGGAGCAGCTCCAAGACACCTTTTTCCGCTCCACCCAGGCCCGGCGGCTGATCGAGCCCGCAGTGGCCCGGCAGGCCGCCCTGACGGCCGGGGAGGAGGATCTGGCCCGGATGGAGGAGGCTCTGCTGCGCCGGGAGGACGAGCTGGTGCTGGCCCCCCTGACGGGCCGGGCGTCCGGGCGGGTGGACTTCCACACCTGCCTGTGGGCCAGCCTCCACAACCCGGTGATGATGCGGGTGTGGGAGCAGCTGGCCGAGACCTCCGGCTCCATCAACCGCCTGCCCTTCGTGGCCCCGGTGTACCGTGACGGCCAGAAGGTGGAGGCCCAGGTCCAGCACCAGAAGATCTTTGACGCCGTGAAGAGCCGCAGCCCCGAGTACGCCTATCTCTATATGATGGAGCACTGCGATTGGATCTGGGAGACCTACGGCCAGTATTTCAAGGATTTCCTCAAATAAACGCCGAATTCTTTTTCCCGCGCTGTTCCGGTGAGGCGCCGCCGGGCGGGGAATGGAAGATAGATTCCGATCCTCCCGAGAGAGGGAACATGATTTGGAGGTGGGTCAATGAACTACGATTTCGACAAAGTACATGACAGGATGGGCTCCGACTGCCTCAAGTGGGAGAAGCAGCTGAAATTCGGACGGCCCAGCGGACTGCTGCCCTTCTGGATCGCCGACACCGACTTCGCCACCCTGCCGGAAACGGTGGAGGCCATGGCCCAGCGGCTGGAGCATCCCCTGTTTGGCTACACCTTTACCGGTGCGCGGACCCTGGAGACGGTGCGGAGCTGGTACAGCCGCCGCCACGGGGTGGACCTGCCCATCGAGGCGTTCCTGCCCTCCCTGGGGGTGGTCACCGCCATGTGGTTCTCCATCCGGGCGCTGACCGAGCCGGGGGACCAGGTGCTGGCCTTCACCCCGGTGTACGACCCCTTCTTCGCCATCATCGAGAACCAGGGCCGGGTGCTGGCCGACTGCCCCCTGACCTATGAGGAGGGGCGGTACGACATCGACTGGGCCGACTTCGAGACCAAGCTCAAGGGCGGCGTGAAGGCGGTGCTGTTCTGCAATCCCGCCAACCCGGTGGGCCGGGTGTGGTCCGCCCAGGACGTGGAGCGGATGGTCCAGACGTGCAAGCGGTACGGCGCGTATCTGCTGTCCGACGAGATCCACGGGGACGTGACGCTCTTTGGGAACAAGTACACCTCCGCGGCCAGGTTCAAGGACGTGTACGGCCGGATGATCGTCTACACCGCCGTCAGCAAGACCTTCAACCTGGCGGGGCTCCACTCCTCGTGTATGCTCATCTCCGATCCGGAGCTGAAGCAGCTCCAGGACAAGACCATGCGGGAGGCGTGGCTGATGGGGCCCAACTCCTTGGCCAACGGGGCCATCGAGGCGTGCTACACCCACGGCGACCGGTATGTGGACGAGCTGAACCAGTATCTGACCGAAAGCGCCCAGCTGGTCATGGACTACCTGGGAGAGCGCGCCCCCAAGATCCAGGTGGTGAAGCCGGAGGGTACCTATCTCATGTGGCTGGACTGCCGGGAGCTGGGCCTCACCAGCCAGGAGATGACCGACCGCCTGGTGAAGGAGGAGGGCCTGGCCATCGGCAGCGGCGCCGGCTACGGCAAGAACGCCGAGGGCTTCCTGCGCTTCAACATCGGCTGTCCCCGGGCCACCCTGGAGCAGGGCCTGGAAAAGATAGCAAGGTTCGCAAACAATGTGTGACCAACTAAGAGAGAGGAGCAAGACAAATGGGTAAGAAACTGAACTTCACCGACTGCATGGGCTTCTGCATCGGCCAGATCGTGGGCTCCGGCGTGTTCGTGCTCACCGGCGTGGTCATGGGCCTCACCGGCCACGGAATGCCTTACGCCTTCCTGCTGGCGGCCATCATCTCCCTGACCCAGCTGATCCCCATGGCCATCCTGGGCTCGTCCCTGCCCGCCACCGGCGGCAGCTATGTCTACGCCAAAAAGCTCATCGGCCCCAGCGCGGGCTTCGTGTACCTGATGATCTTCGTGCTCTCCCAGGTGCTGATCTCCACCTTTGCCCTGGGCTTCGCCAGCTATGTGGCGGTGATCTTCCCCGGGGTGAGCGAGAAGCTGGTCGCCGCCCTGGCCATCCTGGCCGCCGCCGGGGTCAACCTGATCGGCCTCAAGACCTCCGCCAAGGTGCAGAAGGGCATGGTGGCCCTGCTGCTGATCTCCCTGGGCATCTACATCATCTTCGGTATGCCCAAAGTCAACTGGGAGTACCTGACCCCCGCCATGGAGAACCTGATGCCCAACGGCCCCATGAAGTTCCTCCGGGGCGCGGTGATGCTGTCCTTCGCCTGCGGCGGCGCCAAGTTCCTGGCTGAGAACGGCGGCGAGGTGGAGAACCCCGGCAAGACCATCCCCAAGGCCATGGTGGTGTCCACCATCCTGGTGGCCGTGTTCTACGCCCTGGTGGGCGTGGTGGCCGCGGCCGTCCTGCCCCTGGACCAGGTGGCCGGACAGAACATCTCCGTGGTGGCCAAGGAGATCTTCCCCGCCCCCGTGTACCTGTTCTTCGTCATCGGCGGCGCCTGGTTCGCCCTGCTCACCACCCTGAACGGCACCCTGTCCTGGGTCACCCGGGGCCTGCAGCGGGCCTCCTTCGACGGCTGGCTGCCCAAGTCCTGGGGCATGGAGAACAAGAACGGCGCCCCCGTGATCCTGCTGGGATTTTTCGTGGTGGTGGGCCTGATCCCTGTTATCACCGGCATGAATACCACCGATATCTCTAATATGGGCACCGGCTGCTCCAAGCTGTCCGACCTGCTGATGGTGTACGCCTGCTTCCGTCTGCCCGATGTGCTGCCCGAGGTGTATGAGGAGTCCACCTTGAAGATGAAGCCTCAGAACCTGAAGATCGTCATGGTGATCGTGTTCATCGTGCTGGCCCTGTCCTCCTATGTGAGCCTGTCCGGCCTGACTCCCATGCAGTTCGCGGGCATGGGCATCTACATCGTCATCGCCGTCGCCGTGATGTTCCTGCGCAAGAGCCACTTCCAGGACGCCGACCTGGCCAAGAAGTGAGAACCTGTATCCACAACCTCGGTCCACCGTCTAGCCGGGTCTCTTCCCCACATGCGGCGTTCAATTTTCTTGAAATAAACCCAATTATTCCTGCGAAAATTTGCCTTGCCTGTGGGAAAAATCCCTCGGCCATCCGGCGGTCTCGGCTGTGAATACAGGTTCTAAGCAAAAAAGCGAGCATTCCATTTGGAGCAAAGGGCGGGAGAGCTGTCACAGTCTGGCGGCTCTCCCAGCCCCATATACCGGCAGTCACCCAGAGGAGGGAACAAAATTGAGATATGCCATCATCGGGTTCGGCACGGCAGGCTACCATGCGGCCCAGGCCATCCGGGAGCGGGACAAGGCCGGGGAGATCGTGGTGTACGGCGACACCGGCCTGGCCCCTTACAACCCCATGCTCACCACCTACTACATCTTCGGCAAGCTGCCCCGGTCCGGCCTGTTCCCCTTCGGGCCGCTGGAGGCCATCGCGGACCGGCTGGGGCTGGCCTTCCGCCATGAGCGGGTGGTGAAGGTCCGCGCCCGGGACCTGACGGTGGAGACCGAAGGGGGCGTGGAGCGCTTTGACAAGATCCTCATCGCCACCGGGGCCACCGCCTTCGCCCCACCGGTGAAGGGGCTGGCAGAGGAGGACTCCTTCCTCATGCGCACCGTGGACGATGCCCAGCGGCTCAAGGACCGGCTGGACCGGGGGGACGTGAAGTCCGCCGTGGTGGTGGGCGCGTCCATGGCGGGCATCAAGGTGGTGGAGGTGCTGGAGAAGTACGGCGTCCAGGTGTGCCTGGCCGACCTGGCCCCCCACATCTTCCCCCTGGCCGCCTATCCCGAGGTGTCCGCCGCCATCGAGAGGCGGGTGGCCAAGCGGGGCATCGACCTGCGCTTCGGCGCCACCATCGACCACATGGAGGTCCGGGAAGGGAAAAACATGGCCGTCATGACCGACGGGGCCCAGGTGCCGGCGGATCTGGTGTCCCTGTGCATCGGCACCCGGGCGGCCACCCAGGTGGTCCAGGGCGAGGTGGAGATCGACCGGGGCATTTTGATCGACGAGAGTATGGAGACCTCCGCCCCGGGGGTGTACGCCGCCGGGGACTGCGCCCAGGGCGCCAACCTGGAGAGCGGGGAGCGGCAGATCATCGGCCTGTGGGCCAACGCCAACCGCCAGGGGGCGGCGGCGGGGGCCAACATGGCCGGGGGAGCGGCCCGGTTCGAGGGCAATATCCTCCACAACATCACCCACTTCATGGACATGGACTTCATCGGCTTCGGGGACAACCGGATCCAAGGGGAGCTGCTGGAGCAGGGCAGTCTGGACGGGGACGGGCTGTACGTCCGGGCGGTGGTCGCCGGTGGGAAAGTGGCCGGGGCCAATATTTTGGACAGCTATCGCATCAGCGGCATCCTCAAGAACTACATGCTCCGCCTGTTCACCGGGGAGGGGGGCGGCGTGCCCGACTATCAGCGGGCCATGCTGCTCCAGGCCGGTCTGAGGCCGGAATTCATCGACAGGATGGAGGCGATGACCCGTGGATAAGCTGGAAGAACTGATCAGGGCGAAGATCCCCTGCCCGGAGACAGGCATCGAGGTCAAGCACACGGTGTGCGCCATCTGCAGCCCCGCCTACAACTGCGGCATCGACGCCTACGTGAAGGACGGGAAGCTGCTGAAGGTGGAGGGGATGGACGAGCACCCCCGCAGCCGGGGCGGCCTTTGCACCAAGGGGCTGTCCAACCGGGGCTACGTCTACCGGGAGGACCGGATCCTCACCCCCCTGCGCCGGGTGGGGAAGCGGGGAGAGGGCAGGTTCCAGCCCATCACCTGGGACGAGGCATACGGCGAGATCGCCCGGAAGCTGCTGGCCATCCGGGAGAAGGACGGGGCGGACGCGGTGGCCTTCTTCGGCGGCTACAACAAGTGGTACCGCCCCTGGCTGCGGCGGTTCGCCCACTCCTTCGGCACCCTCAACTACGGCACCGAGTCCTCCACCTGCATGACGGCGGGCTGGATGGCCTGGAAGGTGGCGGCGGGCCAGCTGGCCCGGCCGGACATGGCCCACAGCGATCTGTACCTGGGCTGGGCCTTCGAGCGGTACTATTCCGGCTATCTCAACGCCCAGGCCGCCGAGCGGGCCAAGGCGGCGGGCACCAAGTTCATCATCATCGACCCCCGGGTCACCCCCACGGTGGAAAAGCTGGCCGACCTGCACCTGCGGCCCTGGCCGGGCACCGACGGGGCGCTGGCGCTGTGCATGGGCAATGTCCTCATCCAAAACGGCTGGATCGACCGGGACTTCATCCGGGACCACGTCCACGGCTTCGAGGCGTACGCCGCCTATGCCGCGGGCTTCGGCGAACACAACGTGGAGCGGCTCACCGGGGTGCCCTACGCCCAGGTGCTCAAAGCCTGTGAGATGATCCGGGACGCCAGATCCATCTCCTCCCACGAGACCAGCGCCCCCATCCCCCACCACAAGAACGGCCTGCAAAACTACCGGGCCATCACGGCCCTGCTGGCGCTGACGGGGAATTTCGACCGGGAGGGGGGCCAGCTGCCCACCCGCCACACCTTCACCCACCAGATCTCCGGCTTCGAGACCCGGGAGGAGGAGTGGATGGACGCCACCGAGCCTGAGCACCAGCGCCCCGCCGTGGGGGAGGAGCGCTTCCCCCTGTGGTTCCACACCGAGCGGGAGATGCAGGTGGTGGACCTGGCCCGGCAGATCCAGGAGGGCACGCCCTACCCCGTCAAGGCGGTGTTCGGCATGGGGATGAACTTCCGGATGCTCCCCGAGGACGGCTATGTGGCGAAGGCCCTGGATAAGCTGGACTTCTTCGTCAACGCCGACCTGTTCATGACCGACACCTGCAAGATGGCCGACCTGGTGCTGCCGGTGTGCTCCTCCCTGGAGCGGGGGGAGCTGGAGACCTATCCCGGCGGCTATGCCTGGTTCACCCAGCCCGCCATCGACCGGGTGGGGGAGAGCAAGTCCGATGTGGAGATCCTGCGGGACCTGGCCGTGCGCATGGACCTGGGCGATGAGGAGCTGGCCGCGGGCTACGAGGCCAACATCGACTACATGCTCGCCGGTGTGGGGGTGACGGTGGACCAGCTGAAACAGGCCGGGGCGCCGGTGAAGGTGCCCGGCTATCGGCCCTATGTGCCCGGCGCTAAGCTGGCCCAGGGGCTGGACACCCCCAGCGGAAAATTCGAGCTCTACTCCCAGCTGATCGCCGCCCACCCGGAGTGGGGGCTGGACCCCCTGCCCACCTACTGCGACCCCCTGGACGGCGCCGACCCGGAGAAGCACCCCTTCGTGCTGTGCTCCGGCGGGCGGCTGCCCCACGCCATCCACACCCGGCTGCACAAGGTGGACTGGCTGCGCTCCATGCAGCCCGAGCCCACCGCCCAGCTCTCGGTGGAGGACGCCCAGGCCCTGGGGCTGGAGGCGGGGGACGATATGGAGCTGTACACCCCCCGGGGGACGATCGTGGTGAAAGCCAAGCCCAGCCATCGGGTGCAGAAGGGCGTGGTGTTCTTCTACCACGGCTACTCCGAGGCGGACGTGAATTCCCTGATGGACAAGGACCATGTGGATCCCTATTCCGGGTTCCCGGCCTATAACGCCACCCGGTGCGGCATGAGAAAGAAGGCGCAGCCATGAGCAGACGGTATGCCATCGACCTGGACGTGTCCAAATGCGTGTCCTGCGGGGCCTGTGCCGTGGCCTGCATGGACCAGAACGATCTGAAGGTGAAAGAGGGGGCCCGCCCCTTCCGCAGCGTGTTTGACATGGAGCGGCAGGAGGGGGAGGGGACGGTCTACAGCCACCTGTCCCTGGCCTGTATGCACTGCGCGGACGCCCCCTGCATCGTGGGCTGTCCCAGCGCCTGCATCAAAAAGGACCCGGACACCAACCTCACCGTGTTCGACACCACCAACTGCATCGGCTGCCACAGCTGCGCTATGGCCTGCCCCTACGGGGTGCCCGGCTTCGGGGAGGACGGTAAGATGGTGAAGTGCGATGGGTGCTATGTGCGCTTGCACCACGGCCTCAAGCCCGCCTGCGTGAAAGCGTGCCCCACCGGGGCGCTGAAGCTCATCGACCTGGATGGTCCCGAGGAGATCGCCCCCGAGCGGTCTCTGCGGCAGAAGAGCATGGGTCTGCTGGAGCGGCAGGTGTAACGGACAAGAGAAGCGGCCCCTCCCGGCTGGGAGGGGCCGCGTTTTCGTCCTCAATGGACGGTGGAGATATAGGTATAGGTGTCGTCGCTCTGGACGAAGCGGAAGGCTGTGGTCTCAAAGCCGTCCCCGGTGAAGCGCAGCGTCCATACGGCGATACAGCTGGTGGTGAAGGGGTCGACGGGCATGGCCAGGTCGAAGGTGCCGTCGTCGTTGAAGTAGTAGTTCATGCAGTATTCGTAGGTCTCGGGGGTGAAGCCGTACTGCTGGACGTTGTCCCAGAGGACGTCGTTGAATTGGATCTCCGCGCTGGCCCCCTGATAGGTGACGGTGACGGAATGGGTGTCCTCGTGCACGACGGCTTCCGCGTTGGCGTTGAAGTCGTTCATCAGCGGCTCCCAGTCGTGGACATAGGCGGCTTTGACGGCGGGGTCGGTCCCCAGGTCGTAGACCGTCAGCTGGTACTGCTGCTCGGTGCCCCCCTGTAAGATGTGGGTAATGACGGCGAAGGGGTCGAAGGTGCCCTCGGGCCCCCCGGCGAAGCCCTCCAGGGGCATGAGCCGGGGCGCGTGGCCGTCGGGGGCCTGCCCTCCGCCGAAGAAGCGGGCCGTGTAGGGGAACACCTTGGTGAGCCTGTTTTCGATCTGGAACATGGTTTCCACCCCATGCCCCCTGGTGAACATCCACACGGGGCAGCCGTCCATCTGCCCCACCAGATACCACTGCTCCGGGTCCTCCGGGACCTGTTCATAGGAGGTGACCAGGGTGTAGTCCATGCCGTCGATGGCGTAGCCGCCCGGCTCCAGGGGGAGCTGGGTCACGTTGGAGAAGAAGTGGGGCGGGGTGGTGTAGGGGTCGAAGGGCTCCACGCCCTCGGTGGCCAGCACCGTGGATCTGACGTGGTCCTTCATGGCGCTGACGGCGGCCCAGTATTCCTCGCCCAGCTCAGTGTCCTGATACCGCCCATCGCCCGCCCACAGGATGACGTAATACTGGTCGCCGCTCCGGGCGAAGATGTCTATGCCTGTGGAGGGCCAAAGCTGCTGGTCCAGATTGTGCTGGATCAGGTCCTGGTCCAGCCGGTACAGGCTCAGCACCCAGCCGGTGAACAGGTCCTGCCACTTGGGGTCGTTCAGACAGTAGTAGGTCAGACAGCCCGGATCCAGTATGTCCTCAGGGGGGAAGAATTTGTCCCGCCATTCCTCCGGCACGTCCATGAGCCGCTGTTGCAGAGTGTCCAGGGGCTGGCGAGGCGGGTCATAGGGCTCCACGCCCTCGGTCTCCAGCAGGGTTTCCTCTACAAACGCCCGGACGGCGCGATGGGTGTCCCAGTATTCGTATTCAGATGGGTACGTTTGCTCCCGCAGCCGATGGATGGCGTAATAGCGGGTGCCACTCTGGGCGGCGATCTCCCACAGGATGTCCTCGCCGCTCTCAGGCCAGCCGTGGAAGCCCTCCTTCTGGATACTGTGCACCGACAGCACATAGGAGTACGACTCATCTACCCAGTCTGCCGGGACACTCAGGCGGTACTCCACCAGACTGCCGTCTCCTTTGGAGGCAGTCACCGTGCCCTGGAGCTCCTCCGGCACGTCCATGAGCCGCTGTTGCAGGGTGTCCAGGGGCTGGGCGGAGGGGTCATAGGGCTCTACGCCCTCGGTCTCCAGCACGGTCTTTTCGGCAAAGGCTTTGATGGCCTCGAAAGTCTCCAAATATTTGGTCTCCACCTCTGTGGCCCCCGGCATCTGGGCCACCATCTGCTCGTTGGCGGGCACCCGCACGTCGGTGGCCCGGGCGGTGACATAATAGTAGGTATCGTCCTTGGCGAAGCAGTGCCAGGTTCCGGGGACATCGGAGTAGTTTTCCTCAAACTGCGCCTGGTCCCACTGGTACACGTTCAGCAGCCAGCCCCACCCCTCCTGGTAGTCGGTGTAGGGGCGGTTCATCCAGTACTGTACCAGGAGCGAGGGGGCAAAGGACTCAACTACGGTGGGATCGCTGCCCCGGATGGCTTCTACGTCCGCCCACAGCTCCTCCGGCACGTCCAGCAGGCGGGAGGGGAGGGTGGCGGTGTTCAGGGCGTCGGAGGACAGGGGGGACGGATCGGGGGACGGCTCCCCCTCCGGCGCTCCCGTGAAGGTGCACCCCACAGCCGCCCCCAGCACCAGGATGAGCGCCAGCGCCACCGCGATGACGGTCTTGGGCTTTCGGGCGATGAGGCGCACCCGCTCTCGCACCCGGCGCTTCCCTCCGGTCATGGTGGTGGCGGTCTGCAAGAGGGAGCACCGCCCCGCCGCAATCATGTCCACCAGGGTCCGGCCGTAGGGGATGCGCTCCTCCTCCCCCAGGCGGCGGATGGCCCCGGCGTCGCAGGCCAGCTCGCAGTCCTGCCGGGACAGGGCCGCCGCCCACCACACCAGGGGGTCGAACCAGTACAGGCAGAGGCACAAGCACCGCACCAGCGCCCACCAGTGGTCCCGGTGGCGGTGGTGGGCAGCCTCGTGGGCGAGCACGTGGCGCAGGCGGTCCGGGTCCCCGGCGGCGTGGGGGGTGACGTAGACGGCGGGCCGGAGGACGCCGCACAGGCAGGGGGAGGGCAGGGCGCCGGACACGAACACGGGCAGGCCCCGGCTCTCCTCCACGGCGATGAGCTGCGCCGGGGCCAGCTTCCGCCGCAGCCGAAGGTTCACCAGCAAAAACCACGCCGCCATGAGGACGGCCCCGCCCAGCCAGACGGGCCGTGCGTATTTGGCGAACAGCTCCGACAGGGTGGGGCCCCGCATCAGCGCCTGGGCGCGGTGCTCCACCTGTTCATAGGCTTGAAGGCCCTCATAGCCGCCGTCGGTGGTGATGGGGCCGTTGCTTTGCTCATATTCCCGCAGGGCCTGGTCCCACGCGCTGCCGTAGGACTGTGTGGGGATATGGGTCTGCCCGATGGCCTGGGCCACCTGGGCGGGGCGCTCAGCCCGGTCCAGCAGGGCCAGGGCGCTGTAGGCGCTGTCGGCCAGCTCCACCGGGACCAGCAGCCGCAGGGCCGCCACCAGCCACAACGCGTATTGCAGCCGGGGGTCGATCTTCCCCCGGAGCAGGGGCCGCAGGGCGGCCAGCAGCACAATGAGGATGGACGACGCGATCAAAACAGACTTCATTTCGATTCCTCCTCCGCACGGTCCAAAATGGCGTACAGCTCGTCGATGTCTGCCCGGGTCAGGCTGTTCCGGTCGGCCAGGGAGCTGACCAGCAGCCCCACGCTGCCCTGGAAGGCCCTGGCCAGCAGGGAGTCGGTCTCCGCCGCCGCTGCGTCCTCCCGGGCCAGCGCCGCCCGGAACACCTTGGCCCGGCCCGACTGCTCATAGTCGATGAGGCCCTTCTCCTCCAGCCGCCGCACCATGGTGGTGACGGTGCTCTTGGCCCAGCCCGCCCGGTCCTTCAGCTCCCGCACCAGCTCCATCAGGGTCTTGGGTCCGGTCCACAGGCACTCCATCACCCGCCACTCGCTGGGGGAGAGGACGCCGCGCTTTTCATCCATGGGGATCACTCCGTTCCATCAGTTGGTCTACTGTTGTAATCCTATTGTAGCAGATAGGACTACGATCGTCAACCTCTTTTTTGAGGGCAGGGCGCTGGACTTGAAAAGACGGCTGTGGTATAATGGGGGACAACGCCCGGGGGGCCGGAAGGGCGCCCCCGGAGAAGATGGAAAATGGGGAGGAGTTCCATATGGACGGTCGATTCGAATGGCGGGAGGAGTACAGCGTCGGGGTGGAGGCCATCGATAAGGAGCACCAGCGGCTGTTCCAGATCATCAACAAGCTGTTTGCCTTCCGGGAGGAGGAGAAGGACAGCCAGTGGCTGGGCCAGGAGGGGATCAAGTACTTCAAGGGCCACGCCATGAAGCATTTTGCCGACGAGGAGTCCTACATGGAGTCCGTCGGCCACCCGGAGCTGGAGCGGCACCGGGCAATCCACCAGGGCTTCCGGGAGCACACCCTGCCCGCCCTGGAGGAGGAGATGGAGCGGACGGGGTACTCGGCGGAGGCGCTGGACCACTTTCTGGGGGTGTGTGCGGGGTGGCTGATCGGCCACACCCTGACGGAGGACCAGGCCATCCGGGGCGGGCAGGAGAGCACCTGGGAGGGGCTGCTGCCCGAGGAGGAGCTGGACGCCATGAAAAAGGTGATCGTCCAGCTGGTGTTCGACATGTTCCGGCTGGAGTCCCAGCTGATCAGCGACGCCTATGGCGGGGAGCGGTTCGGCGACGGGGTGTACTACCGCCTGATCTACGGCACGGGGCAGAAGGAGGAGAAGCAGGAGGTCCTCATGGTCTTTGAGGAGAAGCTGCTGGTGAACACGGTGGGCAGGGCGCTGGGCCTTCAGACCAACAAGCTGAACGCCATGCTGATCAACGCCGCCCGGTACACCGCCCGGCAGTTCGTGGGCCGGGTGATGGAGCACCTGCCCGCCTTCGGCGCCTATGAGCTGAAGGAGGAGAACCTGCTGTCCTATGAGCAGTTCCAGCGGGTGTTCCAGCGGGAGAAGCCCCAGGTGAGCCTGCTGTTCAACACCGGCGGCGCGGGCTACTTCGCCTACTGCGTGATCGCCCCCCATCTGCTGGAGAAGGGGGTGGGCACCCCCATCGAGAGCGGCAACGCCCTGGACGAGGTGGAGAAGTACCTGACCCGGCGGGAGGAACAGCAGGCGGCGGACACCCGGCCCAAGGTGCTGGTGGTGGACGATTCCATGACCATCCGCCAGGCCATGAGGGGGCTGCTGGAGGACGAGTATCAGGTACAGCTGGCGGAGTCCGGCGTGGCGGCGATCCGGACCATCAGCCTGGACCGGCCCGACCTGGTGCTGCTGGACTACGAGATGCCGGTGTGCGACGGCAGGCAGACCCTGGAGATGCTCCGCTCCGAACCGTCCTTCGCCGACCTGCCCGTGATCTTCCTCACCGGCCGCAGCGACCCGGAGGTGGTGCGCTCGCTGCTGTCGCTCAAGCCGGCGGGGTATCTGCTGAAGTACCTGAAGCCCGCCCAGATCAAGGAGAAGATCGAGGGCTTTTTCGCCAAGGCGAGGGGATATAGTCAGCACACTTGAAAAATCGGTAAATACCGATTTTTCACAGCGGCAGGGCCGCTGTGGGGCAAAGCCCGTGCGCTGACTATGAAGTCTGACGCGAGGCCGCTATGCGGCCTGTGCGGCGAATCATCGCCGCACAAGTTGAAAAGAAGTCTTTACTTCTTTTCAACTGCGTCAACTATAGAAACGAGGACGGGAGGGCCGCGTTCGCGGTCCTCCCGTCCTTTGTCATGTGCAGGGGCCGTACCAAAGCCCGGCGGCCGTCTTTGGGGCGGACGGCGCGGCTAGGCCCGCCGGGGCCCGGCGGGGGCGGCGTCCACCCCCAGCTCCCGCAGCTCCCGCCGCAGGCGGATGGGGTCGTTGTGGTAGACGATGCCGGAGAAGCCGCAGCGGATGGCGGCCTCGATGTTGAGGGGCACGTCGTCGATGAACACGCACGCCTCCGGCCGCAGGCGGAACTGCTCCAAAAAGCGCAGGTAGATCCCCGGCTCCGGCTTGACCAGGTGGCAGTCGGCGGAGATGAACTCGCCGTCGAAGAACCGCAGGGCGGGGATGTTCTTCCGAAAGCTGTGGAACCGGGCGCAGGTGTTGGACAGCAGGTAGATGCCGTAGCCCTTGCCCTTCAGCTCCTCCACCAGGTCGTAGACGCCGTCCAGGGGCGGGATGTCCTGGTGCCAGTTGTCCAGGATGTCCCGCACCCCCTGGTGCAGCCGCTCCGGCAGGCGGCGGCAGACGGAGGCGACGGCCTCCTCGTCGGTGATGGACCCCCGGTCCATCCCGATCCACTCCACCGAGCGGAACAGCTCCCGGCGGATCAGCTCGTAGTCCGCCGGATCGGGGACGAATCGGGCGGTGTAGCGCTGGGCGTCGAAGTCGATCAGCACCCCGCCCATGTCAAATACGATGTTCGCGATCATACGATAGACACCTTCCCCTTGCTGGCTTTGAACACCACGATCAGCAAAACGCCGCTGGTGACGGTGAGGATGGAGGCCAGGGCCGCCGCCGTGCCCACCGAGTTGCGCACGATGTTGGTATAGCTGGCGATGGTCATGGTGGCCGTCTTGCCGGTGTAGAGCATGATGGAGGTGGACAGCTCGTTGATGCAGGTGACCCAGCTGATGATGGCGCCGGACAGCACGCCGGGGAGCATCAGCCGCGCCGTGACCTTGAGGAAGGTGTTCATGGGGGACACGCCAAGGTTGATGGACGCCTCCTCCACGCTGGGATCCATCTGCATGAGGAAGGCGCTGCCTGAGCGGACGGTGTAGGGCAGTTTGCGGATGATCATGGCGATGATGATGATGGAGGCGGTGCCGGTGAGCTTGATGACGGTGCCGTCGGCGGTCTTGCCCAGGTTGTTGAAGGCCACGATGTAGCACAGGCCCAGCACCGAGCCGGGGATCACGTAGGGGGCCATCATGAGCATGTCCAGCGCCCCGCCGGTCCTGCCCCGGCGGCGGACGATCACGTAGGACATGAGGATGCCCAGCACCAGGATGAACAGGATGGCCACGGTGGAGAACACGAAGGAGTTACGGATGTTGGTGGAGAGGCTCTTGCCCAGCTCCAGGTAATGCTCCAGGGTGAACCCCTCGGAAAAGACGAAGTTGGAGTAGTTGGTCTTGACGAAGGAGCAGAAGATCACGATCACCTGGGGCAGGAAGGACACCAGGCTGATGACGGCCACCGGCAGGGTCACCAGCAAGCGCTTCCAGCCGCGGTACTGCGCGATCTCGGGGGGGCGCAGGGCGGACATGGTGTAGTTTTTCCGGGCCACCCACCACTTCTGCAAAAACAAGATCAGCAGGGAGATCACCACGATGATCATGGAGATGGCGCTGGCCAGGTTGGCATTGCCGCCGGTCTCGCTGAGGTACTCGTTGAAGATCAGCACCGGCAGGGTGCGGAAGTCTCCCCCCGCCAGGATGCCCGGGGTGCCGAAGTCGGCCAGGGCGGTCATGAACACCATCAGCGCCCCGGCGGCGATGGAGGGGGTGACCACGGGGACGGTGACGGTGAGCAGGCGGCGCAGCTTGCCCGAGCCCAGGTTCTCCGCGCACTCCTCCACCGAGCGGTCGATGGAGCCCATGGCCCCGGACACATAGAGGTAGACGTAGGGGAACAGCTTCAGGGTGAACACCGCGCAGATGCCCCCCATGCCGTAGATGCTGGGCATTTGAAAGCCGAACAGGCCGGACAGCCACTGGGTGACCACGCCGGCGTTGCCGAACAGGATGATCCAGCTGTAGGCGCCCAGGAAGGGGGGGCACATGAGGGAGAGGATGATGAGCACGTGCCAGAAGGTCTTGCCCGCGATGTTGAACCGGGTCATGAGATAGGCCATGGGCACGCCGATGAGGATGCTGGTGATGGTGGGCACCAGGCTCACCTTCAGGCTGTTGCCCAGGGCCTGGTAGTAGTATTTTTTGGAGAAGAACCGGTGGAAGTTATACAGCGTGGCCCCCTCCGCCTTGGAGGAGAAGAAGCTGTTGATCACCAGGGTGGAGAAGGGGTAGACCAGGAAGAGCAGGAACACCGCGAAGATGAGCACCTTCACCCAGAACCAGAAGTCCTTGTAGAAGGGCTGGCCGTTTTTGCCCTTCAGCATGAGAGCACCTCCTCGGTGTCCTTCCGGTAGAGGCTGACCCGCCGGGGATCGAAGCTGATATGTACCTCCTCGCCGTCGTTTTTCGCGCCGTCCACGTCCTTGGTGTACTCGTTGAGCTCCAGCACCTGGCCGGTGGACAGCTCCACCTCGTACTGGATGAAGTCCCCCAGGAAGGTGGACATGTTCACCCGGCCGGGGAGGCCCATCTCGCTGAAAAACAGCTGCTCGGGCCGGGCGGACAGGATGACCTCCCCGCTGTAGGGCGCGCGCAGGGGCATTTGGAAGCTGTGGCCGTCGTGGAGCTTGACGGTGGCGGCCTTGGGGTCCTGGCCGTCCAGGGTGCAGTCGATGAAGTTGGACACACCGATGAAGTTGGCCACGAAGGGGTTGGCGGGCTTGCGGTAGATCTCCTCCGGCCTGCCGATCTGCATGATGTTCCCCTGGTTCATCACGGCGATCCGGTCGGAGATGGCCAGGGCCTCCTCCTGGTCGTGGGTAACGTAGACGGTGGTGATGCCCAGGCGGCGCTGGAGCTTCTTGATGGTGGTGCGCATCTGCACCCGGAGCTTGGCGTCCAGGTTGGATAGGGGCTCGTCCATCAGCAGCACCCCCGGCTCGATGACGAAGGCCCGGGCCAGGGCCACCCGTTGCTGCTGGCCGCCGGACAGCTCGTTGGGCTGGCGGGTCTTGAGCTGGTCGATCTGCACCATCTTCAGTGCCTCGTCCACCCGGGGGACGATCTGCTCCTTGGGCACCTTCCGGGCCTTCAGGCCGTAGGCCACGTTGTCCGCCACGTTCAGGTGGGGGAAGATGGCATAGTTCTGGAACACCATGCCGATGTCCCGCTTGTGGGCGGGCAGGGTGTTGATGACCTGCTGGTCGAAGCAGATCTCTCCCCCGTCCACCGTGTTGAAGCCGGCGATCATCCGCAGCAGGGTGGTCTTTCCGCAGCCGGAGGGACCCAGAAGGGTGAAGAACTCCCCCTGCTCGATGTTCAGGCTGATGCCGTTGACGGCGGTGAAGTCGCCGTATTTCTTGACGGCATTTTTGATGATGACGGCGTGACTCATGGTCAGGCTCCTCCTCTCGTATAGTTGACGCAGTTGAAAAGAAGTAAAGACTTCTTTTCAACTTGTGCGGCGATGATTCGCCGCGCACGCCCGGCGGCCCGCCCGCCGGAGGGAAAAACGCGCCGCGCGTTTTTCCCATGTCTGTTCAGATCGTTCGAGGGCGCCCCGAGGTCAGTCGGGGCGCCCTCGTCTAAGCACGGTAAGGGTGTTGGGACGGGGCGCTCAGCCCACCAGGGTGTCCTGCCACTTCTCCACGATGTCGGCCTTGTTGGCGGCGGCGTAGTCGAAGTTATAGGTCATGATCTCGAACTCGTCCAGGCCCATCAGGCCCTCGGGGGTGACGTCGCTGCGGATGGGACGGCGGCCGAAGTCCTTGTTCTGGGCGGTCTGGCACTCGGCGGACAGCACGAACTCCACGAACAGCTCGGCCAGCTCCTGGTTGGGGCAGTCCTTCACGATGGCCACGCCGTCGGGCACGGCGGAGGTGCCGTCGGTGGGATAGACGATCTTCAGGTGGCCGGCGTCGCTGGTGTCATACTGGACGGCGGCCTTCTCCAGGGTGATGCCGATGGGGCACTCGCCGGAGTCCACGTTCTTGTGGGCGCCGGAGGAGCCGGACTGGATGACCAGGTTGCCGATCATGCTCTTCACCAGCTCCCAGCCCTCGGCGTAGTCGTCCTCAGCCTTGCCGTAGTCCATCAGGATGGTGCACAGCTGGGTGAAGGCGGAGCCGGAGGAGGCGGGGTCGGCGAAGGCGATCTTGCCCGCCCACTTGGGGTCGGCCAGGTCCTTCCAGGTCTGGGGGATGTCGGCCTCGGCCACCAGGTCGGTGTTCACCAGGAACACCATGGGCAGGGGGGACTCGCCGATCCACAGGTACTCGGGGTCGTACAGGCTGGAGTCCAGCAGGTCGATGCAGGAGGGCTTATAGGGCTGGAAGTACTCCTTGTAGGCGGCCAGGGAGTCGGCGCCGCCGCCCCACAGCACGTCGGCCATGGGGGCCTCGGCCTCCGCCTTGATGCGGTTGAGCAGGTTGCCGGTGCCGTCGGCCACCACCTCCACCTTCACGTTGGGATAGGCGTCCTCGAACATGGCCACGCCCGCGTTCAGGGGGTCGCTGTCATGGGGGGAGTAGATGGTGAGGGAGCCGGTGTAGTCCTCCGGCTTCTTCTCGCCCTCGCCCTCGGCGGGCGTGGACTCGGCGGGGGCGGACTGCTCGGGGGCTTTGCTCTGCTCGGGGGCCTTGCTCTCGGTGGGCTTGTCGCCGCCGCAGGCCATCAGGCTCAGGGCCATCGCGCAGGCCAGCGCCAGGGCGATCCACTTTTTCATCTGTTTCATCCTGTTTCATTCCTCCATTTCCAATTGTCGGCGGCCGGTATCGCCGCCTTCCATAGTGTACGCCTGTGGTGGGGATTTGTCAAGAAAAACCTGGGCGTTTCTGACAAAAACCGGGGGGAGGCAAAGGGGACGAAACGTCAAAAGTGCCAGGGCGCTACGCCCCGCCGGGGCACTGCCGCCCGGTGTGGTCGATGGTGTAGTCCCGGCCGCAGTCGCCGGGCAGGATCAGCTGGGAGATGGGCACGAAGGTGTAGCCCTGCTGCAAAAGGGCCTCGATGATGCCGGGCAGGGCCTCGGGGGTGTGGAGGGCGGCGTTGTGGAAGAGGACGATGGACCCGGGCTGCACCTTGGAGGTCACCCGCTTTTCGATCTCGGCGGCGGACAGGTCCTTCCAGTCCAGGCTGTCCACGTCCCACTGGATCGGCTCGATGTCCATGGAGCGCACCGCGTTGATCACGTGGTCGTCGTACTCCCCATAGGGACAGCGGAACAGGGTGGGGCGCACCCCCGTCACCTGCTGGATCTTGTCCCCGCAGGCGGTGAGGTCGGCCACGATCTGGTCGGAGGACAGGCTGTTGAAGTGGGCGTGGCTGTCCGAGTGGCTCATCACCTCGTGGCCCGCGTCGTGGAGGGCCCGCACCGACTCAGGGTATTTGTCCACCCACTCGCCCACCACAAAGAAGGTGGCCTTCACGCCGTACTTTTCCAGGATGTCGATGAGCTGCTGGGTGTCCTCGTTGCCCCAGGCCGCGTCGAAGCTGATGGACAGCACCTTGTAGTCCTTCTGCACGCAGTAGATGGGCAGCTGCCGGGTGGAGGCGGACGCCCCCACCACCGCCGGGTGGTTCACCACCCAGAACATCATCACCGCGGCCAGGGCGAAGGCCCCGGCGGCGATGAGCTTGCGGCGCAGATAAACGATCTTGGTCCCATTCATGATCTGATCCTCCCAAAGCTGGATTTGTTCCACTTTATGCGCCGGGAAAACCGTTCATGTTAAAAGCATATCCCAAGATCGTCCGCACACGGCCCGCAGGCGTCTGTTCCGCCGCGCGATCCTTCGGGACAAGGGCTGAAACGCGCGCCTGCGTCCAGAGGACGCAGGCGCGCGTTTCGTTCAAAATGAGAGCACGTCCCGCTCCGGCTTTTCCGCCGGGCGGATGGCGGCGGGGCGGAGCACCGGGCCCCGCTCCCCCTCGTAGGCCTTGTGGGCTTCCAGCCGGATCGTTCCGGTGACATCCGCCCAGGCGCGGTTCTCGAAGGCGGAAAAGCCGTCCCCCTCCGCCACCAGGCCCAGGAAGGTGATGTCCGCCTCACAGCAGGTCATGGCGAACCGGCCCAGGATGGTGTCGCCCGGGTACTGGGGCAGATGGCACACCACGGTCTTGGCCCGGATGGTCTTACCGTCGTACCGCTCAGGGTTCTCCATTACGTCCACATACCACACGCCGAAGTCGTCGTCGGGGATGTCGATGATCTCCTGGCTCAGGTCGAAGGGGCACACGGAGCCGTCGGCGTAGTCCTCGCTGGAGCCGTCGCCGTATTCCAGGTAGATGCTGGCCCGGCGGTTCACCAGCTTCAGGTTGCGCTGGCGCAGGGAATCCCGCAGCTCCGGGGTACAGCGGTTGAACACGATCAGGTCGGCGTTGGTCAGCTTCTCCATCATCATCTGGCCCAGGTTCTTGGCGTAGCTGTCAAAGGTGGCCGCCTCCACCATGGTCATGATCTGATAGAGCACCCAGTTGTCCGGCAAAGCCTCCTGGTACAGCCGCCCCAGGGACCACATGCCGTTGAACTCGATCAGGATCTGCTTTGGCCGGTGTTTCTTCTCCAGCTGCTTCAGATGGGCGGGGGTGAGCTCCCCCTCCTCCTCCACATCCACCACCGTGACATTTTTCAGCACCTTGGGGTCGTATTCCACCTCCCCCTCCTCGCAGCGCAGCAGCAGGGTGCGCTCCCGCAGGGCGAAGCCGTCCTGCAAGATGCCGTTGATGAAGGTGGTCTTGCCGCCGTCCAGGAAGCCGGCGAACAGGTAGACAGGGATGTCCATGGGCGCCCGCCCCTTTACAGCCCGAACAGGGCGGCCAGCCGGTCCTCGTTCAGCTCCGCGCCGATGACGCACAGCCGCCCGGTGTAGTCCGCCGGGCCGGGCCGGACCTCATGCTCCTCGGGGACGTAGTCGAAGTGGAGCCAGCTCCCGTCCTGGGCGGGGACGATGCCTTTGGCCCGGAGGATCGCGCCGCACTCCCCCAGGTCCAGCTGGGCCAGGATGTGCTCCAGCTCCTCCTTGGCGAAGGGCCTGACGGTCTCCCGCCCCCAGCTGGTGAACACCTCGTCGGCGTGGTGGTGGCCGTGGTGATCGTGATCGTGGCAGCCGCAGGAGCACGCCTCGCCGTGCTCGTGGTGGTGCTCATGCTCCCCGTGATGGTGATGGTCGTGGCCGTGCTCATGGTCATGGTGGCAGTGCTCGTGGCCCTCGTGGTCATGGTCGTGATGGCAGTGCTCATGGCCCTCGTGGTCATGGTCGTGATGGCAGTGCCCGTGCTCCTCGTGGTCGTGGTCATGGTCGTGGTGATGGTGGGCGTGGGCCGCCTCTCCGGCGGCGTGGTCCGCCCGGATCCGCTCCAGCAGCTCCTCCTCCAAAGAGGTCTTTTCGATGGCGGACAGGATGGCCTTGGTGTCCAGCCGGTCCCAGGGGGTGGTGAGGATCGCGGCGGCGGGGTTCTTCTCCCGCAGCAGCGCCACCGCCCCCTCCAGCCGCTCCTGGGTCAGGTTTTGGGTGCGGGAGAGCAGGATGGTGCCCGCGTGCTCCACCTGGTCGTTGTAGAACTCGCCGAAGTTCTTCATATACAGCTTCACCTTGGCGGCGTCGGCCACGGTGACGAAGGAGTTGAGCTTCAAAGCCGGGTCCTCCCCGGCGGCCTTCTCCACCGCCGCCACCACGTCGGACAGCTTGCCCACCCCGGAGGGCTCGATGAGGATCCGGTCGGGGTGGAACTGCTCCTCCACCTCGTGGAGGGCCTTGCCGAAGTCCCCCACCAGGGAGCAGCAGATGCAGCCGGAGGACATCTCGGAGATCTGGATCCCGGCGTCCTTCAAGAACCCGCCGTCCACGCTGATCTCGCCGAACTCGTTCTCGATCAGCACCAGCTTCTCCCCCTGGTACGCCTCGGAGATCAGCTTCTTGATCAGGGTGGTCTTGCCCGCCCCTAAAAAGCCGGATATGATATCGATCTTTGCCATGGGAGATCATTTCCTTTTCTTTGAGATTTCCCACTATTCTACTGCGGTATAGAGGGAAAGTCAAGGGCGGAACGTGACAAAGCTCCCCGGCTGTGGGGGAGCTTCGCACATGTTCAGCGCTTCAGCCGCTCCATCACCAGCGCCTCCAGCTTATCGCCGTACTTCATGGCCAGCAGGAACGCGGCCAGCCCGCCCGCGCCCAGCAGGGCCATGCCCCACAGGGGGATGGACAGGGTGGCGCTGCCCACCATGCAGGCCACCAGCAGCCCCCAGGGCCGGGCCAGCACCGTCAGCAGGAAGAACCGCCGGAAGGAGATGTCCGTCAGCCCCGCCAGGATGCACAGGATGTCGTCGGGGAAGAAGGGGAACAGGAAGGCCAGGGCCAGGAACACGTCCCGCTTCCGACGGATCACGTCCAGGTATCGCTCGGACAGCTTCTCGCTGACGAACCGGCTGACGAATCCCTGGCCCAGGGCCCGGGCCAGGGCGAACACCAGGCAGGAGCCCAGGGTCACCGCCCCCCAGGTGAGCAGGAAGGCGGGCCACAGCCCGAACAGCCACGCCCCCGCGGCGGCGGTGATGTTGCTGGGGATGGGGGCCACCACGACGGACACCAGCTGCACCCCGAAATAGGCCAGGTGGGACCAGGGGGCGCACCGGGCGATGTAGTCGCCCATGGCCTGGGGGGAGCCCGCCGCCTGGAAAAAGCCGGTGGCGTACAGTGCCCACACGCTGCCCCCCAGGATGGCGATGGTGAGGATCCACAGCAGGACCTTGATCGTTTTGCGTTCCATAACAGCCCGCCTTCCGCGTTTTTCTAGTCTATGGCTATTATAGCGGCAAAATGGAAGATCGCAACAAAGACCCTCTTAGGAAATTTTGAAGATTTGTTTAGGACCGGGGCGAAGCGCCGGGCTTCCGGCGCGGGTTCAGATCGGTCCCGGGTCGTCCGTCCTGCCCGTCAGGTAGTCCAGCGAGACGCCGTACATGTCCGCGATCCGCACCAGGATGTCCAATCGGGGCATCTGTTTGCCCAATTCATAGTTGGAGTACGCTCTTTCCGTGATATCCGAATAGGTCGCAACTTGTATCTGCGTGTAGCCGGCATTCTTTCTGCACTCCCACAACCGCTTGCTCAAAATTTTCAGCATGATCGTTCCTCCACAATCGTTCAGCCTTGACGAAAACAGTATGAAGGATCGCGATCGACAGCATATGAAATATCATTCATCAATAAACATTCGTAAAGGTCGAATAGGATGTGCCTGACGCGAAAGCTCCCCCGGGACCTGGTCCCGGGGGAGCTTTTTCAACGGTTCAGTCGGTCACATAGGGCAGCAGGGCCACGTGACGGGCGCGCTTGATGGCGTCGGTCAGCTGGCGCTGGTGCATGGCGCAGGTGCCGGTGGTGCGGCGGGGCAGGATCTTGGAGCGCTCGGACAGATAGCGCTTGAGCTTCTGGGCGTCCTTGTAGTCGATCTGTTCCACCTTGTCCACGCAGAACGCGCACACCTTGCGGCGCTTGCGGTTGCCGCGGGGCTTCCCATTATCCATAGCCATATTGGCAGACCTCCTTTATGTGAGATGGCCCTTGCTCAGAAGGGCAGGTCGCCGTCGTCGTCGGCCAGCTCGGAGAACTGGTCGCCCCCGGACGGGATGCCGTAGTCGGCGGGGGGAGCGGAGGGGGCGGGAGGACGGGACCCATAGCCGCCGCGGTCGCCGTAACTGCCGCCGCGGTCGCCATAGCCGCTGTTGCCGCCGTAGCTCCCGCCGTCGCCGTCCCGCTTGGAGTCGCCGAAATAGACGTTGTCCGCCACCACCTCGGCGGTGGTGCGGCGGTTGCCCTCCTTATCGGTCCACTCCCGGATCTGCAGCCGGCCCTCCACCACGGCCATGCGGCCCTTGGAGAAGTAGCGGCTGACGAATTCGCCGGTGCCGCGCCAGGCCACCACGTCGATCCAGTCGGTGGTGCGTTCGCCGGTGTTCTTGTCCTTGAAATCCCGGTCCACCGCCAGGCGGAAGCTGGCCACCGGGGTGCCGGACTGGGTGTGCCGCAGCTCGGGATCACGGGCCAGGCGGCCCATGATGACGATGTGATTGAGCATGATGTTCTCCCTCTCAGGCGTCCTTCGCCACGATGATGGAACGCATGACGCTGACGTTGATGCGCATCAGACGGTCCAGCTCGGCGGGGAAGGCGGGGTCGGAGGAAAAGGTCATCAGGACGTAATAGCCCTCCTCCAGGTCGTTGATGGGGTAGGCCAGACGGCGCTTGCCCCACTCGTCCACCTCGGACACGGCGCCCCGGCCCTCGGCCAGCTCCTTGAAGCGGGCCACCAGGGCGGCGGTATCCTCCTCGCCCATGCGGGGATCGAGGACGTAGAGCACCTCGTAATTGCCGCTCACTTTTGCCATTGTGTTTGCACCTCCTTATGGTCTTATGGCCTCCGGCCGCACCGGAGGCAAGGATGTTATTGCCGTACGCCCATTGGCGCAGACTAAATTATTATACATGAAAGCCGTATTTTGTCAAGGGGTCAGGGGGTGTTTTCCTGGGATCTTTCCGTGTTTTCCCCATATTTGGCCGGGGCGGGCGCGCCCCACAGCCAGCGGAAGGCCGATCCCTTCACAGGTCCCAGCGTTTGGCACAGCCGGGCCCGCTCGGCGTCGATCAGCGCCCGCAGCCGGGCCAGCTCCTCCCGGGAGAGGACGTGCCGGCTGAATCTGGCCTTCTGGGCCAGCTCCAGCGCCAGGGGGTCGATCTTCCCGCCCCAGCGCTCCAGCCGCAGCAAACAGCCGTAGGCGTACAGCGCCGCCCGGTTGCGGTCCGGGCCGTCCAGGCGGCGGGCCCGGTGGCGCTTGAGGGCGAACTGCCCCAGCCACAGCAGGGCGCACAGGCCCGCCGTCAAGGCCGATACCTTGACAAGCGGGACGATGGAGCTGGAGGGGCCGGAGTCCTCTCCGGGGCCGTCCTCCTCCCCGCTGGGGGCGCTGCTGGGAGCCTGGGAGGGCTCCGCCGCAGGGGTGGGGGTGGGCTCGGGGACGGCGCTCTCCCCCGGCTCGCGGGAGGGGACGGCGCTGGGCTGGGCCTCCCCGCTCTCGTACCACTGGAAGGCGGCGGCGGGGGTGACCTCCACCGGATACCAGCCAAAGCCGTCCAGCCAGATCTCCACCCAGGCGTGGGCGGCCCGGTCGGGCACGTCGATCTGCGCGCCCGGGGCGCAGTCCGCCGTGAAGCCGCTGACGTACCGGGCGGGGATGCCCAGGGTGCGCAGGGCCAGTGTGGCGGCGGAGGCGTAGTGCATACAGTAGCCCCGCCGGCTGTCGTTGAGGAAATACAGCACCGGGTCCGTGCCGCTGGGGGCGGCGGGGGCCTGGGGGTCGTACTCGCACCGCTCCGCCAGCAGCTGGGCCAGGTGCTGGGCGGTCATGACGCGTGCGAGGGGGCGATCCGGCCGCCAGTGCCCGCCGCCGATGGAGGACCAAGGGTCGTATATCGGGCTGGCCAGCAGGGCCAGGGCCTCCTCCAGCTCCTCGGGCACGTCCAGGTAGTTGGCGTATACTAAGTTCTGGTAGCGCACCGTGGGCCCGACCTCCTCGGGGGGCTCCACGGCGGCGAAGGCGACGGTGAATTTGGTCTGTCCCTGCAGGCGGGCCAGATAGGCGTCCTCCACCGGCAGCATCCCGCCCTCCCGCCAGTCCTGCTCCAGGGGGAAGTAGGGGGCATAGGCGCAGGACCCCACCGCCCCCAGGTTTTCGATGGTGGCGGTGTGCTCCGCCCCCGGCTCTCCCAGCAGAGTGGGCAGGGTGAGGGGGAAGGGGGGCTCCTCCTCCAGCCTGTCCAGGTAGTCCTGGTAGACCCCCTCGGGCAGGCCGGTCCACACCCCGCCCTCATAGACGGCCAGAGAGCTCCCCCGCAGGTACAGCCGCCCCTCGTAGTCGGAGCTCACCCGCAGCACCGTCCGCCCGGTGTACCGCAGAGGCCCGGCGTTGGTGAGGTCGGCCTCCTCCGCCGAGCCCACATAGGTGACGGGGGAGCGGAAGGGGCCCTCCCACTGGGAGAAGAGACCGGCGCACCGGTTGGCGGCGTCGTGGAGCCGTTCCTCCGCCTCCAGCGCCCAGGGGGGCCGGGCGTAGTCCTCTCGGGGGAAGGCGATGGTGACGATGGCCAGCATCGCGGCGGCGCACCCCAGGGCGGTGAGGGTGAGGGCCCCCCGGCGGTCGGGGGCCGCCCACTTGCACAGGTCGGTGAGCAGCATGGCGCACCAGCAGGCGCACAGGGCCATGAAGAAGGGCCAGTGGGGGTAGAGGTCGGCCAGCAGCCCCGGCAGCAGCGGGGGCAGGGTGAACAGCGCCGCCAGCCACCACCGCCGGGCCCGGACCACCGCCCAGCCCAGGGCCAGCGCCAGCAGGGCCAGGGCCAGCAGGAGGAACAGCTGGGCGGCGGCCCGGGCCTGGCGGGGCGGGAGGGTGGGCTCGAATTCAAACACCCGGCCCCAGGAGACCCGCTGGGCGAAGATGGCGCTGATGCCGCGGACGGTGAGGGCCGCTCCCTGGGCCAGCTCATCCCAGCGCAAAGCGGCCACGGCGGCCAGCACAGCCGCCGCCCCGCCCGCCGCCACCCAGCGGAACCGGGGCAGGGACCAGGCCCCCAGGGCCAGCAGGGCGAACACGCCGGACAGGAGCAAAAAGGGTCCGGCCCGGCTCACGTCCCCGTACAGGGAGAAGAAAGAGCCGGTGAAGCCCATGAGGGCGCAGATCAGCAGCAGTCCGTCCCCCAGGACGGACAGGAGGGCGGGCCGGTCCTGCCGCTCAGTCATGGCCGTTCCCTCCCTCCAAGGCGATGTGGATGCGGAAGGCCGGGCCGTCCGGACCCCCCAGCAGCTCCGGCACGTCGTCCAGCGCCGGGCCGGTCAGGGGGGCGGGGGTGGACAGCAGGGCCAGCAGGCAGTCCCGCAGCTGCTTTTCGTCCTCTACCGTGTGGAGCTGGGGCTGTCCCTCCCGGTCCAGCCAGAGCACTGCGTGGGGCTTCTGGACGGCCAGCAGGGCCCGGCTCATCCCCAGCGCCCGCCCCAGCAGCCGGTCCAGCGCCTCGGGGGGGCCGAAGCGGTCCAGGGTGAGCAGGGGCAGGGGGACCAGGGTGTCCGAGCGCTCCCGGACGATGAGCTCGTCCCATTTGGAGGAAAGCTTCCAGTGGACCGAGCGCATGGGGTCTCCGGGGCGGTAGGGCCGCAGGTCAAAGTCCTCCCCGGGGCCCAGCCGGGCGGCGGAGGTGGAGGAGGGGGCCCCCGACCCCTCGGGGACGGCGGGCGGCTCCACCGGGACGGGGATGGGGCGGCACACCATCCGGGCGGGCCGGACCGGGGCCATGGGCAGAGAGATCAGTCCCAGGTAGTCCCACACCCGGCACTTGTCCGCCCGCAGCTCCAGCACGCCGCAGTGGGGAGCGGCGGCGGCCAGCTCCACGGGGCGGCGGCGGGCGATGCCGGACAGGATCAGCTTCCGGGACTGCTGTTCTCCCGTGAGCAGGTCCTTCCCGGTGAGCCGCACGCAGATCCTGGACAGGGGCAGGCCGTTGGGCGACTGGATGGACACCAGCCAGCGGCCCTGCTCCCCCAGGTCCAGCTCGGCCGGGGCGGCGGCCAGCTCCAGGCGGCAGCCCGCCATCCCCGGCAGGGACAGCGCCAGGGACAGCAGGGGCAGGGCTATGCACAGCGCCAGCAGGAACTGGCCCAGGTAGTTGTCGTTGGTGATGTGGAACAGCAGCGCCCCCAGCAGGGCGAGGGCGTAGGCGGAGCGGCGCAGGATCATGGCCCTTACCGCAGGCGGGGGGCGCGGGTGGCCTCCAGCACCTCGGAGGCCGCGTCTACCGCCCGCTGGGCGCCTCCCGCAGACCCGGCGGGGAGGACCAGCCGGTGGGCCACGGCGTCCACCCACACATAGCGCACGTCCTCGGGGATGACATAGTCCCGCCCCCGGAGGAAGGCGGAGGCCCGGCACAGAGAGGCCACCGAGATGGCCGCCCGGGGGCTGGCCCCCTGGGCCAGCTGGGGGTGGCTCCGGGTGGCCCGGACCAGCCGGAGGATGTAGTCCAAAATGGCGTCGTCCACAAACACCCGGTCCGCCTGGTCCCGGAGGCGGGCCAGCAGCGCCCGGTCGGCGGCCTGGCCCACCTGGTCCATGACGGCCCCCCGCATCTTCCGCTGGAGCAGCTCCAGCTCATCTCCCATGGCGGGGTAGCCCATGGTCAGGCGCAGGGCGAAGCGGTCCAGCTGGGAGTCGGGCAGCAGCTGGGTGCCGGAGGCCCCTGCCGGGTTCTGGGTGGCGATGACCAGGAAGGGGTCGGGCACCGGCCGGGACACCCCGTCCACCGTCACCCGGCCCTCCTCCATGGCCTCCAGCAGGGCGGACTGGGTGCGGCTGGTGGCCCGGTTGAGCTCGTCGGCCAGGAACAGGTTGCAAAGCAGGGCCCCGGGCTGGTACTCCATCTGGCCGGTGCCCTTGTTGTAGAGGGAGAAGCCGGTCAGGTCGGAGGGCATCACGTCGGGGGTGAACTGCACCCGGTTGTAGGAAAGGCCCAGGGCCTTGGAGAAGGCGATGGCCATGGTGGTCTTGCCCACGCCGGGGATGTCCTCCAGCAGGACGTGGCCCCGGGCCAGGATGGCCAGCAGGGTCTTGACCACCGTTTCGTCCTTGCCCACCACGGCTTTTTTCACTTCCGCCACCACCTGGGCGGCCAGCTGCTGCTCGTGCATGATGCGTCACTCCTTGGACAGGTTGGTCCTATTATAACAAAAAGCAGGGGGTTTGAACAGCCCCCTGCTTTCGAAGTTGTCACACTGGGTCCGGACGCGCCATAGGACGGCGTCCCTCCCGCTCGGAGAGGATCCGGCCCCGCCTCTATGGGTCTGTCCCCGCGGTTTTTCAGGCCAGCTTGCCCTTGGCCAGCTGGGTGAGCTGGGTGAAGGCGGCCTTATCGTTGACGGCCATCTCGGCCAGCATCTTGCGGTTGATCTCCACGCCCGCCAGCTTCAGGCCGTGCATGAAGGTGGAGTAGTTCATGCCGTTCAGCTTGCACCCGGCGCTGATCCGGGCGATCCACAGCTGGCGGAAGTCGCGCTTCTTCAGCCGGCGGCCCACGTAGGCGTACTGCAGGGACTTCATCACCTGCTCGTTGGCCATCTTGTAGTGCTTGCTCTTGGCGCCCCAGTAGCCCTTGGCCAGCTTGAGGATCTTGTTCCTTCTCTTGCGCGTCATCATCGCGCCCTTGACTCGTGCCATTATCGTTCAGCCTCCTAATGTTGAGTGAAATATGATGTTATCTCTATTTATTTATAGGGGACCATGCGCTTGATGGTGGCCGCGTTGGTCACGTCGGCGTAGCCGCCCTTGCGGAGGCTCCTCTTGAGCTTGCGGGTCTTGCCGTGGCCGTTGAGCAGGTGGCTCTTGTTGGCGTGGGCGCGCTTGACCTTCCCGTTCTTGGTCAGATTGAAGCGCTTTTTCGCGCCGCTGTGTGTCTTGACTTTAGGCATGTCGGTCGTCTCCTTTTCGGTATAAAGTTGATGGTGACATTATTTATTGGTCTTGGCGCTCTTCGCCGACAGGAAGATGCTCATGTGCCGGCCCTCCAGCTTAGGTTCCTTGTCCAGCACGGCCAGCTCCCCGCACTGCCCGGCGAAGTCCAGCAGCAGCTTGCGCCCGATGTCGGTGTGGGCCATCTCCCGGCCCCGGAAGCGGACGGTGACCTTCACCCGGTTGCCCTCCGCCAGAAACTTCTGGGCGTTGCGCAGCTTGGTGTTGAAGTCGCCGATGTCGATGCCGGGGGACATCCGCACCTCCTTGATCTCCACCACGTGCTGGTTCTTCTTGGCCTCCTTCTCCCGTTTGGCCTGCTCGAAGCGGTACTTGCCGTAGTCCATGAGCTTGCACACGGGGGGAGTGGCGGTGGGAGAGATCTTGACCAGGTCCAGCCCGGCCGCGTCGGCGCGCTCCTGAGCCTCCCGGGCGGACATGACGCCCAGCTGGGCGCCGTCGGCGCCGATGAGCCGCACCTCGCGGTCGCGGATCTCCTCGTTGATCTGATGAGCCGTATTAGCTATGGTCACGCACCTCCATCATAAAAATAAAATACGCGGATGCGAAAGGCACCCACGTCCACAACGAAGCCCGCACGGCTCCCCGCGCGGATCTCACCATGTTGACCCCTTCGCCCGCGGCGGGAGGTGAGGACGGCGACGCCATTCCTGCTTCCTTTTGCTCAAGTATCATACCAGATGGGAAAGCGTTTGTCAACCGCTTTTTTGCGTATCGGTCCGGGACCACGGCAGGGGCCGGCGGTTGGGGCGCGTTCCTGCAAAACGGGCCAGTGAGGACACCGGCTCCTACTTGCCGCCTCGGCCCTATCTATGATATGATGGAAAAAACGCGAAAGGGGGCCGGGACCATGCTGACGCTGCTGTACGCCCGGGCGGGGCGGGACATCCGGGGAGAGCTGCTGGAGCGGATGGGAGCGTCCCCCGCCCGCCGCCGCCTGCTGATCGTGCCCGAGCAGTATTCCCACGAGAGCGAGCGGGCCATGTGCGCCGCGCTGGGCGGCGGGACGCTGATGGACTGCGAGGTGCTCTCCTTCACCCGGCTGGCGGGGCGGCTCACCGACTTCGCCGGGGGCGGAGCCGCCCCCATGCTGGACGCGGGGGGGCGGATGCTGCTGATGTACGCCGCCCTGCGGCAGGTGGCCGACGCCCTGGCCGCCTACCGCGCCCCCTCCCGGAAGCCCGCCTTTCTGACGGGCCTCTTGGCCACGGTGGACGAGTGCCGCTCCTACCGGGTGGAGCCGGAAGCCCTCATGGCCGCCGGGGAAGAGCTGGGGGGGCGCCAGGGGGACAAGCTCAAGGATCTGGGCCTGATCTACGCCGCATACCGGGCGCTGGAGGCCCGGGGGGCCGCCGACCCCCGGGGCCGCCTGGACCGGCTGGCTGTTCAGCTGGAGGACACCCGCTGGGGGGCGGGGATGGCCTTCTACGTCTACGGCTTCACTGACTTCACCCCCCAGGAAGAGCGGGTGCTGGCCGCTCTCATGGCCCAGGGGGAGCTCACCGTGGCCCTGGTGTGCGCTGACGGGGACGATCCGTCGGGGATCTTCCAGCCCGCCCTGCGCTGCGCCCGGCGGCTGGACCGGCTGGCGAGGCGGGACGCCGTCCCCGTCCGGGAGGAGACCCTGGACCGCCCCCTGCCCCGGCACCCCTCTCTGGCCTTTTTGGAGGAGCACCTTTTCGGCTCCGGGCCGGACGCCCCCTGG
This sequence comes from uncultured Oscillospiraceae bacterium, assembly GCA_910588495.1. Taxonomy (GTDB): domain Bacteria; phylum Bacillota; class Clostridia; order Oscillospirales; family Oscillospiraceae; genus Enterenecus. Next base: position 24,742 of record CAJUPU010000006.1, on the reverse strand, counting down.
GCGGGGGCGTGCGCCGTCACCCGGGTGTCCGCCGCCGCCCCCCGCCAGGAGGTGGAGTGGTGCGCCGCCGAGATCCTGCGGCTCTTGAGAGAGGAAGGCTACCGCTGCCGGGACATCGCCGTGTGCGCCCGGCGGCTGGACGGGTACGGGGAGCTGATCGACAGCGTGTTTTCCCGGTATGGGGTGCCGGTGTTCCGCTCGGCCATGGAGGACATCCTGGAAAAGCCGGTGCTGGCCCTGGTGACCTCGGCCCTGGCGGCGGCGGGGTCGGACTACCCCTATGAGGAGCTGTTCCGCTACTTGAAAACGGGGCTGACGGGCCTGGACGACGAGGAGCGGGACCTGCTGGAGAACTACGCCCTCACCTGGGACCTGAAGGGGTCTGCCTGGACCCGGAAAAAGCCCTGGGACATGCACCCGGAGGGCTACGGCCGGGCGTTCACCGATGAGGACCGGGCTTTTGTAGAGCGGCTGGACGGCCTGCGCCGCCGGGTGATCGCCCCCCTGGAGGCCCTGCGGAAGGCCCCGGACAAGACGGGGAAGGGCCGGGCGCTGGCCCTGTACCGCCTGCTGGAGGACATCGGCCTGCCCGCCCGGCTGGCCCAGCGGGCGGACAGCCTGGACCGGCGGGGGGAGCGCACCGCCGCCGCCCAGTACCGCCAGCTGTGGGACATCCTGGTGGGGGGCCTGGAGCAGTGCGCCCTTTTGCTGGGGGACACCGAGCTGGAGCTGGAGGAGTTCTCCCGGCTGTTCTCCCTGGTGCTCAGTCAGTACGACGTGGGGGCCATCCCCGTGTCCCTGGACGCGGTGACGGTGGGGGACGCCCCCCGGATGGCCCACAAGGAGGTCAAGGTGCTGTTCCTGCTGGGGGCGGACAGCGGCGCCGTCCCCGACCGGGCCCTGTCGCCGGGGCTGTTCTCCGACCAGGACCGGGACGCCCTGTCCGCCCTGGAGGTGGAGCTGGCCCCCCGGCAGGAGGACAAGCTGCGCCGGGAGATGACCATCGCCTACGAGACCTGCGCCCGCCCGTCCCAGCGGCTGTACGTCAGCTATTCCGCCGGGACGGGGGACGACAGGAAGGTCCCCTGCTTCCTCTGGGAGCGGCTGGCCGCCCTGTTCCCGGACGGCCCCGCGGCCGACGGGGGGGACCCCCTGGCCCGGCTGGCCGCCCCGGACGCGGCGCTGGAGCTGGCGGGCCGGGACCCGGCGGTGGCCCAGGCGCTGCGGCAGATCCCCGGACTGCGGGACCGGGTGGACCGGGTCCAGAGCGCCGCGCAGTGGCGGCGGGGGCGGCTGTCCCGCCCGGCGGTGGACGCCCTGTTCGGCGCCGTGGCCCCCATGTCCGCCTCCCGGCTGGACGTGATGAACTCCTGCCACTTCAGCTATTTCCTCCGCTTCGGGCTGGACGCCAGGCCCCGGCAGAGGGCCCGGTTCCAGGCCGCCGACTACGGCACCTTCGTCCACGCGGTGCTGGAGGACACCCTCCGGGCCGTCAAGGAGGAGGGCGCGGCCCTGGATGACGGCGGGGCGGTGGAGCGCCTGGCCCGGGGGGCGGCGGAGCGCTATGAACGGGAGGTGCTGTCCGGGCTGGAGGAGGAGCCCGCCCGGTTCCGCTGCCTCTTCCGGCGGATGGAGGAGGCGGCGCTGGCGGTGACCGGGAGCGTGTGCGCGGAGCTGGCCGCCTCCGACTTCGCCCCCGCCGCCTTCGAGCTGGGCTTCGGCCCCGGCAAGGACCTGCCCCCGGTGGAGGTGGAAAACGGCGTGCGCCTGCGGCTCACGGGATACGTGGACCGGGTGGACCAGTGGCTCCACGGGGGGAAGCGCTATCTGCGGGTGGTGGACTACAAGACGGGGAAAAAGAGCTTCGACTTCGCCGACGTGGAGGACGGCCGGGGCCTTCAGATGCTGCTCTACCTCTTCGCCCTGTGCCGGGAGGGGGAGCGGGTGCTGGGCCCCGGGGAGACCGTCCCCGCAGGGGTGCTGTACGTCCCCGCCCGAACGCCCCTGGTGGATGGCGAGCGGGGCATGACGGACGGGGAGATCGCCCAGGCCCGGGACCGGCTGCTGCGCCGCCAGGGGCTGGTGCTCAACGACCCCGACGTGCTGGGCGCCATGGAGCGCGCCGGCGGGGAGCACCGCTTCCTGCCCGTGAGCGGGGGGCGGGGCGGGACGGACAGCCTGGTCAGCCAGGCGCAGATGGACGCGCTGGACCGGTTCGTCACCCAGGCCCTGGCCGCCGCCGCCGGGGAGCTGGCGGCGGGCAACATCGACGCCGACCCCTATTGGCACGGCGCGGACAAGAACCCCTGCCGCTGGTGCGACTACCGGGCGGCCTGCCACTTCGAGGAGGGGTGCGGGGACGCCCGGCGGTTCCGGCGCGGGGTGAGCGCCAAGGAGTTCTGGAAGTGGATGGAGCAGCGGAAGGAGGATGGGCATGGCCATTGAGCTGACGAGGGAGCAGCGCGCCGCCGTGGAGGACCGGGGGGGCGATCTGCTGGTGTCCGCCGCCGCCGGATCGGGCAAGACCCGGGTGCTGGTGGAGCGGCTGATGGGCTATGTGGAGCAGGGGGAGGACATCGACCGCTTTCTGGTCATCACCTTCACCAACGCGGCGGCGGCGGAGCTGCGCGACCGCATCGCCGGGGCCATCCACGCCCGCCTGGCCCAGGACCCGGGGAACCGGCGCCTGCGCCGCAGCGCCACGCTGGTGTACAAGGCCCAGATCTGCACCATCGACGCCTTCTGCCTGGACCTGCTGCGCCAGTGGGGCCACCTGGCCGGGCTGGACCCGGACTTCCGGCTGTGCGACAAGGCCGAGGGGGAGGAGCTGCGCCGCCGGGCCCTGGAGGAGGTGCTGGAAGAGCGGTACGCCGGCATGGGCGGCGACCCCGCGTTCGCCGCCCTGGTGGACGCCCTGGCGGGGGAGCGGGACGACCGGGACCTGGAGGAGGCCGTGCTGGCCGTCCACCGCCAGGTCCAGGCCCAGGCGGACCCGGTGGGCTGGCTCATGCGGCGCAAGGGGGACTTCGCCCTGCCCCCAGGGACCGGCCCGGAGGACACCCCCTGGGGCAGGGCCCTGCTGGCCGACGCCGGGGAGCTGACGGACTACTGGCTGGACGCCATGGAGGCCCTGCGGGAGGAGGTCCGGTCCGACGAGGTGCTGGAAAAGAACTACGGCGCGTCTCTGGAGGGCACCGCGGCCGCCCTGGGGGAGCTGCGCGCCGCCCTGGACGGGGGCTGGGAGGCGGCGGCAGCCTGCTTCCCTATCCCCTTCCCCCCCGCCGGGAGGAAGGGGGGGGAGCCCGACCTGGGGCTGAAGGAGCGCATGACCGCCCTGCGCAAGCGGTGCAAGGCCCAGATGACCGCCCTGGGGGAGCGCTTCGACGTGGGGGCGGACCAGGCCGTGGAGGACCTGCGGGCGGTGGGCCCGGCCATGACCGCCCTGCTGGACGTGACGGCCCGGTTCCACCAGGCGTTCACCGCCCTGAAGGGCAAACGCCGCCTCATCGACTTTTCCGACGGGGAGCACCTGACGGCAAAGCTGCTGCGGGAGGAGGACGGCTCCCCCTCGGCGCTGGCCCTGGACGTGGGGCGGCAGTTCCGGGAGATCATGGTGGACGAGTACCAGGACACCAACGAGGTGCAAAACGCCATCTTCGCCGCGCTGTCCACCGGCGGGCGGCTGTTCATGGTTGGGGATGTGAAGCAGTCCATCTACCGCTTCCGCCTGGCGGAGCCGGGGATCTTCCTGGACAAGCTGGAGCGCTTCGCCCCGGCGGACCGCTCCCGGCCGGGGGAGGGGCGCAAGGTGCTGCTGTCGGACAATTTCCGCTCCCGGCCCGAGGTGCTCAGCGGGGTGAATTTCATCTTCCGCAATGTGATGAGCCGGGCGGCGGGGGAGCTGGACTACGACGAGGACGCCGCGCTGCGCCCCGGCCGGGCCGATCTGGCCCCCGACCCCCGGTACAGCGTGGAGCTGGACTGCGTGGACCTGTCCGCCCTGCCGGAGGGGGACGGGGAGGAGGAGAAGGCGGACAAGGACCTGATCGCCGCCCGGGCCGCCGCCCGCCGGATCCGGGAGGTGCTGGACAGCGGATTGCCCATCGGGGAGCGAAGGGTCCGGGCGGAGGATATCGTCCTGCTCCTGCGCTCCCCCGGCCCGGTGCTGCGCCACTACGCCGCCGCCCTGGAGGAGCAGGGCCTGCCCTGGTCCGCCGAGGGCGGGCGGGAGTTCTTTGGGACCACCGAGATCTCGGTGGCCATGGCGCTGCTCCAGGTGGTGGACAACCCCAGGCAGGACGTGGCCCTGCTGGCCGCCCTGCGCTCCCCCCTGTTCGGGTTCGGCCCCGACCGGCTGGCCCGCCTGCGGGGGTCGGGGGAGGGGACGGTGTACGACTGCCTGCGCGCCGGGGCGGACCGGGGGGAGGAGGACTGCGCCGCCTTCCTGGCCCTTTTGGGGGAGCTGCGGGAGCTGGCGGCGGAGGAGAGCAGCCACCGCCTGCTGTGGCACATCTATGGAAAGCTGGACGTGCCCGCCGTGTTCGCCGCCATGCCCGACGGGCCGCGGCGGCGGGCCAACCTGATGGCGCTGTACGACGAGGCGGCCCGCTTCGAGGGGGGCGGCCACCGGGGGCTGATGGCCTTCCTGCTCCACCTGAGCCGGATGATGGAGAACGACGTCCCCGTGCCGGTGCCCGGGGGGGAGGGCGGCGGGGTGCGGATCTTGTCCATCCACCGCTCCAAGGGGCTGGAGTTCCCGGTGGCGCTGGTGTGCGGCCTGGACCGGCAGTTCAACGAGGCGGACGGCAAAGCCACCGTCCTGTTCCACCCGGAGCTGGGGCTGGGCCCCAAGCGGGTGGACCGGGAGCGGGGGGTGCGCTGCACTACCATCGCCCGGGACGCGGTGGCGCTGAGGATCCGGCGGCAGCTTCGCGCGGAGGAGATGCGGCTTTTGTACGTGGCCATGACCCGGGCGGAGCACAAGCTGATCTTGTTCGCCGCCGTCAACGGCCGGGGCGGGGCGCTCTCCTCCCTGGCGGGGCAGGCCCAGTGCCCTCCGCCCCCCCGGCAGATGGCCTCCGCCCGATCCATGGCGGAGTGGGTGCTGGCGCCCGCGCTGTGCCGGAGGGACAGCGCCCCCCTGTGGGCGGGGCTGGACAGCCCCCGGCCCGCGCCCCCCCGGGAGGAGGGGCTGGGTTGGGACATCCGGCTGCTGCCCGCCGGGGACTATGTCCGCCCCCAGGGACAGCGGGGCGGACAGGGGAGCGCCCCCGCCCCCGCCGCCTTGCCCCAGGGGTGGGAGCGGGGGCTGGGCTGGCGCTATCCCCATATGGCGTCGGCGGAGATCGCCTCCAAGCTCACCGCCACCCAGCTCAAGGGGCGGGAGAAGGACGCGGAGGTGTCGGAGGACGCCGCGGAGCTGCGCCCCGCCCCCCCGCAGACCACCCTGCGGCGGCCGGTGTTCCAGGGGGAGCGGCCCCTCACCGCCGCCCAGCGGGGCACGGCCCTGCACATGGTGATGCAGTACCTGGACTACGGGCGAACGGGCAGCCTCGAGGAGATCGCCGGCGAGGTGGAGCGGCTGGTGGAGGGCCGGTATATCACCCCCCAGCAGGGGAGCGCCGTGGACCCGGCGGACATCCTGGCCTTTTTCCGCTCGGACCTGGGGCGGCGGCTGACGGCCGCCCGCCGGGTGGAGCGGGAGTTCAAGTTCTCCCTGCTGGCCCCGGCCTCGGACTACTACCCCCAGGCGGAGGAGGGAGAGGAGGTCCTTTTGCAGGGGGTGGTGGACTGCTGGTTCGAGGAGGCGGACGGCGCCGCCGTGGTGGACTTCAAGACCGACCGGGTGGCCCCGGAGGCCGTGGAGCGCCGGGCGCTGGACTACCGCCCCCAGCTGGACGCCTACAGCCGGGCCCTGTCCCAGGCGGCGGGGGTGGCGGTCAAGCGCCGGTATCTGTGGTTTTTCAGCGCGGGCCGGGCGGTGGAGGTGTAGAGGGAGAAAAAGATCGGGGAATTTGAAAAAAGTCCTTGCAATTTTCCGCCGGGCGTGATATCATACACCTTGCGTTTACAAGGAGACATTGCGCTCCTGGACTTTCGGCAGCGACAGAAAGAGGTGAATCCCCATGAAGGAAGGCATCCATCCCAAGTATCAGCAGACCACCATTACGTGCGCCTGCGGCAACGTGATCGAGACTGGCTCGACGAAGAAGGACATCAAGGTGGAAGTCTGCTCCAAGTGTCACCCCTTCTACACCGGCAAGCAGAAGATGGTGGATACCGGCGGACGTGTCAGCCGCTTCAACAAGAAGTTCGGTTTGGGCTGAACCACATGACCAGTCGCCTCAAAGACCCGTTGCAAGTGATTGCGGCGGGTCTTTCTCTTTTCCGGCCAAACGCATATACTGATACCATATCAAGATCAGGAGGTATCCCGCCATGTTTCAGAAGATCGATCCCAAAGCGTTGGATTTCAACCCCTTTTCCGCCATCGGCGAGCGGTGGATGCTGATCACCGCCGGGACGCCGGACCACTGCAACACCATGACCGCCTCCTGGGGCGGCGTGGGCATCCTGTGGGGGGCGCCCATGGCCACCTGCTACGTACGGCCCCAGCGCTACACCAACCAGTTCATGAAAGAGGGCGAGTATTTTACCCTGTCCTTCTTCGACGAGAAGTACCGCCCCCAGCTCAACCTGTGCGGCGCCAAGAGCGGCCGGGACGTGGACAAGGTGAAGGAGTGCGGCTTCACCGTGGCGGCCGCGGCGGGGGGCGCGCCCTATTTCGAGCAGGCCGAGCTGGTGCTGGTGTGCCGCAAGCGGATGGAGATGCCCATGGACCCCGCCGCCGTGCCCGAGGACGTGAAAGAGAAGTCCTACCACGACGATTTCCATGACATCTACTGGGGGGAGATCGTGGAGGTGCTGAAAAAGGCGTGACCTTCCTGGCGCACAGCCCGATACGAATATGGAGGGGAACGCCATGGGCATTCTAAAGATCGCCTTGCTGCAAATTGCCCCTTGCGGCACGCTGCAAGGCAATCTGAAAAAGGGAATGGAAGCCTGCGAAAAGGCCAAGGCGCTGGGCGCCGATATTGCCCTGTTCCCCGAAATGTGGAGCAATGGATACCGTATTTACGGCAGGCCGGTCCAGGAGTGGACCGCTGAGGCCATCCCCGCTGACGGCCCCTTTATCCAGGCATTTCAGCGGCTTGCCGAAACGCTGGGCATGGCCATCGGCGTGACTCTGCTGGAGCGGCATGAGGGCGGCCCCCGCAACTCCCTGGTCCTGTTTGACCGCTTCGGGCGAAGGCGGCTGGACTACGCGAAGGTCCACACCTGTGATTTTGACGTGGAGCGGAACCTGACCCCCGGTGAAGATTTTTATGTCGCCGGCCTGGACACAGCCTGCGGCCCTGTGAAGGTTGGGGCTATGATCTGCTATGACCGGGAGTTCCCCGAGAGCGCCAGGATCCTGATGCTGAAGGGCGCGGAGCTGATCCTGGTGCCAAATGCCTGCCCCATGGAGATCAACCGTCTGGCACAACTCCGGGCCAGGGCATATGAAAATATGACCGCCATCGCTACCTGCAGCTATCCCCAGTCCGTGCCGGACTGCAATGGCGGTTCCAGTGTGTTTGACGGCGTGGCCTATCTGCCGGAGCTGGAGGGCTCCCGGGACACCTGCATTTTGCAGGCGGACGGACGGGAGGGGATCTTTGTGGCCGATCTGGACCTGGACCAGTTGCGCCGCTACCGCGAGAGCGAGGTGCACGGCAACGCATACCGGCGTCCTGCACGGTACGCCCTCCTGTGCAGTACAAACGTAGAGGCCCCGTTCATTCGGAACGGCCGCCGGGAATAGATCTTAACGGAGGAAATATAACCCCATATGTTTGACAAAACCCAAGTAACAGAGATAGACCGGGCCATCCTGGCGGGCCTGTGCGCCCCCTGCCTCACCCGGGAGGAGAACGCCACCGACGAGTCGCTGGAGGAGCTTTCCGCCCTGCTGGACACGGCGGGGGGCACCTGCCTGGCCGCGGTGCTGCAAAACCGCTCCGCCCCCGACCCCCGCACCTTCGTGGGCGAGGGCAAGGCGGAGGAGATCCGGGAGCTGGTCCAGCGCCTGGGGGCGGACATCGTGATCTTCGACAACCCCCTGTCCCCCTCCCAGCAGCGGGTGCTCACCGAGGAGCTGGGGGTGACGGTGATGGACCGCTCCGCCCTGATCCTGGACATCTTCGCCAAGCGGGCCCGGACCAGCGAGGGGCGCTTGCAGGTGGCCCTGGCCCAGTACAAGTACCTGCTGCCCCGGCTGACCGGCATGTGGAAGCACCTGGAGCGCCAGGAGGGCGCCATCGGCACCCGGGGCCCCGGCGAGACCCAGATGGAGACCGACCGGCGCATCATCAACCGGAAGATCGCCAAGCTGGAGGAGGAGCTCAAGGACGTGCGCCGGGTGCGCGCCACCCAGCGGGAGCGCCGGGAGAAGAACGAGGTGCCGGTGGTGGCCATCGTGGGCTACACCAACGCGGGCAAGTCCACCCTGCTCAACGCCCTCACCGGGGCGGGCATCCCCGCCAACAACCGTCTCTTCGACACCCTGGACACCACCACCCGGACGCTGGAGATCTCCGACACCTGCACGGTGCTGATTTCCGACACCGTGGGTTTCATCTCCAAGCTGCCCCACCAGCTGGTGGACGCCTTCAAGGCCACCCTGGAGGAGCTCACCTTCGCCGATCTGCTCCTCCACGTCATCGACGCCTCCGATCCAAACTGGCGGGAGCAGGCGGCTGTGGTGGACCGGCTGGTCCAGGAGCTGGGGGCGGCGGAGACCCCGCGCCTGGAGGTGTTCAACAAGTGCGACCGGCTGGCGGGGGACATCCTGCCCCACGGGGAGGACATGGTGTCCATCTCCGCCAAGACCGGGGCGGGGCTGGACGATCTGCGCAGGGCGATAGAGAAGCGGCTGGACGCCGGGATCCGCCGGGTGGAGCTGCGCCTTCCCTACGACAAGGGGGGGCTGCTGGACCAGCTCTACCGGGAGGCCAAGGTGGAGAAGGTGGAGTACGGCGAGACGATCCAGGTCACCGCCCTGTGCGCCCCCAAGACCCTGGGGCGGCTGGGGGAGTATGTGGCGGTCCCGGAAGGATGACAGGCATGAAAAGGCCGGCACCTCTGCATAGGGTGCCGGCCTTTTGGCATGTCGGGATCGGTACAGCTTCTCAGTGGATGGAGATCGAGCTGACGAGGGGACGGCCGTCCACGATCTCCATGGTCAGACGGCCGTTTACGGGGCTTTGCAGCCATTCCGCCGTGCCGCTGCCGTCAAAAGACACCTCGAACGCGCAGGTGGTCTCGTCCAAGGCTTCGCAGCGTATCCCGCCGACCTGGGCGGAAACGCCTTCCTGCGCGGCCAGCTTGTCATACTTCAACGGGAGCCGGTTTGCCTGCATGGCGGCGATGCAGTCCGGCGTGGCGAGATCCGCATAGGGGAGATAATAGGCCTCGTATGCCTGCCGCTGCTGTTCCGAAAGAGGGACCGGGCCTTCGCCAGTCCCGTCGGGCCCGTCCGCAGCGGCGGGATCGGGGACGATCTTGTATCTCTCCTGGTGGTTGAAGCGGAAGAATTCGTTCAAAAAAGCTTCCGCGGCGTCGGTCTTTGCCGCCTCAGAGGGTTTTTTGCCACAGCCGGTAAGGCTGAAGCAGAACAGGAGCGACAGGGCGAGGGCACATAAGCGCGCTGACTTTCTGGTCATGCTGCGTTCACCTCCTAGTTTGGTCCATCCGTTTCCTTCTTGCCGGGGCGGCAGGTCCTGCGCATCGAGCTGAGAGAGAACAAGGCTTTTGCCGGATAGGAAGAAGCGGCGCCACCTTCGCCTTCGATCCGATCTATTTTGCCTCATCTATATTTTGACAGAAAACTGGAAAGATTGCAAGTGGTTTGTGACATGGATCTGAGCCTTTTGCCGGATGGCGCCCAAATCCGGGCTTTCCTTTTTCCCGTCAGGGTGGTATAATATGGACGAACGACCACAGGGAGGGACGGGTCATGAAGATCGTGGTAAAAGTGGGCACCTCCACCCTGGCCCACCCCACCGGGCGGCTGGACATCCGCCGGGTGGAGGCGCTGGTGAAGGTGCTCGCCGACCTGAAAAACGGGGGACATGCGCTGGTGCTGGTGTCCTCCGGGGCCATCGGCATGGGGGTGGGCAGGCTGAACCTGCCCGGCCGCCCGGCGGACATGCCCACCAAGCAGGCCGCCGCTGCGGTGGGCCAGTGCGAGCTGATGTACACCTATGACAAGCTGTTTGGCCAGTACGGCCACACGGTGGCCCAGCTGCTGCTGACGGCGGAGGACGTGAGCTTCCCCCGGCGGCGGGAGAATTTCGTCAACGCCATGGAGCGCCTGCTGGAGCTGGGGGCGCTGCCCGTGGTCAACGAGAACGACGCGGTGGCCACCGACGAGGTGGGGGTGGCCACCACCATCGGGGAGAACGACACCCTGTCCGCCATCGTAGCCCAGTGCGTGGGGGCGGACCTGCTCATCCTGCTCAGCGACATCGACGGGCTGTACACCGCCGACCCTCGGAGGGACGCGCACGCCGCCCTCATCCCCGAGGTGCGGGAGATCACGCCGGAGCTGAAGGCGCTGGCGGGGGATCCCGGGTCCGTGCTGGGCACCGGGGGGATGGCCACCAAGCTGAAGGCGGCGGAGATCGCCATGGCCTGCGGCTGCGACATGGTGATCGCCAACGGCAGGCGGCCCGAACAGCTCTACGACATCGCGGAGGGCCGGCACACCGGCACCCGCTTCCTGGGAAGGAGGGGAGAGGCATGACCACCCTGGAGATCCTGCGGCGGGCCAAAGAGGCCAAGGGCGCCATGGCCCTGGCGGGGCCGGACGTGAAGGACCGCGCCCTGTCCGCCATGGCGGAGGCCCTGGAGGCCCAGGCCCCGGCCATCCTGGCCGCCAACGCCCTGGATGTGGAGGCCGCCCGGGGCGCCGTGTCCGAGGTGATGCTGGACCGGCTGGCCCTGGACCAGGGCCGGATCCACGGCATGGCCCAGGGGGTGCGGGAGGTGGCGGCGCTGCCCGACCCGGTGGGGCTGGTGCTGCGCCGGGAGGTCCGGCCCAACGGGCTGGTCATCGAAAAGACCGCCGTTCCCATGGGGGTGGTGGCCATCATCTACGAGAGCCGCCCCAACGTCACCTCCGACGCGGCGGCGCTGGCGCTGAAGGCGGGGTCCGCCTGCGTGCTGCGCTGCGGCAAGGAGGCCCGCCGCTCCGCCGCCGCCATCGCGGCCGCCCTCCGGGAGGGCCTGTCCGCCGCCGGACTGCCCCAGCACGCCCTGGGGCTGGTGGAGGATGCCACCCGGCAGTCCGCCCGGGAGCTGATGACCGCGTCGGGGCTGGTGGACCTGCTCATCCCCCGGGGGGGCGCGGGGCTGATCCGGGCCTGCGTGGACCAGGCCACCGTCCCTGTGATCGAGACGGGCACCGGCATCTGCCACATCTATGTGGACAAGGACGCGGACCTGGACATGGCCCTGGACATCATGGACAACGCCAAGTGCTCCCGGCCCAGCGTGTGCAACGCCGCCGAGGTGTGCCTGGTCCACCGGGAGATCGCCCCGGCCTTCCTGCCCCGGCTGCGGGAGCGGCTGGTGGACGAGCGCGCCGCCCGGGGCCTGCCGCCGGTGGAGCTGCGGCTGGATGGGGAGGCCGCGGCCGTTATCCCCGGCACGCCCGCCGGGCCGGACGACTTCGACACCGAATTTTTGGACTATATCCTGGCGGTGAAGGTGGTGGACGGGGTGGACGGGGCCTGCGCCCACATCGCCGCCCACTCCACCGGCCACTCCGAGGCCGTGGTGACCCGGGACGAGGAGACCGCCCGCCGCTTCACCGCCCTGGTGGACTCCGCCGCCGTCTACTGGAACGCCTCCACCCGGTTCACAGATGGAGGCGTGTTCGGCCTGGGCTGCGAGATGGGCATATCCACCCAGCGGCTCCACGCCCGGGGGCCCATGGGGCTGGCGGAGCTGTGCAGCTACAAATACGTGGTCCGGGGGACGGGACAGGTGCGGTAAAACGGTACAATAAAGGGGAAAACCGATTTGTCAAACGAAAAAAGAGCCGAGTTACTCATTCAGCGATTTGGATTTGACTTTGATTCAATTCCCAAAAGTGAAATTCAAAATTTGCTTGAACAGGAAATAGAAAATTTTCAAGAAGGCAGTTCGGAATATATCCGGTTGCTTTGCGGATACCTATTCTGCCTTGGTGATATTGCGGATGTTCCGTTGCTTGAAAGGGCAAAGCATGAAATCAATTTTGATGTTGGCTGTATGATTGACCAGGAATGGATTGACAGCTTAAAAAACGGTGGAGCAGGAAATGAATTTGTCAACCCAAGAAGGGCCATCATTCACAATTTCGTTTCATGCTATGAAAACTTTACGGCTGATGACGATACAGATGAATATGGTGGTTTCATGTTTTCGTCCCCGCTTTTCGAAGATTGACATATTTACACCGGGATCGTCAAAAAGGTCCGCACCGCCCCGCTGAGGTCGGCGAACAGCGCTGCCTCCGGCGGGAAGAAGGTGAACCACACGATGAGCCCGCCCAGCAGGAGGGCCAGCGCCGCCGCCGCTTTTTCCGTCCCCGGCCACTCGCACAGGGGCCACAGCGCCCGGGGCAGGGCGAACCCCACCCCCATCAGCAAGAGGTACAGCGCCAGGTCCACCGCCAGGCTCTCCCCCCGCAGGGCGATGTGGTACAGCCAGCCCGCCCCCAGCATGGCGGCGCAGGTGAGGACGGCGCTGAGCAGCCAGGGGGTGCGGGCCGCGCCGCTCCCCCGGCCCAGCGCCAGCGCCGCCCCAAGCAGGGGAAAGTAGAGCAGCTTCACATGCTCCCACACGCTCTCCCGCACCGGGGACACCAGCGCCGTCACCGGATTGGGCAGCCAGGTGAAGAGGAAGTGGAGCGCCGCGCCCAGAGCGGCGGCGGCCAGATAGTACAGCATAGCTCGTTTGGTCGAATCTTCCATAGTCGCACCTCGCTTTTTTCTAATATGTATGCGGCGGCATGGGCAGACTATGATCGTTCCTGTGCCGCTCTTTTTCCGTATTTTGTCGAATTTTGTCCAATGAGAGCCGATCGTACCGATAGATTCCAGCATAGAAGGGGAAACGCCCCAGGGTCGGGCGGTCGCCCGTTTTCCCCTGTCAAACCCGCCTGACTTTCCCACGGTGGAATGCCGTTCCCGCCGCCATATTAAAAGGGCGGGCGTTACGGCGCTTGCGGAGGGACCTTCCGCGAGCGCCGGAGCATCCGTCAGTTTTCAAAGGCCCGGCGTGTTCCCGCCCCTCGGGGGCGGGAGCGGGACCGGGCACTTCAAAAGGCGGTGAATGGATTTGAATGAAGAAGCAAGACCATTTGCGGGGGCGGCGGCCCGGTGGGCCCTGGGGCTGCTGCTGGCGGCGGTGCTGAGCGTGGGGCCCACCATGACCGCGGCCCGGGCCGCCCTGCCCACGGTGGTGCCGGTGGGCAGAGCGGTGGGCATCAAGCTCTTTTCCGACGGCGTGGTGGTGGTGGGCACCTCGGAGATCGCCACCGAGGCGGGCAGCGTGAACCCGGCCAAGGACTGCGGCCTGAAAGAAGGGGACATCATCACCCACATCAACTCCACCGAGGTGGACACCATCGAGGAGGTGTCCGCCCTGCTCCAGCAGCTGGAGGGGGAGGCCATGAGCATCCGGGCCATCCGGGACGACAAGCAGGTGCAGCTCACCGCCACGGCGGCGCTGTGCTCATCGGACGGCGCCTATAAGCTGGGGGCCTGGATCCGGGACTCCATGGCGGGCATCGGCACGGTGACCTTCTACTGCCCGGACACCGGGGCCTTCGGGGCCCTGGGCCACGGCATCAACGACGTGGACACCGCCCTGCTCATGCCGCTGGACAGCGGCTCCATCCTGCCCGCCACCGTGGCGGGGGTGGAGAAGGGCAGGGCCGGGGATCCCGGCCAGCTCCAGGGGGTGTTCGACACCGACTCCACCCTGGGCCTGCTCCGGGCCAACACCAGCGGCGGCGTGTTCGGCGTGATGGCCGACAGCAGCTGGGTGGAGGGCGCCCCGGTGGAGGCGGCGGCCCGGGAGGCGGTGCGCCCCGGCGAGGCCGCCATCCTGTGCAATGTGTCCGGCGACCGGGTGGAGGAGTACGCCGTGCGCATCGAAAAGGTGTTCCCCCAGCGGGAGGACGACTGCCGGGACTACCTGATCAAGGTCACCGACCCCCGGCTGCTGGAGGCCACCGGCGGCATCGTCCAGGGCATGTCGGGTTCCCCCATCCTCCAGGACGGGCGGCTGGTGGGGGCGGTCACCCACGTGCTGGTGGACGATCCCACCAGCGGCTACGGCATCTGGGTGGGGCGTATGCTCCAGCAGTGCGAATACAGGGAGTAATTTCCAATTCTCTGATCGCCAAAAGGGGTCCGTAGCGCAGTTTCGACAGGGCGTGTCGAAGAAAACTTTGAAAAAAAGAGGAAAACTTCCTTGCCATATGCTGGAATCTGTGGTATTTTAAGAGTAACCAAAATTTGGTAAATTTGGAAATCCAATACCATGGGTCATAGACCGGAAAGGAACAGGAACATGAGTGAGAAGAGGAAGATCGTGCTTGCAGATAACTCTGAGGAATTTCGCCGTATGCTGGCCGAAATGCTCCAGGGGGAGCCGGACCTGACTGTATGCGCCCAGACGGGCAGCGGCGAGGAGCTGCTGGATCTGGTGGCGGTGCACAAGCCCGATGTGGTCATCATGGACCTCATGCTGGCCGGGATGGACGGGCTGGAGGTGCTGGATGAGCTGGGGGAGGACCGGCCGCGGACGCTGGTGCTGTCCTCCTTCAACAACCCCGCCATCGCCGAGCAGGTGACGAAGCGGGGCGGGGATTACTGTATGCTCAAGCCCTGCCGGATCCAGTCGGTGATCGGGCGGACCCGGGAGCTGGCCATGGGAAAGTCCGGCAGCCAGATCCAGGAGGAGACCAGTTCCCGGGATCTGGAGCGCCAGGTCACCGCCATCATCCATGAGATCGGCGTGCCCGCCCACATCAAGGGCTATCAGTACCTGCGGGAGGCCATCGGCCTGGCGGTGGACGATATGGAGATCATCAACGCGGTCACCAAAGTATTGTACCCGGCGGTGGCCAAGAAATTCAACACCACCTCCAGCCGGGTGGAGCGGGCCATCCGCCACGCCATCGAGGTGGCCTGGGACCGGGGCGATCTGGAGACGCTGCAAAAATATTTCGGCTACACCGTGTCCAACGCCAAGGGCAAGCCCACCAACAGCGAATTCATCGCCATGATCGCCGACCGCATCTCCCTGGGCGGAAGCCCCGCATGACGAAAGCCCCCCGCCATAGGCGGGGGGCTTTTCAGCTCCGGGGTCACGCGTTGGAGCTGTTGATGTATTCCTCCTGCTCCGGGGTGAGCTTGTCGATGGTCAGCCCCAGGGCGGCCAGCTTGGCCCAGCCGATCTGATCGTCGATCTCGGCGGGGATGTCGTACAGCTTTTTCTCCAGCGTCCCCTTGTGCTTGGCCACCCACTCGGCGGCCAGGGCCTGAACGGAGAAGGACATGTCCATGATCTCGGCGGGGTGGCCGTTGCCGCCCGCCAGGTTCACCAGGCGGCCCTCCGCCAGCACGTTGAGCACCTTGCCGTCCGCCAAGCGGTAGCCGGTGATGCCCTCCCGCTGCTCCCATTTCTCCACGGCGTTCTCGTTGAGCCACTTCACGTCTACCTCGCAGTCGAAGTGGCCCGCGTTGGACAGCAGGGCGCCGGACTTCATCACCGCGAAGTGGGCGGGGCCGATCACATCCTTGCAGCCGGTGACGCTGACGAACACATCGCCCAGGGGGGCGGCCTCCGCCATGGTCATCACCCGGAAGCCGTTCATGGTGGCGTCCAGCGCCTTGAAGGGGTCGATCTCGGTGACGATCACGTTGGCGCCCATCCCCGCGGCCCGCAGGGCCACGCCGGAGCCGCACCAGCCGTACCCGGCCACCACCACGGTCTTGCCCGCCACCACCAGATTGGTCATGTGCATGATGGCGTCCCACACGGACTGCCCGGTGCCGTACTTGTTGTCGTAATAGTGCTTGGCCTTGGCGTCGTTCACCGCCATCATGGGGCAGGGCAGAGTGCCCTCCCGCTCCCGGGCCTTCAGGCGCAGGATGCCGGTGGTGGTCTCCTCACAGCCGCCCAGCAGGCAGTCGGCGTATTGGGCGCACTTGCCCGAGAGCAGGTTCACCAGATCGCCGCCGTCGTCGATCACGATGTGGGGGCGGCACTTCAGGGTCTCGATCAAGTGGGCCTCGTACTCCTCCGGGGTGGAGCCGTGCCAGGCGAACACGTGGACGCCCCGGTCGGCCACCCCGGCGGCCACATCGTCCTGGGTGGACAGGGGGTTGGAACCGGTGAGGTACACGTCCGCCCCGCCCGCTTTCATCACCAGGGCCAGGTTGGCGGTCTTGGCCTCCAGGTGGACGGAGACCGCCACCCGCAGGCCCGCGAAGGGCTGTTCGTCCACGAAACGGGCCTCGATCTGGGACAGGGCGGGCATGTGGCTGCGCACCCAGTCGATCTTGCGGTGGCCGGAGGGGGCCAGGGCGGGGTCGCGGATGATGCTCATAAGTATGACTCCCTTTCAGGCGTAGATTTTGGCAAGGCAAGTATAGCATAGGGCGGGGGCGTTTGCAAGCGGGCGGCGATCGATTCCGGATGAATGACCGACAGATCTGTATTTACCAACGTGTCATATTTTTTTCAAACTTTGCAGTATATGCCTGTTTCAATTCATCCGCAGATATTCCATAACACAGCATGACATCATTGTAATACATGAGAACATCAGCCATTTCTTCAACAAGGTCCTTTCTTGGCCCCACATCATGAGATGCTTTTATGTCTCCGTGTTTTTTGACGATATCGATCACTTCACCGATTTCGCCTATCATCCAAAGCAATTTGTGTTTACCTGCTTCAGGAGAAAGTTTTTCCCATTTGTCTTTATATTTATCCTGAAGTCTTTTTTGCATCTCTAACATTTCATTTATGCTGAAATCAAGCATGGATTCTCTCCCTCCGAATTCCCATTTGTCGAACTCGTCGTATGATCGCAAGAAAAGAAGGGAGGCCGCGACGCTCGCCGCAGCCCCCGGTTTCTCAGTGCTTCTCCGCCAGCAGCGCGGAGCGCACGTCCCACAGCTTCTGGGACAGGTCCACATAGTAGTTATGGGGATACTCGAACCGCTTCACCTCGTCCCAAAGGCTGTCCACCTCCCGCTGGCAGTAGTCCCGGGACTGCTGGATGGTGGGGATCTGGTACACCAGCTTCCCGCCCTGGAAGATGGGCACCAGCAGGGGCCGGGCGGTGAAGTCGGACACGGTCTTGCGCTTCCAGGTGGCCTCGGGGTCAAACAGCTCCAGGGGCCGGGTGAAGTCGGGCTGTTCATCGTGGACGCAGATATAGTCGGCCATGGCCTTGCCGTTGCCGTTCTCGAACAGGCGGTACACCTTTTTGAAGTGGGGCAGGGTGACCTTGGCGGCATTCTCGCTGATCTTGATCTTGGGGGTGACGCTCCCGTCCTCCTCCTCGATGGCGGCCAGCTTGTACACCCCGCCGAACACCGGCTCGCTCTTGGAGGTGATCAGCCGCTCGCCCACGCCGAAGGCGTCGATCCGGGCTCCCTGGCCGATCAGGTCCCGGATGATGTACTCGTCCAGGGAGTTGGAGGCCACGATCTTGATGCCGGTCAGGCCCGCGCCGTCCAGCATGGCCCGGGCCTTTTTGGACAGGTAGGTCAGGTCCCCCGAGTCGATGCGGATGCCGCCGGAGGTGATGCCCAGCTCCTGGAACACCTTGATGGCGTTGGGCACGCCGGAGTGGAGGACGCTGTAGGTGTCCACCAGCAGGGTGGCGGCCTTGGGATAGACCTGGCAGTAGGTCTTGAAGGCGGTGTACTCGTCGGAGAACATCTGCACCCAGGAGTGGGCCATGGTGCCGGTGGCCGGGGTGCCGTAGAGCTCGTCCGCCATGGCGCAGGCGGTGCCCCCCGCCCCGGCGATGTAGCTGGCCCGGGCGCCCAGCACCGCGCCGTCCGCCCCCTGGGCCCGGCGGGAGCCGAACTCGGACACCGGGCGGCCCTCCGCGGCCCGGACGATCCGGTTGGACTTGGTGGCGATGAGGGACTGGTGGTTCAGGGCCAGCAGGAGATAGGTCTCCACGAACTGGGCCTGGATGGCCGGGGCCCGGACGGTGAGGATGGGCTCCCGGGGGAAGATGGGGGTGCCCTCCGGCACGGCCCAGATGTCGCCGGTGAACTGGAAATTGCGCAGGTAGTCCAAAAATTCGGGGGCGAAGCACCCCTTGCCCCGGAGGTATGCGATGTCCTCGTCATCGAAGTGGAGGTCCTGGATATAGCGGATGACCTGTTCCAGCCCCGCCGCGATGGCGAAGCCCCCCCCGTCGGGGACATTGCGGAAAAATACGTCGAAGTAGCAGATCTTGTCCTTCATGCCGGTCTGGAAGTAGCCGTTGCCCATGGTCAGCTCGTAGAAATCGAAGAGCATGGTGTAGTTTATGTCGCGCTTCATGGGGGAGATCCCTCCTTGTTCGTCAGTGACCCCTATTATATGCTGTCTTGACAGCAAAATCAAGCCC
Source organism: uncultured Oscillospiraceae bacterium (assembly GCA_910588495.1). GTDB lineage: Bacteria > Bacillota > Clostridia > Oscillospirales > Oscillospiraceae > Enterenecus. The sequence continues at coordinate 6,000 of CAJUPU010000006.1, read as the reverse complement.
TTTGAGGGGGACGCCCGGGGACAAAAAGGCCGCCCCGCACGGGCGGGACGGCCTGGGACCGGCGCTGTTCTGTCGGGGCGCCTCCCTCACTTGCGCAGGGCGATCTCGTGGCGCTTGGGTCCCGTGGACACGATGGTGATGGGCACGCCGATGCGCTGCTCCAAAAACTCCACGTAGCCTCTGGCGTTGGCGGGGAGGGCGCCGTAGTCGGTGATGCCCCGCACGTCGCTCTTCCAGCCTGGAAGGGTCTCAAACACCGGCTTGGCCCTCATCAGCCGGGGGGTGGTGGGGAACACGCCGGTGACTTCCCCGTCGATCTCATAGCCCACACATACCTTGATCTCGTCCAGGTAGCCCAGCACGTCCAGGCAGGTCAGCGCCGCCTGGGTGGCCCCCTGGACCATGCAGCCGTACCGGGTGGCCACCGCGTCGAACCAGCCCACCCGGCGGGGCCGGCCGGTGGTGGCCCCGAACTCGCCCTTGTCGCCCCCCCGGCGGCGCAGCTCGTCCCCCTCGGGGCCGGTGAGCTCGCTGACGAAGGGCTCGGCGCTGGAACCCACGCTGGAGGAATACGCCTTGGTGACGCAGATCACGTCCTGGATGGCGGTGGGGGGCACCGGGGCCCCCACGCAGCCGTAGCCCGCCAGGGTGTGGGAGGAGGTGGTCATGGGCACGATGCCCAGGTCCGGGTCCTTCATGGAGCCCAGCTGGCCCTCCAGCAGGATGGTCTTGCCCTCCCGGACGGCCTGGTGCAGGAAGCCCGCCGCGTCGCCCACATAGGGCCGCAGCAGCTCCCGGCAGCTCAGGAGCTGGCCGTACAGGGCCTTTCCGTCCAGGGGGGGCTTGTGGTACAGGTGCTGGAACAGGACGTTCTTCAGCTCCACCGCCCGGCTCAGCCGGTCCCACAGCCGGTCCTCGTCGAAGAGGTCGCACACCTGGATGCCCGTCTTGGCGTACTTGTCGGAGTAGAAGGGGGCGATGCCGCTCTTGGTGGAGCCGAAGGCCCTGCCCCCCAGCCGCTCCTCCTCATAGCCGTCCTGGAGCACGTGGTAGGGCATGAGCAGCTGGGCCCGCTCGGACACGATGAGCTTGGGGGCGGGCACCCCCCGGCTGGTCACATCCTTCAGCTCGGCCAGGAGCTTGGCCGGGTCCAGCGCCACCCCGTTTCCGATCACGTTGGTGACGTGGGGATAGAAGGTGCCCGAGGGCAGGATGTGCAGGGCGAAGCGCCCATAGTCGTTGATGATGGTGTGGCCCGCGTTGGCCCCGCCCTGGAACCGCACCACCACATCGGAGGACTCGGCCAGCAGGTCGGTGATCTTGCCCTTGCCCTCGTCGCCCCAGTTGGCCCCTACGATCGCTTTTACCATGATGATACCTCTGGGGCCGGGATTCGCAGCCGGGATGGTCCCGGTCTGCCTTATCCGGCCTTGCCGGTCCATTATAATCCACTTCCCCCCGGTCCGCAACCCCTTTTTCGCGATCTTGCTGGTTTTTCTCTTTACTTCCGTAAAGCCCCGTGCTAGAATGGAGCCATCGCCACGTTCATGGAGGGGCCCTCTATGCAAAAAGAGACCACAACTCAGGAGACGCTGCTGTTCGAGGCCATCCTGGCCCTGCGGGACCGGGAGGAGTGCCGCGCCTTTTTCCAGGACCTGTGCACCGTGGCCGAGCTGAAGGCCATGGCCCAGCGGCTGGAGGTGGCCCAGCTTCTGGACCAGGGGCTGATCTACAACGATATCCTCCGGCGCACCGGGGCGTCCAGCGCCACCATCAGCCGGGTGAACCGGGCACTGCAGTACGGCGCGGACGGCTATAAGACCGTTCTGCCCAGGCTGGAGCCATGACGGACGCCTATACCGCGCTGGCCCGGTGCTATGACCGGCTCACCGCCGATGTGGACTACGGGAAGTGGGCGGACTACGTGGAGCGGCACTTCCGCGCGGCCGAGAGGCCGGTGCGCCGTGTGGCCGAGCTGGGCTGCGGCACCGGGAGCCTGACTAGGCTGCTGGCCCGGCGGGGCTATGAGATGACCGCCGTGGACCTGTCGCCGGACATGCTGGCCGTGGCCGACCAGAAGTGCGCGGGGCTGGGGGTGCGGTTCGTGTGCCAGGACATGTCCCGCCTGGCCCTGCTGGAGCCGGCGGACGCCGTCCTCTCCTGCCTGGACAGCGTGAACTACGTCACCCGGCCCGCCGCTTTGCGGCGGACCTTCCAGCGGGCGCATCAGGCCCTGGCCCCCGGGGGGCTGTTCCTCTTCGATGTCAAGACCCCCGCCGCCCTGGAGGGGGCGGACGGCCAGACCTATCTGGACGAGGACGAGGACCTGTTCTGCGTCTGGCGGGGGGAGTATTCCCCCAAGCGCCGGGTGTGCGGCTACGGGCTGGACCTGTTCGTCCGGGAGGGAGACGGCAGCTGGAGCCGGAGCGGGGAGTACCACGAGGAGCGCGCCTACACGATGGAGGAGCTGGAGGGCTTCCTCCGGGAGGCGGGCTTCCAACAGATCGAACGATACGGCGACAAGACCATGCGCCCCCCGGCAGAGGGGGCGTACCGGGTGTTTTTCGCCGCGAGAAAGGATAGTTGATCATGGACCAGATCGTCCGCGTCATCGCCAAGGACGCCCCCGTCAAAGCCATGGCCATCTCCGCCCGGGATACGGTGGAGCGGGCCAGGGCCATCCACGACTGCTGGCCGGTAGCCGCCGCCGCTCTGGGCCGCCTGCTCATGGCCGCCTCCATGATGGGGGCCGTCATGAAGGGGGAGGACGGGGCCGTCACCCTGCGGGTGAAGGGAGGTGGGCCGTTGGGTGCTCTCACCGCCGTGTCGGACAATCACGGCAATGTGCGGGGCTATGTGCAGCGACCCGCCGTGGACGTGCCCCGGAAGGCCAAGGGCAAGCTGGACGTGGGGGCCGCCGTGGGCTGCGACGGAGAGCTGACCGTGATCCGGGACCTGGGGATGAAGGAGCCCTACATCGGGTCCGTCCAGCTTGTGGGCGGCGAGATCGCCGAGGACATCGCCGCCTATTTCGTGGAGAGCGAGCAGGTGCCCACCGCCTGTGCCCTGGGGGTGCTCATCGCCCCGGATCAGACGGTCCAGGCGGCGGGGGGCTACCTCATCCAGCTCCTGCCCGGGGCGGATGACAGCGTGATCTCCGCCGTGGAGCGGGGGGTGGCCAAGCTGGGGGCGGTGAGCGCCCGGCTGGACGGGGGGATGGACCCCCTGGACCTGCTGCGGGAGGCGCTGGGGGAGTTCGAGCTGGAGGTGCTGGACACCGCCCCGATGGAGTACCGCTGCTACTGCACCCGGGAGCGGGTGAGCCGGGCCCTGATCAGCCTGGGGAGGGAGGAGCTCGCTTCCCTTATCGAAGAACAGGGGGGCGCGGAGCTCACCTGCCAGTTCTGCGACAGGGTGTACCGCTTCGACGTGGGAGAGCTGGAGGCGCTGCGGGACCTTGATGTAACTGCACCATCTTAAAATGAGCAAAATGCGATTTGATAAACTATGACGAAACATTACTTATTTAGGTGAATCGGCCCGCTAAAATCGAAAAATCCCGCCGCGATGTGTGGAATACACCTGCGGCGGGATCTTTATTTTTACAGTCGAAATGACCAGAACGCTATTAGTAATATTCTTCTTGCATTATAACATTTTAAATATTATAATGCGGTTGAGGTGATGGCTGTGCTGGATTACTTGAACCAAACTCTTGGGCTGGAAGCAATAATAACCCCGTGGGCTGAAGCGGATCGATTTCCGCTTTATTTGAGAAGCGGGAAAAAATATTTTCTGCTGCACATTGGCGGAGTGGAGTGCGTTCTCATCGAGGTGGATGAGAAGAATTTTAGTCTACCCACTTTCCGCAAGCAGATGACAAAACTGCCCGGCCAACCGGAGCATCTTGTTTTGCGCTTCAAGCATTTGGAGTCCAGACAGAGGAAAGCGTTGATCGAAGCACACATACCATTTATTGTTCCGGGAAGCCAGGTTTACCTGCCGTTTCTGGGGGTGGTACTGCAAGAGCGTATGAAATCGGCCAAGGCTGCTCCCGAGAAACTCTCCCCAGCAGCGCAGCTGATCCTGCTGTACCTGATCTATGGGCCAGATGTGCAGTCCATTCGCAAGGTCGATCTAGCCAAGCGGCTGGAACTCTCCGCTATGAATGTGACCCGGGCCGTGCAAGAACTGGAGGCATTGGAGCTGGTCACTGTGGAAAAGATCGGCCGCAGTGATTATGTGTCTGCGGTTGCTTCTGGCAAATCTCTTTACGAAAAGGCCCTGCCCTATATGATAGACCCTGTGCAAAAGAGGCTTCATGTTCAAAAATCGGATGTGCTTTCTGAACTTCCTGTGGCGGGAGAGTGTGCATTGGCAGCACTCAGTATGCTCAACGGGCTGCAAATCGAATGCAAGGCTATAAGCAGGAAAAAGTACAAAGAACTTGATGGGATTGAGGAAATTGACCCTGCATGGACGAACAGTCTTGACTATATCCAGTTGGAGCTTTGGAAATATGACCCTCAACCCTTGGTTGATTACCATACGGTAGATGTAATATCTTTGGCTCTGTCGCTGCGGGCGAATAGGGATGAGCGTGTAGAACAGGCGGTGGAGGAAATGATGGAGGGATACAAATGGTAAACGGTTTCGATTCCTTTCGGGAAAAATTCAAGGGATACGAGGATTGCTATACGATTATCGGTGGGACGGCCTGCGATATTTTGATGAACGAGGCGGGGCTGGGCTTCCGGGCCACCAAGGATATCGATATGATTCTTTTGATTGAGGAGCGGTTTGCAGAGTTCGCCGCCGCCTTTTGGAGTTATATCAAGGACGGCGGATACAAGTGTGGGTGGAAGAACTCGGATGTCCCCCACTTCTACCGATTTACCGAGCCGCAGACACCTGGATACCCTGCTATGATTGAGCTATTCTCCCGGCGCCCGGACTTTCAAATCGACCATCCCGAGATCCACTTGACTCCCCTGCCGGTATCGGATGAGCTCTCCAGCCTATCCGCCATCATGCTGGACGATAATTATTACCGGCTCATGCTGGCCAGACGCAAAACGGTGGACGGAGTATCAGTCTTGGGAGCAGAATATCTGATGCTGTTCAAGATAAAAGCGTGGCTGGATTTGCGGGAGAAAAAAGCAGATGGAGCCCATGTCAATGAGCGGGATTTGAAAAAGCACAAACCTTGTGTAGATGAAAAAGATACACGCAAAAAACGCAGAAATAAAATCATTCAATGTGGAAGAAAAGACAGAGTTGCAACGAGTAAAGCGAGAAAAAGTTTGATTTTTCAAAGCGACCTCCCGTTTCAAAAATTTTACGCACCAGAGATGCAAAAACCGCCTTTTGCGGACGGAGTGAACTCACTATCCACCGCCCCCAGAGCTACCGGCAAAGTCCGGCCGCTCTGGGGGATCTGCATTTCCCGCCACTGTTACATATGCTTCGTTTGTCTCTGGTTGTTTGGTAGTAATGGTAATAGCTTTCGCTATGCCTTTCGGCTATACTTGCTCTACCAACGAAGGGAGGGCGAAAGGGAATGGCAGCCAAGAGCAAATACCTTAATTTCCCGATAGAGGCAGCAGACCACCGAAAATTGAAATTGCTATGTTTGCACCGGGACTGTACTCTCAAATAGATCCTGCAGGAGATAGTCCACAGCTACGTTGAGAATGCGCCAGAGTTTAAGAAGGAGGAATATTAATGGCCCAAACAAAAAATTTGTGTGCCCAGATTCCAACTGCCCTCCACGCCCAGGTCTGCGAGGCCAGAGAACAATCGGGCCTGACCACCGCACAGTACATCACCAACCTGTTACTGGAATACTACGAAATGAAGGAAAACGGAGGTAAAACGACTATGGCTAACAACAGCAGAACGATGGCATTCCAGATCCCGGAAACCCTTTTCCAGCGGATCAAAGTCCACCTGGAGCGCGAGACCCAGCGCACTGGCCGGAAGCTGACCCAGCGGGAGTTC
>CAJUPU010000005.1 GCA_910588495.1 uncultured Oscillospiraceae bacterium | reverse complement strand
CACTCGTTTCATTTTTGGCTGCTCCATATACAATGCCTCTAACTTAATGACATTGCCCGTGTAAGGGTCCCCAATTATTGCAATACATTCTTTTTCCAGTGCAAGTGCTACCACACTTGCTGGTTCATCATAGAACACCTTCTCCCGTACTTTAAGCTGGCTGGAAAAGTCAGGGGAACAAATATAGATATTGCTACACGTATTCATAAAATTTAGGGCTTCCCGTGCGGGAGGATTAGCCCGTCTGCTGATTTCGTTCAGAAGGTGATCCACTGCAATATGTGGGACATATACAGTATCCAACTGCTCCAGTTGATTTAGTTTTCCCTGCACTGCTAGAAGATACAATGTCCATGCATCCAGCACACAAACCCTGTTGATTTTGAAACGGTTTATCAGCTTGGTTTTGGTAACGGTGTCTCCCCAAACTTCACCAGCATACTGTTCCAAGATACCGCTAACTCTTTCCAACATCATCCCCTTCCAATCAGGATCGTTTACTGGCTCAATTTTCTCGCGCCAAACAAGATATTTTACTTCTTCCCAAGTCAGTATTCTTAACGGCGATTCTGGCAGTGCCTGAAACATTTCGTCCGCTTTGAGACCGTTTAGATTTTCCGTATAAACCATGAGAGCACCGCGATAGTAAACTTCCGGTGGAATTAGTCCCTTTTCAACAAAGGGATATCTCTCTTCCTCATAACGTTCTGGTTCATTGAAATTAAAGGTGAAGTGCCTCAATTCTGTTTCCCAAAAAGCTACGATATCCTGATCGTGAAATTGCTCCTTTCCGTCAAGGAAATACTTTAGTGCATTTTTCAAATCCCGATGGTGATCCCGAATAAAATCCAGATAGTCCGTGTATGCATATTCTGGCGCATCTTGGTACAATTCTTTGTGATTACTCAACAAATCCTGGTACATTTCCTCAGCCCTGTCCAAGTTTCCAGCTCGAATATGGATGCCGAGCAAAGCATGCCAGGATCGCATAGAAGGAGTCTGCTCAAAAGCTGTCTGAAAGTGTTGGATATTTTCCTCGTAGCTGTGCTCACACTCGAATATAACATTTCCCATATCCTCAATAAGCTGCTGGTTGCTAGATTCCAGAATCTTCTGGTAGTGCTGCCTCATCTTATCCAGTACATTCCACCCGAACAGGCGGAAACCGCTGCTATACAGCAGAATCAATGACCTGTGAAATGTTAACTTTGCATCCCCATTTACTTGCGCTGTCAGGTTCTCGGCCTTCGTGATCATCTCATCAAGTTCCTGCGCCACCTCTGGAACAGGAGGTGGTCCCCCAGTGCCCCAAGCATTCATAAAACGATTGATTTCGGCACCAGTCTGGAACATCAAACAATCCTCATCGGTCAGTGCAGAGAACTGGCTTAAATCTATGCTACCCCCCTGAATCATCACATTAGCACAAATCATTTCCACATCTCTGCGATCCGCATCGTTTTTAAAAAGAAATTCTTCCTTCATCCAGGGATAGAGAGTCAAAATTCGGTAAAAATCATTCAGAAACGCAAAGGTGTGAAATATTTCCCAGCCCATGCGTTTGATTGCACCTTTAAAGCATAACTCATCTTCCTGTTCTATAATAATCAGGAAGCACTGCCGTGCCTTGTAGAGATTTTCATAATCGATTCGTTCTATTATAATTCGGTTTTCCTCATTAAGTGCATCTCTAATGGCCAAATGATAGTAGGCTCCGGCCAGTGCCTCACAAATGATCGGTTGATTATTGATGCGGTAGGAGCGGTTTAAGCAGCGGATAGCCTTTTCCGGCATATGATAGAATATGTCATATACATATCCAATAATCTGAAGATAGAGCGATTCTGTCGCCAAATCCTTTGCAGGTTCTCTCAGCCGCTCTTGGGCATCTACGTAAAGTCCAACTGTTTCCTCTGGGCCGATTTTCAGTACGAATGCCTTAGCCATAGTTCCCAAAAATTCGGCCAGCGGATAGTCTTTGTCTTCTTTTGGGATTTCCTCAGCAAAATGCAGCAGCTCCTCATACCTTTGCGACATGAACAGTTTGGTCAACCAGCGGCCTGTATCATGTTCTTCAATCAATCCCTCCTGGCGCATATACTGTTCCAAAGCACTGGACTCGTGTTCCAGCAGGCATGTATCGTAGCAATACATCAGATGCTTCAGGAACAGTAATTTATTCTCTTTGGAGCACACCGGAAAACGTGTATCTTCCATCAACTCCTGACATAGGTCAATGGCTGTCCCCAGTTTCAATTCGTCAACGAGGGCACGTATCCGCTGCTGCTGCTCTGTCAGCCAGATATCTTGAACTGTGCCTCTGTCCTCCATAGGCGGGAGCGTTCCATCATATCTCAATTCTCCTCTGTCTGCCACATCCTCCTCTGGAATCCACGGGAGCTTCGTTTCCATTATGATGCCAAAACGGTTTTTCATGATGCTCTGGACATAACGCATCTTTACTGCCTTCACAAGGCTCCGGAAAACATTTTCTCTCTTCCCTGCCGACATCAGACCAACCACACTGTGTTCTTGATCCGTTGAATCCCACACCGGTGAACCGGAAAACCCTCTGAGCTCCAATTCCCTGTCCCCCGTGTCAAGAAAACCGTCTTCTACACGAAATTCAAAGAAGGGACTCTTTGGTACGGCGGCTTTAACCTTTCCTACTGCTCTGTCTAGTGCAAAGAGAATCTCCTCCCCATCCCGGCAGCCACCAGGATAGCCCTGAACATAGAGCGGCATATAGTCCTCCGCCTCTGATAAGCAGTATGCAGTGCAGTCCAAATGCAATCCGATATCTTTATGGAACACAATAACAGCTATATCATGGGTATGCTGGAATTGCCCACTCTCACCGTCAGTTTTTATATCCAGCGGTGAAAATATGATCTGCTCCTTCGGAGCCGTGAGATGGCACACATCATAGTCGTTCTGCTCTGCCATCTTAGGCAACAAAAAACTAGCCTGTACCTCCTCTGCTTGATCTACTACATGCGCACAAGTAAAGACATACAGTCGGTCCTCGCTCCCAGGGTAAAACAGCAACCCGCTTCCCTGATTGCCAGTGGTCCCATTTGTAACAAGGACACTATACTTCCGCGTTTGATATTCTAGCTTTTCTGTCTCAGTCAACTCTACCATGACATTGGGACTCCCTTCTTCAGTGTTAATTGAAGTCGTTTGGACTCAATAAATTGCGCAATATCTTTATCGGAAAAATATCCACTGTTCCACCAGTCCCGAGGACTGACGATCTCCACGTCTCCATACCAATTCAACAGCTTCGCAATGGTGTGCTTACTTGGGTGGCTCCGCCCATCCGCACAAAGAATATATTTCTGCGCATGAAATACCTTTGGCCACTCTTCAGATATATTTCCAGCACTTCCGTGATGGGGCAGTTTTACAGCATCAAAGTGGATAGGAAGTTCTTTTCCTCTAACTTTTGCATATGTGCATACACTTTCCAAAATGTCTGCACTCCAGGAATCTCCTGTAAAAAGTAGCCTTCTCCTCGCATATTCCAGGACAAATACGATACTTGCCCGGTTGCTGAGACTTGTGTCCCTATACGATAGCGGCTGCTCCATCAGTTGCTCCAACGATAGAATTCGATCGTCTCTAATTCCCAACGGTGTATTTGGGCTCACTGTGTTAAACACTGCTTCCACCTGTCCTCGCGTGGGATACAGGATTTGAATATGTACCCCATCCCAATCGAGCGTATCCCCCCTTAACCCGCTCCTCATATTGGTTTTCTGAGTACCCAGCCTGCTGATAATCTGGTTAGCCTGTGGCACCGAAAGCGGCGTATCGCCGCTGCTGGGCGCTGGTAGATTTTGTGGACAATTCATCACAACAACGCCATCCTGAATTGGTATTTCGTGATTGACCATATACAACAGTCCGCCCAAGTGATCCTCATCTGTATGGGTAATCAGTTGTATATCAACAGATTCTCCAGCCCTTTGGATATCCTGAAAAATCGATACATAAGATCTGCCAAAACGTCGCGTCCCAGAATCGACCAAAATATTACGATATGCCCCCTTCTCATCACAAAAACGGATACGCAGACAGTCTCCTCGCCCTGCATCATAGGGGTATATTTCCAACATACCTCCGCCTCCACTCAATGTTATACTTGATTTCTTATGATAATTTTACCACAATATATTCTGATTGAACAGCCACAAAAGAAACTCGGATAAATAAATAATGTAAATTGCTTTGGCTCTCTGCTATGTGACAGCTGTTATTTGACTACACTACATTCGTATGATATAATATAATCATAAGATTAACAAAACCGAGGAACTTAAACATGGACCAATTTATTCCCAAAGAAACCTTGGATTTGCTCTCTTACCGCTCAACCCTAGGGCAGAGCTTAAAGCAAATCTCTCTACGATCTACTCCATTAGAAGCAATACTGGATGATATTGCAAAGTACCGATCCGACTATATTGATGTAATAATTCAAGAGAACTTGATTGGTTCAAGGTTCAGAGGCAATTTGAATGAGTGATAAAAAAATCTACATTGTGGCAAAGGTTTTCGACAGACCCGGCAGTTTGGCATATCTCTGCAAGACGCCCAATGAAGCCAGATGCCTGCCAGAAACGCTGGAGGCTCTGCGGGCTGAAGGTGTCCAGATCGTTATTTTGGACTCGCCGGAAATCTATTCGGAGTATGCGCCATATTCTTATGTGGAAGACATGAAAGCATTTATCGACAAAGTCTGCCAATTAAATCGAGTTGCCTGATAGGGCTTCGGTCACATCCAGATTCTTCAAACGAGGGCTTGTCTCCCCTATTTTCCCGCACACCGAAAAACCCCCGGAACCCTTGCAAACAATGGGTTCTGAGGCTTTTACTTAAATTGCTAACTTCGGCGAAGCCATCGAGCTGGCCAAGCAGAAACTGGATCAGAAAAACGTGTACTTCACCAACCCCGCCTTTGACAAATGACCTTTTTCCGATGAAGCGAGCCCGCCCCAAACTCGGGGCGGGCTCGTTCTACTCCTCCCAGCTGTCCCCTGTGGCGTAGTCGATCGTTACGCCGGGCTGGACATTGTAGATATACACATTGAAGCACAGGCCCTCTCCCTCATCCTCCACGGAAAACGCCTCGATCTGCACTCCTCTGGCCACCAGGTCCTCCCCGTCGAACACAGGCGTCACCCGGTAGAGCACGTGGTTTTCCGTCTCCTCCACATAGGCGTCCACCATGTTCTCAAAGGGGAGCATCCCCTCCACGTTCATGTACCGCGTGCCGGTGATGAGGTTCTGCTTGTTGGCATTCTCCCCCGCCAGCTGATAGCCAATCAGGTGACAGCGGTTATAGAGGTATTTGCCGTCCACGCAGTCATATTTCACCGTCTGCCAGCCGGAGGGCTTCACCTGTCCGATATCCCCCCGGGGCTCGGTGGGCATGATATCCAGGCAGATATTGGCGTAGGCCACGCCGCACCGCCCTAAGTAGTCCAGCTCACTATAGTTTTCAAAGGGCTCCAGGGTCAGATCCTCCAGGCCGAAATCGGGCTGATTGTCCTGAAGGACCACATAGGGTTCCCCGGAGTACGCCGGGATATCCTCCACCGCCACCGTGGGCGGCTTGAGTCCCAGCTCCACCAGCAAGGCGTCCAGGGTCAGCGAACCGCTGAAATGCAGGCGCGCGGCCGTAACTGCCACAATCACCGCAAGCGCCAACAAAAGCAGCACGATCAGCCTCTCCCTGGCGGGCCCTGTCCGCCGCCTGTCTGTGCGGGCGCTCATCCTCTGCCCTCCAAGATGCCGCTGGCCTTCACCGCCGCCACGATCTCCTCCATGACTGGCACAGGCCGCACCAGGGCGAACCGCACGTGGCCCTCTCCCAGCGGCCCGAAGGCGGAGCCAGGGGTGCACAGCAGCCCTGTGCGGTCCAGCAGCTCAAAGCAGAACTCCGCCGAGCTGGCGTATCCCTCCGGGAGGGGCGCCCACACAAACATGCTGCCCTGGCTGTCCGGCACCGCCCAGCCGATGGACCGCAGCCCGCCGCACAAAGCGTCCCGCCGGGCCTGATACGCGCTCCGGTTGCGCTCCACGCTGTCTTGGGGGCCGTTGAGCGCCGCCGCCGCGGCGTGCTGGATGGGCAGGAACATGCCGTAGTCGATCTGGGAGCGCAGGCGCTTGAACGCCCCCACGATCTCCCGGTTCCCCAGCACGAAAGACACCCGGGCCCCGGTGAGGTTGTAGGTCTTGGACAGGGAGTTGAATTCCACCCCCACCTCCTTGGCCCCCTCAAAGGCCAGGAAGGACTTCCCCACCCGCCCGTCGAAGATGATCTCGGAATAGGCGTTGTCGTGGACGATCGCGATCTGGCTGCGCCTGGCAAACTCGATCAGCCTGGGGTAGAACTCGTCCGGCGCCGCCGCGCCCGAGGGATTGGCCGGGTAGGACACCACCATGAAGCGGGCCTTCTGGGCCAGGTCCGGGTCGAAATGCTCTAGGTCAGGCAGATAGCCGTTTTCCGCCAGCAGCGGATAGTGGACGCACCGGGCCCCGCACAGGTATGGCCCCAGCTCAAAGATGGGATAGCCGGGGTCGGGCACCAGCACCACGTCGCCGGGGTCGCACAGCGTCCAGCCCACATGGGCCAGTCCCTCCTGAGAGCCGTATACCGCCATCAGCTCGTCCCCGGCCAGCTCCACGCCGTACCGCCGTTTGTACCACCCCTGGACGGCCTGCACCAGCTCCGCCGTCTCCCCCAGGGAGTAGCGGTAGTTGGCCGGGTCGGATGCCGCCTGGGCCAGCGCCTTCACGATATGGGGCTCGGGCTGGAAGTCGGGCGTGCCGATGGACAGGTCGTAGACCGGCTCTCCCCGGGCCAGCCGCCCCCTCTTTCGCTCATCCAGCACGTTGAAAATGCCCGGCTCAAAACCGTCCATCCGGCTGGCAAATCTCATCTCCACAGGCTGTCCCCTCTTTCTCTCTATTTTCTCAACAGGGCCAGCAGGGCGTCCGCGTCTCCGTCCCGCTCCCCTACCAGCACCAAAAACTGCTCCTCATCCAGCACGGGCACCCCCAGCTCCTGGGCTTTTCGCAGCTTGGAGCCCGCCGCCTCTCCGGCCACCACGCACCCCGTCTTTTTGGACACGGAGCCGGACACCTTGGCCCCCAGGGCCTCCAGCTTGTCCCCCGCCTCCTTGCGGGAACAGGCGGACAGCTCCCCGGTGAGCACGAAGGTGATCCCCGCCAGCTTGTCCCCCACGGGGGCGGCCTGGCTCTCCATGTTCACCCCCGCCTCCTTCAGCGCGGTGATGAGGTGCTGGCTCTGGGGCGCGGCGAACCACTCGGTCAGGTATTTGGCCGTGATGCCGCCCACGTCATCGATTGCCGTCAGCTCTTCCTCCGTGGCCTGGGCCAGGGCGTCCAGCGAGCCGAACCGGGCGGCCAGGATCTTCCCCGCCTTCTGTCCCACCTGGCGGATGCCAAAGGCGAAGAGCAGCTTGGACAGGTCGTTTCCCTTGGACTTCTCGATGGCGGAGAGCAGATTGTCCGCCGATTTCCTGCCCATCCGCTCCAGGCCGGCCACCTGGTCCCGGTCCAGCCGGTAGAGGTCCGCCGGGCCCTTGACCATCCCCGCGTTCACCAGTCCCTCCACCACCGCGGGGCCCAGCCCCTCGATGTCCATGGCGTCCCGGCTGGCAAAGTGGGTCAGGTTGCGCAGCAGCTGGGCGGGGCACTCCGCCCCGGTGCAGCGGATGTGGGCGCCCTCCTCGTCCCGGGCCACCGCCGCCCCGCACACGGGGCACACCGCGGGCAGCAGATAGGGCACGGTCCCTTCCGGCCGCTTCTCCCTCACCACCGACACGATCTCCGGGATGATCTCCCCCGCCTTCTGGACCACCACCGTGTCCCCGACGCGGATATCCTTTTCGGTGATGAAGTCCTGGTTGTGGAGGGTGGCGTTGGTGACGGTGGTGCCCGCCAGCCGGACGGGGGACACCACCGCCTTGGGGGTGAGCACCCCGGTGCGGCCCACCTGGACCACGATGTCCTCCACCACGCTCTCCTTCTGCTCAGGCGGGTATTTATACGCCGCCGCCCAGCGAGGGAATTTGGCGGTCTCCCCAAGCGCGTCGCGCTGTGTCAAGGAATCCACCTTCACAACCGCTCCATCGATGTCGAAGGGATACTTTTCCCGCTCATCCCCCAGCTGGAAGATGGCGGCCTGGATCTCATCCATATCCCCGGACAGCCGGTAGTCGATGACCTTGAAGCGCAGGGAGCGCAGCCAATCGAGCCCGGCGCTGTCCGTCTCGAAGGGCGGATGGTCGGTGTACTGGATGTTGAACACCACCATGTCCAGCCCCCGAGCGGCGGCGATCTTGGGGTCCAACTGGCGCATGGACCCGGCGGCGGCGTTCCGGGGGTTGGCGAACAGGGCCTCTCCCCGCAGCTCCCGCTCCTCGTTGAGCCGCGCAAAGGTCTTGCGGGGCATGTAGACCTCCCCCCGGACGATGAGGGACGCGGGGGCGTTCTCCAGCCTCAAGGGAATGGACTTGATGGTGCGGAGATTTTCCGTCACGTCCTCCCCCACCTGGCCGTCCCCCCGGGTGGCCCCCCGGACGAACATGCCGTTCTCATACTCCAACGCCACCGACAGCCCATCCACTTTAGGCTCCAGCAAGTATTCCGGCTTTACACCGCTCTCCCGCACCCGGCGGTGGAAGTCCAGCAGCTCCTCGGGGGAAAACACATCCTGGAGGCTCTGCAGCGGCACCCGGTGGACCACCTGCTGGAAGCTGTCCAGCGCCTTGCCCCCCACCCGCTGAGTGGGCGAATCCGGAACGATCAGCTCCGGGTGGGCCGCCTCCAGCTCCTCCAGCTCCCGAAGCATCCTGTCGTACTCGAAGTCGGAGATGGCGGGCGCGTCCAGCACATAATAGCGGTGATCGTGCTCATTCAGCTCGTGCCGGAGCCGAGCGGCTTGGGTCTCGATATCCATATCAGCCGGTCCCCTTTCCCAGGTCCAAATAGGTGTCGGGCGTCTCGCCCACGATAACGGTCTCCGCCACGCACACGCTGCTGCTGACGGATACGGGGAGGATCTTCCCCGGCAAAAACAGGTAGATAGTAGCCGTGATGTCCAGGCTCACCCGGTGCAGGGTCTGGTTCACCCCGGCGGCGGTGAAGGAATTGGTATAATCGGCGGCGATCTCCCCCACCGAGTCCACCCGCACCCGCACGGACGGCCCGGCGCCGGACAGCAGCGGCTGGCCGGTGAGGGAACCCAGCGGGATACACAGCGCATCGCTGTCCAGGGCGGCCAGCTGCCGGGCCACCGCCTCCACCACCTGCCGCTTGAAGCGGCTGTTGGCCGCCGTGTTGCTGGTGAGGGAGGTGACCCTCCCCGCCCCGTCGGTGGCGATCGTGATGAAATCCCCGTAGTCCATGCCGTTTTCCTGGAGACAGTTGTCCACCGCGGCGTCGATCGCCTGGCCCATCAGGTTGACGGCTTGGCTGGACGCCCTGGCCTCCAGCACCGGGCCCAGCCGTCCGTTGAGCCAGGCCAATACCGCCCCGGCCAGCGCCAGGGCCGCCAGCACAGGCAGGATCGCCGCCAGCCTCTGCTCCTGCCGCAGAACGGCACGCAAGTGTCTGCACTTGACAGCCATACCGTCACCCCCTTTGGGGCACTGTATGCGCCGGACAGCTCGGACTATGTCAGGTGCCGCCCTCAGCCTTTCAGCAGTTCCTCCGCCGCCAGCATCACGCCGGTCCTGCCCGACTCATAGGTGAGCCCGCCCTGAAGGTACACCGTGTAGGGCTCCCGCATGGGGGCGTCTGCGGACAGCTCGATGGACGCCCCCTGGATGAAGGCCCCCGCCGCCATGATGACCTGACTGTCATAGCCCGGCATGTCCCAGGGCTCCGGGGTGACGTAGGAGTCCACCGGGGCCCCGGACTGGATGCCCTTGCAGAACCGCTTCACCGCCTCCGGCTGTCTCAGATGGATCATCTGGATGATGTCGTGCCGGACCTCGTCCGACCTGGGCTGGGTCTCATAGCCCATCAGCTCCATCAGCCGGGCGGCGAACACGGCGGTCTTGACCGCCTGAGCCACCGTGTGGGGGGCCAGGAACAGCCCCTGGTAGAGCAGGCGGTTGTTCCCCAGCGTGCACCCGCACTCCCGGCCGATGCCCGGGCAGGTCAGGCGCATGGCCGCTCCCTCCACCAGGTCCCGCCGCCCGGCGATGTAGGCCCCCGTGGGGGCCAGACCGCCGCCGGGATTCTTGATGAGGGACCCCACCGCCAGGTCCGCCCCCACATGGGTGGGCTCCCGCTCCTCCACGAACTCTCCGTAGCAGTTGTCCACCAAAATGGCGGCGCGCGGGTTGTTTTCCCGCACGATAGCACACAGCGCCCCGATCTCGTCCACCGACAGGGACGCCCGGGTGGCGTACCCCTTGGAGCGCTGGATCAGCACCGCCTTCACCCGAGGATCCCGGACCGCCTGGGCCAGCCCCGCCTTGTCCGGCGCGTCATCCATCAGCTCCACCTGGCGGTACTCCACGCCATAATCCTTCAGGGAACCGTGGCCCTTGTCCACCGCTCCCACCACCCCCAGCAGGGTGTCGTAGGGCGCGCCTACGGCGGACACCAGCACATCTCCCGCCTTCAGCGCCCCGAACAGGGCGCAGGCGATGGCGTGGGTGCCGTTGACGAATTGGATCCGCACCAGGGCGTCCTCGGTGCCGAACAGTTCTGCGTAGATCTCGTCCAGCTTGTCCCGGCCCAGATCGTCATAGCCGTAGCCAGTGGTCCCGGCAAAACAGCCCTCCGCCACCCGGTGCTTCTGGAACGCCGCCAGCACCCGCCGGCTGTTGGCCTGGGCGATGGCGTCGATGCGGGCGAACTGGCCGCTCAGCCCCCGCTCCGCCTGACCGGCCAGCGCCAGCACTTGCTCCGATATCTGTAAAGGAAGATCCATTGACTATTCCCGTCCTATCTGTATTTTCTCACTTCTCCAGCCGGCAGGCGGCGAAGGCCGCCACCAGATCGGCGCACGCCTCCACATCGCCCAGGTCCACCAGCTCCGTGGGAGTGTGGCAGTAGCGGCACGGGATGGAGATGCCTCCGGCGTACACCCCGCCACGGGTGGCCTGGATGGGCCCCGCGTCGGTGCCGCCGAATTGGAGCACGTCCCGCTGGACGGGGATGCCCTTCTCCGCCCCCAGGGACATCAGCTTCTCCACCAACGCGGGCGGGCAGATGACGGAGTGGTCCATCACCTTCACCGCCGCCCCCTTGCCGCACAGGGCGCTTGCCTGGTGCTTGCTCTCCGGCTCATCGCCCGTGCCGGTGACATCCACCGCGATGCCGTAGTCCGGATCGATGGCCCAGGCGGCAGTCTTGGCGCCCCGGCAGCCCACCTCTTCCTGGGTGGAAAAGACGAAATACAGGTCGTTGTCCCCTTCTTCCAGCCGCTCCATAGCCATGAGGAGCACCAGACAGGCGATGCGGTCGTCCAGATAGGGGGAGATGACCCGCCCCGCCACCTGGCGGACCGGAGTGTCGTACACCGCGGCGTCCCCCACCTGGACCAGCTTTTCGGCCTCTTCGCCGCCGGCCGCGCCGATGTCCAGATAGAGGTCGCTCACCTTCAGCTTGTCCAGCTCCGCGCCCTCCTTGGCGCACACCAGACCCCGGGTCCCGTTCCGGAACCGCACCGGGGCGTACATCACCTCTTTGGCGCTGACGCCCCCCACGGCCCCCACCCGGACGAAGCCCTTTTCGTCGATGTGCGTGGCCACCAGCCCGATGGAGTCCATGTGGGCGGAGAACATCACCTTGGGGCCGCTCCCCTTTTTTCGGCAGATCAGATTGCCCAGCGTATCCCGGGAGATCTCATCCACATAGGGCTTCGCCAGCTCCTCGATCGTCTGGGCGATCTCAGTCTCACAGCCGGAGGGGCCGAACGCCTCCACCAGCCGGATCAAGTTCCGCATCATATCCATATCGAAAACCTCCTGTCAGCGCTCCGCCATGGCCCGGAGGAACAGCCGGGCCAGCGTGAGCATCTGTTCCGCGTCGGAAATACTGCACACACTGCTGGGGGCGTGGAGATAGCGCACCGCCGCCGAGATCCCGGCCACCCGCACCCCCGCCTTGGTGCGCTGGACAGCCTTGGCGTCGGTGCCGCCGGACAGGTAGTGCTTGATCTGCCAGGGCACGCCGTTCTCCACGGCCAGCGCCCGCAGCAGCTCGAACAGCTCCCGGTCGTAGATGGAGCCCCCGTCCATCCACGCCAGGACGGGCCCCCTCCCCGGCCAGCACACCTGCCGGTCCGGCTCCAGGGCCGGAGTGTCCGCGGCGGTGGTGCCCTCCAGCACCAGGGCGATCTCCGGCGTCACGGAAAAGGCCGCGCCAAAGGCCCCCCGAGTGCCCACCTCCTCCATAGCGGTGAAGGCGAAGGTGCAGTCTATGGGCAGGTCCTCCTCCAGCAGCTTCATCATCACGGCACAGCCCACCCGGTCGTCGATGGCCTTGGCCTTGAGCATCCCGTCCCCAAATTCCGTCACATCGCTGTCGAAGGTGCACACATCCCCCAGCTCCACCTGGGCCAGGGCCTCCTCTTTGTCCTTCGCGCCGATGTCGATATAGAGCTCGGTGAGCTTGGGCACCTTTTTCCGCTCCTCTGCGGTGGTCAGGTGGATGGCCTTCAGGCCGATGACCCCGGGGACGGCCTTCTCCCCCACCACCACCCGCTTGCCCAGCAGGACCCGGCGGTCGATGCCCCCCACACAGCCGAACCGGAGGCAGCCCTCGTCGGTGACGGACTTGACCATCAGCCCCACCTCGTCCATGTGGGCGCACAGCATCAGCTTGTTCCCTGCGGCCTTCGCCCCCCGCTTGAACACGATGAGGTTGCCCAGGGCGTCTGTGCGGACGCTGTCGGCATAGGGCTCCACCCGCCGCCGGATATGGTCCCGCACCCGGTCCTCGTGGGAGGACACGCCGGGCAGGGCGCACAGCGTTTTCAGCGTCTGGATCATTGGACAGCCTCCTCTCCCAGCCCCGCCGCGAAGGCGGCCAGCAGGCGGGCGGTGTCCTCCACATCGCTCAGCTCCACCACCTCCACCGGGGTGTGCATATATTTCAGTGGGATGGACAGCACGGCGGTGGCGATGCCCTCGTTGGCGATCTGCATCTCCCAGCCGTTGGTGCCGGTACTGCCCTCCATGACCTCTTTTTGTACCGCCATATCCAGCGCCGCCGCCTTGTCCAGCAGCCGCCGGACCATCCAGCGGGCGCAGTTGGGGCCGAGGCCCACCGCCGGACCGCCTCCCATGGCGAAGCTCTCATCCTTGGAGCTGTCCAAAGTCCTGCCGTGGGTGACGTCCACCGCCACGCAGAAGTCGGGCGCCAGCGCCTGGGCGCCCACCCTGGCCCCCACGCCGCCCACCTCCTCGCAGACGCTGCCCAGGATATACAGATCTACGTCCAGCGCCTCGTCTCTCAGCAGCTCCGCCGTACGCAGCAGGGCCGCGAAGCAGGCCCGGTCATCCAGGGCCTTGGCGCACACCTGCCGCTCCCCCAGACGGGAAAAGCCCGACCGGTACACCACGGGCGTGCCCACGGGGATCCTGCGCAGGGCCTCCTCCTGGCCCAGCCCCACGTCGATGAGCAGGTCCTTCAGCTCCGGGGCCTTCTCCCGGTCCTCCGCCGGCAGCACATGGGGCGGCAGACAGGCCACCACCCCCAGCATGGGCGGGTCGGTGAGGATGGTGAGTTCCCGTCCGGGCAGCATCCGCATGTCCACCCCGTTGGCGGCAAAGCGCAGGAACCCGTCCTTGTGCCCGGTGACCACCATCCCCACCTCGTCCAGATGGGCGTCCAGCAGCAGTTTTTTCGCCCCGGGCCTTCCGCACCGGCGCGCCCCGATCACATTGCCCAGCCGGTCGGTCCATACCTGGTCCATCAGCGGCTCCAGCAGCTCCCTGGCCACAGCGGCGGCGTGGCCCTCAAAACCGGAGGGCGCGCCCGATCCGCACAGCCGCTCAATCGTCTGTCTGATATCCACTTCGCTCTTGCTCCTTCGTCTGTTATTCCAGCGTGTTCACCAGCGCCTTGAACCGGTCTCCCCGCTCCTCGAAGTTCTTGAACCGGTCGAAGGAGGCGCTGGCCGGGGACAGGATCACCACATCCCCCGGGTGGGCCAGCACCCTGGCCCGGTCCACCGCCTCCTGCAAATCGGCGCAGTCATAGATGGCGGGGGCGCCCTCCCGGTAGCCGGGCGCGGCCAGGGTGGCCGCCTTGATCTTCTCCGCCGTGTCCCCGGTGAGCAGCAGGGCCTTGGCGTGCTCCACGATCTCCGGCCCCAGGGCGTCATAGGGGATGTGCTTGTCGTAGCCCCCGGCGATGAGGATCACCTTCTGGTGGAAGGACCTCAGGCCCGCCGTGGTCCGGCTGGGACTGGAGGCGATGGAGTCGTTGTAATACCGCGCCCCCTCCAGCTCCCGGACCAGCTCGATGCGGTGGGCCACTCCGCCGAAGGTGCGGGCGAACTCCCGGACCACCTCGTCGGGCACCAGGCCGTCCAGCGCCGCGATGGCAGCCATGTAGTTCTCCAGGTTGTGGACGCCGGGCAGCAGGATATCGTCCGTGGACAACACCGGCCGCCCGTGGCACACCACCGTCTTGTCCCGCAGGTATACCCCGCCCTCCAGCGCCTTTTTCCGGCTGAACAAGGTGACGGATCCCCTGGCCTGGGCGGCAAAGCCTGCGGTGATCTCGTTGTCCGCGTTGAGCACCAGCCGGTCCCCCGAATCCTGATAGGCGAAGATGTTCCGTTTGGCGTCCACATACTCGTCCATATCCCTGTGTACGTCCAGGTGGTTGGGGGCCAGGTTGGTGACCACCGCGATGCCAGGGCTCTGGCGCACCGTCATCAGCTGGAAGGAGGACAGCTCCAGCACCACCATGTCGTCCGGGCGGATGTCGTCCACCTGGCACAGCAGCGGGTGGCCGATGTTCCCCCCTACGAAGGTGCGGTAGCCCGCCGCCTTCAGCAGCCCCGCGATGATGGTGGTGGTGGTGGTCTTGCCGTCGGAGCCGGTCACCGCGATGACCCGGCAGGGGCACAGATCCAGAAATGCCTCCATCTCCGACGTGAGTTCAGCCCCCGCCGCCACCGCCCGCCGGATCTGGGGCGCGTCGGGCCTCAGGCCCGGGGTGCGGAAGATTACGTCCGCCCCCTCCAGCCGGTCCAGGTAGTCGGGACCCAGGGCGGCGGTCATGCCCCGGCGCTCCAACGCCTCGATGAGGCCGTCGAAGTCCTCCCGCCCGCGCTTGTCGCACACCAGCACCTTCACCCCCGCGTCCAGCATCCCCTCCACCAGGGGCCGGTTGGACACGCCCAGGCCGATCACCGCCACCTTTTTTCCCTTCAGCGAACTGAAATACTGTCTCAATGCCGATTCCATCGATATCCGGACCTCCGATCGTGGGTTTTGCGCGCTCGGCGCTCCATGGAAAATTTCGCATATGGACTATTATACCCCATAGAAATCTATTTGACAATCACCTAAAGATGAAGTACAATCAAAAACGCAAGTGCGCTGGACAGCCGCGCGGCCAGGCCGAAAGGCCGTCCGTGAGGAAAGTCCGGGCTCCACAGGGCAAGGATAACGGGTAACACCCGCCGGGGGCGACCCCAGGAAAAGTGCAACAGAAATAGTCTGCTGCCGCCACCCCTCACAGGGAGGCGGCAGTCAAGGTGGAAAGGCGAGGTAAGAGCTCACCCAATGGCGTGTCAAGCGCCCATTGCTGTAAACTCTATCCGGAGCAACGCCGTGGGAACACATATGGCCGGCCCGGCCGTGTTCAGGAGGCGGCTGGAGCGCACCGGCAACGGTGCGCCTAGATAGATGGCTGTCTTGAATGACAGAACCCGGCTTACAGGCTCACTTGCGGCAGGCGGGACTCCCAACGGGGTCCCGCCTGTACTTGTCCATCCTGCCCTGCGGGGGCGCCGTTCCGCCCTCGATTTCTTTTTCTTTTGTCCGTTGCGTTTCGGCTTTTTATCCGATATAATGGGCAAAAGGTCATTAAGGAGGAATTTCTTTTGCGTCTGCTGATCCAGGGCGGGCGGGTCGTGGACCCTGCCCGCAATATCGACAGCCAGCTGGACATCTTGATCGAAAACGGCACGATCGCCCATCAAGGCAGGGGCCTCAGCGCGGAGGGCGCCCAGGTGCTGGACGCCGCCGGGTTGGTAGTGTCCCCCGGCCTGGTGGACATGCACGTCCACCTGCGGGAGCCGGGCTTCGAGGCCAAGGAGACGGTGGCCACCGGCTGCGCCGCCGCTGCCAAAGGAGGGGTGACCACCCTGGTGGCCATGCCCAACACCCGGCCCGCCACCGACTGCCCGGACATCGTGGCCCTGGTGCGGGAAAAGGCCGCGCCCACCGGGGTGGACGTTCTCCCCGCCGGGGCGGTGACCGTCGGGCAGAAGGGACAGGCCCTCACCGATCTCGCCGCGCTGAAGGCGGCGGGGGTGCCCGCCCTCACCGACGATGGGATGCCCATCCAGGACCTGGCCCTCCTTCGGGAAGCCATGTTCCAGGCGAAGGAGCTGGGCCTGCCCCTGCTGGACCACTGCGAGGACCGGGACCTGGTGCGCAGCTACGCCGTCAACGAGGGGGCGGTGTCCGCACAGCTGGGCCTCCCCGGCCGTCCCGCCATCGCGGAGGAGCTGCAGATCATGCGGGACGTGATGCTGGCGGAGGACACCGGAGCCCATGTCCACATCTGCCACATCTCCACCGCCAAAGGGGTGGACATCGTCCGCCGGGCCAAGGCCCGGGGCGTCCGGGTCACCTGCGAGACCTGTCCCCAGTATTTCACCCTCACCGAGGAGGAGGTGCTGTGCCAGGGGGCCATGGCCCGGGTCAACCCGCCCCTGCGCACCCAGGCGGACGTGGAGGGCATCCGAGCGGGCCTGCTGGACGGCACCATCGACGCCATCGTCACCGACCACGCCCCCCACACCGCTGAGGAGAAGTCCAGGCCCCTGCCTGACGCTCCCAGCGGCATGGTGGGGCTGGAGACCTCTCTGGCCCTGGCCCTCACCGGGCTGTACCACACGGGGCTGATGTCTCTCAGCCGGGTGCTGGCCCTCATGTCCTCCTCCCCCGCCGCCCTGCTGGGCCTTTCCAAGGGGATGCTGTGCGTGGGCCGGGGAGCCGACCTAGTGCTCTTCGACCCGGAGGAGGAATGGGTCATCGACAAGGAACAGTTCGTCTCCAAGGGCCGCAATACCCCCTTCCACGGCCGGACCGTGCGGGGAAAGGTCAAATACACCATTTCCCGGGGAACTATCATCTATCAGGAGGGCTAGGACATGTCATTCGACGTATTGCAGGACAAGATCAAGGCGAAAAAGAATCCCACCGTGGCCGGGATGGACGCCCGGGTGGAGCACGTCCCCCCGTCCATCCTCAAAAAGCACATGGACCGGCACGGCCAGACCCTGGAGGCCGCCGCCGGAGCGGTGCTGGAGTTCGACAAGGGCCTGATCGACGCCCTGGCGGACGTGGTGCCCGCCGTCAAGCCCCAGTCCGCCTACTTTGAGATGCTGGGCTGGCGGGGGATGAAGGCGCTGGAGGAGGTCGTCGCCTACGCCAAGGAGAAGGACCTGTTCGTCATCGCCGACGTGAAGCGGGGGGACATCGGAACCACCGCCGCCGCCTACAGCCAGGCGTGGCTGGGGACCACCCAGGTGGGCGATGCCTCCTGCCCCGTGTTCGACGCCGACTGCGTCACCCTCAACGGCTACATGGGCTCCGACTCCATCAAGCCTTTTTTGAATGACTGCACCCAGCGGGACAAGTGCGCTTTCGTGCTGGCCAAGACCTCCAACCCCTCCTCCATGGAGCTCCAGGACATCGTGGCTGGCGACCGGCTGGTGTACACTGTCATGGGCGATCTGATCCAGCGCTGGGGCCAGGGCACCGAGGGCAAGTACCATTACCAGGCCCTGGGGGCGGTGGTGGGGGCCACCCACCCCTCCGTCCTCAAAGAGCTGCGCTACCGGCTGGACAAGGTGTTCTTCCTGGTCCCCGGCTACGGGGCCCAGGGGGGCACCGCCGCCGACGTGCGCTACGCCTTCGACGAGCTGGGCCGGGGGGCCGTCGTCAACGCCTCCCGCTCCATCATGTGCGCCTGGCAAAAGACCGGGAAGGACGGCGCGGACTACCAGGAGGCCGCCCGGGCCGCCGCAGAGCAGATGCGGGACGAGATCCGCCAGTACGTCCAGATTCTGTGAAGGCCTTCTCTTTCTTTTCTTGAGAGAAAAGAAAGAGAAGCAGAAAGAAAAGAACTTTTAGACTTTTGGAGGGATAAAATGCCGATTCAGCAAATCTGTACTGTAGTCGATATGACCCAGCTGGACGCCTCCACCTGGTGGATGGTGCTGGAGGTGGGCAAGCTGGTGGAACGGCACGGCCTGCGGGGCGGGCAGTTTTTACATATCAAGTGCGGGGACGGTCAGCTCCTGCGCCGCCCCATTTCCGTGGCCCGCACCCAATGGGACCAGCCGGAGGACACCGCCGCCCTGATCTTCGAGGTCCGGGGCGAGGGCACCCGCTGGCTGTCCCGGCGCAAGGCGGGGGACGAGCTGAACGTACTGGGCCCTTTGGGCAACGGCTTCCACCTGCCGGAGAAGGGCCGCTGCCTCCTCGTCGGCGGGGGCATCGGCGTGCCGCCGCTGATGGAGTACGCGGAGAGCCTCCAATGGTCCAAAACTGCGGTGCTGGGCTACCGCACCAAGGACAAAGCCTTCCCCGCTGTGGTCAGCCGCTTCCAGGAGAATTGTGAGCGGACCTACCTCTGCACCGACGACGGCACCCTGGGCCGCCACGGCTTCGTGGACGGCCAGGTGCGGGATATCCTTGCAAAGGATAAAGACTTTACAGCTATTTTGGCCTGCGGTCCTCGGCCCATGCTGAAAAGCGTGGCGGCGGTGGCGGCCCAATTCGGCGTCCCCTGCCAGGTGTCTATGGAGGAGCGGATGGCCTGCGGCGTGGGGGCCTGCTTGGGCTGCGCCATCCGGATGAGGGACGGGACCATGAAGCACGTCTGTAAGGACGGCCCGGTATTCGACGCCGAGGAGGTGGACTGGGATGCGTGAACCATATCATTTTCTTCCCCAGGTCACGGTGGGGCGCGCCGGAAACGGCTGTGAACCGGAACCGGCCTTCCCCGCCCCGGAAAAGCCGGACACCTCCCACATCGACCAGTCGGTGGAGCTGGCGGGCGTCATGTTGAAGAACCCGGTGGTGGTGGCCTCCGGCACCTTCGGCTTCGGCCGGGAGTACGGCCGGTTCTTCGATCTGTCCCAGCTGGGAGCCATCTGCTGTAAAGGTTTGACCCTTTATCGCCGCGAGGGCAATCCCCCGCCCCGGATCGCCGAGACCCCCATGGGCATCCTCAACGCTGTGGGGCTGCAAAACCCCGGTGTGGACGCGTTCATCGCCGACGAACTGCCCTTTCTGCGCCAATACGACGTGAAGATCGTCGCCAACATCTCCGGGAACACCCCGGAGGAGTACGGCGTGATGTGCGAGAAGCTGTCCGCCGCCGGAGTGGACATGATCGAGGTGAACATCTCCTGCCCCAACGTGAAGGCGGGGGGGCTGGCCTACGGGACCCGGCCCGAGCTGGCCGCCGAGGTCACCAAAGTGGCGAAAAACCGCTCCTCTGTCCCGGTGATGGTGAAGCTCTCCCCCAATGTCACCGACATCACGGAGATCGCCCGGGCCGTGGCCGGCGCCGGGGCGGACGCGCTGTCCCTCATCAACACCCTGCGGGGGATGCGGATCGATGTGGACACCCGCCGGCCGATTTTGAAAATGAACACGGGGGGGCTGTCCGGCCCCGCCGTCCTGCCCGTGGCCGTGCGCATGGTGTGGGAGGTGGCAAGCGCCGTGGATCTGCCCATCCTGGGCATGGGGGGCGTATCCAAGGGCGAGGACGCCGCCCAGCTCATGCTGGCGGGGGCCTCCGCCGTGGCGGTGGGCACCGCCCTCTTCGCCGACCCCTATGCCCCGCTGAAGGTGCGGGACGGGCTGGCGGAGACCGCCGCCAAACAGGGCCTGTCCGCCGTCCGGGAACTCACCGGCGGCGTTCGCCCCTGGTAACATAGAAAGAGGGGATCTTGATGACCACCATATACCTCATCCGCCACGGACAGGCGGAGGGCAATCTCTACCGCCGCTGCCACAGCTGGCACAACGGCCTGCTCACCCTCAAGGGCCGGGAACAGCTCAAGGCCCTGGAAAAGCGCTTTGAGGACGTCCATTTCGACGCGGTGTACTCCAGCGACCTCTACCGGGCCATGTCCACCGCCGGGGCCATCTACCGCCCCCGGGGGCTTGCCCTGCGGGTGGATCCCGCCCTGCGGGAGATCGGCGCGGGGGTGTGGGAGGACGTGCCCTGGGGCCAGCTCCTCCACGACCACCGGGACAGCCTCGCCGCCTTTCTGGACTGCCGGCCGGACTGGCAGGTGGAGGGCAGCGAGACCTTTCAGGGCGTGCGCCAGAGGATGGACCGGGCCATCCGGCGCATCGCCGCCGCCCACCCCGGCCAAACGGTGGCCGTAGCCTCCCACGGCTGCGCCATCAAGTGTGGGCTGTCCGTCTGGCTGGGGCTGAGTCTGGAGAACTTCGGCCAACTCCCCCTGTCCAACAACACCGGCGTGGCCAAGCTGGAGGTGGAGAACGGGCAAGTAAAAGTCCTTTACTACAACGATGACAGCCACCTGGACAGCGCCTCCCCCCTGCCCAAGGCCAGCACCGCCTACGGCATCCCCGGCATGGAGCGCAACGCCCTGCGGTTCCGTCCCCTGCCCCTGCCCCGGGAGCGGGAGACCTATCTGGCCGCCCGGCGGGACGGCTGGCAGGCCAGCCACGGCACCATGGACGGCTTCGATGGAGAGAGGTTCCTGGCGGTGGCGGAGCGAAACAGCGCCCAAAATGAGGCTTGCGTCCTGTTGGCCCTGCTTGGCGACACTCCCGTGGGGGTGCTCCAGATGGACTGGGAAGAGGACGCCCAGGACCAGGCCGGGCGGGTCCCCTTCTTCTATATGGCCCCGGAGTTCCGGTCCAAAGGGCTGGGCGTCCAGCTGCTGGGCCACGCGGTGTGTACGTATCGGGCCATGGGGCGGCAGGTGCTGCGCCTGCGGTGCGCCCCGGAAAACGACCGGGCCAAGAAGTTCTACACCTCCCACGGCTTTTATAAGGTGGGGGAGGAGCCCGGCGGCATCGGCCACCTGGACACCATGGAGAAGTACATCGGCCTGGAGCTGTGAAGGGGGCTCTCTCATGAAAATCGCGCTGATCGTGGCCGTCATCGTCATTCCATTGGTATGGGTCCTCTACTACCTGGGTTTTGCCGTCACGAAAGCAGGGGTCTTTCTCTTCATCGCCTCTCGCAGCTTCCCCACCCGCTGGGAGGGGCGAACGTCCGACGCCTCCGGCTATATGCGCCGGAATTTCGTGGTATCCAAACGATATTCCGCACTCTGTGTGGAGATCGAAACGGCCTCCGGCTCCATGGGATTCGAGGTCAAGGCCCCGGACGGCTCCCGCCTCTCCCCCGCCTCCGGCGCCTGCGGGCGGGACCGTTCCATCCTGATCGATGTGAGCCGGCTCAAGCGCTGCTCGGTCACGCTGCGGATGGACCATTTTTCCGGAACTTTCCACATCGCGCTCCAATGAAAACCTGTATCCACAGCCAAAGATCCCTTTCCCAGACGGCGTTCGAGGTCGTGAATACAGATCATAAGACCACAGGGCGGCCGGGATATCCCGACCGCCCTGTTCGTTCACCGCATGGCCCGGCCAACGCCGCCTGCCGCGTCGCCGATGGCGTCGCCCACATCCCGGACCGCGTCGCCCGCGCCCCGGGCCAGGTCCCCGGCGGCGTCGCCGATGTCATCGATCACGCCGTCGCTGTGATAGGGACTGGCGCCAGGCGCATCGCCATAATCTCCGCCCACGTTGTCGCTGTAATAGGCGCCGTCATCCAGCCCCGCACTGGACCGGTCCTCGTAGTCAGACGTGGGGCTGTTGGCGGGATAGTCGGACGCCGTGCTGTCCTTGTCCCGGTTGGCGGAGCAGCCGGTCAACGCCATGGCCATCACGACCGCCATGAAAAGAGCAAAATACTTCAGCTTCATCCTCTTATGCCTCCTGCTTTTTCTTCATGTTCCCCGCAGCTCATTATGTGCCGGACGGATCGATTCAAAGCAGGTAGTTTTTTCATTGCGATCAAAAAAGCTGGCTTTGGTATACCCACGCGATGCAAAACCCTGATGCTCCCCGCGTCCTATCCTCCGCTGTGAAAAGAAACTGACGATCGTTTGGTCCCTGCGTGAAAATTTTAGTTTGACGGCATTGCCTTAAAAGTATATTTCTGCGTTTGCGCTGTCTGCTCAAAGCGGAAAGCTAACGCTCCCGTCCGGACCGCCTGCGCCCGGAGCCGCCCAACCGCTGTTGACAGGCCGCCGCCAGCAGTTCCAGCATATCCAGCCCCTTCTCGAACACGAAGATCACCGACGGGGTGAGCATGAGGAACACCACGATCACCAGTCCCGCCTGAAAGTCCAGGGCGGTCAGCTCGAACAGCTCCCCAAACCACAGCACCGCCACCGCGAAGGCCGCCGACATGGCCGCCAGCAAGCTCCCCCGCTTCCAGTCCAAGGGTTTGGAGATGTAGTACAGCACCAGCAGGCCCACCTCCCCCATGATCACGGTGGCCAGGGTGGACAGGGTGACCCGCTCAAAGGCGAAGGCCACGGTGAACAGCTCGATGAAGATCATCAGCATGATGTTGGCCAGCCCGCCCGGCAGGGCCCGCCGCAGCACATTGGCCATGAACCGGCCCTTCACCAGCTCGTGGTTGGGCTCCAGGGCCAGCACGAAGGAGGGCGCTCCGATGGTGAGGGCGCTGATGAGGGTGAGCTGGATGGGCACGAAGGGATAGGGGAATCCGGCCAGCAGCGTCACCAGAGACAGGAACAGCGACATGATGTTCTTCACCAGGTAGAGGGCCGCCGATCGCTGGATGTTGTTGATCACCCGCCGCCCCTCCTGCACCACCTGGGGCATGGAGGCGAAGTTGGAGTCCAGCAGCACCACCTGGGCCACCTGGCAGGCCGCCTCCGACCCGGAGGCCATGGCGACGCCGCAGTCGGCGTCCTTCAGGGCCAGCACGTCGTTGACGCCGTCCCCTGTCATGGCCACCGTGTGGCCCGCTTTTTGCAGCGCCTTCACCAGCTTGCGCTTCTGGTCCGGCGTCACACGGCCGAACACGTTGTACTCCCGCACCGCTCGGGCGTAGTCGGCGGGCTCCTTCAGAGTGGCCGCGTCCACGAAGCGGTCTCCGCCCTGGATGCCCGCCTGGACCGCCACGGCGGACACGGTGGAGGGGTTGTCCCCGGAGATGACCTTCACCGTCACCCCCTGCTGGGCAAAGTACTGGAAGGTCTTGGGGGCCTCCTCCCGGATGGGGTTGGCGATCACCGCCAGGGCCAGCGGCTCCACCCCGCCCGCGATGCCCCTATCCATGGTGGGGGCGTTGGCGCATTTGGCCAGCAGCAGCACCCGGCAGCCCCGCTCCTGATAGGGCGTCACCATGTGCTGCAGGTCGGCGTACCGGGCCTTCATGATGAACTCCGGCGCCCCCACCACATAGGCCCCGTAGGAGCGGAACACCACCGCCGACCACTTGTTGGCCGAGGTGAAGGGCACCGTGCGCTCCACCTGCCACAGGGAGGACTTGTCGAACCGCTGGGCCATGGCCCGGGCGGTGTCGTTGTCCGCGTCGATGGCCCGGTAGTAGGCGTTGAAGATCTCCTCCACCCGGGCGGCGGGACAGCGCTCCTCGTCCAGCGGGACCACCTCCTGCACCGACATCTCCGGCTGGGTGATGGTGCCCGTCTTGTCCACGCACAGCACGTCCACATGGGCCAGGGTCTCCACGGCGGACAGCTCGTGGACCAGGGTCTTGCGCTGGGCCAGCCGCATGACGGACACCGCCAGCGCCACGCTGGTCAGCAGGTACAGCCCCTCGGGGATCATGCCGATGAGGGCGGCCACCACGGAGGGCACCGCCTCGTCGAAGGCGTTTTCCTGCACCACCAGCTCGTTGTAGAACAGAGCCGCCCCAATGGGGATCAGGGCAAAGCCGATGAACCGGATCAGCTTGTCCAGCGACTTCATCATCTCCGACCGGCCCACCCCCTGGTCGGCCTTGGCCTCCAGGGACAGCCGGGCGGCGTAGCTGGACTTGCCCACCCGGTCCAGCCGGGCCCGGCACTTGCCGGACACCACGAAGCTGCCGGAGAGCAGCTCGTCCCCTGGGTCTTTGGTGATGGGGTCGGCCTCGCCGGTGATCAGGGCCTCGTTCACCGTCACCTGGCCGGACACCACCGGGCCGTCGGCGGGGATCTGGTCCCCCGCCCCCAGCTCCACGATGTCCTCCCGCACCAGCTTGTGGACGGGGACGGTGCCCAGCTGGCCGTCCCGCACCACCTTGACCCGTGCCTCGCTGATGAGGGACAGCTTTTCCAGGGTGGCCCGGGAGCGCAGCTGCTGGATGATGCCGATGACGGAGTTGACGACGGCGATACCCAGGAACATCATATCCTTGAAGTCCCCGGCCAGCACCAGCAGCGCCGCCAGCACCACGAACACCAGGTTGAAGAAGGTCAGGGTGTTCTCCCGGACGATCTGCCCGGTGGTCTTGGCGTTGGACTCCACCGCCTCATTGCCCAGGCCCCGCTCCAAAAGATCCGCCGCCTGGGCGGAGGTCAGCCCCAGTTTGGGGTCGGGGAACACCCGCTCCGGCTCTCTGGAGGCGCGGGCTGGGCGCGCCTCCCGCCGCCGGGGGCGCTCCGGTTCCTCCCGCCTGTGCCTGGGGGGCGGGGCCTGTTGAGATCGCGCTGACTGCTGAGCCATGTTGCAAGCTCCTTTTTGTCGTAAATTGGGGGACTTTGGGATATCATACCACGTAAAAGGGCCGGCGTAAAGCGCCAACCCTTTAACGTTTTATGAATTTCGTAAAAGCCGCCCCTCAAAGGGCCCACCGCACCTCGACGGTGAACACCCCGTCCTCCCACCGGGCGGCGGCGGAGTGGCCCATCCGCTCCGCCAGCGCCTTGACGATGGCCAGCCCCAGGCCCGTGCTCTGCCCCGTTCGCATTTTGTCGGCGGTGTAGAACCGCTCGAACACATGGGAGGCGTCCTCGGCGGTGAGGTCCTCCGCCCGGTTGGAGAA
Organism: uncultured Oscillospiraceae bacterium; assembly: GCA_910588495.1. Classification (GTDB taxonomy): domain Bacteria; phylum Bacillota; class Clostridia; order Oscillospirales; family Oscillospiraceae; genus Enterenecus. The sequence goes on along the minus strand of CAJUPU010000005.1, from coordinate 81,950 downwards.
GGCGGACACGATGCCGTTCCCCTCCCGGTACAGCTTGATGCTCAACGCGTCCTTCCCGTGGCGCAGGGCGTTGGTGAGGAGGTTGGAGAAGATCCGGGTCACCGCCCCGCTGTCCGCCCACACCGGGGGCAGGTCGGGGGCGAGGTCCACCTCCATGTCCAGCCCGGCCTCCTCGATCTGCTCGTAGGAGGCGGCCAGCTGGTCGGACAGCGCCCGGCCCAGGTCCACCTTCTCCCGCTCCAGGGGCAGCTCGCCCCCCTCGATGCGGGACAGATCGTAGAAGGTGGCGATGAACACCTGGAGCGTCCGGGCTCGGCCCTCGACCACCGCCAGGTACTCCGCCTTTTTCTCCGGGGACAGCCCGTCCCCCTCCAGCAGCTGCAGATAGCCCAGGATGGAGGTCAGGGGGGTGCGCAGGTCGTGGGACACGTTGGCGATCTGCCGCCGCAGCTCCTGCTCCTTCCGGCGGTAGGCCGCCCGCTCCTCCTGGCGCAGCTCCAACAGCTGGTTGAGGCATACCAGCAGCTCCTCCGCCCCGGCGCTGGGACAGGGCAGGGCCAGCCGGGCGGTGGTCTCGTCGGCCAGCTGCTCCCGCATCCGGCGGGCGGCCTGGTGCAATCCCCTTTCCAATATGACCTGCCGCCCAATGAGGACGGCGCACAGCAAGATCAGCAGGACGATCAGGACGGTCTTCATGGGACCCACTCCTTTCAGCCGTCATATGAACCCAAACAGGATGAGAAACAGCACCAGCAGCAGTCCCAGCAGCACCGCCTTCACATACCAGGGGGACCGGTCCCCCCGGGCCGCCCACAGCCCCGCCAAGATCAGCAGGATGGGGCCGAAAATGCCCAGCGGCCCTCCCGCGAAGATCAAAAACCATTCCATCCGAACAGAACCATGAGGAGCAGGAAGAACACGATTACAGGAATTTTCATTGGAACACCCCATCAAACGGCTTTTGCCGGGCCTTTCGGCCCGGCGTAAACCGGCTCATTTTTTCGGCTTCTGAAGAATAAGGCTGAGTCCGCCTATCATCGCCGCCGCGATGACGGCCCAAAGCACCGCTTCCATCCGTTTTCTCCGTTTCATGATTATTTGATCTCCTTTCGGTTGAATCCATACAGGCCCACGGCGGTGCAGACGATGACCCAAAATGCCCCCACCAGCCACGCCCTGCCCAGATAGCTCACGTCGCCTACCACGCTTTTGGCTCCATTCAGCATTTGCACAGGGAAATACGGGACCGCCTTGAGCAGCGCATTTCCCACGGGTCCCTGGATAAGCAGTCCCGCCAGATCGATGAAAGTCTCCAGCACGAACACAATGCCCACATAGAGGAAGGAGCTTGCCATCTCCCCGTTCACCAAGAACAGACACATACATAGCGCCGCCTGAGCACCGATCCACAGCGGAAGCCCTACTGACAGGAAATAGCCCACGATAGTCAGCGCCTTCGATGTGGCGTAGAATGCGGCGGACTCCGACTCCATGGGCAGGCAGACCGCGCAAAGCCCCAGGAAGAAAGCCATCATGACCACCAGATACACAATGGACAGCAGGGTCTGAGCGATGAACTTCCCAAGGTAGATCCGGGCCCGGCTCAAGCCGAAGGACACCTCGTTTTTCAGCGTGGAATTTTTGTACTGCCCCGCGAACACGATATCCCCGGTGAGCAGGCAGGTGCAAAAGCCGATGACTCCCATCTCTACGATGGTGATGATGGCCCCGCCGAAAGGGGTCGCCATGGAATGGGCGTTGTGGAAGGCGAACATGGACGCATAAAGCGCCTCCAACGCCAGCATGACCCCAAGGGCGATATAGGTATAGGGCCGGTGGAGCACCTTGTAGATCTCGGCGCGGATATAGTTAAGCATGATGTCCACCTCCGATCAGGTCAAGGAAGTATGCTTCCAAATCCGCGCCCTTCTGCTCCATGGCCAGCAGGGCCACCCCGTTCTGGGCCAGGGCGTAGGACGCCCGCTTGGGATCGTCCAGGCAGTCGTAGAGCTGGACCACGTTGCCGGGCAGCACCTCGAATCTATCCGTGCCCAGCTCCGTCTGGAGGACGGCGGCGGCCCGGGAGGCGTCGTCCACCTCCAGCCGCAGGCAGGTGCGGCACTTGTCGTGGAGGGCTTCGGCGGAGATCTCCTCCAGGATCTTGCCCTGCTCCATGAAGCCGTACCGGGTGGCCACGTTGGACAGCTCGGACAGGATGTGGCTGGAGATCAGGATGGTGGTCTCCATCTCCCGGTTGAGGGAGCGCAGAATCTGCCGGAACTCCGCCACCCCCTCCGGGTCCAGGCCGTTGATCGGCTCGTCCAGGATGAGGAAGTCCGGGTGGTTCATCAGGGCCAGGGCCAGTCCCAGCCGCTGCTTCATGCCCAGGGAGAAGGACTTGAACTTCTTCTTCCCCGTCCCGGCCAGGTCCACCTGCTCCAGCACCTCGTCCACCACATGCCTACCGGGGATCCCCCGCTGGAGGCGGTAGTACTCCAGATTCTCCCGGGCGGTGAGGAAGGGGGAGAAGGAGGGGATCTCGATCATGGCCCCGGTGCGGGAGCGCTTGGGCCGCATCTCCCTGCCGGCGGCGCCGAACAGCTCCATCTCACCCCCGGTGGGATCGGACTGGCCGGTGGCCAGACGCATGAGGGTGGTCTTGCCCGCCCCGTTGCGGCCCACCAGGCCATAGATGTCTCCCCGGCGCACCTGCATGTTCACCCCGTCCAGGGCCATGCACCCACCGTAGGCTTTTTTCAGGCCATAGGCCGCCATGACAGCCGTGTTGTCGTTCATAGCGTTTCCGCCTTTCTGTTTGAGTTGAGCTTATTCTAAACCGGAAAGGCCAAAACTCCTCAAAGGAAGTCTAAAGAAATCCTAAATACGGCTGGCGGCGCGCCTGCGCTCACCCTTCGGCCAATTTGAAGCCGATCCCCCACACCGTTTTGATGTAGCTCCTATCCGGGTCGGCCTTGGCCAGCTTGGAGCGCAGGTTGCTCACATGGACGTTCACCGTGTTCTCGTCCCCCAGAAAGTCCTCCCCCCACACCGCCTCATAGATCTGGGCCCGGGAGAAGGCCCGGCGGGGGTTGGCCATCAGCAGGGCCAGGATATCGAACTCCCTCCCCGTCAGGGTCAGCTCCTCCCCGCCCACGCTGGCGGTGTGGCTGTCCCGGTCCAGGGTGAGGGGGCCCACCGTGAGGGCGTCCGCCCGGGCGGCGGAGAACTCCCGGCTCCGGCGCAGCTGGGCCTCCACCCGGGCCACCACCTCGGCGTTGTCAAAGGGCTTGGGGATGAAGTCGTCCGCCCCCAGCTTGAGCACGTTCACACGGTCCGACACCCCCACTTTGGCGGAGGCCACGATGATGGGCATGGTCTTGCCCCGGCGGATGCGGGCGATCAGCTCCTCCCCCGTCACACCGGGGAGCATCAGGTCCAGCACGATGAGGTCGTAGTCGTATTTTTCCGTCCACAGCAATGCCTCGCTGCCGGAAAAGGCGGAGCGGCAGGTGCAGCCCGCGCCCTCTAAGATGGTGCACAGCAGGCGGTTGATGTCGGCGTCGTCCTCCACCACCAGGATATTGGCGCTGTCCATGGCAATGCCCCCTCAGTATCGTTTCAGCTTTTTTATCAAGGATCATGTCCGCCGGCGTTCCGCGCGGCTCACCGCGCATCTCCCCGGCCACGGCCAGTATAGCATACTGCCCCCGGCGTTTCCATACGCCAGGGGCAGACTTTAGGAATTTTTAAGCTTTGGCCGCCTTTTCCCTCTTCAGCTTCAGCACATCCTTATAGAACGCGTCCAGCTCCTTTTTGGTCTTGAAGGTGGCCATGTACATCTGGTTGCCCATGGCGTCGGCCAGCACATCGGGGATGCGGTCCACCATCTTCAGGTTCCCGCTGTATTTGGCCAGCACGTCCACATGGCTCATGGCGAAGGGCTTGCCGTCCCGGCGGCCCGCGTAGGCGCAGAACGCGTGCTCTCCGTCCTCCAGGGTGGAGCGGTCGAAGGCGATCATGTCCGCCCAGATCTTATACACGTTGGTGGAGTTGGCATAGTTCATCATGTCCGGGCTGAACCCGCCGCAGGGGCGCATGTTCACCTCCAGGGCCACCACGTCCCCCTTTTTGCCCATGCCCGCCTGGTCCTGGGTGAGACGGAAAAACTCGAAGTGGACGAACCGGCTCTTGACGCCGAAGCTCTTCACCGTGGCCCGGCCCGCTTTGCGGGTGTCGGCGGGCAGGTCCTTGACGATGTAGTAGATGGAATTGTCCTCGTTGTTGACGATGTCCATGATGGACATGGGGGTGACATTGCCCGTTTCGAAGATCGGTTCGCCGTTGGAGTCGATGATGGCGTCGTAGGAGTTGACCTCGGCGTGGATGAACTCCTCCATGATATAGGGCACGCCCTCCGCCCGGCGAGCCAGGAACGCCCCCAGCTCGACCTCGTTGGACAGCTTGTGGGTGTCTGAGGCGCCCACGCCGTTGTCCGGCTTCACCACCACCGGCCAGCCCACCTCTTTGATGAACGCCAAACAGCCCTTCTCATCGTCCACCAGGTGATAGCGGGCGGTGGGGATGCCTGCCCGCTGATAGTGCTCCTTCATCCCGGATTTGAACTTGATCCGGGGGATATCGCCGCTCTGGAAGCCGGAGGTGATGTGAAAATCGGTGCGCAGCCGGGCGTCACGCTCCAGCCAGTACTCGTTGTTGGACTCCAGCCAGTCGATCCGGCCGTGCTTGAAGATGAAATAGGCCACCGCCCGGTACACCTCGTCATAGTTCTCCAGGCTGCCCACCCGGTAGTATTCGTTGAGGCTGTCCCGCAGCTCGCCCGTCAGCTCATCGTAAGGGGCGTCGCCGATGCCCAGCACGTTCATCCCGTTGTTTTTCAGCTCCCGGCAGAACTGCCAGTAGTTGGTGGGAAAATTGGGGGAAATGAAGATCACGTTTTTCATAGCTTTTTCCTTCTCTTTCTTTTGGATGGCCTAGGCTCTGTTTGAAAAATGGCGATGTGCCCAGCGGCGAGGAATTTTTCCCGTCAGGCAAGGCGGTTTGACGCAGAAATACTTTGTGTATTTCAAGTCAGATCAACGCCGCATGGCGGGAAAAAACCCGTCGATTGGGCATGTTGACAATTTTCAAACAAGCCCTAGTTTTCCAGCAGATAGGGCACGAAATACGCCACCTGCTTATACCACCAGTCCCAGTCGTGGGCCACGTCCCAGCCCCACACGTCCACCCAGATATGGATGTCCTTCTCCCGGAAGATGTCCGCCAGCCACAGGGTGGTGCCCGGGATCTCCCAGGGCCCCCGGCCCACGCATATGACCCCCTTCTTCTGGTTGTAGAGCTGGATGAAGGGGTGGTCCTTGGGCATTCCCGCCAGATAGTGCACCGGCGAGTTGCGGTAGACCACCTCGTCCATGTAGCCGTCGAAGCCATATTCCGCCCCGTAGATCCCGCTGAGGGCCAGCACCCGGTCGAACAGGTCCGGGCGGCGGAAGAACAGGTTGGCGGCGTGGGTGGCCCCCAGGGAGCAACCGAACACCAGCACACCGGCCTCCCCGGTCCAGCCGTTGCGGCTGTTCACCATGGCGCGCATGAAGGGCACGAACTCATCGGTGATATAGGCCAGCCACTGTTCATAGCGCCGGATGCGCCAATAGGGATCGTCCCCCTTGTTGGACCAGCTCTCGGCGTCCATGGTGTCGATGGAGAACACCATCACCTGGCCCGACTCGATCCAGGGGGCCCAGGCATCGGTCATCTTGAAGTTCTCGAAATCGAAAAACCGGCCGTCCTGGCAGGGGATGAACAGCACCGGCCGCCCTGCGTGGCCGTATACCTTGCACTCCATGTCCCGGCCCAAAGCGGGGCTGTAGTCCTTGAAATATCGTGTCTCCATGGTTTATCCCTCCATCAGCGCGGGCCTATTCCCGCCCATACAGCAGCGTGTTCATGAAAAATGGGATCTGCCGCTCCCAGCTGGCCTCGCTGTGGTCGCCGCCGGGGACGATGCGGAAGTCCAGCAGCACCCGCCGGTCCAGCAGCCCCGCCGCCGTCCGGCCCAGCAGCTTGAAGGTCTGGGCATGGTTGCCGATCTCCCGGGAGCCGTAGTCCATGTACAGCACGGTGCCCGGCGAGATCCGGGCAGTGCGGATGAGGGTGTCCACCTTCCCCGGGGCCACCCACAAGGAGGGAGAGAGCGCCGCCCCCCTGGAAAAAAAGCGGTTGTACTCCATGACGGCGTACAAGGTCATCAGCCCACCCATGGAGCTGCCCGCGATGAAGGTGTGCTCCCGGCCCGGGAGGGTGGGAAACTCCTCATCGATGGACTGCTTGAAGGAGTGGACCAGCCACTCCATGGTGGTCCTCCCCCGCCCCGTCACCCGGCCGATCCCGCCGTTGTAAAAGGACCAGGGAGAGTACTCGGACAGGCGTCCGTTGTCCGGATGGTGGTTGCACTCCACGGCGGCCACGATGATCTGGGTCTGGGTGGCATCCAGGTACTCCCCCATCCCCCAGCTCTTGCCGTAGGTGGCGTCCTCGTCGAAAAACACGTTGTGCCCGTCGAACATATACAGCACGGGATAGCGCAGGTCCGGATCCATCTCCCAAGAGTCCGGGAGGTAGATATAGGCCCGGCGGGGCTCGTCCCCGGTGAGTTCGGGGATGGTGACGTTCCAGCTGTCGATCATGGTCCAGGATCCTTTCCCGCTTCACAGCGACATTATGATAGGTTAGTTTAGCACAGTGCTGTAAAAAAAGCAATCCACGGATCTCCCTATCTTCCCCTCCCCCGCTCCGGCGTTATGGCGCATTTTCACAGATATTTTGCCCGTCGCCCTTGACGGAGCACGGGGCTTGTGTTAGAATACCCCTTGTCACAGCGCCCGTCCCACGCTGGTATAGCTCAGTTGGTAGAGCAGCTGATTCGTAATCAGCAGGTCGTGTGTTCGAGTCACATTACCAGCTCCATCGAATGGAAACAGGGCCGCCCTCCATAAGGAGGGCGGCCCTGTTCTGCTTTTCTCCGATCTCAGGTCACTGCATCACGCCCACTTCATCGGCCACGGTGAACTCGGCCTCGGTGCAGGCTCGGATATCGTCCACGGTGAAGCCGGGGGCCAGCTCCCGCAAGACCAGGCCCTTGGGGGTGACCTCGAAATAGCACCGCTCGGTGACGATGTCGGTGACGCACCGGGCCCCGGTCAGGGGCAGGGTGCACTTTTTCAGGATCTTGGAGGCCCCGCTCTTCTCACAGTGGTCGGTGGCCACGATGATCTTCTTCACCCCGGCACACAGGTCCATGGCGCCCCCCATACCGGGGGCCATCTTGCCGGGGATGGTCCAGTTGGCGATGTTCCCCTCCTGGTCCACCTGGAGGGTGCCCAGCACAGTGGCGTCGATGTGGCCCCCCCGGATGAAGGCAAAGGAGGTGGCATGGTCGCACACGCTGCCTCCGGGGATGATGGAGGCTGGCTGGCCGCCGGCATCGATCAGGTCGGGGTCCGCCTCATCCCAGGAGGGAGAGGCCCCGCAGCCCACGATCCCGATCTCCGCCTCCAGCCACAGCTCCACCCCCTCAGGGAGGTAGTTGACGCACATCAGGGGCAGGCCGATGCCCAGGTTGACAAAATCGCCGTCTTTGAAAAATTTCGCGCAGCGCGCCGCGATCAGCGCCCGTCCGGTGAGCTCAGCCATTATTTTTTACCTCCTTCCGCCGCTTTGGCCTCCGCCTTGGCCCTGGCCCTCTTCCACATGGGACAGATGGGCTTCTTTTCTCCCCGGCGGACGTACACCATATCGATGACAGGGGCGGGCACATCGATCTCATCGGGGCCCAGCTCCCCAACCTCCACCAGCTCCTCCACCTCCACGATCACGGTGTCGGCGGCGAAGGCCATATAGCTGTTGGTGGCCCGACCGGTGAGCCGGAACTGCAGATTGCCCGCGGTGTCCGCTTTGGCGGCCTTGATCAGGGCCACGTCGGCGTGGAGGGGCAGCTCCAGCAGGTACTCCTTGCCGTCGATGATGAGCCGCTGCTTGCCCCGCTCCACGTCGGTGCCGATGCCGGTGGGGGTGAGCACCCCGCCCAGCCCCGCGCCGCCGCAGCGGATCCGCTCGGCGAAGGTGCCCTGGGGGACGAACTCCACTTCCAGCTCCCCGGCGAACATCTGCTGGCCCGCCACCGGGTTCAGGCCGATGTGCGTGGTGATGAGGCTCTTCACCCGGTGCTCGTTGATCAGCCGCCCCAGGCCCTGGTCGGGCATACCGCCGGACACGGCGATGGCTCGGATGTCCTTCACTCCCTTGTCCAGCAGCCCAGTGACGATCTCCTCGGCGGACAGCTCCCCGTGCCAGTCTCCGAACATGATGGTCTGGCCGTCCCGGAACTTCTCCAGGGCCGCCTCCATGGTCACTACTTTCGATCTCAATCAAGGTCCCACCTTTCTCTCAGATTTCCGTCACTTGCCCTGGAACACGGCCTTGCGCTTCTCCATGAACGCCCTGCAGCCCTCCTGGAAATCCAGGGAGGCGGCGCACTCCCGCTGGGTGGGCACCTCCGTCTCATCCAGCCACTGCTTATAGTCGGCGTAAACGGCGTCGTACAGCTGCTTTTTGATGTTTTTATAGGAGATGAGGGGCCCGGCGGCCAGTTTTCGAGCGAATTTCATGGTGGCCTCGTCCAGCTCCTCCACGGTGGTGACCTTGTAGGCCAGCCCCCAGTCCTTGGCCTCCTGGGCGGTGACGGGCCGTCCCGTCGCGGCCAGCTCCATGGTGCGGGCGGTGCCGATAGCCTTGGCCAGCAGGTAGGTGGCCCCGGTGTCGGGCACCAGGCCCAGGTTGACGAAAGCCAGGATGAACTTGGCGTTGTCCGCGCAGATCATGAAGTCGCCCCCCAGGGCCAGGCTGACCCCTGCCCCCGCCGCCGCGCCGCACACGGAGGTGACCACCATCTTGCTCATCCGCTTCAGGCCGTCGGCCACGGCGCCCACCTTGCTGATGAGTCCGTCCATGTTGACCTCGCCCCCGGCCTGGATGAGCTGGTAGAAATAGCCGATGTCGCCCCCGGCGGAGAATGCCTTGGGGGCCCCCTTGATCACCACCACCTTGACGGCGGGATCCTTCTCGGCCTGGTCCACCACATACATCAGCTCGTCCGCCATCTGCTCGTCGATGGCATTCAGGTTCTTCAGGTAGTTCATGGTGATGACCGCGATGCCATCCTCCACGGCGTAGACCAGCTTTTTCAGTTCCATACTGTACCGACTCCTTTTCATTTGATGCCGGGAGCGGACGGCCCCCGCCCCCGCCGCCTGGAAACGTCTTTGGCACCTCCCTCCCGCTCTTATCTCGTCTGAGCACCGGCCCTGGGAGCCGGCGCGGTCCCTGATATGCATCCATCTTAGCACGGCCCGCCTGGAAAGAGTATGAGCAAAGTCCCTCTCTTGTCAAAAACGACAAAAATATTCTTCGCTTTATCGCGCCGAAGAGTCAAATTCCACAATCCACAGGAGGGTGACACTCCCGCTCCCGCACGTCCGGCCACAGGCCGCGGCCCGGTCGGAACGCCTCAAAAATTCGGTGGACATCCCTAAGACACAGGTGTATAATTAGGTACGCCGCCGCTCCCCCGCGGCGGCCAGAAAAGCTCGAAAGAAGGAATGCTTGGATGAAGCAACAAAAAAAGGGGCTGGCGGTCTGTCTGGCAGCTGCGGTCCTGCTGCTCATCGCCGCGCTGCTGACGGGCTCCCCCGGCCCGTCGGAGAGCGTGCAGGAGGCCATGCGGGACGCAGTGCTCCACGGCACAGGACAGATCAGTCTTTTCGGCCTCATGACGGTGAATCCGGGGATGATCTCCGCCCTGCTGGTGACGGCCTTCCTGCTGCTGTGCGCCGCCCTGATCCGGGTCTTTGCCATCCCCCGGTTCCGGTATCAGCCTGGGAAGCTCCAGCTTGTGCTGGAGGAACTGGTGGGCCTGTTCGACAACATGGCCAAAAGCAACAGCCCCCACCGCAGCCGATTTCTGGGGGCCTACCTCTTCGCCGCCGGGTCCTACATCTTCGTGGGCACCCTGTCTGAGCTGCTGGGGCTCCAGGCCGTCACCATCCACGGCCACCCCATCACCCTGCCCGCCCCCCTATCCGACGTGAACGCCGCCATCGCCATGGGCACCTTGTCCTATTTGGTGATCCTGTCCGGGGGCGTGGCCGCCAACGGCCTGGGCGGCGTGGGCAAGACCCTCAAGGAGTTCTCCCTTCCCATCTCCATGAGCTTCCGCCTCTTCGGCGCACTGCTCAGCGGCCTTCTGGTGACGGAGCTGGTGTATTACTATGTGGCCCTGAGCTTTGTCCTGCCCGTAGTGGTGGGGGTGCTCTTCACCCTGCTCCACGCCCTGATCCAGACCTACGTGCTCACTATGCTCACCGCGCTGTACTACGGCGAGGTGTCCGAGCCCTCTCCTAAAAAGGAGAAAAAGCTCCAGGCGGAGAACGCCTGAACCATATCAAAAATACATCAAATGGAGGTCGTTTTCCCATGAACAAGCTGCTGAAAAAGATCCTTGTCCTGGCCGGGGTGCTGATGCTCGCCCTGTCCCTCACCGCCCCCGCCTTTGCCGCCGATGCCCCCGCCGACGGCGAGCCCTCCGCCCAGACCGAGACCGACGAGGGCTCCACCATCGGGCTGAAGGCCATCGCCGCGGGCATCGCCGTAGGCATCGCCGCCGCCGGCGGCGCGGTGGGCATGGGCCTGGCCACCGCCAAGTCCACCGAGAGCCTGGCCCGCCAGCCCGAGGCGGAGGGCAAGATCCGCACCACCCTGATGCTGGGCCTGGTGTTCATCGAGACGGCCATCATCTACGCTTTGCTGGTGGTCATCCTCATCATCTTCGTACTGTAAGGTCAGGAGGGCTTTGACATGCCTCTGAATATCAACTTGCAGCAGATCCTGCTGCACTGGATGAATCTGGCCGTGCTGACGGGAGCGCTCTATTTCCTCCTGTATAAGCCGGTGAAGGACTTTATGGAAAAACGGGAGGCCTACTACCGGGACCTGGAGGAACAGGCGGCGGACAAGCTGGCCCAGGCGGAGCGGCTGGAGTGCCAGGCCAAGGCCAAGCTGGAGGCGGCGGACGACGAAATCCACGACGAGCGGATGCGGGCCCAGCAGGCCGCCTCCGACGCCGCCCAGGAGCAGCTGGCCCAGGCCGAGGAGCAGGCCCGGCACATCATCGCCAAGGCCGAGGCCGAGGCGGAGCAGTCCAAGGAGCGGGCCCTGCGGGAGTCCCAGCGGGAGATGCGGGAGCTGGCCGCCAAGGCGGCGAAAAAGCTGGCCGCCAAGCCCGGCGACGACTTCTTCGACCAGTTCCTGGACCTGACGGAGGGGGGCCGCGCGCATGAGGGACGCTAGGAGCCGCCTCACCGCCCAGCTGCGCAGCGCCGACCAGCCCACCCAGGAGCAGCTCCAGCGCTTCGACGCCTTCCTCTCCCGGACCTATAAGCGGAAGGTCCCCCTCCACTGGGAGTATGACGAGACCCTCCAGGACGGCTTCCGCCTCCAGGTGGGGTCGGATGTGTACGACTGGACCCTGGACGGCCGGACCCGGCAGTTCCAGGACTACCTGCGCAGGCTGGAGCCGGGGCACAACGACATCGTCCCCCTGATCCGCCAGGCGGTGGAGGAGTGGGAGCCCTCCCCCGCCCCGGAGGAGATGGGCGAGGTGCTGGGGGTGGACAGCGACATCGCCACCGTGGGCGGGCTGACCCACGCCCAGTACGGGGAGATCCTGGTGTTCGAGGGCGGCGTGAAGGGCATGGTCCAGGACCTGCGCCCCGACAGCCTGAGCTGCATCCTCTTCGGCGACGGCGAGGAGATCCGGGCGGGCAGCATGGTCCGCCGCACCCTCAAGACCGCCGGTATGCCGGTGGGAGAGGGCTACCTGGGCCGGGTGGTGGACGCCCTGGGCCTGCCGGTGGACGGCAAGGGGGCCATCGAGCCGGAGGGCTGGCGCCCCATGGAGACCCCCGCCCCCGGCATCCTGGACCGCCAGCCGGTGGACACCCCCATGGAGACCGGCCTTTTGGCCATCGACTCCATGTTCCCCATCGGCCGGGGCCAGCGGGAGCTGATCATCGGCGACCGCCAGACCGGCAAGACCGCCATCGCCCTGGACACCATCCTGAACCAAAAGGGCAAGGACGTGGTGTGCGTCTACGTGGCCATCGGCCAAAAGACCAGCTCGGTGGCCCAGCTGGCGGAGAACCTGGCCCGCCGGGGCGCCATGGAGTACACCGTCATCGTCACCGCCCCCGCCGGGGCCTCCGCCGCCCTGCAGTATATCGCCCCCTACGCCGGGTGCGCCCTGGCCGAGCACTTCATGTACCAGGGGGACGACGTGCTCATCGTGTACGACGATCTGTCCAAGCACGCCATCGCCTACCGGGCGCTCTCCCTGCTGCTGGAGCGCTCCCCCGGCCGCGAGGCCTATCCCGGCGACGTGTTCTACCTCCACTCCCGGCTGCTGGAGCGTTCCGCCCACCTGTGCGACGAGCTGGGGGGCGGCAGCATGACCGCCCTGCCCATCGTGGAGACCCAGGCGGGGGACGTGTCCGCCTATATCCCCACCAACATCATCTCCATCACCGACGGACAGATCTTTTTGGAGAGCGACCTGTTCTTCTCCGGCCAGCGCCCCGCCGTCAATGTGGGATTGTCCGTGTCCCGGGTGGGCGGCGACGCCCAGACCAAGGCGAAAAAGTCCGCCGCCGGGGCCATCCGGCTGGATCTGGCCCAGTACCGGGAGATGGAGGTGTTCACCCAGTTCTCCAGCGATCTGGACGAGGCCACCAAGCGCCAGCTGTCCTATGGTCAGGGACTGATGCGGCTGCTGCGCCAGCCCCAGTACTCCCCCCTGTCCCACCACCAGCAGGTGATCGTGCTCACCGCCGCCATGGACCACGTGATGCAGGACGTGCCGCTGGACCGGATGGACCAGTTCCGGGCGGGGCTGCTGGCCTGCGTGGAGAGCGAGGGCGCGGACCTGTGCGCCAGGATCGACCAGACCGGCAAGCTGTCCGAGGACGACCGGGAGGAGATCCTGGACCTGGCCCGGGAATATCTGGCCCGGTTCCAGGCCGGCGGAAAGCAGGGCAGCTGACATGGCCGGGACCAAGGAGATCAAGGACCACATCGGCAGCGTCCAGGAGACCCGCAAGATCACCAGCGCCATGTACCTCATCGCCTCCACCAAGCTGCGCCGCGCCCGGCAGGAGCTGGACAACACCCGGCCCTATTTCGAGGCACTGCGCCGGGAGATCAAGCGCATCTTCCGCACCGTGGGCGGCGAGGTGGTGGACAGCCCCTATTTCTACCCCATGGAGGGGGAGCCCCCTCTGGACAAGCCCAACGCCTGCCTGGTGATCACCGCAGACAAGGGGCTGGCGGGGGCCTATAACCAGAACGCCATCAAGGAGGCGCTGAAGCTGCTGGACACCCATCCAGACACCAAGCTGTATGTGGTGGGCGAGTATGGGCGGCGGTTCTTCGCCTCCCACGGCATCCCCATCGAGCACAGCTTCCTCTACACCGCCCAGAACCCCACCATGGCCAGGGCTCGGGAGATCAGCGCCCTGCTGCTGGACGGCTTCGACAACGACCGGCTGGACAAGATCTACGTGGTGTACACCGACATGGGCAACGGCGTGGACTTCCAGGCAAAATGCACCCGGGTGCTGCCCTTCCACCGGACCCATTTTGCCGACTCCGCCCTGGTGGAGCCGCCGGTGACCACCCCCTTCGAGTTTTTGCCCAGCGTCCAGGCGGTGCTGGACAGCATGATGCCCAGCTACGTGTCCGGCTTCATCTACAGCGCCCTGATCGACAGCTTCTGCTGCGAACAGCAGGCCCGCATGACCGCCATGGACAGCGCCAACCAGAACGCGGAGAAGCTGCTGGGGGAGCTGTCCCTGGAATTCAACCGGGTCCGGCAGTCGGCCATCACCCAGGAGATCACCGAGGTGTCCGCCGGGGCCCGGGCGCAGAAGCAAAAACATAGGAAGGAAGGTGGATGATCATGGAACGTGGGATCATCACACAGATATCCGGCCCCGTGGTGGACGTGCTCATCGAGTCCGGCGAGCTGCCCCGCCTGCGGGAGGAGCTCACCGTGGAGAAGGACGGGCAGGACCGGGTGATGGAAGTGGCCCAGCACCTGGACCACAAAACGGTGCGGTGCATCATGCTCTCCCCCAGCGAGGGGCTGGCGAGAGGGCTGGCGGTGGATGTGCCGGGCCACACCATCCAGGTCCCGGTGGGCGAGGCCACCCTGGGCCGCATGTTCAACGTGCTGGGCCAGCCCATCGACGGCGGCGGCCCGGTGCCCGAGGGCACTCCGGTGCGCTCCATCTACCGCAAGCCCCCCGCCTTCGACGAGCAGAGCCCCTCGGTGGAGATCCTGGAGACGGGCATCAAGGTGATCGACCTGCTGGAGCCCTACCCCAAGGGGGGCAAGATCGGATTGTTCGGCGGCGCCGGCGTGGGCAAGACCGTGCTGATCCAGGAGCTGATCCACAACGTGGCCATGGAGCACGGCGGCTATTCCATCTTCACCGGCGTGGGCGAGCGCTCCCGGGAGGGCAACGACCTGTGGCGGGAGATGCGGGAGAGCGGCGTGTCCGCCAAGACCGCCCTGGTGTTCGGCCAGATGAACGAGTCCCCCGGCGTGCGTATGCGGGTGGCCCTGTCCGGGCTGACCATGGCAGAGCACTTCCGGGACAAGGAGCACAAGGACGTGCTCCTCTTCATCGACAACATCTTCCGCTTCGTCCAGGCGGGCAGCGAGGTGTCCACCCTGCTGGGGCGGATGCCCTCCGCCGTGGGCTACCAGCCCACCCTGGCCAACGAGATGGGGGAGCTCCAGGAGCGGATCACCTCCACCAAAAACGGCTCGGTGACCTCGGTGCAGGCGGTGTACGTCCCCGCCGACGACCTCACCGACCCGGCCACCGCCACCACCTTCGCCCATCTGGACGCCACCACCGTGCTCAGCCGTAAGATCTCCGAGCAGGGCATCTACCCCGCTGTGGACCCCCTGGAGTCCTCTTCCCGCATCCTGGAGGCGGACATCGTGGGGGCGGAGCACTACCGGGTGGCCCGAAAAGTCCAGGAGATCCTGGAGAAGTACCGGGAGCTCCAGGACATCATCGCCATTTTGGGCATGGACGAGCTCAGCGACGAGGACCGCAAGACGGTGGCCCGGGCCAGAAGGCTCCAGCGCTTCCTGGCCCAGCCCACCCACGTGGCGGAGAAATTCACCGGCATCCCCGGCGTGTACGTCCCCCTGAAGGACACCCTGGAGAGCTTCGCCGCCATCGTGGACGGCGAGCTGGACCAGTACCCCGAGGCGGCGTTCTACAACGTGGGCGCCTGGCGGGACGTGGTGGCCAAAGCCAAAAAGCTGGAGGGCGGCGCGTGATGGATACCTTTCAGGTCCACATCCTGGCCGCCGACCGGACCCTGTACGAGGGGCCCTGCGTCAGCCTCACCATCCCGGTGAGCGACGGAGAGCGGGGAATTTTGGCCCACCACGCCTCCATGATGGCCGCCGTGGTGCCGGGGATGCTCCGCTTCCAGCCCCCGGAGGAGGAGGTCCAGCTGGCCGCCGTGTCCCCCGGCATGGTGAAGGTAGAGCACAACGAGGTGCTGGTGCTGGTGGACTCCGCCGAGCGGCCCGAGGAGATCGACGAGGCCCGGGCCCGCCGGGAGGCCGACCAGGCCCGGGAGGCCCTGCTGCAAAAGAAGAGCCGCCAGGAGTACCAGCTGGCCCAGGGGTCGCTGGCCAGGGCGCTCAACCGCCTGCGGGTGAAGGGGCGCAGCCCCAATATCTGAGCGTTTCAATGGGAAAGGACGTGGAGACGTGGCGAAAAAGGCGCTGAAATGGGCGGGGATCGTGCTGGCCGCGATCGTGCTGGCCGCGGCTGGGCTGGTGGCGTGGCTGACTTTGACGGAGTACAAGCCGGACGCTGTAGAGGAACTGGAGGTTGGGACAGGACTTTCTCCCGCCCATATGTATACCTGGAAAACTCTCACGGTGGGCGACAGCCTGACCCTTGTCTCCCAGAATACCGGATATGCTGGGCTCGGGAAGGAAGCCGATTTCTTTATGGACGGCGGAAAGGACGTAGCTCCCACCAGGGAACAAGTGGTGACCTATGAGAACGGTATCGTTCAGCAGCTCCAGGCACAGGACGCCGATGTGTATTTTCTCCAAGAGGTGGACACCGATTCCTCCCGCACCGGAGGCAGCGATCAGGCAGTCTGGTATCACGGGATCCTCAATGATGGCGAGCTTGGCCCATATTGCTGGATGTATGCCTTGAACTACTCCTGCGATTTCGTGCCCTATCCCCTGCCTCCCATCGGCAAAGTCCACAGCGGCTTGCAGACCCTGTCCCGCTTCAACGTGGACAGCGCCCAGCGCGTTGCTCTCCCCTGCCCCTTCTCCTGGCCGGTGTCTACCGCCAATCTCAAGCGGTGCCTGCTGGTCAGCCGGGCGCCCCTGGAGGGCTCGGACAAAGAGCTGGTGCTGGTCAACCTCCACCTGGAGGCCTACGACGACGGCGAGGGCAAGGCCGCCCAGACCCAAATGCTCATGGATCTGCTCACCCGGGAGTACGAGAAGGGCAATTACGTGATCGCCGGAGGCGATTTCAACCAGACCTTCCCCGGCGCGCTGGACGCCTTTCCCATCCGTGACCCGTCCCTGTGGACCCCCGGCGTGCTGGAGGAGGACATCCTGCCGGACGGCTGGCGGTTCGCCTGCGATCTGAGCGTCCCCTCCTGCCGCCTGCTGGACCGCCCCTACGACCCGGCGAACAGCCAGTTCTACGTGATCGACGGGTTCATCCTCTCCCCCAACGTGGGGCTGGACAGCGTGGAGACCCTGGATGAGCAGTTCCAGTACACCGACCACAACCCCGTGCGTATCCAGGTGACGCTGGAGCCATGACGCGGTCGTTCAAGAGCGCCGGAGCTTTCTCCGGCGCTCTTTTTTCATGTTTTGCCCTCAAACTGCGCAAGCTATGGACAACAGCGCACGACAGGGGGATCGCGGATGGATATTTTTCAGCTTTTGAGCATGGCGGGCGGGCTGGCCCTGTTCCTATTCGGCATGGATCTGATGGGCCAGGCCCTGGAGCGCCGGGCGGGGGACGGCCTGCGGGACATCCTGGGGCGGCTCACCACCGGGCGGGCGGCGGGGCTGCTCACCGGCCTGGGGGTGACGGCGGTGATCCAGAGCTCCTCCGCCGCCACGGTGATGGTGGTGGGCTTCGTCAACTCGGGGCTCATGACCCTGCGGCAGGCCGTCCACGTGATCATGGGAGCCAACATCGGCACCACCGTCACCCCCTGGCTGCTGAGCCTGGCGGGGCTGGACGGCGGCAATGTGTTCATCCGGCTGCTGAAGCCCTCCTCCTTCACCCCCATCCTGGCCGTCACCGGCATCGTGCTGTATATGGCCTTCCGGGACGGCAAGCGCCGGGACACCGGCGCGATCCTGCTGGGCTTCGCCACCCTCATGACCGGGATGGAGTCCATGTCCGGGGCGGTGTCCGGCCTGGGGGATTCCCCCGGCTTCCGGCAGCTCTTTATCCTGTTCCAGCACCCCCTGCTGGGGCTGCTGGCCGGGGCGCTGCTGACGGCGGCCATCCAGTCCAGCTCGGCCTCGGTGGGCATTTTGCAGGCGCTGGCGGGGACGGGCCGGGTGTCCTACGCCGCCGCAGTACCCATCATCATGGGCCAGAACATCGGCACCTGCGCCACCACCCTGCTGTCCGCCATCGGGGCCAGCAAAAACGCCAAGCGGGCGGCACTGGTCCACCTGTCCTTCAACGCCATCGGCTCCGCCGTGTGGTTGAGCGCGTTCTGGGCGGTGAAGGCCGCCCTGCGCCCCCCGATCCTGGCCTCCCCCGCCTCCCTGGCGGGCATCGCCGCCGTCCACACCGGCTTCAACCTGCTGTGCACCCTGCTGCTCCTGCCCCTGTCCGGCTGTTTCGAGGGCCTGGTCGCCCGGCTAATCCCCGACGGCCCCAGACCCGAGCCCCCCGCCGAGCTGGACCCCCGGCTGCTGGCCGCGCCCCCGGTGGCCCTGGAGCGGTGCCGGGGGGTGGCGGCGGACATGGCCCAGACCGCCGGGGCAGCACTGCGGGAGGGCATGGCGGCGGTGCGGGACTTCTCCCCCGCCCTGGCGGCGTCGGTCCGGGAGCGGGAGGACAAGACCGACCACTATGAGGACATCTTGAGCGCCTATCTGGTCCAGCTCAGCGCCCGGCCCATCGGCGGGGCGGACAGCGCCCAGGCCGCCCGGCTGCTCAAGCTCATCGGGGACCTGGAGCGGATCTCCGACCACGGGGAGAACCTGGTGGAGTCCGCCGAGGAGCTGCACAAAAAGGGCATCCGCTTCACCCCCGCCGCCCGGCGGGAGCTGGAGGTGCTCACCGGCGCCGTCGGCGAGATCCTGGAGCTGTCCACCGCCGCCTGGCTGGAGGGGGACCGGGAGCGGGCCGCCCTGGTGGCCCCCCTGGAGGAGGTCATCGACCAGCTGAAGGAACAGCTGCGCACCAGCCACATCCTCCGTCTCCAGCGGGGCGGGTGCACCATCGAGGCGGGCTTCGTGTGGTCCGACCTGCTCACCGACCTGGAGCGGGCGGCGGACCACTGCTCCAACATCGCCGAGGCCGTGCTGGAGCAGGACCGACACGCCCCCCGTGAGTCCGGCCCCGAATTCCGGTCCCACTACCGGCGCTATCTGGAAAAGTATGCCCTGGACCGCCCGCCTTCCAGGGATCGGCCGGAGGGTGGCTCACAAAGCATATAGATTTTTCCCGTTCGATGTGATATAATGTCCAAACGGGCCGCGCTCGTCCGGCGCGGCCCGCCTGAGTCAGGAAAGGAAGCGGATACATATGGCGGAAGAACGCAACGACAGCCTCCAGCCCAACGGGCAGGATACGGTCATGGTATATATCGACCCCGAGGTGATCCAGAGCCTGGCGGACGTGTCCGCCAAAAAGCAGCAGGGCTTTCGGGAGCTGCTGGAGGCCGCGGAGGAAGGGGACGCGGAGGCCCAGTACCGGGTGGCCATGGACTACTGCAACGGCACCGGCGGCGCCCAGCGGGACGAGAAACTGGCCTTCCACTGGTTCACCCAGGCGGCGGAGGGAGAGTACATCGCCGCCCTGTACGGCCTGGGGCTGTGCTACCTCCGGGCCATCGGCACGGAGAAGGACCCGGAGCGGGGGGCCCGGCTGCTCTCCCAGGCGGCGGAGCAGGGCTATCCTCCCGCCCAGTGCGAGCTGGGGCTGTGCTATGAGCTGGGCACCGGGGTGGAGACGGACAAGGAGCGGGCGGCGGAGCTCTACCGGGAGGCCGGGGAGCAGGAGCACGCCCCCGCCCAATGCAATCTGGGCTTCTTCTACTACCGGGGCATCGGGATGGAGCGGGACTATCAGGAGGCGGTGAGCTGGTTCGAGCGGGCCGCCCAGCAGGACTATCCCCGGGCCCAGACCCTGCTGGGCGAGTGCTATGAGAACGGCCTGGGGGTGGAGAAGGACCTGGAGCGTGCCCTGGAGCTCTACCGCGCCGCCCATGAACAGGGCTATGAGGCGGCCACCTGCGCCCTGGGGGTGTGCTACGACCAGGGCATCGGGGTGGACAAGGACGAGAAGCGGGCGGCGGAGCTCTACCGCCAGTGCGCGGAGGAGGGCTATCCCAAGGGCCGGTTCCTGCTGGCTCAGTGCTACGAGCTGGGCCAAGGAGTGGAGCAGGACCCCGTCAAGTCCGCCCAGCTCTACCTCCAGGCCCATGAGGACGAATATCCCCCCGCCACCTGCGCTCTGGGGCTGTGCTACGAGCTGGGTCAGGGGGTGGAGCAGGACCTGACCCGGGCGGTGGAGCTCTACCGCCAGGCGGCGGACCGGGGCTATGTGCCCGCCCAGTGCAATCTGGGCTTCTGCCACTACCGGGGCATCGGCACCGAGGTGGACGACAAGCAGGCCGTCCACTGGTTCCAGCTGGCCGCGGAGGAGGGCTATCCCCGGGCGCTGGGGCTTTTGGGGGACTGCTACGACTTCGGCTATGGGGTAGAGGTGGACCACACCCGCGCCGTCCAGCTCTACCGCGCCGCCCACGAGGGGGGCTATCCCCCCGGCACCTGTTCCCTGGGGCTGTGCTACGAGCTGGGCCAGGGAGTGGAACGGGACCTGGACCGGGCCCTGGAGCTCTACCGCCAGGCCGCCGACGCCGGGGACGCCCGGGCCCAGTGCAATCTGGGCTACTGCTACTACCGGGCCATCGGCGTGGTGGAGGACAACGAGCGGGCCGCGTTCTGGTTCGACAAGGCCGCCCAGCAGGGCAACAGCCGGGCACTGTTTCTGCTGGGCCAGTGCTACGAAGGCGGCTACGGTGTGGAGGCCGACCTTGGCAAGGCGGCCCAGCTGTACGCCCAGGCGGACGAGAAGGGCCACCCTGCCGCCGCCTGCGCCCTGGGGCTGTGCTACGAGCTGGGCAGGGGCGTGGAGGCGGACCTGGACCGGGCGGTGGAGCTCTACCGAAGGGCCGCCGAGGGAGGCGAGGCCCGGGGCATGTGCAATCTGGGCTTCTGCTACTACCAGGGCATCGGCGTAGAGCGGGACGACAGCCAGGCCGCCCTCTGGTTCCAAAAGGCGGCGGACGAGGACTATCCCCGGGCCCAGCAGCTGCTGGGCGAGTGCTACGACGGCGGCTTCGGCGTGGAAAAGGACGAGAAGCGGGCCTATGAGCTGTACCGCCGATCCCACGAGGGGGGCTATCCACCCGGCACCTGCGCCCTGGGGCTGTGCTACGAGCTGGGCACCGGGGTGGAGCGGGATCTGCCCCGGGCGGTGGAGCTCTACCGCCAGGCGGCGGAGCAGGGCAGCGTCCAGGCCCAGTGCAATCTGGGCTTCTGCTACTACCGGGGCATCGGGGTGGACGAGGACAACGACCAGGCGTTCCAGTGGTTCTCCAAAGCCGCCCAGGCGGGCCAGCCCCGGGCGCGGCAGCTGCTGGGCGAGTGCTATGAGAACGGCTACGGGGTGGAGGCCGACCTTGACAAGGCGGTAGAGCTCTACCGCCTTGCCCATGAGCAGCACTTTGCCGCCGCCACCTGCTCCCTGGGTACCTGCTACGAGTACGGCAAGGGCGTGGTGGCGGACAAAGCCCGGGCGGCGGCGCTGTATAAAGAGGCCGCCGAGGCGGGCAGCGCATGGGCCCAGTGCAATTACGGCTACTGCCTGTATCAGGGCATCGGTGTGGAGATGGACGATGAGGCGGCGGTGTCCTGGTTCCGCAAGGCCGCGGCCCAGGGCAGCACCCGAGCCCACTTCCTGCTGGGGGAGTGCTATGACTACGGCTACGGCGTGGAGCAGGACTACCAGGAGGCCGCCCGGCTGTATCAGACCGCCCACGAGGGCGGCTATGTCCCCGGCACCTGTTCCCTGGGGCTGTGCTACGAGCTGGGCCATGGCGTCAAGCAGGACCGGGACAAGGCCGCCCGGCTCTACCGCCAGGCGGCGGACCGGGGCAACCCCCGGGCCCAGTGCAATCTGGGCTTCTTGTACTACCACGGCATCTCGGTGGAGGAGAACGACGCCGAGGCGGCCCAGTGGTTCGCCAAGGCCGCCAGCCAGGAGTTCCCCCGGGCGCAGTTCCTGTTGGGCGAGTGCTACGAAAACGGCTACGGCGTGGACAAGGACGAAAAAAGGGCGGTGGAGCTGTACCGCAAGGCCCATAAGGGGGGGCACGCCGACGGCACCTGTTCCCTGGGGGAGTGCTATATGAAGGGGATCGGCGTGGCAAAGGACCCGCTCAAAGCCGCGGTGCTCTACGGGGAGGCCGCCGACCAGGGCAGCGCCCGGGGGCTGTACCTGAAAGCCCAGTGCTGCGAGCAGGGCCTAGGTGTGGAGCGGGACCTGGAGGCCGCCCGGACGCTCTACCAACAGGCGGCGGACAAGGGCTATCAGAAGGCCAAGGAGGCCCTGGAGCAGATGGGCACGCCGGACGGACAGAAGCCGCCGGTACATCCCGGGCCGGAGACCCGGCCTCAGCCCACCAAAAAGCCGGAGCCGCCCAAAAAGCGCTCCTGGTGGCCCTTCCGGAAAAAGTGAATCCAACATAGAAGCTCCCCCCGTGAGAGATGGCCTCTCACGGGGGGAGCCTGCTGTCATTTGAAACAGTCACACAGGCGGAGCGGCTGCGCCGTCCGCGATGAACATGGCGTCGCCGAAGGAGAAGAAGCGGTATCCTTCCCGCACCGCCTCCTCATAGGCCGCCAGCACATGCTCCCGGCCCGCCAGGGCGGACACCAGCATGATGAGGGTGGACTCGGGCAGGTGGAAGTTGGTGATCAAAGCGTCCAGCGCCTTGAAGCGGTAGCCCGGATAGATGAAGATATTGGTCCACCCCGCCGATGCCTTCAGCGTCCCGTCCTCCGCCGCCCAGCTCTCGATGGTGCGGCAGGAGGTGGTGCCTACGCAGATCACCCTCCCCCCTGTCCGCCTGGTCTCGTTGACGGCGTCCGCCGTCTCCTGGGGGATGACGCAGTATTCCGAGTGCATCTCGTGCTCGTCCAGGTTTTCCGCCTTTACCGGGCGGAAGGTGCCCAGCCCCACGTGGAGGGTCACATAGCACACCCGCACCCCCATGGCCTGGATCCGCTCCAGCAGCGGCCTGGTGAAGTGGAGCCCCGCCGTGGGGGCGGCGGCGGAGCCGGTCACTTTGGAATACACCGTCTGATACCGCTCCGCGTCCTCCAGCTCCGCCTTGATATAGGGGGGCAGGGGCATTTTGCCCAGCCGCTCCAAGGTCTCCAAAAAAATGCCGTCGTAGTCGAAGCGGACCAGCCGGTTGCCGTCCGCCCCCTCGCCCACCACCTCGGCGGACAGTGCCCCGTCCCCGAAGGTGACCTTTGCCCCGGGGCGCAGCTTTCTGCCGGGGCGGACCAAGCATTCCCACACCTTGTCCCCCCGGTCGATGAGCAGTAGCACCTCGCAGGCGCCGCCCCCCGCCCGCCTGCCGATCAGCCGGGCGGGCAACACCCGGCTGTCGTTGAGCACCAGACAGTCCCCCGGGGCCAGCAGGGAGGGAAGGTCGTAAAAATGCAGGTGCCGGGTCTCCCCTGTGGCTTTGTCCAGCGCCAGCAGGCGCGACCCATCCCGCCGCTCCAGGGGCGTCTGGGCAATGAGCTCGGGGGGAAGGTCGAAATAAAAATCGGAAGTTTTCACGTATATCCCACCGTAATGCCAGTATAGTAGAATTGGAGGATCTGCTGATAGGTATGTCCCTGCTCGGCCATGGCCTTGGCGCCAAACTGGCTCATGCCGATGTTGTGGCCCCAGCCCCGGCCCGCGAAGGTGATGGAGCCGTTGGCCGCTGATGCCGACCCCGCCCACGAGCCGGACCCCTGGCCTTGGCTCTGATCTCCGCCCTGGCCCAGCTGGGCAGTGCCGCCGTCTGTGACCACGTACACGTCGCCCCCCAGGGCGGTGAGGCCGCCGTTCCCATCGATGGCATACAGCCCGGAGACACCGCTCACCTGGGTGGAGCCGTTGATGGAGATGCTTCCGGAGGGAGGAGTGGGCGCGGGCTGGCCGGAGCCGCTCCCGGCGAAGCCGAACCGGCAGGAGGGCAGGCCCAGGTTATTGTACACCCTGCCGCTGCGCACGGGGAAGCTCTTCCCGGCGCTGTCGGTGAAGGTGATCATCCAGGGGTTGCCGGCGCTGGTGTAGGACGTGATCTCAGCGGACACGATGGGGGCGCTGACATTGTTCCCCGCCAGCAGTTTGGAGATGATCTGGGCGCTGGTAAAGGTGCGCTCCCAGGTGTTTTTCAGGTTCAGCGTCGGCTCATAGGGGTCGGCCACCTCCGTCAAATAGGGATAGAGGGACTGGTTGGTCCCCCACACCACCGACACGCTCTGGCTGGCCCCGCCGTTGCTGGAGTAGTAGTAGGTCTCCGCCACCTTGCCGTTGTACAGCGCCACCTGGCCCACCGTCTGGTCCACGGCGGCGTTGGAGTTGGCCCCCGCGCTGGTCTGTCCGGTGTACCGCTGGCAGTGTATATCGTCGCAGATGTCGAAATGGTGCGTCCCGTGCTTGGTGCCCAGGGTCAATGCGTAGCTCCGGGCGGCCACCGCCTGGGCCTTCAGCGCCTCGATGGACCAGCTGGTGCTCATCTCGGCGGACACCACTCCTTTGACGTAATCCTCGAAGCCAACAATATTCACCACCGTCAGCTTCCCGCCGCCGATGCGCTCGAAGCGGAAGCCGCCGTTGTACAGGAATCCCTTGCTCCAGGTGGTGCACTTCTCCCCGCCGGTCTGGATGGGCTCCACCCCCAGCCCGGTGCCCTGGCCCAGGTCGTCGTATTGGAACAGGATGGTGCTGGTGCCCGTCTCCACCACGCTGACGCCGTAGCCCGAGGTCCCGCACAGCTGGGCGCCCGCCCCCAGGGCGGCCTGGGCGGCCACCGCCCCGTCCCGGGTGGTATAATTGCCCACCCGGGCGTAGTATGTCCCGCCGATATAGGCCGCAAACCCGCCGGGGTACTGGGAGGCCGCGGCCTGGGCCTGGGCAAAGGAGGCATAGCTCCCCGGCAGCTGGAGGTGGTACTCCCCCACCGCCACCCCGGAGGTGATGGTGGTATGGTAGCTCTGATAGTTATCATAGGTCCCATAGTACACGTTCATGGTCTCCACCACGGAGATGGCGGTCTTGCCCGTGGACCCCAGCTCCACGAAGCGGTTGGAGCCGTCGTAATACCCGAAGCGGTAGCCGGAGCCCACCTCGTTCAGGAGGTTGAGCCCCTCTATGGCCCCGGTGCCGTAGTGGAGCCCCACCCGGATGGTCTCCGTGTCGGAGCCTGCCGGGGCGGCGGAGGCGGTCCCCCCGCATACCGTCAGCAAAAGGGCCGTCGCCAGGCCCAAGGCTGCAATTTGCACGAATTTTCTCTTCATCGTGTGCTCCATTTCTCCACTTTGGGCGGCAGCGCTAAATTGACACTTTAGCGCGTTGATGTTATAGTGGTATCAGTCATGCGCCCAGACGGGCGCGCCTATTTCGACATTATTTTTATATTATAGCGTATCCGTACCCCCGCCGCAAGCCCTAAATTTCGGCGCGGGGCGGTGCGCCCAGGAGGCAGATCGACATGGAAAAGTACAAAGTCGGCGTCATCGGCGCCACCGGCATGGTGGGCCAGCGCTTCGTCACCCTGCTGGAGGGCCACCCCTGGTTCCAGCTCACCGTTGTGGCCGCCAGCCCCCGCTCTGCGGGCAAGCGGTATGAGGACGCGGTGGGTCCCCGCTGGGCCATGGATGTCCCCATCCCGGCGGAGGCCAGGGATCTGGTGCTCTTGAGCGCCCAGGACGACGTGGACAAGATCGCCTCCCAGGTGGACTTCGTGTTCTCCGCCGTGGACATGAAGAAGGACGAGATCCGCGCCCTGGAGGAGGAGTACGCCCGCCGCGAGTGCCCGGTGGTGTCCAACAACTCCGCCCACCGCTGGACGGCCGACGTGCCCATGGTGATCCCCGAGGTGAACCCGGAGCACATCCAGGTCATCGAGGCCCAGCGGGCCCGCCTGGGCACCAAGCGGGGCTTCATCGCGGTGAAGTCCAACTGCTCCATCCAGAGCTATGTCCCCGCCCTGTCCCCCCTGCGGCAGTTTGGCATCGAGAAGGTGCTGGTGTGCACCTATCAGGCCATCTCCGGGGCGGGCAAGACCTTCCAGACCTGGCCCGAGATGGTGGATAACCTGATCCCCTACATCGGCGGCGAGGAGGAGAAGAGCGAGCAGGAGCCCTTGAAGGTGTGGGGCCGGGTGGAGAACGGCGTCATCGTCAACGCAGAGGGCACCTCCATCACTGCCCAGTGCCTGCGGGTGCCTGTGTCCAACGGCCACACCGCCGCCGCCTTCGTCACCTTCAAGAACAAGCCCACCATGGAGCAGATGAAGCAGGCGTGGAAGCAGTTCAAGGGCCGCGCCCAGGAGCTGGACCTGCCCACCGCCCCCAAGCAGTTTTTGAACTACTTCGAGGAGCCCGACCGGCCCCAGGCCAAGCTGGACCGGGACCTGGAGGGGGGCATGGCGGTGTCCATCGGCCGTCTGCGCCCGGACACCCAGTACGACTACAAATTTGTCTCCCTGTCCCACAACACCCTGCGGGGCGCGGCGGGCGGCGGCGTGGAGCTGGCCGAGCTGCTGTGCGCGGAAGGGTATATCGAACGCAGGTAAGTAAAGGGCCGTCCTTTTTCTTTCAAGAAAAAGGAATAAAAGAAACTTGAAAGGAAGCTGTTTATGAGAACTCCCGTCTTTACCGGCTCCTGCCCCGCCCTGGTCACCCCCTTCGACCAGAACAACATCATCAACTACGACGCCTTCGGCAGGCTCATCGACGCCCAGATCGAGGCGGGGGTGGACGCGGTGTGCGTGTGCGGCACCACCGGCGAATCCGCCACCATGTCCATCCGGGAGCACATCGCCGCCGTGGAGTTCTGCGTGAAGCGGGTGGACCACCGGGTGAAGGTCATCGCGGGGGCGGGGTCCAACGACACCTCCGCCGCCGTCTACCTGTCCCAGCACGCCCAGGACTCCGGGGCGGACGCCCTGCTCCACGTCACCCCCTACTACAACAAGGCCAGCCAGACCGGCCTCATCAAGCACTACGAGTACATCGCCGACCGGGTGGAGTTGCCCATCATCCTCTACAACGTGCCCAGCCGCACCGGGGTGTCCTTCACCGCCGAGACCTACCAGGTGCTCTCCCAGAACCCCAAGATCAACGGCGTCAAAGAGGCCAGCGGCAACTTCTCCCTGCTGGCCCACACCCGGTTCCTGTGCGGCGAGGACTTCTACATCTGGTCGGGCAACGACGATCAGGTGGTGCCCATGATGGCCCTGGGGGCCAAGGGCGTGATCTCGGTGGCCTCCAACATCGTCCCCGAGGTGATGGTGAAGATGAGCCATCTCTGCCTGGAAAACGACTTCGCCGCCGCTTCCCAGCTCCAGATCCGGTACATGGACCTGATCGACGCGCTGTTCACCGAGGTGAACCCCATCCCCATCAAGGCGGCCATGAACCTGCTGGGCCAGGAGGCGGGCCCCCTGCGCCTGCCCCTGTGCGACATCTCGGAGAAGAATCTGGAGATCCTGCGCCAGGCTATGACCAGAGCTGGTCTGCTGTAAGGTGCCGCCATGCGAAAGATGATCATCTCCGGCTGCTGCGGCCACATGGGCCGGGTGGTGACGGATATCTGCAGCTGCGACCCTGAGGTAGAGGTCGCCGCCGGGATCGACCTGCTCTCCCAGCCCATGGAGGGCTTCCCCGTGTTCGCCACCCCCGCCGTCTGCGCCGTGGAGGCGGACGCCCTCATCGACTTCTCCCACCCCGCCGCCCTGACGGGCCTGCTGGATTTCTGCGTGGGGCGAAAGCTGCCCGCAGTGCTGGCCACCACCGGCTATTCGGAGGAGCAGCTGGCCCAGATCGGCCAGGCGGCAAAGTCCATCCCCATCTTCCGCTCCGCCAACATGTCGCTGGGCGTCAACGTGCTGATGGATCTGGTCCGCCGGGCCGCCGCCCTGCTGGGGGAGGACTTCGACGTGGAGATCCAGGAGCGCCACCACCGCCGGAAACTGGACGCCCCCAGCGGCACCGCTCTGATGCTGGCCCACGCAGCCGCCTCCACCCTGCCCTACGAGCCGGAACACGTCTACGACCGCCACAGCGTCCGCCGGCCCCGGGACCGGCGGGAGATCGGCATTTCCTCCCTCCGGGGGGGCACCATCGTGGGCGACCACACCGTGGTGTTCGCCGGGCGGGACGAGGTGATCGAGATCTCCCACCACGCCGCCAGCCGGGAGGTGTTCGCCGCCGGGGCCGTGAAGGCGGCCAAGTTCCTGGCCGGGGTAGACGGACCTGGGCTGTACGACATGTCCCACCTCATCGCCGGGGAGAGAGGGGTCTGACCGTGGATATCTGGGAACAGCTCTATGAAAAGGCCCGGGAGCAGTATCATCCGGGCGAAGTCACCCCGTTTATTTACGCCCATCACGTGGTGTGTGCCCTGGAGAGCGAAAATGGCCAGATCTTCACCGGCTTCTGCGTGGAGAGCTGTTCCGGCGTGCTGGACCTGTGCGCGGAGCGGGTGGCCGCCCTCAACATGTACGTGAACAGCGGCCAGACCGCGGTGAAGCGGCTGATCGCCTTCCGGGACCGCCCGCCCCATGGGGGCGGAAGCGGGATGCCCTGCGGGGCCTGCCGGGAGTTTTTCATGCAGCTGGACCGGCGCAACAAAGACATGGAGATCATGGTGGACTTCGAAACGCGAGAGACCGTCACGCTGGCGCAGCTCCTCCCCAACTGGTGGGGCTGGGAGCGGTACGAAAAGGGAGACGATTAAGATGCCTTATATTTCCGTGGAATGCGGCGCACTGTCAGATACGCAAAAGGTGGAACTGATCCAGCGGCTGACGCGGACCGCCTCCGAGGTCATGCGTGTGCCCCAGGAATTTTTCACCGTCACCATCAAGGAACTGCCCGATCTGAATTTTGGGATCGGCGGTCAGACCATCGACAAGGTGAAGGCAGAGTACATGCTGAAGCACCAGACGATCTGAACGCAGAACGGGACCGCTTTCGCGGTCCCGTTCCCTTTTGCCTCTCACATAACGCTGGAAGTTATCTATTGCTTTTTCTAAAATGCATCAATGACAAAATCCCGATTGAAATAAAGTACACACACCAAAATTCGAGCGCGATGACTCCGCCTATGTTATCCTCGCCATTTGACATAGAGCGAAATATTCCCGTCATCGGCATAATAAAGCAGGGAAAAAAGAATACTCCGTGGATCAACATGAGATGTTTTAACCACTTATCTGATTTTTTCTTTGCATCTATTGCCAGCCCGACAAAGAAAGTTGAAAGCGCCATGATACCGTATCCGAGTAAATCATAGCTAAAAAATAGCCCACCTCTTGAATAATCAAGCATTCTCATAGCCTGTTCATCAAGCGTATCTAATCGGACCGAAGTTGTCTGCGCAAAATATACAAGTAATATCAAAGCCGCATAAACCGCGGCAAACATCATTCCAGCATTGGCGGCCGCCCTATGCTTTTCATCACTCTCAACACAAAAACCAGCAGCCATCATGATATACCCAATGGGCAGCAGCATACATACAAAATAGCTTCCAAAGCTAAAGGAAATTAGCATACAGACAGCAAATAATAATACTGAAACCGTTACGATCAAAGCCCCCGTGCTTGCTATTATTTTATTCATTCCAGCACCTCGCAGCATTCCGATTTATCATTTTGCGCCAAATCAGAGCACTTGCGTGCTTTTTGTGTGCTAAGCACCACCCGAACCCCTGAAATCATTGCCGCACAAGGGGTTCAGGTGGTTGATGCCTTTAACCTTCAAGAAACAGTAACCCTGTGGAACACCTTTTTGCCCTTCTTGACGATAACGCCCTCCCCTGCGAACTTGTCCTTGGGAAACTTTGCCGCAGGGTCGCTCACTTTCTCGTCTGCCACGGCGATGCCCCCCTGCTGGATGAGCCGCCGGGCCTCGCCGTTGGAGGCGGCCAGGCCGCACTTCACCAGCAGGGTCAGCACACCGATGGAGCCGCCGGGGAAATCAGCCTCGGACAGGGCCGTGGACGGCATGTCGGCCGCGTTCCCGCCGGTGGAGAACAGCGCCCGGGCGGCGGCCTGGGCCTTGTCCGCCTCCTCCTTGCCGTGGACCATGCTGGTCAGCTCCCAGGCCAGGATCTCCTTGGCCTGGTTGAGCTGGGCGTCCTTCCACTGGTCCATTTCGTCGATCTGCTCCAGGGGCAGGAAGGTGAGCCAGCGGATGCACTTCATCACGTCCGCGTCCCCCACGTTGCGCCAGTACTGGTAGAAGTCGTAGGGGCTGGTCTTGTTGGGGTCCAGCCACACGGCGTTGCCCGCCGTCTTGCCCATCTTGTTGCCCTGGGAGTCGGTGAGCAGGTTGATGGTCATGCAGTGGGAGTCCTTGCCCAGCTTGCGGCGGATCAGCTCCGTGCCCCCCAGCATGTTGGACCACTGGTCGTTGCCGCCGCACTGCATGTTGCAGCCCACCGTCTGGAACATATGGTAGAAATCGTAGGACTGCATGATCATATAGTTGAACTCCAGGAAGGAGAGCCCCTTCTCCATCCGCTGCTTGTAGCAGTCCGCCCGGAGCATGTTGTTCACCGAGAAGCAGGCCCCCACCTCCCGGAGAAGGTCGATATAGTTCAGGCCCAGCAGCCAGTCGGCGTTGTTGAGCATCATGGCCTGGCCAGGGCCGTCGCCGAAGTCGATGAACCGCTCCATCTGGCGCTTGAAGCAGGCGGCGTTGTGGTCGATGTCCTCCCGGCTGAGCATCTTGCGCATGTCGGTGCGGCCGGAGGGGTCGCCGATGGTGGTGGTGCCGCCGCCGATCAGGGCGATGGGCTTATTGCCCCCCTGCTGGAGCCGCTTCATCAGGGTGAGGGTGACGAAGTGCCCCGCCGTCAGGCTGTCCGCCGTGCAGTCATAGCCGATATAAAAGGTGGCTTTGCCGTTGTTGATGAGGTCCTTGACCTCGTCCTCGCTGGTCACCTGGGCCACCAGGCCCCGGGCCACGAGCTCGTCGTAAAGTGTCATAGCTTGCTCTCCTTTTGTCGTTTTTGGTAAAGTTCCCAGGCCATCCCCATGGCCCAGGACTGATAGCGCAGGAACGTGGACCGCTGAAATTCCTCCACCGGGAGCCAGGTGAGGACGTGGTCGGTCTCTACCGGGGCCGCTGTTCTCTCCCCCAGCCGCGCCAGGTACACATGCCCGATGGGGTGGAAGGGCCTCCCCGTGGGCAGGACGGTGTACTCCTCTCCCACGCACACCTTCTCCCCCACCACCACAGCATATCCCGTCTCTTCCAGGGCCTCCCGGCGGATACAGTCCCCCTCGCTCTCCCCCGGCTCCATGCCGCCGCCCAGCAGGAAACAGCCCTTCCCCTGACAATACACCACCGCCGCCCGGCCCGCCCCGTCGAAGGCGATGCCGTAGGCGCTGGGCCGGTCCCAATACGTCAGACCCGGCCGGGGCGCGCCGAATGCCTTGTGTTCCATCTTTTTCGTCCCTCTCTACATCAAAACGCCCCCTGTCCCCTTCAGGACAGAGGGCGAAAGCTCGCGGTACCACCTCTGTTTTGCCGCCTCCTCACAGAAGCGGCCTCATGGACCCCCCAGCAGGGGCCCGGCGCTTTACCGGGCGCACCCGTCCGGCCCTACTGGGGATAGCTCCCGTTCAGGCGGCCGCTCCGAGGGGTATTCGCCAAAGCTCCCTCTCCCCCTTCCACCAAAACGGGGGCTCTCTGGGCAGGAACGCCTTTGGTTACTGGTCCTCTTCAACGCGTTGACAGGATGATATCACAACAGACACGGTTTGTCAAATCATTTTTCCTCCAGGAGCAGCCCGAAGTGCCGCAGGGCCTGGGACACGCCGTCCTCATCCACCGTGCCGGTGACATAGTCCGCCACGGCCTTCACCTGCTCGTCCCCGTTGCCCATGGCCACGGCGGTCCCGGCCTCCTCCAGCATGGTGATGTCGTTCTCCCCATCGCCGAAGGCCATGACCTCCTCCCGGGCCAGGCCGTAGCGCTCCATGGCCGCCCGGATGCCCGCCCCCTTGCCGCCGTCCCGGGGCAGGATATCGATCCCCTCGGTGTGCCAGCGGGTGCTCATGCAGCCCGGCATGGCGTCCAGGAAGATATGCTCCTCCTCCGGGGTGACGAAGGGGGCCAGCTGGTACACCTTCCCCTCCAGCAGCCACGCCGGATCCCGCACCGGGTACATCTGGGTGTGGAGGAAGTCGTACACCTGCCGCACCCGGTCGTTGACGGTGGTGAGATAGCTCTCCCCGTTGCCCTCCATCACCGCCGGCAGCTCGGGATGGGCCTTGAACACCTCGTAGGCCCCCCGCATGTCATCCAGTCCGATGGGCTCATCCCGAAAGGCCGTGCCGTCTCCGTCGCAGCAGAACTGCCCGCCCAGGGTCAAATAACCGTCGAACCGCGCCCCCCGGAGCATCCCGGTGCGCTCCAGATCCTGGAGGGCCCGGCCGGTGCTGAGCAGCACCTTGATCCCCCTCCGGCGCAGGGCGGCCAGGTCGGCCAGCACCCGGTCGGATAAAAATTTGCGCTGAAAGGACACCAGCGTCCCGTCCACATCAAAGAATGCCGCTTTTATCATGGTTTCTTTTTAGCTCCTGTCTTATAGTCCTCCGCCGTGGCCAGCAGCTCCTCCGCCCCTTTCAGCATGACGGCGGTGGTCTGCCCTCCGCTGAGTCTCGCCAGCTCCTCCCGGCGGCGCTCACGGTCTAGACGCTCCACCTGGGTGAAGGTGCGGCCGTCCGCCTCCCCCTTCTCCACGGAGAAGTGCACGTCCCCCATGGCGGCGATCTGGGGCAGGTGGGTGACGCACAGCACCTGCCGCCCCTGGGACACCTGGAACAGCTTTTGGGCCACCTTCACCGCCGCCCGGCCGGACACCCCGGTATCCACCTCGTCGAAGATCAGGGTGGACACCTGCTCTGTCTCCGCCAGCACGTTTTTCAGCGCCAGCATGATCCGGGACAGCTCACCGCCGGAGGCGATCTTGTTGATGGGCTTGAGCGCCTCGCCCACGTTGGCGGACATGAGGAAGCGCACCGTGTCCATGCCGGTGGCGTCCATGCCGTCGGGGGCGTCCTTGGGGGCGAACTCCACCTGGAAGCGCACCTTGGGCATGTCCAGCCCCTTCAGCTCGGACTGGATCCGCTTCGCCAGCTCCGCCGCCGCCTCATGCCGCCGGGCGGACAGCTTCTCTCCCAGCTCCACCGCCTTCTTCAGCGCCTTTTCCAGCTCCTTGTCCAGCCGGGCCAGCCGGTCCTCGGAAAACTGGATGGCGTCCAACTCCTCCCGGCATCTGTCCAGGTAGGCCTGCATCTCCGCCACCGTGCCGCCGTACTTCTTTTTCAGCCGGTACAGCTTGTCCAGCCGCTCCTCCAGCTCGTCCAGCTCCCCAGGGTAGAAGTCCAGCGACCCCCGCAGGTCCCGCACCAGCTCCGCCAGATCGTCGGCGTCGCAGCGCAGCTGCCCCGCCTTCTCCGACAGCGCCTGAAGGTCCCCGCTGTACCGTCCCCCCTGGGCCAGGCGGTTCTCCGCCTCCATCAGCAGGGACACCGCCCCCTCGCCGTCCTCGCCGCCGGTGAGGGCCTGCCAGGCCCCGTCCACTGCGTCGGTGAGCCGCTCGGCGTTGCGCAGCACCTCCCGGCGCTGGGACAGCTCCTCGTCCTCCCCTTCCCGCAGCTGGGCCTTTTCCAGCTCCTCGATCTGATAGGTGAGGGTGTCCAGCCGCCGGGCCTTCTCCCCGTCGTCCATCTGGAGCTTTTCCTTCTCCCGGCGCAGGTCCCGGACCTGGGCGTAGGCCGCGGCAAAGGCGGACAGGCCGTCCTGGGTCCGGCCGAAGCTGTCCAGATAGCCCAGGTGGCGCTCCTCGTCCAGCAGCTGCTGGCCGTCGTGCTGGCCGTGGACGTTCACCAGCTGCTGGCCCAGCTCCCGCAGCTGGGTCACCAACAGGGGCCGTCCGTTCACCCGGCAGGCGTTCTTGCCGTCCGCCTGGATGGACCGCTCGATCAGCAGCTCCCCGTTCTCATCGGGCCCGGTGCCCTGCTCCTCGAACCAGGGCAGGGGGGGCAGATCCCGGAACAGGGCGGACACCCGGGCGGTCTTGGCCCCGGTGCGGATCAGGTCCCGGCTGGTGCGCTCCCCCATGATGGCCCCGATGGAGTCGATCACGATGGATTTGCCCGCCCCGGTCTCGCCGGTGAGGACGTTGAAGCCCTGGTCGAAGGTGATGTCCGCCTGGGAGATCACCGCGATGTTCTCGATGTGCAGCAAGCTGAGCATGTGACCTCACCCCTCCAGCATGGACTCGATCACCCGGGCCAGCGCCTCCGCCGTCTGGTTGGTGCGCATGATGAGGATGGCGGTATCGTCCCCCGCCAGCGACCCCACCAGCCCCTCCAGCTCCATGCCGTCCAGGGCGGCCCCGGCGGCGGGGGCCAGGCCGGGCATGGTCTTGACCACCACGATGTTCTGGGCCACATCGCAGGAGGTGACCCCTTCCTTGAAGATGTTTTGCAGCCGCCCGGCAGCCGCCCGGCGGGGCGGGCGGGCGGCGGACACCACATAGTGGTAGCTCCCCCCCTCCCCCGGCTGCTTGACCAGGTTCAGCTCCTTGATGTCCCGGGAAATGGTGGCCTGGGTGGCCCGGATGCCGCACCGGCGCAGCTGGTCCAGCATCTGCTCCTGGGTCTCGATGTCCTGCTCGCCGATGATGCGCAGGATCTCCGTCTGTCGTTTGGCCTTCAAATCCTTCACGCCTTTCCCAGCTTTTGGTTGATCCGTTCATAGAAGTTCCGCCCGGTGAGCTTCACCATCTGGGTGGTCTGACGGGACCGGCGGCACTCCACCCAGTCCCCCGGCTGCACCCGGAAGGCCCGCCCCCCGTCCACCGACAGATAGGCGGTCTTTTTGCTCCCCGGCGCCAGCCGGACCCCCACCGCCCGGGCGGCGTCCAGCACGAAGGGCTTGGCGTGGAGGGAGTGGGCGCAGATGGGGGCGATGATGATGTTGGCCGCGGTGGGCTCCACGATGGGGCCCCCCGCCGCCATGGAGTAGGCTGTGGACCCGGTGGGGGTGGACACCACGATGCCGTCTCCGGAGAACGAGGAGATGGTCACCCGGTCTCCCGTCACCTCCAGGTCCAGCACCCGGGCCACCGCCCCCTTGGTGAGCACCGCGTCGTTGAGGGCCTGCTGTTCGAACACCCGCCGCCCCTCCCGGCGGACGGAGACATCCAGCATCATCCGCCGCTCGATGCCGAACCGCCCCCCGGCCAGACGGGCCAGCAGGGACAGCTCCCCGTGCTCCAGCTCGGCCATGAACCCGATGCTGCCCAGGTTCACCCCCAGGATGGGGATGTTCCGGGCGTTGGCCTCGTGGGCGGCGTGGAGGATGGTGCCGTCCCCTCCGAAGCACACCAGCACGTCGGCATCCTCCAGCTCCTCCTCGATCTGGCCCAGGGCCGCCCCGGCGGGCAGGTCCAGCCGGCTGCCCTGGTCCACCTCGAAGGGCAGGCAGATGGCGGTCTGGGCCCCGGCGTTCTCCAGGATGCGCTGGGCGGCCTGGGCGGCCCGGAGCCCCCGGTCCCGGTAGGGGTTGGGGCACAGTACGATCTTCATCCTTCCCTCACCCCTTCAGCGCCTGGTGGGAGCGCTCCACCAGTTCCTTCAGATCGAACGCCGGGTCCTCCCCGGCCCCCGCCTGGAGAAAGCCCAGATATTCGATGTTCCCCTCCGGCCCCCGGATGGGTGAAAAGTCTAATCCCTTTACAGCAAACCCCCCCTGGGCGGCGTGGTCCAGGAAGCGCTCCAGCACCTCCAGATGGACGTTTGGATCCCGGACCACCCCTTTTTTGCCCACCTTTTCCCGCCCCGCCTCGAACTGGGGCTTCACCAGGGCGGCCACCTGGCCGTCCGGGGCCATCAGCGGCCCCAGGGCGGGCAAAATCAGTCCCAGGGAGATGAAGGACACGTCGATGGAGGCAAAGTCCAGGGCCTCGGGGATCTGCTCCCGGGTCAGATACCGGGCGTTGGTGCGCTCCAGGCACACCACCCGGGGGTCGTTCCGGATAGACCAGGCCAGCTGACCGTAGCCCACGTCCACGGCGTACACCCGCTTGGCCCCGTTTTGCAGCATACAGTCGGTGAAGCCCCCGGTGGAGGCCCCGATGTCGGCGGCGGTCTTGTCCGCCAGGGCGATGGGAAAGACCTGCATGGCCTTTTCCAGCTTCAGCCCGCCCCGGCTGACGTAGCGCAGCCCGCCCCGGACCTCCAGGGGGGCGTCCTCCTCCAGGGTGAGCCCCGGCTTGTCGCAGCGGCGCTCCCCGGTGTACACCTGGCCCGCCATGATCACCGCCTGGGCCTTCTGGCGGGTGTCCGTCAGCCCCCGCTCCACCAGCAGCAGGTCCACTCGCTTTTTAGCCATGGTCCATCACCTCCAACGCCTTCCGGGCGATGGACGCCCCGTCGATGCCGCACAAAGCGCGCAGCTCCGCCACCGTCCCGTGCTGGACGAAGCGGTCCCCCAGATCCACCAGGGCCAGGCGCACCCCGCTCACGCCCCGCAGGGCGAATTCGGCGGCGATGCGCCGCCCTACGCAGCCCGCGTCCACGCACTCCTCCGCCACCACCAGCCGCCCGGTCTTTTTCGCGCAGGCGGCCAGGGTGTCCACGTCCAGGGGGGCGATGCTGTTCAGCTTCACCACCTGGGCGGACCGCCCCTTTTCTTCCAAGAGCTTCGCCGCCGCCAGGGCCTCGTTCACCATGGTGCCGTAGGCGGCGATGGTCACATCGGCTCCCGGGCGGAGGACGCTGGCCCCCTCGACGCCGCACAGGGCCTTGAACTCCCCCTCGCCTCCCCGGGGATAGCGCACCGCCACCGGGCCCCGGACCTTCTCCACCGCGTGGCGCAGCATGGCCCTCAGCTCCTCGAAGCTGGCGGGGCAGTAGATCTTCATGCCGGGCACCGAGCTGAGATAGGCCACGTCAAACACGCCGTGGTGGGTCTCTCCGTCCTCGCCGGACAGCCCCGCCCGGTCCACCCCCAGCACCACATGGAGCCCCTGGATGGCCACGTCGTGGATGAGCATATCGTAGGCCCGCTGTAAAAAGGTGGAGTAGACGGCCGCCACCGGCACCATGCGCTGCTTGGCCATCCCCGCCGCCATGGAGACCGCGTGACCCTCGGCGATGCCCACGTCGAAAAACCGCTTCGGAAACTCCCGGGCGAAGCCCACCAGCCCCGTACCGTCGGGCATGGCGGCGGTGACGGCGGCAATGTCGTCCCGCTCCCGGGCCAGCCGGCACAGGGTGTCCCCAAACACGGAGGAAAAGGTCTCTCCCCCCTCTTTGAGGGGCGCGCCGTCCTCCACTCGGAAGGGCCCCACCCCGTGGAACCGGTCGGGTTCCCGCTCGGCGGGTGGATAGCCTTTCCCCTTTACCGTCTTGATGTGGAGCAGCACGGGGCAGTCCAGCTCCTTGGCGTAGCGCAGCAGCCGGGTGAGGTAGTTCACATCGTGGCCGTCCACCGGGCCCAGGTAAGTAAAGCCCATGTCCTCGAACATGCTGCAGTGGAGGACGGCGTTCTTCACCGCCTGCTTGGCCTTGTGGGTGAAACGGTACAGACTGCGGCCCACCGCCGTGGCCCCGGTGGCCCGCTTGTACACCTTTTTGAATTGGAGGTACTGGGGCTTGAGCCGCTGCTGGGCCAGGTGCTGGGCCACCCCGCCCACATTTTTGGTGATGGACATGCCGTTGTCGTTGAGAATGACCACCAGCTGCTCCCCGCTCTGCCCGGCGTCGGACAGTCCCTCGTAGGCAAGCCCGCCGGTCATGGCCCCGTCCCCCAGCATGGCCAGGACACAGTAGTCCTCCTGATTCAGCGTCCGGGCCCGGGCCATGCCCAGGGCCACCGACACCGCGTTGGAGGCGTGTCCGGCGATGAAGGCGTCCGCCCGGTGCTCCCGGGGCTTGGGAAAGCCGGACAGCCCCCCCAGCTTGCGAAGGGTGTCCATCTGTCCCCCCCGCTGGGTGAGGATCTTGTGGGCGTAGCACTGATGGCCCACGTCGAACACCAGCCGGTCGCGCTCCAGATCGAACACCCGGTGGACGGCCACCGTGGCCTCCACCACCCCCAGGCTGGAGGCCAGATGGCCCCCGGTCTTGGACACGCCGGCGACGATCTGCTCCCGCAGCTGGTCGCACAGCAGCTTCGCCTGGATGTCCGTGAGGGTATTCAGCTGTTCCGGACCCATAGATCCACCCCCTAAGAGCCTGTTCCATATCTCAGCGAGATCTGGCAGGACGATCGTGTCTATTTCAAGAGATCGCATGGCGGGAAAAGTCCCGCCCAATGGCGTTTTGACCGCTGCCGGACAGCCCCTAGACTCCAAACGCGATGAAGCTCCCCGCCAGGCCCACCGCCACGCCCAGCACCGCCCCCATGGCCACCTGGAAGGGGGTGTGGCCGATCAGCTCCTTCAGCTCGTCCTCGAACTCCTCCGGCCTGACCTCGCCCCAGTTGCGCAGGATATAGTTGAGCACCTTGGCCTGTTCCCCTGTCTCCCGGCGGACGTTGGCCGCGTCATACATGACGATGAAGGCCATCACCGCCGCCACCGCGAACACGGGCGAATCGAACCCGGCGCTCATGCCGCATGACACGGCGGCGGCGCACACCAGGGCCGAGTGGGAGCTGGGCATGCCGCCCCCGGTGGTGAGGTAGGTGATGTCGAATTTCCGATAGACCGCCGCAGCGATCAGCAGCTTCAGCCCCTGGGCCACCGCCCAGGCGGCGATGGCGATCAACAATACCGGACTCATCACACATCTCTCCTCTGTCTCCGGGGCCGCGGGGCCCGCCTCTCAGTTTTTCCGTTTCGCCAGCGAATCGGCCAGGGCGCACAGGAATTCGGGCCGGTCGAAGGCCCCCTCCACGCTCTGTTTCGCCTGTTTTGTGTGCTCCGCCACCAGCGCCCGGCACTGCTCCAGGCCGTACAGCGTCACAAACGTGGTCTTTCCGTTCTGGGCGTCGGAGCCGATGGGCTTGCCCAGCTCCTCCTCGGTGGACTCCACGTCCAGCATGTCGTCCCGGATCTGGAAGGCCAGCCCCAGCTCCCGGGCGTAGCGCTCCGCCGCCGCCCACTGTCCCTCGGAGGGCTCCGCCGGGGACGCGGTGAGCCCCAGCAGGCAGGCCGCCTCCAGCAGGGCGGAGGTCTTTCGGAGATGGATCTGGGTCAGCCGCTCCCCATCCAGCGCCCTGCCCTGCTCTAAAATATCCAGGTACTGCCCGGCGCACATCCCGTTCCGCCCCGCCGCCCGGGCCAGTATCCCGCAGGCCCTGCCGTTGGCGGCGGGAGTGGTCCTCTCCGACGCCGCCAGCCGCTCAAAGGCGGCGGTCTGGAGGGCGTCCCCCGCCAGCAGAGCCAGCCACTCGCCGTACTTCACGTGGCAGGTGGGCTTGCCCCGGCGCAGATCGTCATCGTCCATACAGGGCAGATCGTCGTGGATCAGCGAATAGGTGTGGAGCATCTCGATCCCGCAGGCATAGTCCAGGGCGGGCTCCATCTCCCCGCACAACGCCTGGCAGAACTTCAGCGTCAGCACGGGCCGCACCCGCTTGCCTCCCGCCAGCAGGCTGTAGCGCATGGCCTCCGGCAGCTCCCGGTGGGGGCTGTCCAGCTCCCCGGCAAAGGCGCTTTGCAGCGCCTGCTCCACCAGGGCCTGGGCCCTTTGGTACTCTCGGTCAAAGTCCATCGGTCTCCTCCCCCTTGAATGGGACCTCCTCGTCATTGGCCAGCAGCAGATCCACCTTCTGCTCCGCCTGGTCCAGCAGCTGCTCGCACTGGCGCGCCAGCTTGGCCCCCTCCTCGAACAGCTTCAGCGACTGGTCCAGGCCGCACTCGCCCTTTTCCAGCTGGGCCACGATGGCCTCCAGACGGACCATGGCCTCCTCGAAGGACTGCTTTTTCACCGCCATGTCCTCTCCTCCTTCTCCTTGACCTCACAGTTCAGCACACCGTCGGACACCAGGATGTCCAGCCGGTCTCCCGGCTGCGCTTGGGCAACGGAGGACACCACGCCCTCCCCCCGCCGGGCCACGGCGTAGCCCCGGCCCAGCACCTTCAATGGGCTCAACGCGTCCAGCCCCGCCGACAGCCGCCCCAGCCGGGCCCTTTTTTCCCCGGCCTGGGCCCGCAGCGCCAGGGGCAGCCGCGACGTTTGGGCGTCGAGGGCCTGACGCCCCCCCTCCGCCCGGCCCCGGAGAGCCAGCGCCATGCGGCGGCGCAGGGCGTCCACCGCCAGCCGCCGGTCCTGGACGGGGGCCTTGATACTGCGCAGGGCGCGGCTGTTCTTGAGCCGGTCCAGCTCCCGCCGCTCTCCGCCCAGCCGGGCGGTCAGCGCCTTGGCCAGCCGCCCCGACAGCTGGGCCAGCTTTGACCGTTCCGCCTCCTGGTCCGGGACAGCCAGCTCCGCCCCATTGGACGGGGTGGCCGCCCGCAGGTCCGCCGCATAGTCGGCGATGGTCACGTCGGGCTCGTGGCCCACGGCGGAGATCACCGGGATATTGGACAGGTAGATGGCCCGGGCCACCACCTCCTCGTTGAAGGCCCACAGGTCCTCCTTGGACCCGCCCCCCCGGCCGGTGACGATCAGATCGATGTCCGCCCGGTTGTTCAAGCGGTGGATGGCGGCGGCAATCTCCCCCGCCGCCTCGCTTCCCTGGACGCGGACAGGGGCCACCAGCACCTGCGCCAAGGGCCACCGGGCCCCCAGTACGCGCACCATGTCCCGCACCGCCGCCCCCGCCGGAGAGGTGACCAGGGCGATCCTCTTGGGATATTTGGGCAGGGGCCGTTTGTTGGCCTCGTTGAACAGGCCCTCCTCCTCCAGGCGGCGGCGCAGCTTTTCGAACGCCTCGTCCAGCGCGCCCCGGCCGTCCTCCATCAGCTCCGAGCAATAGAGCTGGTACTGCCCGTCCCTGGGGTACACCGACACCCGGCCGAAGGCCACCGCCCGCATCCCGTTGGCGGGGCGGAAGCGCAGCCGGGCGGCATCCCCCCGGAACATGACGCACCGCAGGGCGCCCTGCCCGTCCTTCAGGGAGAAATAGTGGTGGCCGGAGGGGTAGCACTTGTAATTGGAGATCTCTCCCCGCACCAGCAGCCCGGTGAGCAGGGGATCGTCCTCCATCAGCTCCTTCACGTATCCGTTGACCTGAGATACAGTATAGACAGGCAGACCGGCGATATTCACCCCGCCACCCCCCGCTCCAGCGCCCGGTGGGCCAGGATGGCCACCCCCAGGGCGTTGTCCGTGGCGTACCGGGGCAGGGCGAACACCGCGCCGCACCGGCTCTCCAGGGCGGCTCTGATCTGCCGGTTGGAGGCCACGCCCCCGGAACACAGCACGGGCAGGCCGGACCAGCGCTCCTGCGCCTCCCGGGTGGCCCGAAGCAGCACATCCAGGACCGTGTCGATGGCGAACCGGGCGATGTCGGCGGGGGCCTCGCCCTTCTCCGCCAGCTCCTTCACCTTGTTCTCCATGCCGGACAGGGAGAAGGTCAGATCGTTCAGCTTCACCCGGTGGGACAGCGCCTTCCCCGCCTGGGGGTACAAGGCGTCCAGCGCCTTGCCCGCCGGGAAGGGCAGGCCCAGCAGCACCCCGGCGCGGTCGATGAGCTGGCCCGCGGAGATGTCGCTGGTGCCCCCCACCACCTGGGCCCGGACGGTGTGGCCCTCCGGCTCCACCTTCAAAAGCTCGGTGGTGCCCCCGGACAGGTGCCAGGCCAGATGGGGCTTGTCCAGCAGGTCCTCCCGCCCCGCCGACCAGGCCGCGGCGGCCACGTGGCCCTGCTGGTGGGAGCAGGGATAGAAGGGGACGCCCAGCGCCGCCGCCAGGGTCCTCCCCTCCCCCTCCCCCACCAGGAAGCAGGGCATATAGGAGCCCTCCACCTCCCGGGGGCGGGTGGACGCCCCCACGGCGGCGATGTCCCCCATCACGCCGTCCGAGCGCAGCTGCTCCACCATCAGGTGCAGCCGCTTCACGTGCTGGAACAGCGCGTCGCTCTGCCGCAGGCCCAGCGCCCCCTCCGGCACGGTGAGCAGCCTGCCCCGGTCCTCCGCCGTGGCCCCTCCAAAGAGGGCGGCGGAGGTGGTGTAGTTGCTGGTGTCGAAGCCCAGGCACAGCTTGTCCACGGCGCTCACTCCTCTTCCGGCACTTCCGTGCGCACGAAGGAGCCTAGGATGCCGTTGATGAACTTGACCACCTCGTCATCCAGGTACTTTTTCGCGATCTCCACCGCCTCGTTGATGGCCGCTTTGTTGGGGATGTCGG
The DNA here is from genome assembly GCA_910588495.1 of uncultured Oscillospiraceae bacterium. Classification (GTDB taxonomy): domain Bacteria; phylum Bacillota; class Clostridia; order Oscillospirales; family Oscillospiraceae; genus Enterenecus. Next base: position 39,878 of record CAJUPU010000005.1, on the reverse strand, counting down.
GCATGTACAAGATCTCATACATGCTCACCCGCATGATGGCGGAGGCCACCCGGTCGATGCGGGAGAACCGCCAGCCCTTGGCGTACTTCTCGATGTAGCCGTCCAGCTCGGCCCCGTGGCCCCCCACCCCCTGCACCAGCCGGGTGATATACTCCAGCTCCCCCTTGACGGGGAACTGGGCGTACAGGGGCTCGTCCTGGGCCCGCCGGGCAAAGGACTCCGCCGTCAGCTCCCGGTCCAGCAGCTGCCCGGCCTTTTCATCGGAAAAGGCCAGCTCGAAGGCGAAATGGACGGCGATCTCCCGGGCGGTGCTTCTGTTCATGGGGACTCCTCCTCTCCCGGCGGCCGCGCCGGGCTGTCTCATCGGGCACATCGGCCCATTTTGTATATTCGTTTTATTATACACGAACGCCGAAAAAAAAGAAACCCCTTTTTTATGAAAAAGCGGCCGGCGGACGGTATCCCGACAAACGGAGAGCCGGACCTGCGGCCCGGCTCTCCCTATGCCCGATCTACTTTTGGAAGGTCACGCCCACCACGGTGACGTTGACCTGGGCCACCTCCAGCCCGCTGGTGTTCTCCACGGCGGCGAACACCGCCTCCTGCACCGCCTTGGCCACGTCGGTGACTACGTAGCCGTAGCGCACCAGGATGGACAGGTCCACGGTGACCCGCTCGTCCTCCACCCACAGCCGCACGCCCTTGGTCAGCGCCTTGCGGTTGGCGGTGGCGGTGCCCTCGCTGCTCAGGCCCGACCCCAGGGAGCTGACCCCCTCCACGTCCACCGCCGCCGCCGCCGCGATGATGGTCAGCACCTCCTCGGAGATGCTGACGCTGCCCAGCTCGCTCTCGTGGGAGATATATTCTCTGCCTTCGGCCATGTCGCCTCACGCTCCTTCATCAAAATGCTGAGGCTATTATATCACCCTGTTCCGGAAAATACAATCTTTATTTTGCCCGTTGTCACGCTCGGATTGGGCGCACTACGGGTCGCTTTCCTTTCGTCTCAGGCAAAATACAGATTTGCTTCGCAAATCTTGGTTTTTTGCCTTCGCTCCAGTCCAAGCTCCCCTGTGCGCCTATCCTCGCGCTTCCTTATGGCTCGGTCTCGATCACCTTGATCTTATCCGCCGCCAGCCCCGTCTCCTCCTTGACGATCTCCATGATCTTGGTCACGTCGTTCTCGCTCAGGCCGTTCTCGGTGGAGGACACCACCACGCTGGCGCTGTTCTCGTTGATGAAGCACACGCAGTCGCCGTAGCCCTTGGCGGTGACCAGGTTCTCCACCTGGGCCTCCGACATGGTCAACGCCGCCATGGTCTGGATAGAGGCGTTGGCCTCGTCGATGATGTCCTGCTGGGCCCCCGCGTCCGCCGCCGCCTGCTGGAGCAACTGGAGGGCACTGTCCCGGGCCTGCTGGCGGTTGAGCCGGGCAGAGGCGAAATAGCCCGTCTGCTCGCCGGCGGCGCTGGGGGAGGCGCTGGGGTCGGCCGAGGCGGCGGGTTGGGCGCTGGACTGGCCGTCGGCCCCCGTTTTGCCGTCCCCGGCCTGCTTGCCGTCCTTGCCGTTGACCAGGGCGGCCTGGCCCAGCAGCTTTCCGTCCCCACTGCCGTCCGCCGCCGCGGCCTCCTTGCCGTAGGACCAGTTCAGATATACCGCCGCCCCTACGAACAGCACGATGGCCACCACGACCGCATTCCGTTTCCATACACTCATGATCCATGTCCTCCCAAAAATCAAAGTTAGGGGGTATTACCCGCCCTTGCAGATGGTGATCTTATCCGCCCCCAGCCCGGTGAGCGACGACACCGCCTGGGTGAGCAGCAGCCGCACCTCCGCCCGGTCGCCCCCCTGGCTCACCACCACCGCCCCCTGGAACACCGGGGCCCGCTCCAGCCGCACCACCGTCTGCTGGCCCGAACCGGTGTTGATGACCACCGCCTTCTCCTCCACCCGGTCCTCCCGCTCGCCCGCGGCGGTGGAGCGGTCGGTGAGGGGAACCCGTTCCGTGCCGTTCTTCACCGTGAGAGCCACCGTCACCTCCCCCGCCCCCTCCACCTGGGAGAGGACGCGGGACAGCTTTTCCTCCAGCCCCGCCAGGTCGAAATCCTCCACCCCGCCGCCGGGGGCGTCCTGGGCGGGCTCCTTCTGCTCCCCCACCGGCCACAGCAGCAGCGCCAGCCCCGCCGCCAGCGCCAGCAGCACATATTTGTACTTGTCCAGCAGCTCCCACAGCCGCTCCGGCCTCCACTCCACGTTCATGGCAGTATCTCCTCGTAATATTGCCGCTGGGCGGGCACGCCCAGCTCCTCCTCCAGCAGCCGCTCCAGCCGGGCGCGCTGCTCCGGGGTCCACTGCCCCCGGGCGGCGACCTCCCAGGGGCAGGGCACGCCGTTCTCGTCATAACCGCAGGTCACCTCCGCCGCACATTCAAAGCCAAGCTCTCTCGCCTTGTCCATAACATATGCGGCGGTCTCCTCCTCTATGATAGCCAGATAGAGCCGCTCGTTGTTCTCCTCCAGCTCCCGCTCATACCGCTGGGACCGGTCCCGCCAGCCCTCCACGGCGCCGGCCAGCAGGTTCCCGTCCAGCGCCTCCAGCACCGGCCCCGCCGCCGCCAGCAGCAGGGCCATCCCCCCCGCCAGGCGGCACACCTTTTTCACGCTTCCCTCCGGCGCCAGGGCCTCGGCCAGGGCCAGCACCAGCGCCGCCGCCGTCACCCCCAGCAGCCAGGACCGCACGAAGCCCATCATACGGCGGTCACCGACACACAGGACACCAGGGCGATCAGCAGCAGCAGGCAGCAGGCTCCCGTCATCCCCAGCACCAAGCCGAAGGCGGAGCTGAGCCGGTCCACCAGGGCGCAGGGGGGGCCGCTGCCCAAAGCGGAGGCCAGCGCCGCCACCAGCTTATAGGCCAGGTAGTGCACCGCCAGCCGCAGCAGGGGCACCAGGCACAGCCCCAGCACCGTGACCATGCCGAACACCCCCACCGTCCCCCGAAGGACCCCGGCCGAGGCCAGCACGGTCTCCGCCGCGTCGGACAAAATGCCCCCCACCACCGGCACCGCCCCGGAGATGGCGAACTTGGCCGCCTTCACCGCCGCGGCGTCCGCCGTCCCCGCCACCACGCCGCTGGCCGTCAGGTAGCTCACAAAGGCGATGGTGATGACGGTGATCAGTGTGGTCACCGTCCATTTCAAAAGGTCCGCCATCCGCTTCAGCTCCTCCCTTCCCAGCGCCGCCTGGGCCACCGAGGCGGCGATATAGCCGTACAGCAGGGGCACCAGCAGGCCGCTGATCAGGTTGGCCAGCAGCCCGGAGAACAGCGCCGCCGCCAGCTGCCGGGCCGCCGCCCCCGTCACCGCCCCCGTACACGCCGTCAGCGCCGCCACCGCGGGCAGCAGCACGTTGGCGAAGGAGGTCATGTTCTCGATGGCCCCCCGGCCCAGCCCCAGCAGGGAGTTCACGTCCGCCACCGCCACCGCCGCCACCGCCAGCGTCCCCGCCAGGGAGGCCGCTTTCACGCTCCCCTTTCCCAGGTCCCCCACCGACTCGGCCAGGGCGCAGAACATCAGGATCGCCAGCAGAAGGGCTCCCGACCGGGCCGCGGTGCGCACCGCGCCCCCCAGCTCCCGGGTGCCGGTGTCCAGCAGGGCCTCCAGCCCCTCGTCCAGGGAGGCCCCGTATTGGGCCGTGCCGCCGCTGTCCTCCGCCGAGCGGCGCAGGCCCTCCACGTCGATCAGCTCCTCCTGCCGCTCCAGCGCCTCCTGCCCCGTCAGCCCCCGGGCGGGGAGGCACAAAAGGGGCAGGAGGGCCAGCGCCGCCGCCGCCGCCCACATCTTCTCCATGGCCTGTCCCCTACAGCAGCCGGGCCAGCACATCCAGCACCGCCGTCATCAGGGGCAGGGCCGCCGCCAGGGCCAGGGCGGTGCCCCCCAGCTCCACCGCCGAGGCCAGCCCTCCCTCCTTGGCGTCCTTGCAGAAGTCGGAGGCCAGCCGGGTGACGATGGCGATGCCCGCCGTTTTCATCACCGGCTCCACCACCTGGGCGGACAGCCCCCCGGCCTGGGCCAGCTTGTCCGCCAGCCCCACCGCCGCCTCCAGCGCCTCCGAGCAGGACAGCACGATGAGCGCGCACGCCCCGATCCCCAGGGCCAGTGCGATCTCCGGGGACTGGCGGCGCACCACCACCGCGCACAGCGCCGCCGCCACCGCCGCCGCCGCGATCTTCACCACGCCGCTCACAGCCCGAACAGGTCCTTGACCAGGGTGAACAGGTCGTTGATCTGCTGCACCACGATCATCAGCACCACCACCAGGGCCACCAGGGTGGTCATGGTGGCCATCTCGTCCCGGCCCGACCGGGTGAGCACCTGATTGAGCACCGACACCAGGATGCCGATGGCGGCGATCTTGAAAATGAGGTCCACGTCCATCATCCGTCCTCCTATGTGTGATCTCCCTGCCCCTCCCCCTGCGGCGGGGAGGGCGGGCGCTGCGTCATATCCATGGGCCGTCACAGCAGCAGGATGGCGGTGAGCAGCCCCGCCGCCGTCCCCAGCACGCCGTACACCCGGCCCAGGCGGCTGCGGTCGTCCGCCGCCGCCCCCTGCTGGGAGCGCAGCGCCGCTGCCCCGTCTTCTAGGGCCAGGCGCTGGCTGTCCCCGTCGTACCGGCCCAGCACCGGGCCCAGCCGGTCCAGCAGGGCCCGGTCCTCCGGCTTCAGGCGCAGGGGGGCGGCGGCCAACCCCTCCCGCCACACCTCCTGGAACGCCTGCCCGTCCGGCGAGCGGGCCCTTTGGGCGCACCGGGCAAAAAACTCCGCCGACGGGCCATGGACCGACCGGGCGGCCCCTTCCAGCGCGTCGGGCAGGGGACTGAGCCGCCAGCCCAGCTCCCGCTGGAGGGCGTCCAGCCCCGCCGCCAGCTCTCCCAGATCCCGCACCCGGCCCTCCAGGCGGGCCACCGCGCACAGCCCCAGCGCGCCGCACCCGGCCACCACCAGCGCGGCCCCCAGCAGCCGGGTCATGACAGCGCCTCCACCCGGACCCGCCGGACCGCGCCCCGGCGCTCCAAGACCGCCAGCCGCCGGAACGCGCCCAGCTCCAGCAGCTCCCGGCAGGCGGGGCGGCGGCGCAGGTCCTCCGGCCCGGCGCCGTGGGCGGTGGCCAGCACCGCCACGCCGCACCCCGCCGCCTCCGTCGCCGCCCAGACATCCTCGGGACCGCCCAGCTCGTCCGCCGCCGCCACCTGGGGGTCCATCCCCCGGATGAGGATGGACAGCCCCTCCGCCTTGGAGCAGCCGTCCAGCACGTCGGTGTGGCGGCCCACATAGAATTGGGGCTCCCCCCGCCACAAAGCGGCGATCTCCCCCCGCTCGTCGGCCACCGACACCCGGTGGGGCGGGCACCCCTCCCCGTCGGACAGCGCCCGGACCAGGTCCCGGAGGAGGGTGGTCTTGCCCGCCCCCGGCGGAGCCAGGATCAGCGTGCTCAAAAACCGGCCGTCCTCCGTCAGATCCGGGAGCAGGGGCTTCGCCAGCCCGGGCACGCTCCGGGCCACCCGGACGGACAGGGAGGACAGCTCCCGGAGGGTGACGATCCGCCCCTCCTTTTTCGTCACAGAGCCACACAGCCCGATCCGGTGCCCGCCCCGGAGGGTGACGAACCCCTGCCGCACCCGGTCCAGCGCCGTGTGGGCGGAGCACTGGGTGGCGTTCTCCACCACCTGGCGCAGCTCGTCCTCTCCCACCGGAGGGCCGTTTGTCTCGCGCTCCCCCTCCGGCAGCAGCGCCGTCATGGGGAAGCCCCGGCGCAGGCGGAACTCCTCCGCCTCCTCCAGCCGGTCCTCCCCCAGGGCCAGCAGGCCGTCCCGCAATGGGCCGGGCAGCACCGCCGCCGCCTGTTCCCAGGGTCTTCTTTCGTCCATACCGCTCACCGCCTTTGTACCCCAATCTTATGAGGGCATGTCCCAGGATATTCCAATCTCAGGGAACCTCTGAACAAATGCGTCTGCGGCGCTTTACGAATCTTTTTCGCCACAGCTTTGTTGTGATTTCTTGAAATAAACACAATTATTCCTGCGAAATCCCGCCTCGCTGCGGCAAAAAATCTTTCGCAGATCGCTCTTGCCGATTTATTCAGAGGTTCCCCAGAGACGAAAAAGCCGCCCGCCGGAACTCCGGCGGGCGGACACGAGGGGTAAGTTTGAGTTTTACAAAACGGATACCACCCGCCGGACGGCCTCCCGGGTGGCGTCGGCGTCCCCGAAGGCGGTGATGCGGATGTAGCCCTCCCCGCTGGGGCCGAAGCCCGCGCCGGGGGTGGTGACCACGCAGGCCCTCTTCAGCAGCAGGTCGAAGAAGTCCCAAGAGGGGGTGTCCCCGGGGGTCTTGACCCAGAGATAGGGGGCGTTCACCCCGCCGTACACCGTCAGCCCGGCGGCGGTCAGTCCCTCCCGGATGACCTTGGCGTTGTTCAGGTAGTAGTCGATGGCCTCCTTGGTCTGGGCCCTGCCCTGGGGGGAGAGCGCCGCCTCCGCCGCCCGCTGGATCACGTAGGGCACGCCGTTGAACTTGCTCCCCTGGCGGCGGTTCCACAGTGCCCGCAGGGACACGCCGTCCCGCTCCAGGGCCTTGGGTATGACCGTATAGGCGCAGCGGTTGCCGGTGAACCCGGCGGACTTGGAGAAGGAGCGGAACTCGATGGCGCAGGTCTTGGCCCCCTCCACCTCAAAAATGCTGTGGGGGACGCCCGGCTGGGTGATGAACGCCTCGTAGGCGGAGTCGAACAGGATCACGCTGCCGTGGGCGTTGGCGTAGTCCACCCAGGTCTTGAGCTGGCCGTAGTCGGCCGCCGCTCCGGTGGGGTTGTTGGGGGAGCACAGGTAGATCAGGTCGGGCGCCTTGTCCCCCGCGGGCAGGTCGGGGAAGAAGCCGTTCTCCGCCGTGCAGGGCAGGTAGACCAGATCCGTCCAGCGCTGCCCGTCGAAGTCCCCGGCCCGGCCCGCCATGGCGCTGGTGTCCACGTACACGGGATACACCGGGTCGCACACCGCCACCACGTTGTCCAGATCAAAGATATCGCCGATGCTGCCGCAGTCGGACTTGGCCCCGTCGGACACGAAGATCTCATCGTCTGCGATCTCCACCCCCCGGGCCGCGTAGTCGTCCCGGATGGCGAAGCGCAAAAAATCGTAGGCGCAGCAGGTCTCCTCGCAGTAGCCCCGGAAGGTCTCCTTGGCCCCCATCTCCCGGGACGCCTTCACCATGGCCTCCACCACGGCGGGGGCCAGCGGCTGGGTCACGTCGCCGATGCCCAGGCGGATCAAGGGCATGGGCGGGTTCTGGGCGGAAAAGGCCCGGACACGCCGCCCGATCTCGGGGAACAGGTAGCCGCCGGGGAGCTTTTGGAAGTTTTGATTGACGCGGGCCATGGGGACCACTCCTTTGCTTTATCTAGTTAAATCATTGTACCACAGGGAAAATATCCCTGTCGATCGGCAGTTTCGCCATCAAATACGGCGGCGGCGGGACCCGTCATGAACATTTGGCCCGATCCCTCTTCCCAGCGGATACTCAGCTCTCCCCCGGCCAGGCGGACCACCGCCTCCCGGTCCAGCTTTCCCGCCAGGATCATGGCGGCGGCGCTGGCGCACGCCCCGGTGCCGCAGGCCAGGGTCTCGCCGCTGCCCCGCTCCCACACCCGCATCTCCAGCGTCCTCCGGTCCAGCACCCGGACGAACTCGGCGTTCACCCGATGGGGGAAGGCGGGGTGGCGCTCCACCAGCGGGCCCAGGCGTTTCAGGTCCAGGGCGGCGGGGCTGCCCACCTCGACGACGGCGTGGGGATTGCCCATGGACACGGGAATGGCGGTGTACGCCGCACCCTCCAGCGGCAGGGCCACGGCCTCGCCCAGAACCGGCGCGCCCATCCCTACCGCCGCTCCCGTCACAACGCCGTGCTCGATCAGCAGGGACAGCTCCCGCTCCCCCGCCCCCGTTTCGATGGTGAGGTGGCGTTTGTCCGTCAGTCCCTTGTCGTACACGTATTTGCCGAAACACCGAATCCCGTTGCCGCACATGGCCCCCTCCGAGCCGTCGGCGTTGAACATCCGCATCCTGAAGTCCGCCCGCTGGGACGGGCACACACAGACGATCCCGTCGCCGCCCACCCCGAAGTGCCGGTGGGACAGGCGGCGGGCCAGGCCGGGCAGGTCCTCCGGCGTGGACTCCAGGCAGTTGAGGAAGATGTAGTCGTTTCCCAGTCCGTGCATTTTGGTAAAGCGCATAGGCTCCCCCTCCTTACAGCAGAGCCTATGCGCCCCGGCTTGGCCGTTATGAGCTCAGGACCTGTATTCAATAGTTGATGATGTATTTGTCCCGCTCCCAGGACGAGACCCGGGTGCAGTACTCCTGCCACTCCGCCTCCTTGCCGGCGATGTACTGGGAGGTGACGTGCTGGCCCAGGGCCGCCATCACCAGCCGGTCCTTCTTCATGGCGATGAGGGCCTCCTCCAGGGAGCCGGGCAGGGCCTCGATGCCCCGGCGCTTCCGGGTGGCGGGGGTCATGGTGAAGATGTTCTCGGTGACCTCCGGGGGCGGGGTCATGCCCTTTGCGATGCCGTCCAGCCCCGCCGCCAGGCACACCGCCAGGGACAGATAGGGGTTGCAGGCCGGGTCGGGACAGCGCAGCTCCACCCGGGTCCCCTGGCCCCGGCTGGCCGGGATGCGGATCAGGGTGGAGCGGTTGGAGGCGGACCAGGCCATGTAGCAGGGGGCCTCGAAGCCGGGGACCAGCCGCTTGTAGGAGTTGACCAGGGGGTTGGTGATGGCCGACATCCCCTTCATGTGGTGGAGGATGCCCGCGATGAAGGAATAGCACTCCTTGGAAAGGCCCTTGTCCCCGCCCTCGTCGAAAAACACGTTCTTCCCCCCCCGGAACAGGGACATGTTGGTGTGCATCCCGTTGCCCGCCAGGCCGTAGATGGGCTTGGGCATGAAGGTGGCGTGGAGGCCGTCCCGCTGGGCGATGGTCTTGACGGCCAGCTTGAAGGTCATGATCTTGTCGGCGCACTCCAGGGCTGGGGCATATTTGAAATCGATCTCGTGCTGGCCGGGGGCCACCTCGTGGTGGGACGCCTCAATCTCATACCCCATCTGTTCCAGGGCCAGGCAGATCCGCCGCCGGGTGGGCTCGCCGTGGTCCAGGGGGCCCAGGTCAAAATACCCCGCCTCGTCGTTGGTCTTGGTGGTGGGCTTGCCCTCCTCGTCGGTCTGGAACAGGAAGAACTCCGCCTCCAGTCCCACGTTGAAGGTGTCGTAGCCCATCTCCTCCGCCCGCTTGAGCACCCGCTCCAGCACCCCCCGGGGGTCGCCCACGAAGGAGGAGCCGTCGGGGTCGTGCACATCGCAGATCAGCCTTGCCACTTTGGCGTGCTGGGGCTCCCAGGGGAAGATCACGAAGCTGTCCAGGTCGGGGTGAAGGTACTGGTCGGACTCGTTGATGCGCACGAAGCCCTCGATGGACGAGCCGTCCAGCATGATCTCATTGTTCACCGCCTTCTCGATCTGGGAGGCGGTGATGGCCACGTTCTTCAGCTGGCCGAAGATATCGGTGAACTGCATCCGGATGAATTTGACATCCTCCTCCCGCACGATTCGGACGATGTCCTCCTTGGTATAGCCCATTGTGTGCCCTCCCCTTTCCGGCGGCGGACCTGGGCCCGCCGCGCCGCTGTCATTTTTTCGTTTTCCGCTTTCAGCATAGCACAAGAGCGGTTTTTGTCAACTGTTTTTTGCATGGACGCAGAATTTTGGCACGGAAAACAGGTTTCACACCCGTCGAAATCTGTTTTCCGTCAAAAGTCACATCGCGGGCGCGCACTGCGGAGATCTGTCCGTGTCCGTCCATTTTGTCCTCATGAAAAACAGGAAAATACAAGCAACTCTCCCTTGACCATCCCTGTCTATTCTGATAAAATATTGATATTGACTCCTGCCCCAGCGTTTATCCCAGCACATCCGATAAAAATTGGAGGAATGTACAATGGCTCACAAATATGTCTACCTGTTCTCAGAGGGCAACGCCAACATGCGCGAGCTCCTGGGCGGCAAGGGCGCCAACCTGGCCGAGATGACCAACATCGGCCTGCCTGTGCCCCAGGGCTTCACCATCACCACCGAGGCGTGCACTCAGTACTATGAGGACGGGCAGAAGATCAACGACGAGATCCAGGCCCAGATCATGGACTACATCGTCAAGATGGAGGAGATCACCGGCAAGAAGTTCGGTGACAAGGAGAACCCCCTGCTGGTCTCCGTGCGCTCCGGCGCCCGGGCCTCCATGCCCGGCATGATGGACACCATCCTGAACCTGGGCCTCAACGAGGACGTGGTGGACGTCCTTTCCCGCAAGTCCGGCAACCCCCGCTGGGCCTGGGACTGCTACCGCCGCTTCATCCAGATGTACTCCGACGTGGTCATGGAGGTGGGCAAGAAGTACTTCGAGCAGCTCATCGACCAGATGAAGGAGAAGAAGGGCGTCACCCAGGACGTGGACCTCACCGCCGACGACCTGAAGGAGCTGGCCGGCCAGTTCAAGGCCGAGTACAAGGCCAAAATCGGCGCCGACTTCCCCTCCGACCCCAAGGAGCAGCTGATGGGCGCCATCAAGGCCGTGTTCCGCTCCTGGGACAACCCCCGCGCCAACGTCTACCGCCGGGACAACGACATCCCCTACTCCTGGGGCACCGCCGTCAACGTCCAGTCCATGGCCTTCGGCAACATGGGCGACGACTGCGGCACCGGCGTGGCCTTCACCCGCAACCCCGCCACCGGTGAGAAGAAGCTGTTCGGCGAGTTTTTGACCAACGCCCAGGGCGAGGACGTGGTGGCCGGCGTGCGCACCCCCATGCCCATCAGCGAGATGGCCGACAAGTTCCCCGAGGCCTTCGCCCAGTTCGAAGGGGTGTGCAAGACCCTGGAGGACCACTACCGTGACATGCAGGACATGGAGTTCACCGTGGAGGCGGGCAAGCTCTACATGCTCCAGACCCGCAACGGCAAGCGCACCCCCGCCGCCGCGCTGAAGATCGCCTGCGATCTGGTGGACGAGGGCATGATCGATGAGAAGAAGGCCGTGGCCATGATCGAGCCCCGCTCCCTGGACACCCTGCTCCATCCCCAGTTCGACGGCCAGGCCCTGAAGGAGGCCCCCATGCTGGCCTCCGCTCTGGGTGCCTCCCCCGGCGCCGCCTCCGGCCGCATCGTCTACACCGCCGAGGAGGCCAAGGAGTGGGCCGCCCGGGGCGAGAAGGTGGTGCTGGTCCGGCTGGAGACCTCTCCCGAGGATATCGAGGGCATGAAGGCCGCCCAGGGCATCCTCACGGTGCGCGGCGGCATGACCTCCCACGCCGCCGTGGTGGCCCGGGGCATGGGCAAGTGCTGCGTCTCCGGCTGCGGCGAGATCAAGATGGACGAGGAAAACAAGAAGTTTGAGCTGGCCGGAAAGACCTATCACGAGGGCGACTGGCTGAGCCTGGACGGCTCCACCGGCAAGATCTACGACGGCGCCATCCCCACCGTCCCCGCCACCATCGGCGGTGAGTTCGGCCGGGTCATGGGCTGGGCGGACAAGTACCGCCGCCTGGATGTGCGCACCAACGCCGACACCCCCCACGACGCCGCTCAGGCCAAGAAGTTCGGCGCCCAGGGCATCGGCCTGTGCCGCACCGAGCACATGTTCTTCAACGATGACCGCATCCCCGCCATCCGGGAGATGATCTGCTCCGACACCGTGGAGCAGCGCGAGCGGGCCCTGAGCAAGCTGGAGCCCATGCAGCAGACCGACTTCGAGGGCATCTACGAGGCCATGGAGGGCCTGCCCGTCACCATCCGCTTCCTGGATCCCCCCCTGCACGAGTTCGTCCCCACCGAGGAGGCCGACATCGAGAAGCTGGCCGCCGACATGGGCAAGAGCGTGGCCGATATCAAAGCCATCATCGCGGGCCTCCATGAGTTCAACCCCATGATGGGCCACCGGGGCTGCCGCCTAGCGGTCACCTACCCCGAGATCGCCGTGATGCAGACCAACGCCGTCATCAAGGCCGCCCTGGCCGTCCGGGCCCGCCACCCCGAGTGGGACCTGGTGCCCGAGATCATGATCCCCCTGGTGGGCGAGGTCAAGGAATTCCTGTTCGTCAAGAGCGTGGTCACCTCCACCGCCGACAAGCTGATCGCCGAGGCCGGTTCCACCATGAAGTATAAAGTGGGCACCATGATCGAGATCCCCCGGGCCGCGATGACCGCCGACGAGATCTCTCCCCACGCCGACTTCTTCTCCTTTGGCTCCAACGACCTGACCCAGATGACCTTCGGCTTCTCCCGGGACGACGCGGGCAAGTTCCTGGGCGCCTACTATGATAAGAAGATCTACGAGCAGGATCCCTTCGCCAAGCTGGATCAGCACGGTGTGGGCCGCCTGATCTCCAACGCCACCCGCTGGGGCCGCTCCACCAACCCGGACATCCATGTGGGCATCTGCGGCGAGCACGGCGGCGATCCCGCCAGCGTGGAGTTCTGCCACAAGATCGGGCTGGACTACGTGTCCTGCTCCCCCTTCCGGGTGCCCATCGCCCGGCTGGCCGCTGCCCAGGCCGCGATCAACAACGGTTGAGCGTCCTGCTGCCTTGTCGTAGGGCAATGTGATTTAGCCTGTGTAGGGCACTAACCACTAGCCTACGCCATAGAAAAATAAGACCTTGCATCTCACGATGCGGGGTCTTATTTTTGTCCTCCGGACTATCCTTTCCCTGCCTAACACAAGGATTTTAGGAACATTCTACGCTATATCACCATGGAGTAGGGGCGTCCGGCCCAAGGGCCGGGTGGATAAACGACTTTGCCCCAAACAGAATAAATCACATTGCCCTACGACATGGTGATATTCCCAGATTGGATTTTGGGGGAAGTGGCAACAGGCTTGAAACCCTTGCAAATAGGAGCTTTGAGCAATTACACTTCCCAAAAAGCACAGGCCCCAATTCCCCCAGATTGAGCTGACTTCGTTTTTGGGGACTGCTTTTGGGGAACTGGGGCAGAGTGTTCCCACAGGGGAGGACTATCAACATGAGGAAGAAGAACTTCAAGGGCCGATGTGAGAAGAGGGTGATTGGTAAGTGTGCTGAGGTCTGCCGGACGTATGATGCTATCCAGTATGCCTATGCTGACCTGCTGCAATCCAGTGATGAGGTTGTCGAGATCAGGTGTAATGTTCTGCTGGATGGGCTGGAGGTTGGGGAATATACCTCTGACTTTGTTTGCACCAAGACAGATGGTGATCTGATGGTCAGGGAGTGTGTGTTTCGTAAGTTCCTGATGAAGCCTCTAACAGTGAAACTATTGGATGCTTCAAGGAATTACTGGCTCAGGCATGGTGTATCAGATTGGGGGGTGGTCATTGATGAAGAAGTATGATCTGCTCCAGTCTGGTGACAGTATCATCCGAGTGCTGGAAGTACAAGAGGACAGAGTTCTTGTCATTGACTGCATCAAGAGGACGATGCCTGTGTGGGTAGATGCTACGGAATTGGAATCCTGCTCCAAGTGTACCAGTGTTGAACTGTTCGAGGTTACGGGTGTTACTCCTTCTGATGTTGATGCTCTGGATGCAGACCAGAGGAAGGTCATGTACGAGAGGTACACAATGATTGCTCCTATCCTGTCCTTTGTAGCTGATGATCGGATGCGCTCCCGGCTGATCTGCTCTGCGGCTGAGGAACATGAGGTGTCGAAGCAGACCATCAGAAGCTATCTCTGTCTGTATCTGGCCTACATGGATGTGACTGCTCTTGCTCCCAGGCGTAGGGAGGATGACCGATCGTTGACCCAAGACGAGAAGAATATGCGATGGGCGTTGAATAAGTTCTTCTACACCACCAAGAAGCAATCCTTGATGACGGCCTACACAATGATGCTCAAGGAGAAGTATTGTAATGCTCTGGGGGTGCTGGCAGAGGAATACCCGTCCTACTACCAGTTCCGGTACTTCTATCGCAAGACCAAGAATATGCAGAATTTCTATATCTCCCGGGATGGCTTAAAGAACTACCAGAGGAACAATCGTCCCTTGACTGGTGAAGGGGTACAGGAGTTTGCACCTGCTGTTGGTACGGGGATGCTGGATGCTACTGTCTGCGATATTTACCTTGTCAATGATACTGGAAGTCTGGTAGGTAGACCGATTCTGACGGCCTGTGTCGATGCCTACAGTGGCCTATGTTGTGGATACTCTCTCTCGTGGGAAGGTGGTGTCTACAGTCTCCGAGGACTAATGCTGAACATCATTGCTGATAAGGTTGGCTGGTGTGAAAAGTTCGGTATCTCCATCCAGAAAGAGGACTGGGACTGTGATATGCTCCCAGCTATGTTCGTCACCGATATGGGAAGTGAGTATACATCAGGGAACTTTGAGCAGATTGCAGAGCTGGGTGTTAAGGTTGTCAATCTTCCATCCTATAGACCTGAGTTGAAAGGTCTGGTGGAGAAGTTCTTTGATCTGATACAGGACAGTTACAAGAAGTACTTGAAGGGCAAGGGTGTGATCGAGCCTGACTATCAGGAGCGTGGTGCTCATGACTACCGGAAGGATGCCTGTCTGACCATGGCTGACTTTGAGAAGATCATCCTGCGTTGCATCATCTATTATAACTCTCGGCGAATTGTTGAGAGTTTCCCCTATACCGAGGACATGATAGTAGCTCAAGTGAAGCCCTATGCCTCCCAAATCTGGAATTGGGGAAAATCCCAAATTGGAGCCAATCTCATTGGAATTGGGAAAAGAGAGCTGATGCTTACCCTGTTACCCAGGACTATGGGTAAGTTTAGCAGGTCAGGATTGAAAGTGAACAAGTTGCGGTATCACTGTGAGGGGTATACGGAACAGTATCTATCTGGCGGTGATGTGACCGTGGCCTACAATCCAGAAGATGTGTCCTCCGTATGGGTGCTGGAAGACGGTGTATATACTGAGTTTACTATCATCGAATCCAGATTTGAAGGCAAGGACTTGACAGCGGTACAGGAGCTACAGACCAGCCAGAGGGACATTACCAGAGGTGCAGTCAGGGATAACCTACAGGCTCAGATCAACCTTGCCCAGCACATTGAAGCTATTGTAGGTAGTGGTGCTGGCCGTGGTGATGTTCACATGAAGAATATCCGTAGCACCAGGAGACGAGAGCAGACAAAACGCCATCGGGACTACATGAAGGAGGGAACGAGCCGTGAGTGATCTTTCAGATGTTATCCGTATCCTGCCAACCATGAAATCAGGGAGCGAGTTGTTGTCTGCCCTGGAAATGCTGCCGAAGTATGACGCTGCTATCTGTGATGCTGACGCTCCGGTACGTCTCATGGCACTCTCTGACCTCTACAGGGTGTATGTTCCCAATCAGATGTCCTTAGAGATTTACAGTAAGCTCTATCTGGCGTTGATGCGGTCACTCCAGAAGAAGGGTACGAAGTTGGCAGTCCAGCAGAAGAATCAGAACTTCAAGGCCATCATGCAGCAAGAGTACAGCGGTATCATGGGTGGCTCCGACAGCTTTACGATCATAGGGGCCTCTGGCATCGGTAAGAGTAGTGCTATCAGTCGGGCAATCACGTTGATTACAGAAAATCGAATTATTGAGGTGGAGAATCCTCACACCAAGATTATCCCTTGTATCTGCGTCCAGTGTCCCTTTGATTCCTCGGTAAAGGGGTTGCTGTTAGAGATACTTCGGAAGGTCGATGAAGTAATCGGCGGTAACTATTATCCCAATGCGCTACGGGCCAGGACAACCACAGATATGTTGATTGGCAGCGTCAGTCAGGTGGCGTTGAACCACATAGGGCTGCTGGTGGTGGATGAGATTCAGAATGTCTGCAACAGCAAGAATGGCAAGAGTCTCGTGGGGATGCTCACTCAGCTTATCAACAACAGCGGTATTTCAATCTGTATGGTAGGTACTCCTGAAAGTGCTGTGTTCTTTGAACAGGCTATGCAGCTTGCCCGGAGATCGTTGGGCCTGCGGTATGATGTGATGGAGTATGGAGAAGACTTCAAGATGTTCTGCGAAGTCTTGTATTCCTACCAGTATGTGAGGTGGCGAACAGAGATCACCAATGGCATTACAGAATGGCTTTATGAACATACTTCTGGAAATATCTCTGTGGTGGTGTCCCTGATTCACGATGCTCAGGAAATTGCTATTCTCAACGGTAGAGAAGTTCTAAATCTGGAATCGTTGAATGAAGCCTACCAGCAGAGGCTATCTATGTTGCATGGGTTCATCCAGACCCGGCAGAAGTGCCAGACCTCGAAAACCAAGCGAAGGACCACAGTTACCAAGGTTGATGCTCATGTGGAATCAGATGGGGAGTTCACGATTGCTGGGGTGGTATCCCAGGCCAAGAGTGAGGGTGTTGACATCGTGGAGTTATTGAAGAATCATCTGCCAGTAGTGGAGGTGGCTGTATGATCTCCTACTTCCCTGCCATCTATCCTGATGAATTGGTGTATAGCTGGCTCTGTCGATACTATGTCCATTCTGGATTCTTTTCAAGTAAATCAGCTATGCAGGAGCTGTATTGCAAGCGGTCTGACAATCCCAGCAAGGAGTTCATAGGAAATCTCAATCCGGGGGCCATGGAGCAGATTGCAAAGATATATCCCCTAGACAAGCTGGTACTGGAACATACAATGTACCCTCAGTATGCTCGCTTCATTCCCTTAGAGCAAAAGAATGCTGCGCTGTATCGGCTGGCACATGATAACTGTGATGCACACCACCTGTTCTGTGTTCTCCCTCGGTCTAAAGGGGAACAATACTTGCGGTTCTGTCCGTTGTGTGCTGAGGATGATAAGAAGACATACGGTGAAACCTATTGGCATCGGAAACACCAAATCCGAAACATGAGTATCTGCACGAAGCACAGGTGTAGGCTTGTAGAATCTGGTGTTCTGGCTAAGAGTGAGCAGAGCTTCACTTTCTGTCCTGCTGAACATTACATAGGCTGCGATAAGGTTGTCTTTGAGGAAGATCAAACGGCAGCTCAATACGCAACGTATCTGGAATCCATATTTGATGCTCCAATGGATTTTAATAATGATATTCCAGTGAGTTCTATCATGTATGATGGCCTGAGCCGGACGAAGTATTTGAAGCCATCTGGTCGAAGTAGGTATACGAAGATGCTTGCTGATGATCTGAACCTATTCTACAGAGAGATGGGGCTATATAACATAGCGAGTATGTACCAGATTCAGAAGGTGTTGCTGGGGAGCAGGTCTGATTTTTCAGTAGTATGTCAGATTGCCTTTTTCCTCGGCATGGAGCCAGAGAAATTAACGTCCCCTGCCCTGACGCCGGAGCAGGTTCAGCAGGAACAGGACAGCCACTACATGAAGGATGCCGCCCCGGTAGACTGGGTTCAGTTGGATACAGACATGGCGCCCATATTAGAGAAGGTTGTCCAAGGCGTATATGATGGCACAGCTAATGAGAACGGTAGGCCCGAACGAGTATCAGAACGGCTCGTATACCGGGAGATGAATCTTCTGGGCCATCAGTTAGAGAATATGCCGAGGTGCAAAGCTATCTTCGAGAGGTATACAGAACCATATCCTGAGAGCTGGGCCAGGAAGATCATTTGGGCATATCAGAGATTAAACGGGCAAGGCAAACCTTTCTATTGGTCAGACATTAGAACCATCTCAGGGGTAAAAAAGAAGAATTTCCCATTGACTATCCCTTATCTGGTGAAGTACACAGACGCTGATACGGCCAATCAGATTATTGCCATAGTTACAGCGAACACCTAAAGGATTCCTGCACTCATGTATTTCCATCTTCGCTGAGAATGAACAGATAGTGCAAATTAAATTGTATTTGATAGAGAAACCAAGAGTGATTTGCTCATGTCGATTCTCTTTTTTCAATGGCCGCCCTAATCTCATCATCGGTAATACCTTGACGAGATAAAAAATCTTTCAATTCATCCGGTATCGCGCCAATTGACTTGAGGGTAACTTTGTGGCGGCCCTTTTCAGCGATGTCACCGATTATTCCAATGGATTGTAGCTTATTAAAGAACTCCTGTGCATAGCTATTTGCAATGTGGCATTCTTTCTGAATGCGGTTAATGGATACATTTGTTTGTGACAGCACCCAAAGGACAACTTTGACGAATTTCAAATCTTTATCATCATCTTTATTGCTGTCATCCATTTCTGTTGAAAAATTTGAGATATACTCAACAATCTCTGCTCTTTTTGCTTCTATATCTTTATCAGAGATAGAAAATCCATATATACCTCTCGGAAATTGACTATCATATTCACTCTGCTCAATAATAAATTGAACTAGCCCATCAATTTCCTCATCCGTTATATAAACACCCTGGAGGTGATGCGTTTCCCCGTTACGACGAAAATTCATGTCACCCTTGCCTTTTAATTTTTCTGCACCAGCACCATCCAAAACATTCATGGACTTTCTGACATTTGCAGTCTGGAATACCAAACTGACGGAAATATCGCTTTTTTCGATGATTGCAATATCGTCCTTTGGATCGTGAATTGACAAAACTACATGAATCTTTGTGTTTCTTCCAAAACGCAAAATATCATTGGTTACTTTTACAACTTTTTCAGTCTGTTTGTTGCCCTTTATAGCATCAATAAACCACGGAAATTCATCGACTATGCATACAATATATGGGAGGACAGACAAATTCCTTTGATCCTCTTGTATTAACTTGTTGCGTCGCTCCATTTCATCATGTAAAAGCAAAAGTGCATACGCCAATTCTTCAGGCGTGTGTATAATTGTAGCCGAGAGATATGGTAAGCCACGAAATCTATTTAATTCCACACCTCTATCAGCTATTAAAAAGTTCATTTTATCAGGGGGATATTTTAGTAAACTTGCAAGCAGACATTTTAATGCGGTCGATTTGCCAGATTTCGTTGTCCCGCTTACCATTGCATGAGGATAATCTTCCAGATCGCAAATCATTACCTCTCCATTTTCACTAATACCAACTGGGTGCACAATTTTCATTTTTTCAAAAGCTGATCTGTATTTTTCGCTATTCACAATCTGCAATAGATTATTATTTTTCAAGGTTACATCGTTGCCAGATGTAACAAGATAAAGAACACCATTTTCTCTAATCGCTTTAAGTGCAGGGAGGTGCAATGTAAATTGAACATCGGCAACTAGCCGCTCAATTTTTCCTACGGTTGCTTCGCTCTGTTCCAAATTAACTGCAAATTTATATCCGTTCCCATAAAAAGGGATAGGACCGCTTTTATGAATTTTAACAGGAGCATTATGTCTTTTATAACAATCTTCAATTTTGTGAGCCAACTCATAAGCATCATATTCTGCAAATCCCGGTATGCCGTTTTTCCATTTTGCCATAATTGCGCCCATCCTTTCTTGTAGGGGGCTTCTTCTTCCTCTTCTCCTATCTCCCATTGCGCTTTCAAATGGAACTTTTAGACTACCTCAAAAATTATTTTAAAAAGCACCCCAAAAAGGAGGGGTAACACAAGAGAAGAAGAAGGAGAAGAAGAACTTGATTTTTGGATTGTAATACTATTCCTTATAGATTAAAATTTGAATGGAGAAAATGATTGTGAGAATAGCGTGGGGCGACGATGCCCCACGCTATTACTCCTTGTTTTAGACCTCTAATCCCAACTTCTCTGCAATCTCTTCCGGTGTAAGCCCAGCTTCCTTCGCCGCTGCCATTACCGTTTTCATGTTGACGGGATGCAGAAGCTTTTGTTTCTGAGCCTCCAGAGCTTCAATCTCTGCTTGCTTCTTAGCAATCTTCTCGTCAATCACCGCGATGCGTTCCTCTGCTGTCTTTCCGGCCATGTTTATGCCCTCCGTTTGTAAAAGATGGGTCTACTTTACACCAAAAAGATAGGCTTGTCAACAGCATTTGAACCTCACGGCAATGATTATTTTAAGAAATAGGAATAGATGTTTTCCAGGTGCTTTACATCGTGCCGCTTACTAATAGTCACAGGAGATAAATTGATCTTTATAAAGGCCATCATGACCTTCTCCACATCCCGGCAATTTAGTGCTTTCTGAGCCAGGTGCAGAGATTTCTTGTCGGGGATCAGGGCCAAGAGCCCCAACATCCTTCTCCGCATGATGCTGTCCTTGACTTCGTTGCGGACGATCTCGACAGCGGCATCCATCTTGTAGAAATCCCCAAAAGGAACCACCCGTGCGAACGTATCCATGAAAGCATCGGTGCTGTTTTTCATCATCTCCACAATCTGGCTGGATGTATCGGTTGTATCTGCGTATTTCCGGATGGCCTTTGGCTTTGTCAGGCGTACCTCGGCCCGCAGGATACCCTTGATCCGTTCACTCATTGATTGTAGCTGCTTCCGTCCTGCATCTGCATTCCGTAGTTGATCTATGGTGGCTTTCTCCAAATCATACAAAAGAAAATCCGTGTCGTTGCTGTTACCGCTCAGACAGAAGCTGACCTTCTCATCAAAACAATCATAGCTGACGGAGGAAAAGCCTTTAACCTTGCCAACCCTCTTTATGACTTTCAGGTAGTCTGATACCTTTTCATGACTGCCGACATTGATGTCCACAGCAAGGGTTACGCCAGACAGGGTGAAGTCATCCATCGTATATTTGTGGTCGAAGTATTCAGAGATACGTTTGTCCAGCTTGCGAAGCATCTTGTCCGTGTCGGACGAGGCATCCGTAACTAACGATGAATTGACGAGCAGTCGCACCCTCTTTTTGTATCTGCTGTCCCGATAGATCACGGTGATGCTCTTTGCGGTCAGGGATGTGTCAAGGTATTCATCATCAAGCTCCTTCAAACAACTGCGCTTACGGGCAATGAGTTTTTGAAAGTGATCTGCATCAAGCAGCATTGACAGCTCAAATACTTGATTTATGTTCATTATAATTTGCCTCCTCTGTAAATATTTCTTACAGAACAGTTGCGGGCGATTACTATTTCTATACGGTACAAACGGTGGTATGTGGTGGTATACCGCTGCCACTGTTTTCCAGTGATGTATTATAGCTTAACCATATCTAACATGACGTGATTTATAGAGGGAGGTAGGAGCTAAGTTGATTCTGAGTCTTCATCGTTTTCATCGGTATCGTACTTGGATTCCTTTAGCTCAGCCTGTTTTAGAGGAAAGTCAGAGAACAGATTGACAGTACAATCACAGCGTAACAATCTAGCCCTACCTACAGCTTGCTCCAGCTCGGATTCAATCATATAGAACTGGATTGCTCTCAGTGTTTCATCAGCGTATGTCATGAATCGGAACCGGAACCCGTTATGGACAACGACAGTGCCAGGCTTCAAATCATCATCGACATCATATCCCAGCGAGTAGGCAAACAGCTTATATATCCACTCTGGCTGATGCGGCGTTCCTATAACATCAATGTTTTGACCCTTTAGCATATCACATCCCGCGCAGTTGCCGAAATGCAGATCACCCTCATAGTGCTTATGGAACTCCTTGAAAGAAATCGTGTAATCGAACTTTGTCCACCGCTTGATACGCTTGATGATGGATGGATCTTTGCGAATCGAGCTGCGGCCCATAGACTTGTCCCCGCATTGATTGAGATTCCCTGTGTTTGCGGCCTCTTTGCAGTTATAGAACCGTACATTCTCTTCATTGAAATAGAGATTACAAATGGTTTCATCTGCTGTGGCTGAGAGCATAATATACTTATTATCAGAAAACTTAACAGGTTTGATAAAGGTGATGCTATCCTCTGTCAAGTCGTTCTCCTGCTTTGAAGCGGCACGGTAACAGAAGTATGCAGCAGAGCATAGTGCCGGTATATTGACGGCCATCTTTATATCGGCATATTCTCTGCGCCAGTCAATTTCATCTAAAGTAAAGAACTCTGAATCTTTGACCTTCTTTAGAATTCTCCTGATCTTAGCTGCCAGCGGGTCGCTGGCGGCTAACTTCTTTCGCACTTTCTTCAGCATTAACAGAGAGACTGTCTCTCTGCTAGGAATGACGGTGCTGTAGATAATATCTTCATCCACTATGACGAGATCGTACTTACTTACATCCATATTGGTCAGGCGGCGATGCGTAGTGATAGCGTGACTCTCGGAGTTAATGAATTCTGAAAGCTCACGTTTGTATCTCTTGAATACCTTTGCACACTCCACATCATCCTCAGCAATCGCCTTCTCTATCCGAGGCATCGGCGACTTGCCTACATCGTATAGAGCCTGTATTTCATCCCAGACAACATCAGGAATGTCGTCCTTTATTTCATGCAATGAAGGTGATGTGACTACCTCTATCTCCATCTTCTTAGCTCGCTCGCAGACCTCACGTTTCAGATTGTTAGTTGGAACAGCAATCAATACTCTGAGCGGGGTATCCCTGAGAAATTCCAGCAATGCTTGGGTCTTGCCGAGGGCGGTTTGACTTTTAATGACATGCCAGCCTGGTTCATCAGATGCTACCGCTTCCCGGAACTTCTCACTGAAATCTTCCCACGCTTCATCTACATCAACTAAGGGAACACCCCAGTTATCAATTCTTTCAATTTGATGATACTTGGGATTTACAGTTGACAAGATGTTTGTCCCGTGTTGACAGGTATTACGGTATGGACAGAAGCAGGTACATGGTCTGGAACCTTTCCCTTTGATGTAGTAAAAGTAGTAATCCCAGTTGTCAATCTGCTTTTCCCATTCAAAATATGTATTTGAGCCAAGAACTTCCTTGAAAACCTTTTGCCCAGATCTGACCTGAGACAGATTTGAAGCCAGTCCAAGAAGTTCTTGCTGAGTCAACCATCTACTTTCTGATTCAAACTCTTGATACAATCTACAGGAAGATCTGAATGACTTGAGTATCTTTGATTCACGAAGACCGATGATAGATGATCTCTTTTGATCTGGAAGAACTTCTGGAGAAGTGCTTCTGCTCTCAAAGTTGATCCTGTACTCATGATGTGATAAGATCTCGTCAGATCTTTCTTCTATAATACACTTTGACGAATTCTTATCATCAATCTTCTCTTTACGATGCTCAGTGTGAACCTCAGCAACAGAAACATCAGGAAGATTTCTATCATCCAATCGAACACCTGTTACTCGGGAGAACTCGGCAATCTTCCGCTTGTAATTGGTGGAACCGAACTTGTTTTTCAACCGAAGACACATATTCATGAATAACAAGTCAGCATTGATCGTCGGCATGGTTTCATCAGAATACAACAACTTGTTCCCGCCTTGGCACACATTGAGGACACTACAATCTTTGTCAGCTTCCGGGAATATCATCATTAAGGCTCTCTGCATGGCCTCAGCTTCTTTCAAATCCGAGAGAGGAGTTTCATTCAAGAACACAATGGAAAGTTGTTCACGAGTTACAGTCCCGCCCCTCCGCTCTCCGTTGTAGACAGCCAGCAACACCCCAGCAGCTTCTACCAGACGATGGTTCCGATCAAACATACAGCCCTCGTAATACTCCCGACTCACATATTCCACAGAATCAGCCTGCTCCAAAATCGAGCGATACCGCTCCTGTGCTGGATCACTCCACCTGTCAGCCTGCCCTTCATGGGGCAAGATCAGATGGAGCTTCAGCGCAGAATTCTTTTCCCTCAGCTTCAGGACAATCAAGGCCGCCCAACAATCTGTCCCATCTGCGCCGCCACTGTAGAAGTCTGTCACTCCAGCATCGACCAACTGTGTGATCTGCCCTGCCAGTGCTGCCTTCAATGCTACACATCGGCTGTCAGTTTCATCATATCGCCAAGGGAACTTGTGCGGGCGATGGCCGGTGAAGGCACAGCAGTTATCCAGCATAGAGGGTCACCTCCTCAAAGAGTTCCGCCTAATTATACCTTATACGTCGAATTATGTCTATAGCGTTCTGGATTTAATACGTCTAACTCGCTCATAATATGGATGAAACATCGACGTTGGAGGGATAGCAGTGGACTTCAAACAAGGTGGACAAGCAATACAGCGCATACGCAA
Source organism: uncultured Oscillospiraceae bacterium (assembly GCA_910588495.1). GTDB lineage: Bacteria > Bacillota > Clostridia > Oscillospirales > Oscillospiraceae > Enterenecus. The sequence continues at coordinate 15,801 of CAJUPU010000005.1, read as the reverse complement.
GGAACGCAGCATGACCCAGGAGCAGCTTGCCGAGACAACGAACGTTGCCTCCAACTCGATCTCACGGATTGAACGTGGGTTGCTGATACCTGCCCTACCAACCTTGATCGACATCTGCAATGCCCTTGGGACTGGTGCTGACTCCATCTTGGCGGCATACATCGCGGCGGATACTCCGATTCGATGGACACCTCTAGCAGAGAAACTGGGAGGGTTGGACTTGGAGAAGCAGCATAAGATTGAAACCATCCTCAATTGCTTAGTCGAAACACTTTAATTTTCTTCGTGATAGTATATAAATTAGAAAAAGGCCACAGAGAACCGCTCTTATGCGGAACTCTGTGACCTTTTGTTGCGAATGAAACAATTTATTGATATTATTGATAATTTCTGTTGCGTTGCTAACAGCTATTCAGAGAGCATTTCCATGAAATCATCATAAGAGATACACTTAACGCCCAATACCTCACAAATATTTGGTAGTTGAGCTGAGGTAGGTTTATAGGTTTCGGTTGTTACAACAACTGCCCCTAACGCTTTGGCCTTTGCCGCTAAATAGGCATCCGCAGCAGGGCGATTCTCCAATATATTTTTGGTATGAATACTTTCGCGCATTTTAGCTTTTTGGAATAAAGTCCTGATATGGATAGATTCTTCGTTTGTTGGATTATGAAACATATACCGACGCTCATGGAGCCAAATGTAATTGGGGTTTTTCTCATCAAAATGCCGAGTTAATTCGTTATAACATTCGTCTACAGATATAAAGTCACCTGCTTCAATTCCTTTGTCGAACTTTTCCCATATTGCTTCAAAAAGTTTCCCTTGTCTCGGGAAATGGTCAAGTAATTTCCTGAAAATACCCGTATCTATCACATAGATCATCACTTCACCCCCCTAAAATATGCTGTTTCCAGCTTTGGAAGGTGATCTACTTTACTGTGTAGCATTTCACTGGCACGGAGCTTATCTATTTTTCCTGAGAAATATTGGCGGAAAACATCCCCAGTGTAGTGGGAGCCAAGATAAGACAGTTTCGTGTAATAATAATTTCCTCCTGCCTTTTCGGTTCCGGTTGTTTTCGCTCTACTACGAATGGCGTCACCATAAAATGTTTCTTTCAATGCGTTGTATTGCTCTGAAGTAATTAGCTTCATTGTATACAGTTTATACATGATGGCTTCTTTGCTAACAGAGTATAGTTTGGCTAATTCAGCTATGCGAATTTCATCGACCGCGCCCTTTGATAATTCTATTTGAAAATCAGCCATTGGTACAAGAAATTCATTTGCAAAAGAGTCACAAGCCTTTTCCACACGAGATTGCTGTTCGTCAAGAAAAACATAGTAGTCATCTCTGATTATTTCCGCTCCGCTTGTGTCAGCAATCAAGTGGTATAGTTCATGAAATAATGTAAAATTCTGACGGGCAAAAGACATCGCATTATTGATAATGATAATGGGATATTGGGTGTCATTTAGGCAGAGTCCAGAAACACTGTTGTCTTTGAAAGTATCCTTGAAAACATAAATACCAACTTCATAGAACTTTTCTCGAAAAATCTCAAATACAATTTTATCACTTCGGCGATCTTTCTGTGCTAAAATGGGAAAGGTTAATACTTTTCTAAAATATTCGCAGAGCTTGGCTCGGTCTGCCGGGAATGTATGTCGCATGGCTAAAATACTTTGCTTCTCGCCATACAATTCTCTCAAATCCATTTGATATGCCCGAGCTTTTTCAAACTGCCGTATCACCTGCTTGCTCAGGCGACCAAATACTTCGCTGGATAATGTACGCAAATCACCCTTGATGCTTTGAATTTGAGGCGGCTCAGGGAAGAAGAACAGCGCACTTGGTTTGTGAAGGACATCGCTGATCTTCTTGAGTTTGGCATACGTTGGAAATTCCTCTCCATTCTCCCAATTTATATATCGCTGCTCGTCAATTCCTATTGCCATAGCCGTTTCACTAATGGACATATTGTAGCTTTCCCTTGCCCAGCGAAGAACCTGTCCATTTACGCCAGTTAAAACCTCTGCCACTATCTCACCGCCTTTTCCTGTTCAACACTCTCTGCAAACTCAGTATCGCAATTATCCTATCGTCTGTAAGCACTGTACAACCAGTGCGGCCGTAACATTTGCACCCCCGGCCACCAAAAAATCTCGCAAACCAGACAGTGCAGCTTGGATAATTCCAGGTTTCTTTTGTTCCGCAATTTTAGTCTCAGCTTCGGAAATCAGTTCCATCGCACTTTCTCGATCTTCATCTGAAAGCTGTTCCCGGTCAATGGAATCCCTAACTTTTTTCATTAAGTCAGAAACCTGTCCATAGTTAAAGGCAATAGAGTTATGGTCGCCTGACACCACTTGGGACTGGCTGACATCTCCATTTACAACTGTGCCATAGTAATTATTGATTTGCTGTGGTATTTCTTTTGCCATATTTGTTTCCTCCTGACTGAATCGCATATCTTCTCCCAAAATTCCCGTTGCTTCTAATTTGATGGTCCACTCCAGCAAGCAATTTTTTACTTGCTCCATTATGCTTTTAAGATAATGGGAACTAACAGAAAGAACAATTTGCATTACAACCGGCATATTGGAGTTTGCCACTATCCAATTTACTGCTTCTGCGGGTAATTGCATCTGGAAATCCCCTGATGACCTATTACTCAATTCAATAATTTCAGATATTGGCATAGGGAGTATGTTTGAACAAAAAATTTGTTCTGTTTTGCTGTCTGGAAATTGGACAGGAATCCAACCATTATAAGGATTTCTGGCCTTTAATCTACCCTTAACAGTGCGATATTGTGGTGGGCGTAGATGATTCCCATCATATCCATTAAGTTCAGACATAATCCATGAATCAAACTCTGTCAGTTTCAACTTCGCGGCAATCAAATGCGCCTTCCGCAGAGCGTTCAAAATATCGCAGTCAGGTTTTAATACTTCTTGCTGCAAATCCAGAACTAAACTACTCATCACTTCACCTCATTCCACCCTGGCCTGTCCATTCATCAGCATAGGTAGACGTTAGTCGGGAGTATTTATAACCATTATACCACACGCTTTCCATATCAGCAATATAAATACACGGCATTGTTTTTCTTGAAGTATTGGATTAAATGCAAGAATGCTCTTGCATTTAAGGCAATCATAAACTATAATCATATTGCAAGGTCAAGGATACTATGTCGTAGGGCAAGGTGATTTAGCCTGTGTAGGGCACTAAACATCAGCCTACGCCATAGAAAAAGTGCCCCCGCATCGTGAGATGCGGGGGCACTTTTGTGTAACGAAAGCCACTCGCTGGTCGAGTGGTTTTCGTTATACAAAAAAGCGGCCATTTCTTATCGAAATGACCGTTTTCTTTGTCTTGTATTGATAGAAAAGATGCAGCTTTTAGTCTGCGCCTAAAGCCAAATCGAAGCCCAGCAAAGCGGGTTCGATTTGGAAAGGAGGAGCAGCAAAATGAGCACGCTCCGACTTGTGAAAAAAGTCGGAGCAAGCGATATGACGCTTGCTCCGACTTGGTACGGCTGGAGGGATTCGAACCCCCGACCTTTTGGTTCGTAGCCAAACACTCTATCCAGCTGAGCTACAGCCGCATACGCTCCTGAGAGCTTACCCATAATAACACATGGCTCTGGAAAATGCAAGTGTTTTTTTCGTTTTTTACAAATTTTTTTGCGGCCACAAACGGGGCGCCGGACAGTTCCGTCCGGCGCCCCGCCCTCACTGGCGTTCCGCCCAGCTGGTGAACCGGTGGAGCATGGCGGCCACCTCCGCCCGGGTGGCGTCGCCATCGGGCAGCAGCGCCCCGTCGCTCCCGTTGAGTATGCCTGCGCCCACCGCCCAAGACAGGGCTCTGGTCCCCCAAGAGGCCACGGAGCCCGCGTCCCGGAACCCGGCCAGGCTGGCGGACGCGCTCACATCATAGCCCATCTTCTCGGCGTAGCGGTGCAGGATCACCGCGATCTCCTGGCGGGTCACGTTGGCGGATGGGTCGAAACGGCCCGGCTCCACCCCGGACACCACCCCCATGGCCCCCGCCCAGATGGTGCCCTGGGTGTACCACTGGCCGTCCGGGATGTCCCAGAACAGGGTGGAATAGCTCACCGCGGGCGAGCCCGCCAGGCGGTGGAGCACGGTGGTCATCATGCACCGCTCCATCCTGTTCTCCGGGGTGAAGCTGGTGGGGCTGTCGCCGTTGAACAGGCCCTTCTGATAGACGAAAGCCACGTCGTCGTGATACCAGGCGTCCCGGGCCACATCGGTGAAGGGCAGGTCAGCCGGGGGCTGGATGGGATCTCCGTGGGTGAGGGTCCACTGCCCCTCCCCCATCCACTGGGCGGCGTTGGATGACACCACCAGCGTCACATCCGACCCGGCCAGATACCGGTGCCCCACCGCAAGGCCGGCGCCGGCGGCCAGCTCGGTCCCCGCTGTGGCGTCCACCAGCGCGCCGCTGTACACCACGGCGCTCCCGGAGGTCCAGATGAGGCCGGAGCCGGTGGTCCCCGCCACACGGTCGCCATTCACCCCGCTCTGGGCGGCAAAGGCGCTCCCGCCCCCCTGCCCCGCCTGGGCCGCCGCCTCGTTGAGGATGGCGGTGGTGTCACGATCCACCTCCTGCTTCACCGTGGCCTTCAGGTCGTTCCAAAACGCCCCGCTCAGGTAGCCCAGGGACACCAGCGTTTCCGACTGGCTGACGGAAAAGGCCGCCGTCAGCCCCCCCGCCAGAAGGATCAGGGCCAGCGCCCCGGTCAAAAGCTTCTTCTTCATGGCGCCTCCTCGGAGATCATGTAGCTCAAGGTAAGTAGGCTGTCTGCAAAGTGTACGTCCTCGATCTGGACGCTGGGCATGTCCTGCTGGGGCAGCTCCACGTTGGTGAAATTCCAGATGCCCGTTACGCCGCACCGGGCCAGCCGCAGGGCGGTGGGCTCCGCCACCCCCGCCGGGACGGTGAGCACACACACGCTCACCGGCTCATCTCGCAGCCGGCGCTCCAGCTCGTCCACATGGTACACCGGCGTGCCGCTGATCTGGGCACCCACCAGCTCCGGGTCCACATCGTAGGCGGCCACCAGCCGGAAGCCATTGGACTTGAAGGGAAAATTCTCCATCAGCGCCCGGCCCAGGTTGCCCGCGCCCAGGATGGCCACCGTGTGGTCCCGGTTCATCCCCAAGATGTCCGCCACCTCGGAGCGGAGCCGTTCCACGTTGTAGCCGTACCCCTGCTGGCCGAAGCCGCCGAAGCAGGACAGATCCTGCCGGATCTGGGAGGCGGTCAGCCCCATGGACCTTGCCAGCGAGCTGGAGGAGATCCGCACCGTCCCGGCGCGGAGCAGATCGTCCAAATGCCGGTAATACCGGGGCAGCCGGCGGATGACCGCGGAGGATATCTTATCTTTTCTCATGTCATGACCGTTCCTTGCCAAAAAATTTGAAACTATTCTACTCCATATCCAGCGGTTTGTCAATTTGATCGACGGAAAATTCACGATTTTCCATGGCCCCGCATACACTGTGTCATACCTGAACAAGGAGGAGTTGTCCATGCCGCAAACCGGCTCCCTTATCGTGCGCGCCTACACCTCGCAGGCCCAGCTGCCCGTGTCCGGCGCCACCGTCATCATCTCCAGTCCCAGCGAGGACGGCCGACGCAAGGTCTTTTCCATCCAGACCACCGATGAGAGCGGCGGCACCCGGCCGGTCACGCTGGAGGCCCCCGACCTGTCCCTCAGCGAATCCCCCGGCGGGACCGCCCCCTTCTCCGACTATTCCCTGGTGGTGGAGCACCCGGAGTACTACCTGGCCACCTTCGAGAAGCTCCAGGTGTTCCCCGGGGTGGAGACGGTGCAGAACGTCCCCCTGGTGCCCCTCCCCCAGCCCGCCGGGAGCGACATCGACGCCGCCCCGGTGATAGTCACCCCCCAGCCGCTGTGACGCGCCGCCAACGCCGAACAAGGAGGTCATCATGCCTATCTCAGTCACGCCCTACATACCTCAGACCATCACCGTCCACACCGGCCCGGCCAACCAGTGGGCAGAAAACGTGACGGTATCCTTCCCCGACTACATCAAAAACGTGGCCTCCAGCGAGATCTATCCCACCTGGCCGGAGGCCGCCCTCCGGGCCAACATCCTGGCCCAGATCTCCTTTGCCCTCAACCGGGTGTACACCGAATACTACCCCAGCCGGGGCTACGACTTCGACATCACCGCCTCCACCATGAACGACCAGAAGTTCATCAAGGGCCGGAGCATCTTCGACAACGTGGCCAAGATCGTGGATGAGCTGTTCACCACCTACATCCGCCGGAAGGGCTTCGTGGAGCCCCTGGCCGCCAAGTTCTGCAATGGCACCACCGTCACCTGCGACGGACTGTCCCAGTGGGGCAGCGAGGCGCTGGCCCGCCAGGGCCTGGGCACCATGGACATCCTGCGCCGCTACTACGGCAATGACATCGAGCTGGTGTCCAACACCCCCATCCGGGACATCGAGTACTCCTACCCCGGCTACCCCCTGCAAAAGGGCTCCTCCGGCAGCTATGTCACCGTGCTCCAGGCCATGCTCAACCGCATCTCCCGCAACTACCCCGCCATCCCCCGGGTCAGCCCGGCGGACGGCATCTTCGGCAGCCGCACCGAGGAGTCGGTGAAGGCGTTCCAGCGCATCTTCAACCTCACCCCCGACGGCATCGTGGGCCAGGGCACCTGGTATAAGCTGGTGTCCCTCCACGGGGCGGTGCGGAAGCTGTCGGAGCTGGTCAGCGAGGGCCAGCCCTTCACCCAGATCCAGGGCCCCGCCCCTGGCGTCACCCTTCGGGAGGGCAGCACCGGCCCGGCGGTGTCCGCTCTGCAATACTTCATCTCCATCATCGGCCAGTTCTCCCCCGCCGTGCCCGTGCTGGCCATCGACGGCATCTTCGGGCCCCAGACCGCCCAGGCGGTCAACGCCGTACAGAGCCGCCTGGGCCTGCCCGTCACCGGGGTGGTGGACCAGGCCACCTGGCAGGGCATCTATGACGAGTATCTGGGCATCGCCCGCACCGCCCTGGCGGGGGCCGGCCTGCCCACCACGCCGGAGCAGATCGAACAGAGGGTCCTGTCGGGCCAGTTCCCCGGCTACGACCTCAGCTATGGAAGCACAGACGCCTGAAAGGAAGGGAAACTGCCATGAATACCAACGCACCCGCCAATCCCGCCCCGGAGCGCGGCGACCAGCCCATCCGATCCCTCCAGTACATGCTCAACCAGCTGGCCATCCACAACGATATCCTCACCCGGCTGGCGGTGGACGGCATCTTCGGCGAGCGCACCCTGGAGGCCGTCATGGTGTTCCAGCGGGAGAACGGTCTGCCCGTCACCGGGGTGGTGGACCTGACCACCTGGAACGCCATCCGGGACGCCTACATCCATATGGAACTGATGTACGGCTTCCCCCCCGCCCTCAACGTGCTGCCCAACGGCTCCTACACCGCCGTGGAGGGCCAGGAGTGCGAGGTGCTGCGCATCGTCCAGGCCATGTTCGGCTCGCTCAACAAGGTGATGAGCAACTTCAAGCCCTGCCAGATGAACTGCTGCAACGACGGCGACACCTATCTGAACATCCAGGAGGTCCAGCGCCTGGCCGGGCTTCCCGTCACCGGCACCCTGGACCGGTCCACCTGGGCCTATATGGTCCAGCTCTATCAGGCTTTGGTCACTCGGAGCTGAAGCGTCAAATCCCCCCTTGCCATCTTCCCCCCAGTCCGCTATAATATCTGGTGACATCTCGCGGCAGGAGGAGGGTGCGCCTATGGCCGGATTCATCCACGACAAGCTGGACATCAAGCTGCTGGTGCTCTATATCATGGACCGGGCGGCGGCCCCCATCGATTTCGCCACCCTGACGGACCTGTCCCTGTGCGACAGCGGCGTGGACTACTTCCAGTTCGCCGAGGCGGTGTCCGAGCTGGCGGACAGCGGACACCTGGACCAGCAGGGGGAGTTTTACGCCATCACCGGCAAGGGCCGCCGGGCCTGCGCCGCCGGGGAGAGCAGCCTCTCCCCCATCATCCGCCGCCGGTGCGACCAGCGGCTGGCCCCGCTGAACCAGGCGCTGAAGCGCAAGGCCCAGGTCCGGGCCCAGGTGGAGGAACGGCCGCAGGGCTTCGACGTGCGGCTGTTCATGGACGACGACCAGGGGAGTTTGTTCTCTCTCACCCTGCTCTCCCCCACCCGGGAGGACGCCCAGGGCATCGCCGACCGGTTCCTGGCCCACCCGGACCGGGTCTATAACGGCCTGCTGGGCGCACTGCTCGCCGGCGACGATGGGAGGGAGCACCGTTGAGCCTCATGGGCATCCCGCTTTCCCAGCTGTTCCTCTACTTCATCCTGTACGCCTTCCTGGGCTGGGTGATGGAGACCTGTTACTGCTCCGTCGTGGAGCGCCGCCTGGTGGCCCGCGGGTTCCTCTATGGCCCGATCTGCCCCATCTACGGCGGCGGCGTCACCTTGATGATCTTGTTCTTCACGCCTTTGAAGGGGAACCTGATCCTCTTCTACGGGGTGGCCGTGGTGGTCATGACTTCCTGGGAGTACCTGGTGGGCTGGGTGCTGGAGGTCACCACCCACGTGAAATACTGGGATTACTCCCAATTCCGCTTCAACCTCAAGGGCCGGGTGTGCCTGTGGGTGGCCCTCACCTGGGGCGTGCTGTCCTACATCGTGATCTTTTTCATCCACCCGCCCTTCCAGGAGCTGGTGGAGGGCCTGCCCGTGTGGCTGGAATTCATGCTGTGCGGCGCCTTCCTGGCCCTGCTGGCGGTGGACGCCGCCTTCACCATCCGCAACCTGGTGCTGGTGGCCATGCACGTGGAGAGCGTCACCCAGCTGGGGCAGGAGCTCCAGCTCCAGGCGGCCCTGGGCAAAGCGGAACTCAGCGACAAGCTGGCGGACAGCGCCGACGCCCTGCGCCAGCGCTACAGCGACCAGGTGGCCCAGCTGGAGAAGTACAGCCGCCGGTTCCGCCACATCTACCGCTCGCTGAAAGTAAGCCAGAAGTACTCTGTCAGCCACGAGGACATCCTGGCCGCCGCCGCGCTGGCCAAGGAGGAGCTGCTCCGTTACAAGGACGCCCTCAAGTCCCGGGTCAGGCGCTGAACCAAGACCACATATCAAAACGGCCCGCCGGGATCGTCCGGCGGGCCGTTTTTGGTTTGGGACGATCGCGTTCAGCGCTGTCCCTTGTCGTAGGGGATGCCCTCCGCCTTGGGGGCGCGGGACTTTTGAGAGGTGAAGGCCAGCACCACCAGGGTGATCACATAGGGCAGCATACGGTACACATGGGAGCTGACGCCGATCTCCTGTAACATGAAGATTCCGTCCCCGTTGATGTCGATGGAGGCATAGGAGGCGGCGACGCACTTGAACAGGCCGAACAGCAGGGCCGCCCCGGCGATGTTCAGCGGCTTCCAGTTGCCGAAGATCATGACGGCCAGGGCCAGGAACCCGAAGCCCGCCACGTCGCCGGTGGAGGCGCAGTTGGCGGTGGTCAGGGCGTAGACGAACCCGCCCATGCCCGCCAGGGCCCCGGAGATGGTGGTGCCCGCGTAGCGCATCTTGTACACGTTGATGCCCAGGGAGTCGGCGGCCTGGGGATTCTCGCCGCAGGAGCGCAGGCGGAGGCCGAACCTGGTCTTATAGAGCAGGACGGACAGCACGATGAACAGCAGGATACACACATAGGTGGCCAGATACACCTTGTTGATGAAGGTCTCCCCCAGGAAGCCCAGATCGGTCTTGCGGTCGATGCCGAAGGTGCTCTTTTTGATCATGAACCAGCTGGCGGCGTCGCTGCCGTCCGCCATCCCCAGGGTGTTCTGGTTGGCGATGATGCGGATGAGGAAGAGCACCAGGGCTGGGGCCATCAGGTTCAGCGCCGTGCCGCCGATGGTCTGGTCCGCCTTCAGGTTCACCGAGGCGAAGGACAGCAGCAGGGAGAACACCGCCCCCATCACCGCCGCGGCCAGCATGGCCAGCAGCTCCAGCCCCTGGAGGACCAGCCAGTTCTTGGCGGCGTAGGCGTCGTGGAACAAGGCGGCGCCCTGCATCAGGTTGACGAAGAGGACACCCACGAAGGCGCCGAAGATCATGATGCCCTCCAGCGCCAGGTTGATGATGCCGCTGCGTTCAGCGAACACGCCCGCCAGCGCCACGATCATCAGCGGGACGGCGTAGAGCAGGGTCTGTTGGATCAAAAACGTCATGCCTGCTCCCCTCCTTTCTCCGCGGGGGCGCTCTGGGCGGACTCGTCCTCCGCCGGACTGTCCGGCATGGCCGCCGGCTCGTCCTTCCTGCGGGCGCTCAACAGCATCTTGATCAGCAGGGAGAAGGCGCTGAGGTAGACGATGACGGAGATGATCACGTCGGTGATGTACTCGTTATAGGCGGTCAGACTGGTGAGCTGGAGGCCCACGATGTTCAGCATGGACATGAAACAGCCGGTGAAGATCACGCCGATGGGGTGGTTGGCCGCCAGCAGGGCCACCGGGATGCCGTTGAAGCCGGTGGCGGGCAGGGACTGGTAGGTCTGCCAGTAGAATTCCGTATTGCCCGCCAGGTAATACAGCGCCGCGCCCGCCCCGGACAGGGCCCCGGCGATGGCCATGGACAGCACGATGTTCCGCTTGTCGTTCACCCCGGCGTACCGGGCGGCGTGGCGGTTGGAGCCGCACGCTTTCAGCTGGTAGCCCAGGGTGGTCTTGGTCATGAGGATGTACACTCCGATGGCAATGAGGATGGCGACCAGGATGCCCCCGTTGACCTGAGAGCCGGGGAAGAGCTTGTCCAGCCCCAGCTTGGCGGTCTGCACGCCGCTGCCGTCCACATAGGTCCACGTCCCGTCCACCAGCGTCCGGCCGTAGGCGGTCTTATAGACATAGCTGCTCTTGGTGTTCTCCACCGTGTTTTGGAACACCTTGGTGGCGTCGAAGAACCAGGTCACCAGGCTGGCGGCGATCCAGTTGGTCATGATGCAGGCCAGCACCTCATTGATGTTGAGCAGCGCCTTCACCAGACCGGGGATGCAGCCCCACAGGGCCCCCGCCGCCATGCCGCCCAAAAAGGCCAGCAGCCAGATGAGGGGGCCGGGCAGCGCGGAGGCGGGGATCCCCAGCGCGATGGTCAGGGTGGCCATGGTGCCCATCAGGTACTGGCCCGGCGCGCCGATGTTGAAGAGGCCGGTCTTGAAGGCCACCGACACCGACAGCCCGGTGAGGATGAGCGGCGTGGCCCGAAACAGCATGTTGCCGATGCTCTGGGGGTTGAAGCCCCAGCTCAGGCCGCCCGCCGCGTTCCGGCCGGTGCTCAGGATGCCGAACATGATCAGGCGGATGCCCTCCCAGGCGCTGGACAGGCCCAGGTTTCCGCTGAACAGCCCCACCACCAGCACCAGGACGCTGCCCACCAGCAGACCGATCGCGATGGAGAGCAGGGACGCCAGCACCGTCTTGGTCCCGTCCTTTTGCAGTAAGGTCCTCCCTTGATCTTTCATGCGTCCGCGTCCCCCTCTCCTGTATAGATCTGGAAAAGATTTGGATATTTCACGCTCACGCGCCCTTCTCCTCCTTCCCTTCCCTGTCCATCCGCTTGGCTCCGGCCATATACAGGCCCAGCTCCTGCACCGTGGTCTGTTTGGGGTCCAGCTCGCCCACGATCTCCCCCTCGTACATCACCAGGATGCGGTCGGACAGGCTCATCACCTCGTCCAGCTCCAGGCTGACCAGCAGCACGGCGCGGCCGCGGTCCCGCTCCGCCACCAGCTGGCTGTGGATGTACTCGATGGCGCCCACATCCAGGCCCCGGGTGGGCTGGACGGCCACGATGAGGGACTTCTCCCGGTCCACCTCCCGGGCGATGATGGCCTTCTGCTGGTTTCCGCCGGACATGGACCGGGCGGTGGTCACCGGCCCCTGGCCGGAGCGCACGTCGTACTTTTCGATCAGCTGCTGGGCGTAGGCCCGCACCGCCCCCCCGTCGATGAAGCCGTGCTTTTGGAACGGCCGTTCGTTGAAGCGCTGGAGCACCAGATTCTGCTCCAAGGTGAAGTCCAGCACCAGGCCGTGCTTGTGCCGGTCCTCGGGGATGTGGCTCATGTTCCGGCCCCGGTGCTTGATGGAGGCGTGGGAGATGTCCTCCCCGCACAGGGTGACGGCCCCGCCGGAGCTCTTCTCCAGCCCCGTCAGCCCGTGGACCAGCTCGGTCTGTCCGTTGCCGTCGATCCCGGCGATGCACAGGATCTCCCCCGCCCGGACCTGGAAGGACACATGGTCCACCGCGTTTTTCTTGTGGCTCCTGGAGGGGACGCACAGATCCCGCACCTCCAGCACCGGCGCGCCGGGCTGGGCGGGCTGCTTGGTCACCTCCAGCTGCACCGGGCGGCCCACCATCATGTTGGACAGGGACTGCTTGTCCGTGTCCTTGGCGTCCACCGTACCGATGTACTTGCCCTTGCGCAGCACCGTCACCCGGTCGGACACCGCCATGATCTCATTGAGCTTGTGGGAGATGAACAAGATCGACTTGCCCTCCTTGGCGAACTCCCGCATGGTGGCCATCAGCTCGTCGATCTCCTGGGGGGTGAGCACGGCGGTGGGCTCGTCGAAGATCAGGATCTCGTTGTCCCGGTAGAGCATCTTGAGGATCTCCACCCGCTGCTGCATCCCCACGGTGATGTCCTCCACCCTGGCGTCCAGGTCCACCTTCAGCCCGTACCGCTCCGAGAGGGCCTCCACCTTGGCCCGGGCCTCCTTCTTCTGGAGGAAGCCCATCTTGGTGGTCTCCGCCCCCAGGATGATGTTGTCCAGCACGGTGAACACCTCGATCAGCTTGAAGTGCTGGTGGACCATGCCGATGCCCAGGGCGGTGGCGTCGTTGGGGTCCCGGATCTCCACCTCCCGGCCGTTCTTTTTGATGATCCCCTTCTCCGGCTGATAAAGGCCGAAGAGGACGCTCATCAGCGTGGACTTCCCCGCCCCGTTCTCCCCCAGCAGGGCGTGAATCTCCCCCCGGCGGAGCTGGAGGGTGATATCATCGTTGGCGATGATGCCGGGAAATTCCTTGGTGATGTGGAGCATCTCGATGATGTTCTCAGATTCCATCGTCCTCATCCCGCTTCCTGTCTAAAATGTCAACACCAGTCCCCATAAAGGACCCTATTGTGTTGATTATACCCTAGGTCCGACAAAAACACAAGCAAATTATTTTCACTTGGAAGAAAAAACGGACGGGACGCACAGCGTCCCGTCCGTTGGGATATCACGGACTGAAGGTCACTCGATCACGCTCAGCTTCACGTTGGACCACGCAGTAGTGGTCAGCTTGGCGAAGTCGGCCTCAGTCTCCATGCTGTCCACGACCAGCTTGCCGGAGGCCATGTCGGCCAGCTGCGCCTCATACTCCTCCACGGAGTAGTTCTCCAGGCTCCAGGTAGCGGTGGGCAGGCCCACGGCGTCGTCCTTGGCGCCCAGGGAGGTGCCCTTGCCGCCGATGTCGGAGAAGGAGTCGTCATACACCTTGGCCACGGCCCACTGCACGGAGGCGGACAGGCCCTTCATGGCGGAGGTGACCACGGTGTCGGACTGGGCGGACTGGTCCACGTCCACGCCCACCACAGCGCCGTCGTTGGCGGCGGCAGCGGCGACGATGGACTGGAACATGGAGCCGCCGCAGGCAAAGACGATCTCGGTGCCGTTGTTATACCAGCCGTTGATCATGGTCTGCAGGTCGGTGGAGGCGGAGAAGGAAGCGCCGTACAGCCAGGAGTAGTTGATGTCCACGGTCTTGCCCAGCTCCTTGGCGGCGTCGTTGGCGCCCTGCACGAAGCCGTAGCCGAACCGGCAGCAGGCGGGGTTGGTGCCGCCGCCGCCGCCGGAGAAGCCCAGCTTCTCATAGCCTTCCTTGACCACGGCGTAGCCGGCCAGATAGCCGCTCTGATGCTCCGCGAAAGCGATAGCGGCCACGTTGTCACAGCCATCGATGGGGGAGCCGTCGATGAAGATGAAGGGCACGTCGGGGAACTCGGCGGCGGCCCTCGACAAAGCGGCGGTCTGCATGAAGCCGGCGCACACTACCACCTCGGCGCCGCCTTCCACGGCGAACTTCATGGCGTCGTAGCGGTCATCATCGGTGGCCTGATCTCCGTTGGCGGGCTGATAGTACTTGTAGCTCTTGTTGTTGGCGGCGGCGTACAGCTTCACGCCGTCAAAAGTGCCCTGGTTGAAGGACTTGTCCTTCAGCTGGCCCACATCGGTGATGAAGGCCACCTGGTACTTGTTGTCGGAAGAGGTCATGGTGTCGGGGATATCGTCGGGATTCTCAGCGGGGGCGGCGGGCGCCTCGGAGGGAGCGGAGCTCTCCTCGGGCTTGGCGCTCTCCTCGGTCCCCTGGCTGGCGGGAGGCTCGCTGCCCTCTTTGGTGGGATCGGGCTTGTCGTTGCTGCAGGCGAACAGGCTCACCATCATCGCCATGGCCAGCAGCATTGCAAAGAGCTTTTTCATCGCAATTCTCATCCTTTCTTATCATCTGTTCCGGGACGGCGGAGCCGTCCACGCTCCATATCCGCCGAAAAGAAGGACTCAATATCTGGCCCTCCCCCAGCGGACGTGCCCATTATATCGCGTTTACCGGCAAAATACAAGGATCATTTACAATATACGCGAAGAATTCACAAATTGCCGCCAACCTGCACGACTCAATAGCCTTGGGCCTGCTGGCCTTTCACCAATTTGACGATGCGGCTGGTGCCCAGCCGGTCCGCGCCCAGCTCCAAAAAGTCCGCCGCGTCCTGGAGGCTGGAGATGCCCCCGGCGGCCTTGATCTTCACATGGGCCGACACGTTGGCCTTGAACAGGGCCACATCCTCCCGGGTGGCTCCGGCGGTGGAAAAGCCGGTGGAGGTCTTGATGAAGTCCGCGCCGCTGTCCGATACGATCCGGCACAGCTTCACCTTCTCCTCCTGGGTGAGCAGGCAGGTCTCCACGATCACCTTGAGCACCAGCCCGCCGCACGCGGCCTTGACCGCGCGGATCTCGCCGAGCAGATCGTCCCAGCGGCCGTCCTTGACCCAGCCGATGTCGATCACCATGTCGATCTCTTTCGCCCCGTTGGCGATGGCGTCCTGGGCCTCGAACACCTTGGCGGCGGTGGTGGAGTAGCCGTTGGGGAAGCCGATCACGGTGCACACCGGGAGCCTGTCCCCCAGGTAGTCCGCCGCCTGCCTGACATAGCTGGCCGGGATGCACACGCTGGCGCAGCCGTAGGCGGCGCCGTCATCGCAGATCTGGCGGATCTCCGCCCAGGTGGCGGTCTGGGTAAGCAGGGTATGGTCCACAGCCGCCAAAATGGTCTTGTTGTCCATTGGGATCACCTCATACCTTATAATATGAATCCATTGTACTATGGGCAAAGGGGAAAAGCAAGGCCTACTCCATTTTTCCCGCAGATCCAGCGGACGCAGCTGCGCAGTCGTGCTGCGCCTGTTCGCGACGCGCGGTTTCCCGCCGTCTCGGACAAAACCCTCTCGGGCCTACGGCCCTCCTCTGGGCTTTTGTCCTCGCTCTGGTCCATCCGCGCTGCTCACGACGGCGCCGCAACCTGAAGTAGTCGTGCTGCGCTGTTCGCAACGCGCGGTTTCCCACCGTCTCGGACAAAACCCACTCGGGCCTGCGGCCCTCTCTGGGCTTTTGTCCTCGCTCTGGTCCATCCGCGCTGCTCACAACGGCTCCGCAACCTATAGTAGTCGTGC